>NZ_JBIBJD010000010.1:0-371056 GCF_042958445.1 Streptomyces sp. NPDC007991
GTTGATAGGCCGGATATGGAAGCACGGTAACGTGTGGAGTTGACCGGTACTAATAGGCCGAGGGCTTGTCCTCAGTTGCTCGCGTCCACTGTGTTAGTTCTGAGACAACGAACAGTTGTCGGCTTTGAGCAGAACAAACAATTGAAGAGTGTGCTTGTTCGCTCGAAACCATTAGGGTTTCGGTGGTTATAGCGTAGGGGAAACGCCCGGTTACATTTCGAACCCGGAAGCTAAGCCTTACAGCGCCGATGGTACTGCAGGGGGGACCCTGTGGGAGAGTAGGACGCCGCCGAACAATCTTTGGAAGGACCCCTGGTCACCAGCGTTCAGCTGGGACCAGGGGTCCTTTTTGTTTTTGCACTGCGCGCTGGGCACCCGGCTGCGCGAGAATGACTTGCGGTACCGAAGACAGGAGTCACCATGTCCACCAACTCTCCCGACGACCGACCGGAGCGCGACCAGCAGCGACGGGAGGGGGACCGGAGCGACCGCGGCGGTCAGCGCGGGGACCGTGGAGACCGTGGCGGCTTCCGTCGAAGCGAGCGGAGCGACCGCGGTGACCGTGGTGGCTTCCGGCGTGATGACAACCGTGGTGCTGGATTCGGCCGACGAGACGACCGCGACCGAGGACCGCGCAGGGACGACCGTGATCGGGGCGGGTTCCGGCGGGACGATCGCGGTGACCGTCCCGCTTTCCGGCGTGATGACCGCGGGGAGCGGCGGGACGACCGGGACCGCGGCGGGTTCCGCCGCGACGACAACCGCGGCGGTGGCTACGGCCGGCGTGACGATGGCCGGCGCGATGACCGCCGGGGCGATGACCGCGGGCAGCGGGGTGGTTTCCGACGGGATGACCGTCGGGACGACAGGCGCGATGACCGCCGTGACGACAGGCGTGAGGGCGACCGCGGCGGGTTCTCCCGGCGCGACGACCGTGCCCCTGAGCGTCGCGACAACCGGGACCGTAATTTCCGCGCAGACGATCGGGATCGCGGGCCTCGGGGAGACGACCGTGACCGTGGCTTCCGCCGTGACGACCGTGACCGCGACCGCGGTTTCCGTCGTGACGACCGGGATCGCGGGCCCCGCGGCGACGACCGCGACCGCGGCTTCCGTCGTGACGACCGAGGCGGTTTCCGCGGCCGTGACGAGCGCCGTGACGAGCGCCGTGACGACCGTCGTGGGGACGACCGCGGGGAACGCGGCGGCTTCCGGCGCGACGACGCTCCTCGGGGCGGGCGTGGCGGGTTCCGTCGGGACGACAGCCGCGACAGCCGCGACGTCCGGGGCGACCGCGGCGGTTTTCGTGGGCGGGACGACCGTGGACGGGACGACCGTGGGCGTGGCCCGCGACGGGACGATCGCGGTGGGCGGCCCGGAGGCTTCCGGGGCCGTGATGACCGGCGCGACGACCGTCGTGACGATCGGCGCGGTGGCGGCCGCTTCCGTGAGGAGCGGGAGCGGGACCGGGAGCCGATCAAGCGGCTGCCGATCCCCGAGGACGTCACGGGCGAAGAGATCGACAAGGACGTACGTCAGGAACTCCAGAGCCTGCCGAAGACGCTCGCGGACGATGTCGCGAAGAACCTGGTGATGGTCGCGCGGCTGCTCGACGAGGACCCCGAGGGCGCGTACGGCTACTCCAGGGTGGCGCTGCGGCTGGCGTCGCGGGTCGCCGCCGTGCGGGAGGCCGCCGGATTCGCCGCGTATGCCACCCAGAAGTACGGTGAGGCGCTGGCCGAGTTCAGGGCCGCCAAGCGGATGACCGGGAACATCGATCTGTGGCCTGTCATGGCCGACTGCGAGCGTGGGCTCGGGCGGCCGGAGAAGGCGCTGGACATGGCCGGGGCACCCGAGGTGCACAAGCTCGACAAGGCCGGGCAGGTCGAGATGCGGCTCGTCGCGGCCGGTGCGCGGCGGGACATGGGGCAGCTGGACGCGGCCATCGTGACGCTGCAGAGCCCGGAGTTGGCCTCGAACTCCGTGCAGCCGTGGACCGCGCGGCTGCGGTACGCCTACGCCGACGCGCTGCTGGCGGCCGGGCGGGAGCCCGAGGCGCGGGAGTGGTTCGCGAAGGCCGTGGAGGCCGACCGGGACGGCAGCACGGACGCCTCGGACCGGCTCGCCGAGCTGGACGGGGTGGAGTTCATGGACGCCCTGACCGAGGACGAGGCCGAGCACGAGGGTGAGGGCGGCGACGCCGCCGAGGAGCAGAAGGACTGACCTCGCGCAGAAGGGGCGGATCCCGGTCGGGATCCGCCCCTTTCGTGTGTCCGGGCGAGCGCGTCAGTGCTCCAGCGCGCGCAGCACCAGGCCCGAGGCCGGCTTCGGGCCGAACGACGTCGACTTGCGCGGCATGGTGACGCCCTGCCGGGCCAGGTCGCGGACGACCTCCTCGCGGACCGGGTGCATCAGGACGGCCGTACCGCCGTCGCGTTCCGCCTTCGCGACCGTGGCGGCGGTGTCGTGGATGTAGGTGATGTGCGCGGGGGAGTCCTCGGGGATGCGCCAGACGTGGTCGAGGAGCGTGGCGTGCAGGACCGTCGCGTCGAGGGTGCGCCAGGCGGTGGGGCGGTCGGCGGGGATCGTGCGGGCCAGGAGGTCCGGGTCGGGGCGGTCGACGAGGTGGAAGGCGCCGTCGCCGGCCAGCAGGAACGCGTTGCCCGCGCAGGCCGCGTCCGCCAGTGCCTCCAGGGCGTCGGGCAACGGGACTTCGAGGCGGCGCACGCGGAAATGGCCCTCCAGGGCGGCGACGGCCTCGACGACCGGCAGGTCGTGCAGGAGGCGGTGGATGGCGCGGACGCGCAGGGGGTAGCGGGCCGTGTCGACCAGGAGGACCAGGCCGTGGTCCCAGGGGCTGGGGGAGGGGTGTTCCGTGCGGAGGCGGCGGTAGGTCGCCCAGCGGTGGTGGCCGTCGGCGATGAGGGCCTGGTGACGGGCCAGGTCGTGCTGGATCGTCGCCAGGTCTTCGGGGGCTGTGACCGACCACAGGCGGTGGCTGAAGCCGTCCTCCGTGGTGGTGGCGAGGAGCGGTGGCTGTTCGGCGGTGCGCTCGATCAGGTCCGCCGTGGCGGTCGTCGAGTCGTCGCCGCGGTAGGTCAGCAGGAGGGGTTCGAGGTTCGCCGAGGTGGCCCGCATCAGGGCCGCGCGGTCGGCGACGACGTGCGGCATGACGTCCTCGTGCGGCAGCACCACCTGCTCGGCCGGGTCCGACACGCGCAGGGCGCCGATGATGCCGCGTTGCAGCATGCCGTCGCCGTCCCGCTGCTCGTAGACGTACAGACCGGGGTCCGGGTCGGTGGTCAGGACGCCCTCGGACAGCCACCGGCGCAGGGTCTGGGCGGCCTGGTCGTTGCGGGCGCTGGGAGTGGCGGCCTGGGGGAGGATCAGTCGGACGATGTTGTACGGGTCGGCGGACTGGAGATGGTGCACTCCGTCCGGGCGGACGACGACGTCGTACGGCGGGGACGTCACTGCGGCCAGGCTGCCGACCCGGTCGGGGTCGTAACGAAGGCCTCGGAACGGGGTGAGTTCCAGGCCTCGGCGCTCCGTTGCTTCCGAGTGACCTGCTGTGTTCATCCCGGCATCGTACGGCTGTCAGTGGCATGGGGGATGATCGGGGGAAAGCCGTCGAACGAGGAGCGATGCGGGATGAGCCGGAGCGTCAGGACGAGGCCCGAGGGCAGTGGGCAGGCCCTGAGCGAGGCGTACGACACGGCGCTGCTCGATCTGGACGGTGTCGTGTACGCGGGCGGGAGCGCGATCGCGTACGCCGTCGAGTCGCTGGCCACGGCCCGGTCGCGCGGAATGCGTCTGGCGTACGTCACCAACAACGCGCTGCGGACTCCGGACACGGTGGCCGAGCATCTGACGGAGCTCGGCATACCGACGGGCGCGGACGACGTCATCACCTCGGCGCAGGCGGTCGCCCGGCTGATCAGCGAGCAGGTGCCGCGGGGCGCCCGGGTGCTGGTCATCGGCGGTGAGGGGTTGCGGGTGGCGCTGCGCGAGCGCGGGCTCGTGCCCGTGGAGTCGGCGGATGACGATCCGGCGGCGGTGGTGCAGGGTTACGGCGGTCCCGAGCTGCCGTGGGGCCGTTTCGCGGAGGCCGGTTACGCGGTCGCGCGCGGTGTGCCCTGGTTCGCCTCGAACACGGACCTGACGATTCCGAGCGGGCGTGGGATCGCGCCGGGCAACGGCGCGGCGGTGGAGGTCGTGCGGATCGCCACGGGCGCCGAGCCGCAGGTCGCGGGCAAGCCGCTGCCGCCGATGCACCGGGAGACCATCCTGCGGACGGGGGCGAAGAGGCCGCTGGTGGTGGGGGACCGGCTGGACACGGACATCGAGGGCGCGTTCAACGGGGAAGTCGACTCGCTGCTGGTCCTGACCGGGGTGACCGACGGCGCGCAGTTGCTGGCCGCGCCGCCGCAGCACCGGCCGACGTATGTGGACGCCGATCTGCGCGGGATGCTCAGCGGCCAGCCGGATGTCGTGGAGGTGCCGGACGGCGGGTTCCGGTGCGGCGGCTGGACGGCGACGGCCGGTGCGGACCGGCTGGAGCTCGACGGGGACGGTGAGGCGCTGGACGGGCTGCGCGCGTTGTGTGCCGCGGCGTGGACGGCCGCCGGTGCGGGGGTGTGCGCGCTGGACGGGGGGAAGTCGCTGGCGAGGCTGGGTCTTTGAGTGCCCGTCGGGTCCGCGGTTCCGAGCGCCGGCCGGGTCCCCGGTTCCGGGTCCAGGTGGATCCGCGGTGCACTGGCACGCTCCGGCGGGGTGTCCGGGGCGGCGGTCGCGCTCCGGGATCGAGATCGGATAGCAGGGTAGGCTAACCTAACCTGCGTGTTGGTCGACAGTCCCCCCGAACAGCGCGCGGAGACCGCCCCCGCGCCCCCGACCCGACGGGCGATCCGGGCCTTCGGGCTCGTCCTGGCCGTCGCGATCCTGGTGCTCGTCGCGCTGGCGAGTATCGCGATCGGGGCGAAACAGCTGTCCCTCGGGCAGGTCTGGCACGGCTTGTTCGAGGACTCGGGGACGTACGGCGACGTCGTCGTCTCGGAGCGGCTGTCGCGGACCGTCCTCGGGCTGCTCGCCGGCGCCGCCCTCGGTCTGGCCGGAGCGGTTCTCCAGGCGCTCACCCGCAACCCGCTGGCCGACCCCGGGCTGCTCGGCATCAACGCGGGCGCGTCCGCCGCGGTCGTCACGGCCATCACATACCTCGGGGTCACCTCACTCAGCGGCTACGTCTGGTTCGCGTTCCTCGGCGCGGCCGCGGTCGGGGCGCTGGTGTGGTTCCTCGGCGGCAGCCGAGGCGCGACGCCGGTGCGGCTCGCGCTCGCCGGTACGGCGCTCAGCGCCGCGCTCTACGGCTACCTCCAGGCCGTGATGATCATGGACGACGCGGCGCTCGGCAAGATGCGGTTCTGGACGGTCGGTTCGCTGTCCTCGGCGAGTGAGTCGACCATCCGGCAGGTCCTGCCGTTCCTGCTGGCCGGCCTGGTCCTGGCGCTGGCGTTGTCCCGCCCGCTCAACGCCATGGCCATGGGCGACGACACCGCCAAGGCGCTCGGCGCCAACCTGAACCGGACGCGGGCGCTGTCCATGCTGGCCGCGACCGTGCTGTGCGGGGCGGCGACGGCGGCCTGCGGGCCGATCGTGTTCGTCGGGCTGATGGTGCCGCACGTGGTGCGCTCCTTCACCGGCCCCGACCTGCGCTGGATCCTGCCGTACGCGGCGATCCTGTCGCCCGTGCTGCTGCTCGGCGCCGACGTCATCGGCCGGATGGTGGCCCGGCCCGCGGAACTCCAGGTGGGGATCGTCACCGCGATCCTCGGCGGTCCGGTGTTCATCTATCTCGTACGACGGCGGAGGACGGCGCAGCTGTGAAGACCACCAACCGTGCCGTGCGGACCCCGGGCGGGCTCTCCGTGCGCCTGGACGTGCGGGCCTTGACCGTCGTGGTCCTGCTGCTGGTCGCGGCGCTCACGGCGAGTGTCGTGCTCATCGGCACCGGCGACTTCCCGATCCCGGCCGCCGACGTGCTGCGGACGCTGTTCGGCGAGGGCAACCCTGGCCAGGAGTTCATCGTCAACGAACTGCGGCTGCCGCGGGTCCTGGTCGGGCTGCTGGTCGGCGCCTCGCTCGGGCTCGGCGGCGCGCTGTTCCAGTCCATCTCCCGCAATCCACTGGGCAGTCCGGACGTGCTGGGCCTCGGGCAGGGGGCGACGGCCGGCGCCCTCACCGTGATCGTGCTGTTCTCCGGCAGCGCCAACCAGGTCGCCGCCGGCGCGCTCGTGGGCGGTCTGGTGACCGGGCTCGCCATCTATGTGCTCGCCTGGAAGCGGGGAGTGCACGGATACCGGCTGGTGCTGGTCGGCATCGGCGTCTCCGCGATCGTCACGGCGGTCAACGGGTATCTGCTCACCAAGTCCGACATCGTGGACGCGGCCCGCGCGGTCGTGTGGATGACGGGATCCCTCGACGGCCGCGACTGGGCTCAGGTCTGGCCGCTGCTCGGGCTGTGCGCGGTGCTCGTGCCGCTCGTCCTGTGCAACGCGCGCGGGCTGCGGATGATGGAGATGGGCGACGACGTCTCGTACGCCCTCGGGGTGCGGGTGGAGCGCGTACGGCTGCTGCTGATGGTGGCGGCCGTGCTGTTGACCGCGTCCGCGACCGCCGCCGCCGGTCCGGTCAGCTTCGTCGCGCTCACCGCGCCGCAGCTGGCCCGGCGCCTGACCCGCGCGCCCGGCCCGAACCTGCTGGCCTCCCTGTGCATGGGCGCCGCCCTGCTGGTCGTCGCCGACTGGCTCTCGCAGCGGGCGTTCGGCGCCGAGCAGTTGCCCGTGGGCGTGGTCACCGGCGTGCTGGGCGGCGCCTACCTGCTGTGGCTGCTGGTCACCGAACGCAAAGCGGGCCGGATATGAGCGAGAACCGAAGGAGCACCGTGAACCGTCTGTCCGCCGAGAACGTCACCCTCGCCTACGACCAGCGGGTGATCGCCGAGCAACTGTCGGTGGAGATACCCGACAACTCCTTCACCGTGATCGTCGGCCCCAACGCGTGCGGCAAGTCGACGCTCCTGCGGGCGTTGTCGCGGATGCTCAAGCCCAGTACGGGCCGGGTGCTGCTCGACGGGCAGGTCATCCAGTCGATGCCCGCGAAGAAGGTGGCGCGCACGCTCGGTCTGCTGCCCCAGACGTCCATCGCGCCCGACGGCATCACCGTCGGGGACCTGGTGGGCCGCGGCCGCTACCCGCACCAGGGCATCCTGCGCCAGTGGTCGACCGAGGACGAGCGGGTCGTCCAGGAGTCGATGCGGCAGACCGGCGTCGCCGAGCTGGCCGAGCGCTACGTCGACGAACTGTCGGGCGGCCAGCGCCAGCGCGTGTGGATCGCCATGGCACTCGCCCAGCAGACGCCGCTGCTGCTGCTCGACGAGCCGACGACGTTCCTGGACATCCAGCACCAGATCGACGTGCTGGACCTGTGCGCGGAGCTGCACGAGGAGCAGGGGCGCACGCTCGTCGCCGTGCTGCACGACCTGAACCACGCCGCCCGCTACGCCACCCACCTCATCGCCCTGCGCGAGGGCCGGGTCATCGCCCAGGGCGCGCCGAAGGACATCGTCACGGCCGGCCTGGTGGAGGAGGTCTTCGGCCTGCGCTGCCAGGTCATCGACGACCCGGAGACGGGCACGCCGCTGGTCGTGCCGGCGGCGCGGAAGGCACGCGTGGGGGCGGGAGCCGGGGCCGGGGCCGAGAAGGCGGTCGCTACAGGAGCTTCCTGAGCTGGAGCAGATCGCGTACGCCCGCGGACAGCTTCACCCGGCCCGAGCCCCAGGCCTTGGCGAAGCTCAGCTCGCCGTCGACCAGGGCGACCAGGTCGTCACCGGTCATGGCCAGCCTGATCTCGGCCTTGTCCGGCGGCGGGCCCTGCACGGTGTCGTGCACCTCGATCCGCCCGCCGCGCATACGGCCGACGAAGGTGACGTCCAGGTCCGTGATGTGGCAGCTCACCGAACGGTCCAGGGCCGCGGCGTCGCGGACGTCCCCTTCGGCGCGCTGCATGTTGTCGGAGAGCTTGTCGAGTGCGCTGCGGCACTCCTCGATCGTGGCCATCGCGGTCGACGGTACCGCAGCGGTTCGCGGTAGCGTCGGGGCATGGAAGACGCAGTACCCGAAATGTCGGCCGGGGAGGACGCGCCCGCCCCCGAACCGGAGCCGGAGCCCGAACCTGCGCTGGAGGACGACCCCGCCGCCCCCGCCCCGCTGAACGTGCCCCGCACCCCCACGGGCGACGCCGGCGTGGACGCGGCCCTGGACCGGCTCGGCGACGCGGACCACCTCGCCACGGACGGACACGTCGAGGTGTACGAGGATGTACACCGGGGGCTGCGCGACGCGCTGACCGCGCTCGACGCCCGCCCGGAACCCCCGGCGCCCCCGTCGCAGCACGGACCTAGGAGCTGAACCGAACGTGGCAGGAGTCGCACGCCGCCGTCTCGACGCGGAGCTGGTCCGCCGGAAGCTCGCGCGCTCGCGTGAGCATGCCGGCCAGCTGATCGCCGCCGGGCGGGTCTCCGTCGGCAAGACCGTCGCGACCAAACCCGCCACGCAGGTGGAGACCGCGGCCGCGATCGTCGTCGCGGCCGACGCGGACGATCCCGACTACGTGTCGCGCGGCGGCCACAAGCTCGCCGGCGCGCTGACGGCGTTCCTGCCGCAGGGCCTGGTCGTCGAGGGGCGCAGGGCGCTCGACGCCGGCGCGTCCACCGGTGGTTTCACCGATGTCCTGCTGCGTGCGGGCGCCGCGCACGTCGTCGCCGTGGACGTCGGATACGGACAACTCGCGTGGTCTCTCCAGAACGATGAACGCGTCACCGTCAAGGACCGTACGAACGTTCGCGAATTGACACTTGAAGAGATCGATGGGGAGCCTGTGGATCTTGTCGTGGGGGATCTGTCCTTCATCCCGCTCGGGCTGGTCCTGCCCGCCCTGGTGCGGTGCGTGAAGCCGGACGCGGACCTGGTGATGATGGTCAAGCCGCAGTTCGAGGTGGGGAAGGAGCGGCTGGGCAGCGGGGGAGTCGTACGCAGCCCCCAGCTGCGGGCCGAAGCGGTGACGGGGGTGGCGGGCAAGGCCTGGGGGCTGGGGCTCGGGGTGAAGGGCGTGACGGCCAGTCCGCTGCCCGGGCCGTCGGGGAATGTCGAATACTTTCTGTGGCTGCGGGCCGGGGCACCGGAACTGGACCCGGCCGATGTCGACCGTGCAGTGGCGGAGGGGCCGCGTTGACCGAGAACCGAGCTCGTACTGTTTTCCTGCTCGCCCACACGGGCCGGCCCGCCGCCGTGCGCAGTGCCGAACTCGTCGTGAAGGGGCTGCTGCGCTCCGGTCTGGGTGTGCGGGTCCTGGAGGCCGAGGCGTGCGACCTGCCGCTGCCGGACGAGGTGGAGCTGGTCAAGGAGGCCACCCCGCAGTGCCTCGACGGGTGTGAGCTGCTCATCGTGCTGGGCGGTGACGGCACGCTGCTGCGCGGTGCGGAGTTCGCGCGGGCGTCGGGCGTGCCGATGCTCGGCGTCAACCTCGGCCGGGTCGGCTTCCTCGCGGAGGCCGAGCGGGACGACCTCGACAAGGTCGTCGACCGGGTGGTGTCCAAGGCGTACGAGGTCGAGGAGCGGATGACCGTCGACGTCGTGGTGCATCGCAACGGGGACATCGTGCACACGGACTGGGCGCTGAACGAGGCGGCGGTGCAGAAGGTGTCCGCCGAGCGGATGCTGGAGGTCGTCCTGGAGATCGACGGGCGGCCGGTG
Source organism: Streptomyces sp. NPDC007991 (assembly GCF_042958445.1). Taxonomy (NCBI): domain Bacteria; kingdom Bacillati; phylum Actinomycetota; class Actinomycetes; order Kitasatosporales; family Streptomycetaceae; genus Streptomyces; species Streptomyces sp. NPDC007991. The sequence goes on from NZ_JBIBJD010000010.1 coordinate 9,810, forward strand.
ACGGGGTTCGGCTGTGACGGGATCGTGTGTGCGACGCCCACGGGGTCGACGGCGTACGCGTTCTCCGCGGGCGGGCCGGTGGTGTGGCCGGAGGTCGAGGCGCTGTTGATGGTGCCGATCAGCGCGCACGCGTTGTTTGCGAAGCCGTTGGTGACATCGCCGGATTCTGTGTTGGCTGTGGAGGTTCTGCCACACATTCCGCCGGGGGTTTTGTGGTGTGACGGGCGGCGGACTGTCGAGTTGCCGCCGGGGGCGCGGGTCGAGGTGCGGCGGGGGGCTGTGCCCGTGCGGTTGGCCCGGCTGCATCATGCGTCGTTCACGGATCGGCTGGTGGCCAAGTTCGCGCTGCCTGTTTCCGGGTGGCGGGGGGCTCCTCATTAGCGTGGTTGCCCGTCGTCGGCGGGTGCGGATCAGCCGTGGCTGGTCGCGCGGTTCCCCGCGCCCCTGAAAAGAAGGGCGCTGCCACTCTCGTGGGTGACAGGACCGGGCCAGTCGCAATCCTTGGCTTGGACCTCGTAAGGTCGTGTCCGTGTTGGAGGAGATGCGGATACGGTCGCTCGGCGTGATCGACGACGCCGTTGTCGAGCTGTCGCCGGGGTTCACCGCGGTCACCGGTGAGACGGGTGCGGGCAAGACCATGGTGGTCACCAGCCTCGGGCTGCTGTTGGGCGGGCGCGCGGACCCGGCGCTCGTGCGGATCGGGGCCGGGAAGGCCGTCGTGGAGGGGCGGATCACCGTCCCCGACGACGCCACGGCCGCCGTACGCGCCGAGGAGGCCGGGGCCGAGCTCGACGACGGGGCGCTGCTGATCAGCCGTACCGTTTCCGCCGAGGGGCGCTCGCGGGCGCACCTGGGCGGGCGCAGCGTGCCCGTCGGAGTGCTCGCCGAGCTCGCCGACGAGCTGGTGGCGGTGCACGGGCAGACCGACCAGCAGGGGCTGCTGAAGCTGTCCCGGCAGCGTCAGGCGCTCGACCGGTACGCCGGTGACGCGGTCGCCGCACCGCTGGCCAAGTACGGCGAGGCGTACAAGCGGCTGCGGGCCGTTACCACCGAGCTCGACGAGATCACCACACGCGCGCGTGAACGGGCCCAGGAGGCCGACATGCTGCGCTACGGGCTCGACGAGATCGCCGCCGTCGAGCCCCGCGCCGGGGAGGACGTGGAGCTGGCCGAGGAGGCCGAGCGGCTGGGGCACGCCGAGGCGCTGGCGTCCGCCGCCGCGGTCGCGCACGCCGCGCTCGCGGGCAATCCGGAGGACCCCGAGGGCGTCGACGCCGGGACGCTCGTCGCGGGCTCGCAGCGGGCCCTGGACGCCGTACGGTCGCACGACCCGGCGCTGGCCGCGCTCGCCGACCGCATCGGGGAGATCGGGATCCTGCTGCGCGACGCGGCCGGGGATCTGGCCGGGTACGCCGACGACCTGGACGCCGATCCACTGCGGCTGGCGGCCGTCGAGGAGCGGCGGGCCGCGCTCACCGGGCTGACCCGGAAGTACGGCGAGGACATCGCCGCCGTGCTGACCTGGGCCGAGCGCGCCGCCGCCCGGCTGACCGAACTCGACGGCGACGACGAGCGGATCGGGGAACTGACCGCCGAGCGGGACGCGCTCCGGGCCGAACTGGGCGGCCTCGCACAGGCGTTGACGGACGCGCGGAGGGAGGCCGCCGAGCGGTTCGCGGCGGCCGTGACAGCCGAGCTGGCCTCGCTTGCCATGCCGCACGCGCGGGTGTCCTTCGACATCCGGCAGACCGAGGATCCCGACGGCGTCGAGGTCGGCGGCCGTCCGGTCGCGTACGGGCCCGCGGGTGCCGACGAGGTGGAGCTGCTGCTGGCTCCCCACCCGGGCGCGCCGGCACGGCCGATCGCCAAGGGGGCGTCCGGCGGTGAGCTGTCCCGCGTGATGCTGGCCGTGGAGGTCGTGTTCGCGGGGACGGACCCCGTGCCGACGTATCTCTTCGACGAGGTCGACGCCGGTGTCGGTGGCAAGGCTGCGGTCGAGATCGGCCGGCGGCTCGCGCGGCTGGCGAAGACCGCGCAGGTCGTGGTCGTGACCCATCTTCCGCAGGTCGCCGCCTTCGCCGACCGGCAGTTGCTGGTCGAGAAGACGAACGACGGCTCGGTCACCCGTTCCGGAGTGAAGGTGCTGGAAGGGGAGGAGCGGGTCCGGGAGCTGTCCCGGATGCTCGCCGGCCAGGAGGACTCGGAGACGGCCCGGGCGCACGCCGAGGAGCTGCTGGCGACGGCTCGGGCGGATCTGTAGCGGACGAGCGGCCTGTAGCCGATCTTCACTCGTGTGGGTGACCTGGCCCGGCGCGTGTCCCCGAAGCCGCGCCCCACTGTCGCGCCGCCGGGCTCCGGGCGTTCCCGTAACCCGCGGATGTCCTGGCATCCTTGGCGGAGTACGCGCGGGAATCCTGCGCGGTGATCGCCCGACCCGAACCAGGAGCCCGGCCACGTGACCCCCGTGAGCAGCCACTCACCGCATGGCCAGTCGCCGTTGCGCACCGTGCAGGTGCTGGGCGGAGGCAATGCGGCCAGCAGTGCGCATGTCCGCTCCCTGGCCGCGGGGCTCGTCGCCCGGGGCGTGAAGGTCACGGTGTGCGTCCCCTCCGAGGCGGATCACGCCTATGACTTCAGCGGGGTCGGGGCCGACCACGTGCATGTGCCGCGCAGCAGTGACCCGGTGTCGGTGGCGGCCCTGCGGGCGGCCTGTGCCGACGCCGATCTGGTGCACGCGCACGGACTGCACGCCTCGTTCCGCACCGTGCTCGCCCTCAGCGGGCGGCGCGTGCGGACTCCGCTCGTCGTGACGTGGCACGACCGGGCGCATGCCGACGGGGCCCGCGCCCAGCTGCTGCGGGTGCTGGAGCGGCGGGTCGTGAAGGCGGCCACGGTGGTGCTGGGCACGACCTCGGCCCTCGTGGACCGGGCGCGGCTCACCGGCGCGCGGGACGCGCGGCTCGCGGCCGTCGCGCTGCCCGGCCCGCGCAGGCCCGCGGAGCCCGACGATCCCGACGGGCTGCGGCCCAAGGTGCGTGCCGAACTCGGCGCCATCGGACGGCCGTTGCTGATCGCCGTCGGCTCCCTGCAGCGGCACCGTGGGTACGACGTGCTGCTGGACGCCGCCCGCGCCTGGCGCCGGCTCGATCCCGTGCCCCTGGTCGTGATCGCGGGCGAGGGGCCGCTGCGCGGTGAACTCCAGGAGCGGATCGAGAGCGAGGGCCTGCCCGTCCGGCTCATCGGGCGGCGCGACGACATCACCGACCTGCTCGCCGCCGCCGACCTCGCCCTGCTGCCGAGCCGGTGGGAGGAGGCGCGCTCCGTCCTCGCCCAGGAGGCCCTCCACGCGCGCGTGCCGCTCGTCGCGACCGACGGCGGCGGCATTCCGGAACTCGTCGGCGACGCGGCCGAACTCGTCCCGCGCGGTGACGCGGGAGCGCTCGCCGGCACCGTCGTACGCCTGCTCGGTGACCCCGAGCGCCGGGAACTGCTGAAGGCCAAGGGCACGCGGCAGGCGGCGACCTGGCCGACCGAGGACGAGACGGTCGCCCAAGTGCTCAGCGTCTACGACGAGTTGACCCAGCCCCGGCCCCTCGCTTAGACATCTCTCGGCGCTACGGAACGTGCCTGCGGGCCCGGAGCGCCAGGCTCAGGGCCAGGACCGTCTGAGGGTCGTCGAGGTCCGTGCCCAGCAACTCCCCGATGCGCGCCAGGCGGTTGTACAGCGTCTGCCGGTTGAGGTGGAGCTCCCGGGCCGTCTCCGCCTTGCGGCCCGCGTGGGCGAGATAGGTCGACAGGGTGGGCAGCAGCGGCGGCCGGGAGCGCCGGTCGTGTTCCAGGAGCGGACCGAGGGCCCGGTCGACGAAGGCGGCCAGGTCCGGATGGTCGCGCAGCCGCCACAGCAGCAGGTCGGTGTCCAGGCGCCGGGCGTCGTACCAGGGCCGGTCCGGCAGGCCCTGGGCCGCCGTCGCCGTCTCGGCCGCGTGCCGCAGGCCCGACGCCGCAGCCGTCCAGCCGCCCGCCACCCCCACGACCACCACCGGCGGCGGCCCGCCCGGCCGCAGCATCCCGGCCCGGCCCACCCCGGCGCGCAGCGCCGCCGCGACCCGGTCCGCCACCGTCGCCCGCTCCGGCTCCGAGCGCAGGCCCAGCAGCACCAGCACCCGGCCCTCCACCGGCCGTACCCCGAGCAGCACGGGCATGCCCATCGAGGCCAGTTCCCCGGACACCGCGCGGGCCAGCACGGCCCAGCCTCCCCCGGGGGAGAGGGCGTCCCCGAGCCGCATGACGACCGGCAGCAGCGGGCCGTCGCCCGGCCTGAAGCCCAGCACGCGGGCCTGTGCCGGGGCGTCCTGTGCCGTGACGCGGCCCTCGGCGAGGTCAGTGAGGAAGTCACCGCGCCCGCGCGCCGCCAGCTCCTCCTCCTGCCGTGCCTGCATCAGCACCACGGCCAGGATGCCCGCGGCTTGTTCCGCCGCCATGCGGTGCACCGGCGCCAGCGGAGCCCGTACGGGCAGCAGCACCAGCCGCGCGCGGACGCCCCCGCTGCCCGGCCCGCCGCCCGGCACGTCCACCAGGACCGAGCCCGCGAGCGGCGGCTCGTCCTTGTGCTGGCCGCGCAGCCCCTCCCACACCTGGAGCGGATCCGCGCCCTCGGGACCGGCCCCGGCGGCGTACAGCAACTGCCCGTCCGCCGTCTCCAGGAAGACGGGATTGCCGCCGAAGTCGGCCAGGATGCCCAGGACTTGAGGTACCCCGCCGCCGCCCAGCAGGGCCTGCGTACACCGCCGGTGCACCTCCTCGGCCCGCTGGAGAAGCGCGTAGTGGCCGTTGACGATCTCGGTGTGGATCTCTTCCGTGACCGTGACGAACGGGACCTCGCGGTGCAGTTGGACGAGCGGCAGCCCGGCCGAACGGGCCGTGTCGACGAGGGCGGCGGGCAGCCGCGTGAAGCGCGGGCCGAGTTCCACGACCAGGGCGGCGATGCCGCGCTCGGCCAGCGTCCTTACGAACGCCCGCTGTTCGGCCGGGCGGGTGCCGAGGCCGTAGCCCGTGGTCAGCAGCAGCTCGCCGCCCTTGAGCAGCGAGGCGATGTGCGGCACCTCACCGGCGTGCACCCAGCGCACGGTCCGCCCCAGCCGGTCGGCGCCCGCCAGCACCTCGGGCAGCCCGCTGCGCAGCCCCGGCAGCTCCAGTGCCCGCTGCACGGTGATCCCGGCGCCCTGGGTGCCGTCGCCGCTGTCCGTCGCGCTGTCCATGAGCCGGACGCTACCCGCGCGGGCGCCTGTCGGACATCTCAGGGACGAGGGAGCGGGGATTGCCCCGGGGACGACCGGGTACGGGCGCGGTCATGGACATCAGCGTGGTCGCCGTGGGGCGGGAAGACGACAGTCCGCTCGAGGAGCCGTTGCGGGTGGCGGTGCTCGCCGACCGGCTCGGATACCGGGAGGTGTGGGCGGGCGAGGGACCGACGTGGGACTCGTTCGTCCTGGCGACGGCGATCGGCGCGGCCACCGAACAGGCCGTGCTGACCGCCGGGCCCGTGCCGGTCTCGGTGCGCGACCCCCTCACCATCGTCCGGGGCGCCGCGTCCACCGCGGCCGTCACCGGCCGGCCCGTCGGCGTGGCCCTGGGCACCTCCAGCAAGCGGGTCGTCGAGGGCGTGCACGGCCGGCCGCGGACCCGGCCCGCCGCCGCCCTCGCGGAGTCGGCGGCGGCCGTGCGCGCGCTGATGGACAGCAGGCCGGGCGAGCCGATCGTGCCGGGCAGCGGCTTTACGCGCCGGCTGCCGCCGCCCGGAGGCCGGCTCACCGTCGCGGCGTTCGGCGAACGCGCGGTCGCCGCGGCCGTCGAGCACGCCGACCGGATGCTGCTCGACCTCGTCTCCCCCGAGCAGGTCCGCATGCTGCGGGCCCGGATGCTCGCCGCCGCCGAGCGGGCCGGACGTACGCCGCCGAGGCTGGCCGCCTGGCTGCCCGCCGCCGTGGACCCGCAGCCGGAGACGCTCACGCAGGTCCTGCGCAGTGTCGTCGGCTATCTCGCCGTGCCGGGCTACAGCGACATGTTCGTCGAGGCGGGGTTCGCCGAGGTCGTCGAACTGGCCGCCAAGGGAGCCGACCCGGACACCCTGCTGCGGGCCCTGCCGCCCGAGGCCGCGGACACGGTCGCCCTCGTCGGCGACGCCGGCACCGTCCGCGCCCGTATCGACGCCTACGCCGAGGCCGGCCTCGACGAGATCGCCCTCGTCCCCGCCACGGCGGGCGACCCGGCGGGGGAGCGGACGCTCACGGCCCTCAGGCCGGCGTGATGTTGTGGTTGAAGCGGAACACGTTGTCCGGGTCGTAACGCCGCTTCAGCTCCGCCAGCCGCCCGGTGTTCTCGGCGCCGAGCCCCGCGACCACCCGGTCGGTGCCCTCGTCGCCGATGAAGTTCAGGTAGACGGCGCCGGTGCTCCACGGCCGCACGCGGGCGCGCACGTCCCGCACCCACCGCACGCACCGCTCGTCGTCCGCCGGGTCCTGCCACATGCCGTAGGGGTGCACCGCCCAGGGAGCGTCCCGGTAGGGCACCGGGTACTCATGCGGGCCGGCGGCGATGGCGCCTCCCTGCGGGAGCAGCACGTACTGGGTCCCGGTGGGTACGGGCACGGCCTCGGCGCTCGCGCAGTAGACGTCCACGAAGTCGTCGGGCGCACCCGTCAGGTACTCGGCCGACCAGTAGTGCCGCATGCCGGGCGGGTCGTCGAGCATGCACTGGACGTCGGCGTACGGCATGGCGCCGACGATCTCGGTCTCGTGCGGCAGGGCCAGCAGGGGCTGGGCGACCTTGCGCAGGTCGTCCTCGCCGCCGACGTACGTCAGCAGCATGCCGCACACGAGGGTGCCCACGAGGTGCTCCGGTACGAACTCCTCCGGCGGGCCGGTGAAGTAGATGATGCCGCCGCTGGCCTCGTCGGGCGCGTGCGCGATCACCTCGCGGAAGGTGCGCACCACGTCCGGGCCGTGTTCCGGCAGGAACAGCGCCAGCGCGATGGAGAACTCGGGCAGTTCGTGCAGCCGCAGCGTCATCGCCGTGGCGACGCCGAAGTTCCCGCCGCCGCCGTGCAGCGCCCAGAACAGGTCCGGGTTCTCGTCGGCGCTCGCGTGGACCCGGGCGCCGTCGGCGGTGACGAGTTCGACTCCGAGCAGGTTGTCGACGGCGAGCCCGCACCAGCGGTCGAGCCAGCCGGTGCCGCCGCCCAGCACGAAACCGCCGACACCGGTGGTGGAGGCGCGGCCGCCGGTCGTCGCCAGTCCGTACGGCTCGGTGGCCCGGTCCAGGTGGCTCATCGTGGCACCGCCGGCGACCCGGGCCGCCTGCGCCGCCGGATCCACGGTCACCTCGTGCATCCGGCGCAGATCGATCATCACGCTGCCCTCGCCCACGGCCATGCCCGCCACACTGTGGCCGCCGCCCCGGACCGCGACCGGCAGGTCCAGCTCCCGGGCGAACCGCACGGCCCGCACGACGTCGTCCTCGTCGGCGCACTGCGCGAGCACGGCGGGCCGTCGGTCGATCATGGTGTTGAAGACGGCCCGGGCCTCGTCGTAGCCCGGGTCCTGCGGGGCGAACACGTCGCCGGTCAGATCCTCGCGCAGCGCGGTGAGAGCCGCGCCCGCCGTCGAGAGGGAAGCCATGGCCGCCCCCTTCCCTATAAGGGGCAATGGTCCGGTTCCAGCCTAGGCGGCCATGGCCGTTCGGGCCCGCTCAGCCGCCGTAGGCGCCCGAAGCCGTCAGGCGCAGTGCCGTGTCGATCAGCGGCACGTGGCTGAACGCCTGCGGGAAGTTGCCCACCTGGCGCTTCAGGTGCGGGTCCCACTCCTCCGCCAGCAGGCCGAGGTCGTTGCGCAGCGACAGCAGCTTCTCGAACAGCTTGCGGGCCTCGTCCACGCGGCCGATCATCGCCAGGTCGTCGGCCATCCAGAACGAGCAGGCGAGGAACGCGCCCTCGTCGCCGGGCAGGCCGTCCACGCCCTCGTTGTCGCCCTGCGTCGGGTAGCGCAGGATGAAGCCGTCCGGCGTGGACAGCTCCCGCTGGATCGCCTCGATGGTCCCGATGACGCGCTTGTCGTCCGGCGGCAGGAAGCCCATCTGCGGGATCAGCAGCAGCGACGCGTCCAGCTCCTTCGAGCCGTACGACTGCGTGAAGGTGTTGCGTTCCTTGTCGTAGCCCTTCTCGCACACGTCGCGGTGGATGTCGTCGCGCAGTTCCTTCCACCGCTCCAGCGGGCCGTCCGCGTCGCCGGACTCGATCAGCTTGATCGTGCGGTCGACGGCGACCCAGGCCATCACCTTGGAGTGCACGAAGTGGCGGCGCGGGCCGCGCACCTCCCAGATGCCCTCGTCCGGCTCCTGCCAGTGGTCCTCCAGGTAGCGGATCAGCTTCAGCTGGAGCAGCGAGGCGTAGTCGTTGCGCGCCAGGCCCGTCATGTGCGCCAGGTGCAGGGCCTCGGTGACCTCGCCGTAGACGTCCAGCTGGAGCTGGTGCGCGGCGCCGTTGCCGACCCGGACCGGGGTGGAGTTCTCGAAGCCCGGCAGCCAGTCCAGCTCCGCCTCGCCGAGCTCGCGCTCGCCGGCGATGCCGTACATGATCTGGAGGTTCTCCGGGTCGCCGGCCACCGCTCGCAGCAGCCACTCGCGCCAGGCGCGGGCCTCCTCGCGGTAGCCGGTGCGCAGCAGCGAGGACAGCGTGATCGCCGCGTCGCGCAGCCAGGTGTAGCGGTAGTCCCAGTTACGCACGCCGCCGATGTCCTCCGGCAGGGAGGTGGTCGGCGCGGCGACGATGCCGCCGGTCGGGGCGTACGTCAGGGCCTTCAGCGTGATCAGCGAGCGGATCACGGCCTCCCGGTAGGGGCCGTGGTACGTGCAGTGATCGACCCACTCGCGCCAGAAGTCCTCCGTCGCCTCCAGCGACTGCTCCGGCTCGGGCAGCGGCGGCGCCTCCTTGTGCGAGGGCTGCCAGGAGATCGTGAACGCGATCCGGTCACCCGGCGCGACCGTGAAGTCGGCGTAGGTCGTCAGGGACTTGCCGTACGTCTCCGCGGTGGTGTCGAACCACACGGAGTCGGGGCCCGCCACGGCCACCGTGCGCCCGTCGTGCTTGTGCACCCACGGCACCACCCGCCCGTAGGAGAACCGCATCCGCAGCGCCGAGCGCATCGGCACGCGGCCCGAGACGCCCTCCACGATCCGGATCAGCTGCGGGGCGCCGTCACGCGGCGGCATGAAGTCCGTCACCCGGACCGTGCCCCGCTGGGTGTCCCACTCGGATTCCAGGATCAGCGAGTCACCGCGGTAGCTGCGCCGGGCCGCGGTGGGCGGCTGCTGGTCGGAGGCGTACGCCGGTCCGAGCCGCCAGAAGCCGTGTTCCTCGGTGCCCAGCAGGCCGGCGAAGATGGCGTGCGAGTCGAAGCGGGGCAGGCACAGCCAGTCCACTGTGCCGTCCCGGCAGACCAGGGCAGCGGTCTGCATGTCTCCGATGAGTGCGTAGTCTTCGATGCGCCCGGCCACGTGCAACTCCAGTCGAACGGCCACGTCACCCCGCAAGGGGGCTGTCGCTAGTGCGGTCAAGGGGGATTTTCAGCAAGTCTTGCAATGCATCGTTGAGCGATGAAGCAAAACAGGTCGCCTGCCGTGATGCAAAGCGCCAATGTTGCTCAACGAACTGACGAGCTCACGTTGTTCCGGTCCTTACGGGCGGGGGTGGTGCCGTTGCGCCGGCGGGCTCGGCAGCGAGTGTCCGAGCAGGATACGACGCACGCCGATGTTCCGGGTGCCCGTCCAGACAAGCCGAGTACGCCGAACGAGTGAGCAACGGGTGAGAGACCGGTGAGGGTGACCGTCTCCGTGTCGGCCCGTGTGCGGAGCGTGGCCGGAAGCCATCGCCCCGCGGCGCTGATACGCTGGTAGCCCGTGGACCGGTGGGCAGCAAACCCCCGAACCGCAGCGACGGCGACCCCCCGGAAACCTCCGGCAGGCAGCCGCACCGCACCCCCAGACCGCGACCACGGGAGCCCCGTCTTGGCCATGCCGCCCGCCGCATTTCGTAATTCGACGACCAAGCACATCTTCGTCACCGGGGGTGTCGCCTCCTCGCTCGGCAAGGGCCTGACGGCCTCCAGCCTCGGCATGCTGCTCAAGGCCCGCGGTCTGCGCGTCGTGATGCAGAAGCTCGACCCGTACCTCAACGTCGACCCGGGCACGATGAACCCCTTCCAGCACGGTGAGGTGTTCGTCACCAACGACGGCGCCGAGACCGACCTGGACATCGGCCACTACGAGCGCTTCCTCGACCGCGACCTGGACGGCTCGGCCAACGTCACCACCGGCCAGGTGTACTCCACCGTGATCGCCAAGGAGCGGCGCGGCGAGTACCTGGGCGACACCGTGCAGGTCATCCCGCACATCACCAACGAGATCAAGCACCGCATCCGCCGCATGGCGACGGACGAGGTCGACGTCGTGATCACGGAGGTCGGCGGCACGGTCGGCGACATCGAGTCGCTGCCGTTCCTGGAGACCGTCCGCCAGGTGCGGCACGAGGTCGGCCGGGACAACGTCTTCGTGGTGCATATCTCGCTCCTGCCGTACATCGGCCCCTCGGGTGAGCTGAAGACGAAGCCCACCCAGCACTCGGTTGCGGCCCTGCGCAACATCGGTATCCAGCCGGACGCGATCGTGCTGCGCTGCGACCGCGAGGTCCCGACCGCGATCAAGCGGAAGATCTCGCTGATGTGCGACGTCGACGAGGCCGCCGTCGTCGCCTGCCCCGACGCCCGCTCGATCTACGACATCCCGAAGACCGTGCACGGCGAGGGCCTGGACGCCTATGTCGTCCGCAAGCTCGACCTGCCGTTCCGCGACGTCGACTGGACGACCTGGGACGACCTGCTCGACCGCGTCCACAACCCCGACCACGAGATCACCCTCGCGCTGGTCGGCAAGTACATCGACCTGCCCGACGCCTATCTGTCGGTCACCGAGGCGCTGCGCGCCGGCGGCTTCGCCAACCGGGCCCGCGTGAAGATCAAGTGGGTCACCTCCGACGACTGCAAGACCCCGGCGGGCGCCGCGGCGCAGCTCGGCGACGTCGACGGCATCTGCATCCCCGGCGGCTTCGGCGACCGCGGCGTGCTCGGCAAGGTCGGCGCGATCAAGTACGCCCGCGAGAACAAGATCCCGCTGCTCGGCCTCTGCCTGGGCCTGCAGTGCATCGTGATCGAGGCCGCGCGCAACCTGGCCGACATCGCGGACGCCAACTCCACCGAGTTCGACCCGGCCACCGCCCACCCGGTCATCTCCACGATGGCCGAGCAGCTCGACATCGTCGCCGGTGAGGGCGACATGGGCGGCACCATGCGGCTCGGCATGTACCCGGCGAAGCTGGCCGAGGGCTCGATCGTGCGCGAGGTGTACGACGGCAAGGAGTACGTCGAGGAGCGCCACCGGCACCGCTACGAGGTGAACAACGCCTACCGCGCCGAGCTGGAGAAGAGGGCGGGCATCCTGTTCTCCGGCACGTCCCCGGACGGCAAGCTCGTCGAGTACGTCGAGTACCCGCGCGACGCCCACCCGTACCTGGTCGCCACCCAGGCGCACCCGGAGCTGCGCTCGCGGCCGACCCGCCCGCACCCGCTGTTCGCCGGGCTCGTCAAGGCCGCGGTCGAGCGGAAGACTTCGAAGTAACACACCAGTTGTACGGTGGCCGGGGTGCATCCCTTCAAAGGGTGTGCACCCCGGTCTCTTTTCGGCAGGTCGTGCGGGGCACGTGGAAGGACAGGCATGACGATCAAGGACACCCCGGAGGAGTGGGAGATCCGGGCGACGGACACCCCCTTCGTGGGCAACAAGACCTCCGTCCGCACCGACGACGTGGTCATGCCCGACGGCACCGTGGTCGGCCGCGACTACCAGGTCCACCCCGGCTCCGTGGCCGTCCTCGCCCTCGACGAGGCCGACCGCGTCCTGGTCCTGCGCCAGTACCGCCACCCCGTGCGCCACAAGCTGTGGGAGATCCCGGCCGGTCTGCTCGACGTCCCCGGCGAGAACCCGCTGCACGCCGCGCAGCGCGAGCTGTACGAGGAGGCGCACGTCAAGGCCGAGGACTGGCGGGTGCTGACCGACGTCTACACCACCCCCGGCGGCTGTGACGAGGCCGTCCGGATCTTCCTCGCCCGCAATCTGTCCGAGGCCGAGGGCGAGCGTTTCGCGGTCGCGGAGGAGGAGGCCGACATGGAGCTCGACCGGGTGCCGGTCGAGGACCTCGTCCGCGGCGTGCTGGCCGGGGAGCTGCACAACAACTGCCTCGTCGTGGGCGTCCTCTCCCTGGTGGCCGCGCGCGCCGGCGAGGGGCTCGACGCCCTGCGCCCGGCCCAGGCACCGTGGCCGGCGCGTCCGTTCGAGGCGTGAAGGAGGCCCGCACCCCGCCCCGCATCCCGTGCGGTGTGAAGATCGGCTGATCCGATCGGGGGATGTGCCCGCCGTGCCGTCGTGCTCCGGCCGGGGCGTTGCAGAGCGTGAACTAGGCTCTGTTCACGCCCGGACCGGAGTCCCGGCGGGCTTGTGCGTGTGGTGGGACGGGAGTGTGGCCCGTGACGGATCAGGTCGTGGAGACAGGCGACGTGCGGCTGACCGGACCCGCGTGCGGCGAGAGCCGATTCCTGGGCCGCACACGGGAGTTGAAGGAACTGCGCGCCGACATCGAGCGCGCCGGCCTCGACACCCTGGCAGGCCGCAAGCCCCCACGCGCGCGCGTGCTGCTCATCGCCGGCCGGCCGGGCTCGGGGCGCACCGCACTCGCCGAGGAGCTGGTCCGGCAGATCGCGGACCGTTACCCGGACGGGGTCCTGCGCGCCCGCCTCAGCGAGCCCGACGGCACCCCCGTGCCGGTCGGGCGCACCGCCCGGGACCTGCTCGCCGCCCTGGACCAGGAGGCCCCGGCAGGCGCCTGCGAAGACGACCTCACCGACGCCCTGCGCACCGCCCTGGCCGACCGCCGGGCGCTGCTCCTGCTGGACGACGCCGCCGACGCCGAGCAGGTCGACGCCCTGCTGCCCGACACCCCGGAGTGCCTGGTCGTCGCGGTGTCGGAGGGGCCGCTGACCGGTATCTCGGACGTCCGCCCGTGCACCCTGGGCGGCCTGGACGCCAAGTCCGGGGTCGAGCTGCTGTCCCGGCACACCGGCTCGGTCCGCATCACCGTCGACCCCCGGGCCGCCGAGGGCCTCGCCGAGGAGTGCCAGGGGCAGCCGGCCGCGCTGATGCTGGCGGGCGGCTGGCTCGCCGCCCGCCCCAAGGCGGCCGTCTCCGACCTCGCCAAGCAGCTGCGCGCCGACGACGGCGAGGGCACGGCGCTGAGCCGGGTCTTCCGCCTCGCCTACGCCTCCCTGCCCGCCACCCCCGCCCGGATGCTGCGCCTGCTCGCCCTCGCCCCGGGCGGACTGGTCGACCCGCAGACCGCCTCCGCGCTCGTCGGCTGCTCGGTCGACAGCGCCCGCACCACCCTCGACGACTTCGTCGCCCTCGGTTTCCTGCACGCGGTGGACTCGCCGCTGCCGCAGTACGAGGTGCCGGGCTGTCTGCACGACCGGCTCCGCGTCCTCGCAGAGCACCACGAACGCCCGGCCGAGCTCCAGCTGGCCCGCGCCCGCATGCTGGAGCGGACGGTACGGCTGCTCCAGGCCTGCCGGGCGATCACCGAGACCGACAGCCCCCAGGCCCGCCAGAAGCTCCTCGACCTGCCGCGCGCCCTGCGCTTTCCCACGCCCCGGGAGGCCGCCGACTGGCTGCGCGTGACCCGGCCCGCCCTGCTGGCCTCGGCCCGGCTCGCGGTCGCCGACGGGCAGCTGGACACCCTGGCCCGGCGGCTGATGTCCCAGCTGGTGCGGGCCATGGTGGCGCATGACGGCACGCGGGCGGCGGCGCCGGACCTCTACGACATCCACAGCCTGGTCCTCGACGTGGCCGAGCGCCGGAAACTGCCCCGCGAGCGGGCCGCCGCCCTGCTCAACCTCGGCGACCTCGACGCCCGGACCGGCCGCGCGGCCGACGCCCTGGCCCGCTACCGGGCCGCGCTGGACGCCGGACGCGAGGTGAACGATCCGTATGCGACCGGCCGCGCGATGGAATCCGTAGGCGGTGCGCACCTGGAGCTCGGTGACTTCGACCGGGCCGCCGACTGGTTCGGCCGGGCCCTGGTCGAGCGGCTCGCCCGGGGCGAGCGCGCCGAGGCCGCCCGGCTGTACGGGCGGATCGCCGCCGCCCACACCTACGCCGGCCGCTACGGCGAGGCCCTGCGCAACTGGCGCGCGGCGATCGCCGGGCACCGCAAAAACGGCGACGTGGCCGCCCAGGCGCGGGCGCTGAGCGAGTTGGCGCGGGTCCAGGAGTACGCGGGCCGGCCCGAGGAGTCGCTGCGCACCTGCCGGGAGGCCGTGGAATGGGCGCGGCGGGCCGAGGACTCGCGGTTGCAGGCGGCGCTGCACCTGCGCGTCGCCGACACCCTCGAACACCTCGGCGACCCCGCGTCGGCCCGGCTGCACCGGGGCGCCGCCGAGCGGATCCTCGGGGAGTACCAGGAGGACGACGAGGAGCCCGTGACGGCCTCCGACGGCGACTCACACCGGAAACCAGAGCCTGACACCTGCGAAATCCGTAGCGCATCCGCTGAAGATTGATGTAATGAAAGGCTAGACAGCGGGAACACCTTCATTAGACTGGCTCTGCCGCACGTTCTCCTGCGGTCTCTCCCGGTGTGCCCGTTCGTGCCCGGGTATGTCTAGTAATGCGCCCATACCCTCTGAGCCAAGGACCGTGATCGACGTGAAGGTCGGCATCCCCCGCGAGGTCAAGAACAACGAGTTCCGGGTGGCCATCACCCCCGCCGGCGTGCACGAGCTGGTGCGTCATGGCCACCAGGTCGTCATCGAGCGCGGCGCCGGTGCCGGCTCCTCGATCACGGACGAGGAGTACGTCGGCGCCGGGGCGCGGATCCTGGACACCGCCGACGAGGTCTGGGCCGCCGCCGACCTGCTGCTGAAGGTCAAGGAGCCCATCGCCGAGGAGTACCACCGCCTGCGCAAGGACCAGACGCTCTTCACGTACCTGCACCTGGCCGCCTCCAAGGAGTGCACGGACGCGCTGCTGGAGTCCGGCACCACGGCGATCGCCTACGAGACGGTCGAACTGCCCGGCCGCGCGCTGCCGCTGCTCGCCCCGATGTCCGAGGTCGCGGGCCGGCTGGCCCCGCAGGTCGGCGCCTACCACCTGATGCGGGCCAACGGCGGGCGCGGCGTGCTGCCCGGAGGCGTCCCCGGCGTCCTGGCCGGCCGGGCCGTCGTCATCGGTGGCGGCGTCTCCGGCTGGCAGGCCGCCCAGATCGCCATCGGCCTGGGCTTCCACGTGACCCTGCTCGACAAGGACGTGAACAAGCTCCGCGAGGCGGACAAGGTCTTCGGCACGAAGATCCAGACCGTCGTCTCCAACGCCCTGGAGCTGGAGAAGGCCTGCCTGGAGGCCGACCTCGTCATCGGCGCGGTGCTGGTCCCCGGCGCCAAGGCCCCGAAGCTGGTCACCAACGAGCTCGTCTCGCGGATGAAGCCTGGAAGTGTCCTTGTCGACATCGCGATCGACCAGGGCGGCTGCTTCGAGGACTCCCGTCCGACCACCCACGCCGAGCCGACCTTCCGGGTCCACAACTCGGTCTTCTACTGCGTCGCCAACATGCCCGGCGCGGTGCCGAACACCTCCACCTACGCGCTGACCAACGCCACGCTGCCCTACATCGTGGAACTCGCCGACCACGGCTGGGCGGACGCGCTGCGCCGCGACCCGGCACTGGCCAAGGGGCTCAACACCCACGACGGCAAGGTCGTTTACAAGGAGGTCGCCGAGGCGCACGACGTGGAGCACGTCGAGCTGTCCTCGCTGCTCGGCTGAGCCCCGCGGGTCGCCGAGTCGACCAAGTCACCGACTCGTAAAGGCGATACGTCAACACAGGTCGTCAACGCCGCGCACCCGGCCGGACCTTGCCCGACAAGGTCCGGCCGGATGTGTGTATGGTCACTTCGCGATTCTCGGGCAACTCGCCTCGAACGTAACCCTTCAACCGATTCGCACACCGGTGAAACCTGCCGTGCGACGGCCGTACGCCCTTGACAGCGGGATGTTTCATTGCCGACACATCGGGCCGGGTCCGGCGGATTGTGTTGCTGCGGACGCCCGACACGCCATAGAGTCGCCAACCGTCGGCATGGTGCCACGCTGACCTGTCTAGAAGTTTCCTGGTCACCAAGGAGGTAAGACGACTTGTGAATGAGTCGACATTTACTCCCGGGGGTGGTCAACCAGGAATGCCTGCACGGGGCCAGGGTCCCGCGGGGTTCGCTGCTGTCGGCTCCGTCGCTGTGCGCACCTTCGCAGCCCACCAGAGTCAGCAGGCGACTCACACTGCACACCAGAAGATGGATGGCCATCACGTGAACGCCATGGCCGGCGACGGAAGTGGCGCGCCCCACAACCACTTCGCCGACTACGACGAACTGCCCGAGGGGCACTTCTACGACCCCGACGCGGAGTACGAGCCCGACCCCGAGTACGCGGCCACTCTCGCGCCCGACGCGGCCAGACAGCGCCGGGAGCGCATCGGCCCGACCGGACGCCCGCTGCCGTACTTCCCGATCCCGGGCCCGCTGACCGACCACGGACCCGCGAAGATCATCGCGATGTGCAACCAGAAGGGCGGCGTCGGCAAGACCACGTCGACCATCAACCTGGGTGCCGCGCTCGCGGAGTACGGACGCCGGGTCCTGCTCGTGGACTTCGACCCGCAGGGCGCGCTGTCGGTAGGACTCGGGGTCAACCCGATGGAACTCGACCTCACCGTCTACAACCTGCTCATGGAGCGGGGGATGGCGGCCGACGAGGTGCTGCTGAAGACGGCGGTCCCCAACATGGACCTGCTGCCCAGCAACATCGACCTGTCGGCGGCCGAGGTCCAGCTGGTCTCCGAGGTCGCCCGCGAGTCGACCCTGCAGCGCGCGCTGAAGCCGCTGCTGGACGACTACGACTTCATCGTCATCGACTGCCAGCCCTCGCTCGGCCTGCTCACGGTCAACGCCCTGACGGCCGCGCACAAGGTGATCGTGCCGCTGGAGTGCGAGTTCTTCGCCCTCCGCGGTGTGGCCCTGCTGACCGAGACCATCGAGAAGGTCCAGGAGCGGCTCAACCCCGACCTGGAGCTCGACGGGATCCTCGCCACGATGTACGACTCGCGCACGGTGCACAGCCGTGAGGTGCTCGCGCGTGTCGTCGAGGCCTTCGACGATCACGTCTACCACACGGTCATCGGGCGCACGGTCCGGTTCCCGGAGACCACGGTCGCCGGTGAGCCGATCACCACGTACGCCTCCAACTCCGTCGGTGCCGCCGCCTACCGCCAGCTCGCCAGGGAGGTGCTCGCCCGGTGTCACGCCGAGTGAGTCTGCCGGGGGCCGACGAACTCTTCCGTACGACAGGGGGGATGGCGCTTCAGTCGTCCCAGCCCAGGCGCCAGGCCAACGGCGACGCCCGGGTGCCCGCTCCGGCGGGGGAGGGCGACGCGGTGGCGGCAGCGGCCACGGCCGCGGAGGACGTGCCGCAGTCGGTGCCCGCGCGGGGCGGTGACGGCGAGGGCGCGGAGCATGTCGCGGCGGACGGGGAGTCGGCCGAGGCCGGGGAGTCCCGCAGCCGCTCCGGCTCCGCCCGTCGGCAGGCGGCGCAGGAAGGTTCTGCCGCGGGTGCGGCCGGTGCCGCCGCGGCGGCACCCCGCAAGCGCGGCCGGGCCGCCGCACGCCGCCCCAGCGGCCGGGAGCGGCACGACGAGAAGATCACGGTCTATGTGTCGGCCGAGGAGCTCATGGACCTGGAGCACGCCCGTCTCGTGCTCCGCGGCGAGCACGGCCTGGCCGTCGACCGCGGCCGGATCGTCCGCGAGGCGGTCGCCGTGGTCCTCGCCGACCTGGAGACCCGCGGGGACGCCAGCATCCTCGTACGACGGCTGCGCGGGCGGTAGCGGTAGCCTGCGGGGGCCATGACCTCGAACGCCTCCCCACCACATCCCGGCGGCCCGTCCGGCCGTCGGCGTGCGCTGGGGCGGGGGCCGGTGGCTCCACCGGTCGAACCGGTGGACGTGGGCGCGGTCGAGCCCGGTGAGGTGCTCGCGGGTACCGGCGAGCCGGGCGCGACGCCCGGGTCGGCTGTCGAGGAGTCGCCCGGCGTTGTGGAGCGGCAGGTCCCCGCCGAGCCGGGAGTGGCGGCCGGAAGGCCTGGACCGGAGCGTGCGGGCGGGCCCGCCCGGGCGCAGGCCGCGGCTGCCGCTGCGACCGGGGAGAGCCGTGAGGGCGTTTCCCCGGAGGCGGGCGACGTGTCCGGGCCCGGGCCCGAGGCCGGTCATCCGGCGACGGGGGGTGAGCGCCCCGCCCCGGGGCCGGTGGCTGCGGCGGAGAGCGCCCCTGCGGTCGCCGAGCCCGGCGAGACCGGGGTCCGGCACGAGGCGCTCGTTGACGGCCCAGTGGCCGGTATCGGCGCCGAGGGCGCTGTTTCCATCGCTGAGCCTGGCGAGACCGGGGTCCGGCATGAGGCGCTCGCTGACGGCCCAGTGGCCGGTATCGGCGCCGAGGGCGCTGTTTCCATCGCTGAGCCTGGCGAGACCGGGGTCCGCCACGAGGTGCTCGGTTACGCGCCAGTGGCCGGTATCGGCGCCGAGGTCGCCGTTTCCATCGCTGAGCCTGGCGAGACCGGGGTCCGGCATGAGGCGCTCGCTTACGCGCCGGCGGCCGGTACCGGCGCCGAGGCTGTTGCTCCGCGGGCCCCGGGCGAGGCCGGGGCGGACCCCGGGGCGCGGGCCCCGCAGGGCCGGGACGAGTCGGGGAGCACCGCCCAGCCGCCGGCCGACGGTGCCGGCGACGACGGGGTCTTCACAGTCCGGCTCGCCAACTTCGAAGGGCCCTTCGATCTGCTGCTCCAGCTGATCTCCCGGCACAAGCTGGACGTCACCGAGGTCGCGCTGTCGAAGGTGACCGACGAGTTCATGGCGTACATCCGGGCGATGGGGCCGGACTGGGACCTGGACGAGACGACCGAGTTCCTCGTCGTCGCGGCCACGCTGCTCGATCTGAAGGCGGCACGGCTGCTGCCCGCCGCCGAGGTGGAGGACGAGGCCGACCTCGCGCTGCTCGAAGCCCGGGACCTGCTGTTCGCCCGGCTGCTCCAGTACCGCGCGTACAAGCAGATCGCCGACATCTTCAGCGGGCGGCTCGATGACGAGGCCCGGCGCTATCCGCGTACCGTCGGCCTCGAACCCCACCATGCCGAGCTGCTGCCCGAGGTGGTCATCAGCATCGGCGCGGAAGGGTTCGCCAGGCTCGCCGTGAAGGCGATGCAGCCGAGGCCCAGGCCGCAGGTGTACGTCGACCACATCCACGCCCCGCTGGTCAGCATGCAGGAACAGGCCGGGATCGTCGTCGCCCGGCTCCGGGAGCTCGGCGAGGCCAGCTTCCGGGAGCTCGTGGCGGACACCGACGACACACTGACGGTCGTGGCCCGGTTCCTCGCGCTGCTGGAGCTGTACCGGGAGAAGGCCGTCGCGCTGGAGCAGGAGGCCGCGCTCGGTGAGCTGCTCGTGCGGTGGACCGGCGGGGACGGGGACGAGACACCGACCGTCACCGACGAGTTCGACCGGCCGCCCGAGCCGCCGAAGGAGGAGAAGAAGGCATGAGCCAGGAAGCCACCGACGTCCCGGCCGGGCTGCGTGCCGTCGCCGCCCTCGATCTCAAGCCCGCGCTGGAGGCCGTCCTGATGGTCGTGGACGAGCCGGCCACCGAGGAGCACCTCGCGAAGATACTGGAGCGGCCCAAGCGTCAGATCGCGGACGCGCTGCGCGAGCTGGCCGACGAGTACACCGTCCAGGGCCGCGGCTTCGAACTGCGGTTCGTGGCGGGCGGCTGGCGGTTCTACACCCGTGCCGAGTACGCCCCGGCCGTGGAGCGTTTCGTGCTGGACGGCCAGCAGGCCCGCCTCACCCAGGCCGCCCTGGAGACCCTGGCCGTCGTCGCCTACCGGCAGCCGGTCAGCCGCAGCCGCGTCTCCGCCGTACGCGGAGTCAACTGCGACGGCGTCATGCGCACCCTCCTCCAGCGGGGTCTGATCGAGGAGGCGGGCACGGAACCCGAAACAGGTGCGATCCTGTACACGACGACGAACTACTTTCTGGAGCGGATGGGCCTGCGCGGTCTGGACGAGCTCCCGGAACTCGCGCCCTTCCTCCCGGAGGCGGAGGCGATCGAGGCCGAGACCCAGGAAGGCGTACCGTCGTTCGACCCGGACGCGCCCGATGACGACGTGCCGGGCCGCCCGGTCACCCCGGGTACCGACGACGAAGACGACCAGACGGAACTTTGATGCGAAGCAGCGGCAGCGGCAAGAGCGGCGGACGCGGTAACCACCGCGGCGCCGGTAACGACAGGGACCAGAAGCAGGGGCAGGGCCGCCCCCGCAAGCCCCGCCCCGAGGAGCGCCGCTACGACGTGGGCCCCGGAGCGACGAAGGAGGGACCCAAGTCCGGGCGCGGCGGTGCGGCGCGCGGCGGCGCCAAGGGCGGGCCCAAGCAGCCCCAGAAGGGCGGTCGTACGGCCCCGGCACGCCCCCGCGAGTACGAGGCGCAGATCGAGGAGCGCAACCGCGACCGGTACGCCGGGAAGAAGGACGTCAAGCTGCCCAAGACCTTCCCGGGCGCCGAGCAGGAGGGCGAGCGGATCCAGAAGGTCCTCGCCCGCGCGGGCTTCGGCTCCCGGCGCGCCTGCGAGGAGCTGATCGAGCAGGCCCGGGTCGAGATCAACGGCGAGATCGTGCTGGAGCAGGGGCGGCGGGTCGACCCGGAGAAGGACGAGATCAAGGTCGACGGGCTGACCGTCGCCACGCAGGCCTACCAGTTCTTCGCGCTGAACAAGCCCGCCGGGGTCGTCTCCACCATGGAGGACCCGGAGGGCCGGCAGTGCCTCGGTGACTACGTCACCAACCGCGAGACCCGGCTCTTCCACGTCGGCCGGCTCGACACCGAGACCGAGGGGGTCATCCTCCTCACCAACCACGGCGAGCTGGCGCACAGGCTGACCCACCCCAAGTACGGCGTGAAGAAGACCTACCTCGCGCACATCGTGGGCCCGATCCCGCGCGACCTGGGCAAGCAGCTCAAGGACGGCATTCAGCTGGAGGACGGCTACGCGCGCGCGGACCACTTCCGGGTCGTCCAGCAGACCGGGAAGAACTACCTCGTCGAGGTCACCCTCCACGAGGGCCGCAAGCACATCGTGCGCCGGATGCTCGCGGAGGCCGGTTTCCCGGTCGACAAGCTGGTGCGCACCGCCTTCGGCCCGATCACCCTCGGCGACCAGAAGTCCGGCTGGCTGCGGCGGCTGTCCAACACGGAGGTCGGCATGCTGATGCAGGAAGTCGATCTCTAGGCTTACGCGGAAACGCCGGGTGCCGCGAGTTCCCCGTGTCCCTCGGGCACGGGGACGGAAGGACTTCTGACATGACCACGCTCGCCCACAAGCAAGCCGCCACCGGATCCCTCACCGGCCTCGCTTTGGGGGACGCGCTGGGGTATCCGACCGAGTTCAGCGACGTGCCGCGGATCGTCGCCAGGTTCGGTCCGTGGCGGCGGCTGGACCTGCCCGAGCCGGCGCTCGTCACCGACGACACACAGATGACGCTGGCGCTCGGGCGGGGCATCCGGACGGCGATGGACCGGGGCGTGCTGGAGCCCGAGGGGATGGCCGACGCCGTGAGGCAGGAGTTCATCGCCTGGAACCGCTCCCCGGAGAACAACCGCGCTCCCGGCAACACGTGTTTGCGGGCCTGCGCCCTGCTGGAGCACGCGGACCGCTCCTGGCAGGACGCCAGTCAGATCCACTCCAAGGGCTGTGGCGCCAATATGCGGGTCGCGCCCCTGGGGCTGGCCCCCGGCCTGAGCGACGAACAGCGCGCGGGTGCGGCCCAGTTGCAGTCCGCGCTGACCCACGGGCACCCCACCGCGCTCGCGGCGTCCGACCTCACCGCGCACGCCGTACGGCTGCTCGCGCAGGGCGCCGAGCCGGCCGGGCTGATCGGTCTGCTGCGCTCGTACGCCCTGGAGAACCGCGGCCACTACCACGAGCGCTGGCTCGGCGACCTGTGGCGCCGGTCCCAGGACCCGAGCCCCGAGCAGTTCATCGTGCGCGGCTGGGACGAGTGCCTGGCGATCCTCGACCGGCTCCGGCACGCCGTGGGCACGGTCTCGCCCGAGGACGACCCGTGCCTGGCCACCGGCGAGGGCTGGATCGCCGAGGAGGCCCTGGCGACCGGGCTGCTGTGCTTCCTGCTCTTCCCCGACGAGCCGCTCACGGCCCTGCGCCGCGCCGCCTGCACCGCCGGCGACTCGGACTCCATCGCCTGCCTGGCCGGCGCCTTCGCCGGCGCGTACCTGGGCGCGGAGGCCTGGCCGGGCGAGTGGGCCGACCGCATCGAGTACCGGAGCGACCTGCTGACCCTGGGAGCGCTCTGGGACGCCTGATCAGCACTCGGCCGAGTCAGGCACTCGGCCGAGTCAGGCACTCGGCCGAGTCAGGCACTCGGCCCGAGGGCCGAGGTGCGGCGGGCGCGGGTGAGGAAGTCCGCCACGCGGCGCCGGTCCGGTGCGGCCGGGAGCGGGCTGTGGCGGACGCCCTGCTCGGCCTCCCGCTCCAGGCGGGCCATCCACCTCTCGACCTCCGGCCAGGACACCTCTGCGCGCTGCACCGCGAGCAGGGGCTCCCGCTGATCGCCGACATCGATCGTGAGCGTGCCCGTGCGCAGCAGGTCGCGGGCGCTGGTCAGCAGGCGGAGCAGGTGCATGGCGTGCTTCCCGCGGGGGCGCCGTGGCTGCGGATGTGGGCTTCGAGCGTGCGGCGCTGGCTCTGTGGCAGCGCACGAATGTGTCGTGGACCTGCCGGGAGAGGAACGCCCCCCGCAGGGCGAGCAGCTCGCGGCCGGTGTCGTCGGCGTACTGCTCCTCGGCCGGGCCCTCGACGTGCGTCGGCGGGCCCTCACGTCAGGCGAACCGAGTTTCCCTTCACGGTGATCTGCTCGGCGGGCAGCGGCCGCGTCGCCGGGCCGTGGGCCACCGAGCCGTCGGCGACGTGGTACTTGCTGCCGTGACAGGGGCAGTTGATGGTGCCGTCGGAGACGGACGCCACCGTGCAGCCCATGTGGGTGCAGATCGCGGAGAAGGCCTTGAACCGGCCCTGCTCGGGCTGGGTCACCACCACCTTCTCGTCCGGGAAGATCTTTCCGCCGCCGACGGGGATCTCGTCCGTGGAGGCCAGCTCCTGGCCGGCCGTCTCCTGGCCGGTGGTCTTCCGCCCGGTGGGCGAGCCCGTCGATGCGGAGCCGTTGCCGTCGCCGCCCCCGCCGCAGGCCGCGACGAGCGCCACAGCACTCGTCGCGCCCGTCGAGAGGAGGACCGTGCGGCGTGTGGTCTCGTAGGTCATGCCGTCACTCCGAAGATACCGAAGAGGGATAAATCGGAATTCTGTGTGTCTTTGCATCGAAAATACCCAAGGGGCGGCACGTCCGGTGTCTCATCGGATGGGCGCCGCGCACCCCTGCCGACCGGGCTGACTAGGCTTGACACGCACAGCGACACACAGCGACACGCACGTCAGCAAGGAGCATCGCCGTGGCGGTACGAGCGGTCCGGGGCGCCGTCCAACTCGAACGGGACGAGGCCGGGCACATGGACGAGCAGGTCGGAGCCCTGCTCAGGGCCATCCTGGAGCGCAACGGCCTCACCGCCGAGGACCTGATCAGCATCTGGTTCACGGCCACGCCCGACCTGCGCAGCGATTTCCCGGCGGCCGCCGCCCGCAAGCTCGGCATCGTCGACGTCCCGCTGATCTGCGCCCAGGAACTCGACGTCGAGGGCGCCATGCCGCGTGTCGTGCGGGTCCTCGCGCACATCGAGTCCGACAAGCCCCGCGCCGGCATCGCGCACGTCTACCTCGGCGCCGCGGGCGCCCTGCGCAAGGACATCGCCCAGTGAGGACCGCACTCGTCATCGGCACCGGGCTCATCGGCACGTCCGCCGCCCTGGCCCTGTCCCAGCGGGGCGTCACCGTGCACCTCGCCGACCACGACCCGGAGCAGGCCCATACGGCCGCCGCGCTCGGCGCCGGCACGGACCAGGCGCCGGACGGGCCCGTCGACCTCGCGATCGTCGCCGCCCCGCCCGCCCACGTGGCCGACGTGCTCGCCGACGCCATGCGCCGCGGGGTGGCACGCGGCTACCTCGACGTCGCCAGCGTCAAGGGCGGGCCGCGCCGCGAACTGGAGGCCCGCGGCCTCGACCTGACGGCGTACCTGGGCACGCACCCCATGTCGGGCCGGGAGAAGTCCGGCCCGCTGGCCGCCACCGGCGACCTCTTCGAGGGCCGCCCCTGGGTGCTCACCCCCACCCGGGACACCGACACCGAGGTGCTGAACCTCGCCCTGGAGCTGGTCTCGCACTGCCGTGCCGTGCCGGTCGTGATGGACGCCGACGCCCACGACCGTGCCGTCGCCCTCGTCTCCCACATGCCCCACCTGGTCTCCAGCCTGGTCGCCGCGCGCCTGGAGCACGCCGAGGAGGCCGCCGTACGGCTGTGCGGGCAGGGCATCCGGGACGTGACGCGGATCGCCGCCTCCGACCCCGGGATGTGGATCGACATCCTCTCCGCGAACCCCGGGCCGGTCGCCGACCTGCTCGGGGACGTCGCCGCCGACCTGGAGGAGACCGTGCGGGCCCTGCGCGCCCTGCAGTCCTCCGACGAGGACAAGCGCCGTGACGGCACCACCGGCATCGAGGACGTCCTGCGGCGCGGCAACGCCGGGCAGGTCCGCGTCCCCGGCAAGCACGGATCCGCTCCGCGGGTCTACGAGACCGTGTCCGTGCTCATCGACGACCAGCCCGGACAGCTGGCCCGGATCTTCGCGGACGCGGGCCGGGCCGGCGTCAACATCGAGGACGTGCGCATCGAGCACGCGACCGGGCAGCAGGCCGGTCTGGTGCAGCTGATGGTGGAGCCGAAGGCGGCACCCGTCCTGAGTGCCGCGCTGCGGGAGCGGGGCTGGGCGATCCGGCAGTAGGGCATGCTGGAGGTGGCTGACCGACGCGCGGCCGGACGAGTGACCCGCACCCAGTAACCTTGTGCGGGGCCCTCGTGCCCCCACCCCCGCCAGCCCGGTTCAGGAAGGTCCCCACAGTGGAAAGCGCCACGCCAGTGATTGTCGCGATCGACGGCCCCGCCGGCACGGGCAAGTCGAGCACCTCGAAGGCCGTGGCGGCACAGCTCGGACTGAGCTACCTGGACACCGGCGCCCAGTACCGGGCGATCACCTGGTGGATGGTGAACAACGGCATCGACCTCGACGACCCCGCCGCGATCGCCGCCGCGGCCGGCAAGCCGGAGATCGTCTTTGGCACCGACCCCGAGGGCCCCACCATCACCGTCGACGGCGTCGACGTGGCCGGGCCGATCCGCACCCAGGAGGTCTCCTCCAAGGTCAGCGCGGTCAGCGCGGTGCCCGAGGTGCGGGCCCGGATCACCGAGCTCCAGCGCTCGATCGCGGCCTCCGCGGCCGGCGGCATCGTGGTCGAGGGCCGCGACATCGGCACGACCGTGCTGCCGGACGCCGACCTGAAGATCTTCCTCACCGCCTCCCCGGAGGTGCGTGCCGCCCGCCGCAGCGGTGAGCTGAAGGGCGCCGACGTGCACTCCACCCGCGAGGCCCTGATCAAGCGGGACGCGGCCGACTCCAGCCGCAAGACCTCGCCGCTCGCCAAGGCGGACGACGCGGTCGAGGTGGACACCACCGAGCTCACGCTGGCCCAGGTCATCGAGTGCGTCGTCACCCTCGTCGAGGAGAAGCGGGCCGGGAAGTGACCGACCAGCCGCCTTCCCCGCGGGCCGCCGACGTCGGGCGGCGCATCGGCGTCGGCCTGATGTACGGGCTGTGGAAGCCGCGCGTGCTCGGCGCCTGGCGGGTGCCCACGACCGGCCCGGTGATCTTCGCCGTCAACCACTCCCACAACATCGACGGCCCGATGGTCATGGGCGTGGCGCCCCGGCCGACGCACTTCCTGATCAAGAAGGAGGCGTTCATCGGCCCGCTCGACCCGTTCCTGACCGGCATCGGCCAGCTGAAGGTGGACCGCGACACCACCGACCGCACAGCGATCACCCGGGCGCTCGGCGTGCTGCAGAACGGCGGCGTGCTCGGCATCTTCCCGGAGGGCACCCGGGGCGAGGGCGACTTCGCCTCGCTGCGCGCCGGGCTCGCGTACTTCGCGGTGCGCAGCGGCGCCCCGATCGTGCCGGTGGCCGTGCTGGGAAGTTCCGACCGGCGGGGACGGTTGATAAAGGCGCTGCCTCCGCTGCGGTCCCGTGTCGACGTCGTCTTCGGGGAGCCCTTCGAGGCGGGCGACGGCAGCGGGCGCCGCACGCGCAAGGCGCTGGACGAGGCGACCGGGCGCATACAGAAGCAGCTCGCCGCCCACCTGGAAAACGCCAGGCGCCTCACCGGGCGCTAGGCAACACTGAGTAGTGGATCAGCCGCAGGACAGCGGGTACTCCACCGACCACCACGATGAACGACGAGGTACGGACTTCATGAACGACCACACCCAGCCCGACGGCTCGGACGCCTACGAAGGCGCGCCCGAGCACGACCACGGGGCGCTCGGCGACGCCGAGTTCGCGGAGTTCATGGAGCTCGCCGCGGAGGAGGGCTTCGACCTCGAGGACGTCGAGGGCGCGATCGAGGCGGCGGGTCACGGCCCGCTGCCGGTTCTCGCCGTGGTCGGCCGCCCCAATGTCGGCAAGTCGACCCTGGTGAACCGCATCATCGGCCGCCGTGAGGCCGTCGTCGAGGACAAGCCCGGTGTCACCCGCGACCGTGTGACCTACGAGGCCGAGTGGGCGGGCCGCCGCTTCAAGGTCGTCGACACCGGCGGCTGGGAGCAGGACGTCCTCGGCATCGACGCCTCCGTCGCCGCCCAGGCCGAGTACGCCATCGAGGCGGCCGACGCCGTCGTCTTCGTCGTCGACGCCAAGGTCGGCGCCACCGACACCGACGAGGCCGTCGTACGGCTGCTGCGCAAGGCCGGCAAGCCGGTCGTGCTGTGCGCCAACAAGGTGGACGGCCCGAGCGGCGAGGCCGACGCGGCCTATCTGTGGTCGCTGGGCCTGGGGGAGCCGTACCCGGTCTCGGCGCTGCACGGCCGCGGCACCGGCGACATGCTCGACCAGGTCCTGGAGGTGCTGCCGCAGGCGCCGCGCGAGACGTTCGGCGCGGGCGGCATCGGCGGGCCGCGCCGCATCGCCCTGATCGGCCGCCCGAACGTGGGCAAGTCCTCGCTGCTGAACAAGGTGGCGGGCGAGGAGCGCGTCGTCGTCAACGAGCTGGCGGGCACCACCCGGGACCCGGTCGACGAGCTGATCGAACTCGGCGGCGTCACCTGGAAGTTCGTCGACACGGCGGGCATCCGCAAGCGCGTCCACCTCCAGCAGGGCGCCGACTACTACGCCTCGCTGCGCACCGCCGCCGCCGTCGAGAAGGCCGAGGTCGCGGTCATCCTGATCGACGCCTCCGAGTCCATCTCGGTGCAGGACCAGCGGATCGTCACCATGGCCGTCGAGGCGGGCCGTGCGGTCGTCCTCGCCTTCAACAAGTGGGACACCCTCGACGAGGAGCGCCGCTACTACCTGGAGCGGGAGATCGAGACCGAGCTGGGCCAGGTGGCGTGGGCCCCGCGGGTCAACGTCTCGGCGCGCACCGGCCGCCACATGGAGAAGCTGGTCCCGGCGATCGAGACGGCCCTGGCGGGCTGGGAGACCCGGGTCCCGACCGGCAGGCTGAACGCGTTCCTCGGCGAGCTGGTCGCCGCTCACCCCCACCCGGTCCGGGGCGGCAAGCAGCCGCGCATCCTGTTCGGCACGCAGGCGGGCACCAAGCCGCCGCGGTTCGTGTTCTTCGCCTCCGGCTTCATCGAGGCGGGCTACCGGCGCTTCATCGAACGCCGTCTGCGCGAGGAGTTCGGCTTCGAGGGGACGCCGATCCACATCTCGGTGCGGGTCCGCGAGAAGCGCGGCAAGAAGAAGTAGGACGAGGCGGGAGCGAAACAGCGCCAAGGGCGGTCCCGGCCGGGACCGCCCTTGGCGCTGTTCGGTGCTCGCTTCAGACGCCGCCGCGCCGACCCGGCGGCAGTGCGGCCGGCACGTGGTGCATCTCCGTGCCCTGCGAGCCGATGGTCCCGACGCGCTGCCACTGCGGCTGCTGTCCGGCGGCATGGCGGGCGGTCTGGGCACCCGCGCTGTAGGCACTGTACGAGTTGCTGTGCGAACTGCCGTACGTGCCCGTGCTGTGCGGGAGGTTCCCGAAGGCGGTGAAGCCGAGTTTCTCCTCGCCGCTGCGGTCGCCGGGAAGTGCGCGGAAGGACTTGACGTACTCGGCGTAGAGCGCGTCGTAGATCGGCGTGGCCGATGGGCCGCACTGGGAGTCCTGAGCCGATCGTGCGGAGGGGATCGACGAGTAGGACTGGCGGCGGGGAACGTCGTATGCGTGCACGTATGTCCAAACGACCCCGCGGGGCAAGGGATGCGGCCCGGGTACGGCTTTCGCGGGGGTGCGGGCCGCCCGGGTGACGAGCCGCTCAGGTGCCGGCCAGCGGCAGGGCGGCGGCGACGAGCTTTCCGGTCGCCGCCGCCCTGTCCAGCGCGTCCCGCAGCAGGTCCTCGCGCGGCTGCCGGCCGATCGAGCCGACCGGCGCGGCGAACATCAGCACCTGCTGGTGCTTGTTGGCGGCCGCGCGCCAGTTCTCGGCGACCTGGAGCGGCTGGTGCGCCTGCCACCAGGCCACCGGCTGACCGCCGTTGCTGCCGGGCTGGAGCACCGCGTGCAGCTGGCCCACGGCGAGCAGCACCGACCAGCCGTGCAGCACGGGCGGTACGGCGGACAGCTCGGTCAGCGGCATGAAGCCCTGCTCGACGAGCAGGGGCAGGAAGTCGTCGCCGGAGCCCGTGGTGCCCGGCCGGGCGATGGGCGCGGTCGGCTCCACCACCAGGGCCGGGTGCAGTTCCCCGGCGATCAGTACGAGTCCGCTGGTCACGCCGAGCACCGCCTGCTCGGGGACCACCTTGTCGGGTTCCAGGTCGACGGTGTCGCTGGTGATGGACTTCACGGCGCCCCGCAGCTGTTCCTCGGTGACCTGGACCACCTGCGAGGGCAGGCAGCCGGCGTGGGCGAAGGCGAGGATGGCGGTCTCGTCCCCGATGAACAGGACGGTGCTGGTGCGCTCCTGCTCGGAGTCGCCCGGAGTGCGGCAGGACGTGCAGTCGTAACTGCCCGGGGCGGTCTCTCCGGCGAGCAGGCGGTCGGCTTCTTCGGCGCCGATCTCGGCGCGTACCTCGTCGCTGACGTCGAGCATGCGCGGCACGGGTGGCTCCCTCGGGGATGCGGTGCTGGCACGACCGGGCGGCTCCCGGCCCGTGGTCCGGGTGGGTCCCGGCTCATGAAGATGACAACGGCCGATCTGTGGCGGGAGTCACGCCCCAGGGCGAACGGAATCGAACCATTCAGCGCACAGGGTCACGCTCGGCGCGGAATCGCCTACTCACCGTCAAGTCAGCGGTTTGTAAAGGAGGTTGAGGGGGTGAAGTGGGTCACAGGAAGCCGGCCGGGCTGGTCGACATATCAGGAAATCCGGGAATGAAGTGGGTGTCCGGAAATAGCCGTTACCTGAGGTATCGGGGAACTGGCCTGGCACGACGGGCCACCGGTTGATGACGGCCCGTCAACTCCTTAGATTCCTCCGCCGTGTGCAGCGAGCACCGCTCGGGTACGTCCGCCGGCCGCGTGATTCTCCGGAACCACGCGCAGCACCACACCGGCGGGCGGGGCGAGCGCGACCCACGCGCCCCATGGCGCGGGGAGTGGCGTTCCGCCTTGGGGGACCCCGAGCGCTTCGAGAGGGAACTACATGTCCGAATGTGCCGATACCACGCGCGACAACGCTCGGAAGAACCAGGTTCGTACGACGGCGGTCCTCGCCGGCGCGGCACTGCTCGCGCCCCTCGGACTGCTGGCCGCGACCGGAAACGCCGCGGCGGCTGACAGCGGAGTGTGGGACCGCATCGCCCAGTGCGAGAGCGGCGGCAACTGGCACATCAACACCGGCAACGGCTACCACGGCGGACTCCAGTTCGCCCCCTCCACCTGGCGCGCCTACGGCGGCACGGCCTACGCGCCCACCGCCGACCGGGCGAGCAAGTCCCAGCAGATCGCCGTCGCCACCAAGGTCCAGCGCGCCCAGGGATGGGGCGCCTGGCCGACCTGCTCGGCACGCGCCGGGGCGAGCGGCAGCGCACCCGCGGCCTCCGCGGCGGCCGACCCGGTCACCTCCGCCGCGCCCGCTCCGGCCAAGCCCTCGAAGGCACCGGCGCGTTCCACGACGGCACACCCGGACCGCGGCTCCTCCCGAGGCGACTACACCGTCCGCGCGGGCGACACCCTGAGCGGCGTCGCCGCCCGGCACGGGACCACCTGGCAGCACCTCTACGCCGCCAACAAGGCCGCCATCGGCACCGACCCCGACATCATCGTGCCCGGCCTGCGCCTCGACATCTGAGCCGCTCCCCCTCGCCGGGACACGGGCCCCGTCCGGTCGGCCGACCGGACGGGGTCTTCGCGCGCCGGGTCAGCGGGGGAACTCGCGGGTCAGTGAGGGAGCTCGACCGCCTCGCCGGCGAACACGACCGTCCCGCGCCGCAGTTCGTAGACGAGCGCGGGCCGCTTCCGCAGGGCGGGCGGCAGACGCTGCTCGGCGACCACCACACACGCGTCCAGCGCGCCCAGCAACTCGTACGTACGCGCTGCGACCGAGGGCGACATGCCCTGGGCGGGCTCGTCCACGAGCACCACGCGCGCGCGTGCCAGCAGCGCCCGGGACAGGGCGAGCATGCGCTGCTCCCCGCCGGAGAGGGTGCCGGCACGCCGTTCCAGCAGGGGCCCCAACTGCGGATAGGCGTCGAGCGCCGGGCCGTGGTCCGGGGCGGCGAGTGCGAGGTTCTCGCGCACGGTGAGCGAGCCGAACACGGCCTGCCGCTCCGGAACCAGGCACAGCCCGCGCCGGGCCCGCTCGTACGCGGGTACGCGGGTCACGTCGGCGCCGTCCCACACCACGGCGCCGCCCGACAGGGGCACCGTTCCGGCCAGGGCGCGCAGGGCGGTGCTGCGGCCGGAGCCGTTGCGGCCCAGCAGCACGGTGATGCCCGGGCCGGGAGCGGCGAGGGTGACGCCGTGCAGGGCCTCCAGCGGGCCGTAGCGCACGCGCGCGTGGCGCAGGGAGACGGTGGTCATCGCCCGGCCGCCGTTCCCAGGGCGTCCAGGACCCGCTCGGGCGGGCCGGAGGCGACGATCCGGCCCGCCGTCATCACATGCACGACGTCGGCGAGACCGGCGACCAGGTCCAGGTCGTGCTCGACGACGAGGAGGGCCGTGCCGTCGGCGGCCAGGGCCTTCAGGACCCGGGCGAGGGCGGCCACCTCGGTGGTGTCGAGGCCGGCGGCGGGCTCGTCGAGCAGCAGGACGCGCGGGGCGCCCGCGAGCGCCCGGGCCAGTTCGACGCGGCGCAGCGTCCCCGTGGGCAGCCCGGCGGCGGGCAGCGCCCGCACCGGCCCGTCGAGGCCGAGCAGCCTCAGCGTCCGCTCCACGGCGCCCGGGTCGGTCACCCGGCCCTGTTCGGCGCCCACCCGGACGTTGTCGGCCACGGTCAGCGAGGGGAAGACGGCCAGTTGCTGGAAGGTCCGCGCGACACCGAGCCGGCTGCGGGCGTGCGGGGGCAGGGCGGTGATGTCCCGCCCGCCGAGGCGCACCTCACCACGCGCGGGCCGCAGTGTGCCGGCCAGACAGTGGAACAGGGTGCTCTTTCCGGCCCCGTTGGGGCCCACGACGGCGGTGATCCGCCCGGCGGAGACGTCCAGGTCGACCCCGTCGAGAGCGGTGAAGCCGCCGTAGTGGGCGTGGAGGCGGCGGGCCGTGAGGAGGGGGGAGGAGGCGGTCGTGGCCCGAGCCCCTGGAGCCCCCGGGGTCGTCGGAGCCGCCGGAATCGCCGGAGGGCGGGGGGCGGCGGGGGCCGCGGGGCCGTGGACCGGCGGTCGAGGCGGCTCGCGGCCTGTCGGCCCGGTGTCGGGAGTCGCTCGTCGTCCGTCAGGGGTGGTGGCGCGCGGTGTCGTACCGCTCTCGTCCCCCGGGAGGCCGGCACGCCCGTCCACCCCCGCCACGCGTGTCGCCGTCGTCCCCGCGGGCAGCGGTGACGGCCGGGGCGTCCGCTGTCGCGCCGGGCGCAGCAGTTCGCGGGCCCGGGCTCCGGCCGGGGTGAGGGCCGGTGTGCGGTGCCGCCGCAGGCGTTCCGCCGCCGTGCGCAGGGCCTCGTACGGGCCGCCGGGGAAGCGGCCCACGAGGACCGCCAGGACGCCGATCAGTGCCGCCGCCACGCCGCCGCGCGTGCCCGCGTCCAGACCGACCAGGAGGGCCGCGGCGCCGAGGGCGCCGAGGGTGCTGTCGGCGCCCAGCACCACGACCGCCGCGAACCACAGCAGACCGCGTACGGGGTCGTAGGCCGCGGGGTCGAAGGCGCGCAGGCCCATGCCGAGCATGCCGCCGCCCAGCGCGGCGAGTGCGGCGCCCGCGACGAAGGCGAGCAGCTTGAGGGACGGCACCCGGACGCCCGCCGCCTGCGCTCCCGTCTCATGGTCCCGCATGGCCGCGAGGGCCCGCCCCGTCCGCCCCCGGCGCAGCGCGTGCGCCGCCGGCAGCGCGAGCGCCAGCAGGAGCAGCTCCAGGACGTAGTACGCCCTGTCCCCCTCGAAACCCGCCGGGCGGCCCAGCGACAGGCCCGCCGTGGCGTACGGCTGGTCGAAGACGAAGCGGCTCACGCCCACGCCGACGGCGAACGTCGCCAGCGCGAGCGCCAGGCCCCGGCGGCCGATCGCCGGCCAGCCCGTGAGCAGGCCGAGCGGCGCCACCAGGGCGACCGCCACCGCGAGGGCCGCCAGCTCCGGCACGGCCGGCAGGCCCGGGAAGCGGCCCGCCGCCAGCAGCGCGGTGAACAGGGCCCCCAGACCCGCGTACGCCGCCTGCCCCAGGGAGATCTGGCCACCGCGGCCGGTGACCACCACCAGGGACAGCAGGACGACGGCCAGCCCCGGCACCTGGATCGACGTGTAGAGGTCCTGGCCGGCGAGGCCCAGCGGGAGCAGGAACAGCACGGCCGCCACGAGCCACGCGCCGGGCGGGGTCGCAACCCGGGCGGTCGCCGTGCGCGGCAGCGCGTCACGCGTGCCCACGCCCGGCAGGACCAGGGCCGCCACCAGCAGGGCGACCACGAACAGGTTCGTGCCGGCCGTCTGCAGCAGCGGCGCGCCCCACCCGGACGGGTGCAGCCGCGTGAGCTGGCTCTGCGCCACCCCGATGCCCAGCGCCACCACCACCGCGACCGCCAGGCTGCGCATCCGCGCGGCGACCGCGACCGCCACGACCTCCATCACGAGCAGCGACAGCCCGTACGGGTCGAGACGCACGTACGGCGCCAGCAGGACGCCGGTCAGGCCCGCCGTGAAGGAGCCGAACGCCCAGCCCGCCGCCGCGACCCGGTCCGCGTCGATGCCGCCCAGCACGGCGAGCTGCCGGTCGTCCACGACGGCCCGCAGCTGCCGCCCGAACCGCGTCCAGCGGACGACCGCCGTAACCCCGGCGGCCAGCACCAGCACCACCGCCAGCTGCCTCCACGGCTCGTCGGGCACCAGCGCCGGCGCGTCGTCCCGCGCCCCCTGCCCCCACAGCACCGCCGCCCCGCCCACCAGGAGCACGAACACCCCGATGGACGCCACCAGCGTCTGCGCCGGGTCACCGCCGAGCACCGCCAGGGGCCGGAAGACGAACCGCTCCAGTACGACACCCAGCCCCGGCGCCAGCACGAGCAGCGTCACCGCGGCCCCGAGCCACAGCGGCCAGCCCCACGCGACGACGCACTGCCGCAGCACATAGGCGCACACCATGGCGATCGCGCCGTGCGCGAGGTTCAGCACCCCGGTCGCGCGGTACGTCACGATCAGGCCGATCCCGGTCAGCGCCGCCGCGCTGCCCACCGACAGGCCGGCCAGGGTGAGGTCGTACGTCAGGGAGGACATGACCCGGGCTCAGTCGGTCTCTTGAGCGGGCTCGCAGATCGGGCACGGGCCCAGCTCGCCGCTCGCCACCAGCTTGGAATCCACCGGAACCGCCTCATCCTTCCCCGCCACCAGGGGGCAGTCCGCGCGGTGCCACAGCGTCCCGCCCGGCACCATCAGCATCTCGCCGCTGACCGCGAGGGGCGCGAGCGCGGTCTGCCCTCTCCCGTCGGCCTCGGCCGGCTCGGCCTCCGTCAGCAGGCCGTACAGCTCCTCCACGCGCGCGGCGGCCGTCGAGTCCCGGCCGTGGGCCAGCAGCACCGCCCCGGAGATGATCAGCGCCGCGCCGGGGACCGTGCAGGAAGCCAGGTAGGGCAGCTGCCGTTCGGCGAAGCGCTCCCCGGAGACGCCGTACCAGCCGACGACGCACAGCACCGCCCCGGCGGCCAGTGCCCCCCAGCCGGCCCAGAGGACCAGATGCACGGTACGCAGTCGGCTTGTCCGCATCGCTGGCTCCCACACGTCGGTCGTCCGGGCACGCGCCTGGCCGCCTGTTCAAGTCCGCCGCTCGGTTGCACTATGCCCCTTGGAAGCTGACCCTGAAAGAACCGGGCGCCCATGGCCCGGACCGACACCCGGTGGTGAGCCAGATGGTTCTCGGCAGCGACCTCAGGCGGGGGAACGCGACACGGGGCCCCCGAGCCGCAGGACGCGGTACGGCGATCGCGGCCGCCCTGGTCCTGGCTCTCGCCCCGGCCCTCGCGGCGTGCAGCGACAACAACGGCGGCGGCGGGAGCACCCCGCCCACACCGACCGCGGAGCGGACCACGAGCGCACCGGCCAGCGCGCCGGCGAACCGGGCCGCGGCCGAGACGGAGATCAGGCAGAACTGGCAGAAGTTCTTCGACCCGAAGACCTCACCCGAGGACAAGCTGGCCGTCCTGGAGAACGGCGACCGGATGGCGCCCGTCCTCAAGGCCTTCAGCGGTGACAAGCGCGGCGGGCAGGTCCAGGCGATGGTCGACAAGATCGAGTTCACCTCGGCGACCCAGGCGGACGTGACGTACACGCTCACCCTGAAGGGCGCCACCGTCCTGCCGAACGCCTCCGGGACGGCCGTCGAGCAGAACGGCACCTGGAAGGTGTCCGACAAGACGCTGTGCGCGCTGGTGCAACTGAGCGGCAATGCGTCGCCGGTCCCGGGCTGCTGAGGCCCTCGGCGCGGTGCTGCTGCTCGCCCTGAGCGCGGCCTGCGGCAGCCGGCTTCCGGAGAGCGACTTCGGGCACGGCGAGCGCACCTCCGTGCCCAGCGCCTTCGCGCCCCTGCGGGTCGGCATCATCACCAGCGCCACCAGCCCGGTCGGCGGCAGCGCCTTCACCGGCCCGCGCGACGGCGCCAAGGCGTGGTTCGACCGGCTCGACGCGCGCGGGGGCATCGACGGCCGCCGCGTGGAGGTACGCCTGTGCGACGACGGCGGCAGCGGCGTCGGCAACAACGAGTGCGTGCACCGGCTGGTCGAGGAGGACAAGGTCGTCGCCCTGGTCGCCACCACCGCCCTGGACTACGCGGGCGCCTCCCGCGTCTCCCGCGCGGGCGTGCCCGACATCGGCGGCCAGCCCATCGGCAGCGCCTACGACACCTACCCGCACCTCTACGGCATCTACGGCAGCCGCGCCCCGCGCGACGGCACCACCGGCTGGAACGGCAAGCTGTACGGCGGCACGGAGGTCTACCGGTACTTCAAACGCGAGCACGGCGCCCGGACCGCCGCCGTCGTCTCCTACAACCAGTCCGCCTCCGCCGCCTACGCCCGGCTCGTCGAACGGGGCCTGCGCGCCGAGGGCTACAAGGTCGTCCCCGAGCAGGTCGACTTCGCCCTGCCCAACTTCCGCGCCATCGCCGCCGACCTGAAGGAACAGGGCGCCGACCTCGTCTTCGACGCCATCGACAGCCACGGCAACGCCCGGCTGTGCCAGGCCATGGACGAGGTCGGCGCCCACGTCACCGCCAAGGTCACCAACGTGCAGAACTGGGCGTCCACCGTCGCCGACGACTACAAGGACGCCCCGCACTGCCGCAACGCCCTGTGGGCGACCGGCTCCAGCCGCAACTACGACGACACCGGCCACCCGGCCGTACGGGAGTTCCGCGAGGCGACGAAGGGCCTGAAGACGCACTCGCAGTGGCAACTGGAGGGCTGGGCGGCCGCCCGCTGGTTCACGGACGCCGCGCGGTCCTGCGCGAGGACGGGCATCACGCGCGCGTGCGTCGACGCCTACATGAACCGCAGTGAGGGGTTCACCGCGGGCGGACTGCTCCTGCCCGTCGAGTTCGAGCGGCTCGCCAAGCCTCCGAAGACCCTCCGGACCTGCCTGTCGGTGGCCCGCTGGCAGGACGGCAGGGGCTGGGTCGGCCAGGGGGACATGAACCACACCTGCTTCGTCGTCCCCCAGTTGGCGTACCAGCCTTGAGGACAGCGGCTGACCGCAAGGGCTGGCAGACTCGCCCCATGTTGGAGACCTCGGCGCGCCTGCTGCGCCTGCTGTCCCTGCTCCAGGCCCACCGCGAGTGGTCCGGCCCCGACCTGGCCGAGCGGCTCGGAGTCAGCGCCCGCACCCTGCGCCGGGACGTGGACCGGCTGCGCGAACTCGGCTACCCGGTCAACGCCAGCCCCGGCACGGGCGGCGGCTACCAGCTGGGCGCGGGCGCCGAACTGCCGCCGCTGCTCCTGGACGACGACGAGGCCGTCGCCGTCGCGGTCGGGCTGCGCACGGCGGCCGGGCAGGGCATCGAGGGCATCGGAGAGACCTCGGTACGGGCCCTCGCCAAACTGGAACAGGTGCTGCCGAACCGGCTGCGCCGCCGCGTGGGCGCCCTCAACGCCTTCACCGTGCCGATGCTGCGCGGTCCCGTGCCCGACGCCGTCGACCCGGCCGTGCTGACCGAGCTCGCCCACCTGTGCCGGGACGCCGAGCGCCTGCGCTTCGAGTACCGCGGCCACGACGGCACCCACAGCCGCCGCAGTGTCGAACCGCACCGCCTGGTGTGCACCGAGCGCCGCTGGTACCTCGTCGCCTGGGACCTCGACCGGCGGGACTGGCGCACCTTCCGCGTGGACCGCATCACGCCCCGGCCGCCGCACGGCCCGCGCTTCGAACCGCGCGAGGCACCCGCCGACGACCTCGCCGCCTACGTCTCCCAGGGCGTCTCCACGCGCGCGTACGCCGCCCACGCCGTGGTGCGGCTCCTGGCACCTCTGGAGGAGGCCGCCGCGGACATCTCGCCCAGCGCCGGGGTTTTGGAGGCGGAGGGCCCGGACAGCTGCCTGCTGCGCTGCGGCGCCGGGAGCCTCGACGTGATGGTGATCCATGTGATGATGCTGGGCTTCGAGTTCGAGGTCCTCGAACCCGAGGAGCTGACCGAGGCGATCAGGAGGGCTCGCGACCGGCTTGATGGCGCTCTGGCTCGGGCTGCGCAGTCATCGCCGCGTACCGCGGATGGTGCAGGTCGAACGCCGGCGCCTCGGACCGGATCCGGGGCAGCAACGTGAAGTTGTGCCGGGGCGGCGGACAGGACGTCGCCCACTCCAGGGAACGGCCGTAGCCCCAGGGGTCGTCGACCTCGACCTTCTCGCCGTACCTGGCGGTCTTCCACACGTTGTAGAGGAACGGCAGCGTCGACATGCCGAGCAGGAACGCGCCGATCGTCGAGACGGTGTTCAGGGCGGTGAACCCGTCCGCGGCGAGGTAGTCGGCGTACCGGCGGGGCATGCCCTCGGCGCCCAGCCAGTGCTGCACCAGGAACGTGGTGTGGAAGCCGGTGAAGAGCGTCCAGAACTGGATCTTGCCGAGCCGTTCGTCGAGCATCTTGCCGGTGAACTTCGGCCACCAGAAGTAGAAGCCGGCGAAGATCGCGAAGACGACCGTGCCGAAGACGACGTAGTGGAAGTGCGCCACCACGAAGTACGTGTCCGTCACATGGAAGTCCATCGGCGGCGACGCCAGGATCACCCCGGTCAGCCCGCCGAACAGGAACGTCACCAGGAAGCCCGTCGCCCACAGCATCGGCGTCTCGAAGGACAGCGAGCCGTTGAGCATGGTGCCGGTCCAGTTGAAGAACTTCACGCCCGTCGGCACCGCGATCAGGAAGCTCATGAAGGAGAAGAACGGCAGCAGCACCGCGCCCGTCGCGAACATGTGGTGCGCCCACACCACCACCGACAGGCCGGTGATCGCCATCGTCGCGCCCACCAGCGTCAGATAGCCGAACATCGGCTTGCGGCTGAAGACCGGGATGATCTCCGTGATGATGCCGAAGAACGGCAGCGCGATGATGTACACCTCCGGATGGCCGAAGAACCAGAACAGGTGCTGCCACAGGATCGCCCCGCCGTTGACCGCGTCGAAGACCTGCGCGCCGAACCGCCGGTCCGCCTCCAGCACCAGCAGCGCCGCCGCCAGCACCGGGAACGCCATCAGGATCAGGATCGACGTGAACAGCGTGTTCCAGACGAAGATCGGCATCCGGAACATCGTCATGCCGGGCGCGCGCATCCCGATGATGGTGGTGATGAAGTTGACGGCGCCGAGGATCGTGCCGAAGCCGGCCAGCGCCAGCCCCATGATCCACAGGTCGGCCCCGAGGCCGGGCGTGCGCTCCGCGCTGTTGAGCGGGGCGTAGGCGAACCACCCGAAGTCGGCCGGCCCGGAGGGCACCACCAGCGAGCCCAGCACGATCAGCCCGCCGAACAGGAACAGCCAGTACGAGAACATGTTCAGCCGCGGGAAGGCCACGTCGGGCGCGCCGATCTGCAACGGCATCAGCTCGTTCGCGAAGCCCGCGAAGGTCGGGGTCGCGAACAGCAGCAGCATGATCGTGCCGTGCAGGGTGAAGGCCTGGTTGTACTGCTCGTTGTTGATGATCTGCAGTCCGGGGCGGGCCAGCTCGGCGCGCATCAGCAGCGCCATCACTCCGGCGATCAGGAAGAACACGAACGACGTGATCAGGTAGAGGTGACCGATCTTCTTGTGGTCCGTCGTGGTCAGCCAGTCGACCATCACCCGCCCGTGCTTCGTCCTCGGCACGGGCCGCGCCGTCGCCTGTACGGTCTGCGTCCCCATCGCTCGCTCGCCCCTTCGCTCATCGCGTGCCGGGCCCGCCGAAGCCCGCGTCGCCCACCCGCGAGCTCACGCCATGACGCGCGCGTCACCGAGCGCTCCGACAGGGGGCGTACCGGCCCTCTGCGTGCCGGAACCCCGCATTTCCTGTGCGGCGGTGGCCGCGCCGGACCGGTGCGGTGCCGGAATGGAACGGGGGCCCGAGGTCACTTCTCCCGGGAACTTTCCGCCGGGCTTTTCCATGGGCTCATGTGACACGCGGAAAATGCGGTCGAATACCTGCGGAAGGCCTATGAAACCGCTCGTCCGTGTGACGGACAGCATCCAAAACACCTGTCGTGATCTTGTGACAGAAGTGTGACAGGCGAGGGACGGGAACCGGGTCACGGGCCCGGACTTCCGCGGTCGCCGGGCACGGCATAGCGTGGCGGCATGGCACCGATTCCGACACCATCCGCGGAACCCGACGACAGCCCGGACACCTATGTCGGCCTGGAGGCCGACCGGGCCGAGCACCTCGCGCGTGAGCGCGGCTGGCCGACGGTGCGCGCGCTGCCGCCGGGGGCGATCATCACGATGGAGTACCGCGTGGGCCGGCTGAACTTCGAGGTGAGAGGCGGCCGGGTGGCGCGGGCCTGGAAGGGCTGAGACAGCGCGAAGGCCCCGGTTCCGGAGCGGAACCGGGGCCTTCGCCGTGCCTGGACGGGGTGTGCGCAGCGGCCAGGCGTCCGTTCTGGGTCGGCCCCCGTCAGGGGCGGGCCGAGGAGGAGGCCGAGCCGCGCGGGTGCCGCTCCGTGTGCGGCGGGCGGCGGCTGCCCGCGGGGGTGGTCGGGGTGCGCTCCGAGCGGGCCGTGTGCGGCCCCGGCGCCAGGTAGGCCGGGGCCCGGGGGGAGCGGGCCGCGACGTCGTCGCGGTCGGCGGGCAGCGGTGCGACCACCACGGGCGGCGCGCTGAGCGGGCCGGCGTCCGGCGTCGTGGGGCTGCGGCGGGCCCGCCAGCGGTCGCGCAGGTCGAAGATCCTGTCCTCGGAACGGGCGATCAGCGGCTCGAACCACGGCAGGCCGAGCAGGATCAGCAGCCCCGCGACCCAGCCCAGCAGCACATCGCTCAGCCAGTGCGTACCGAGGTAGACGGTGGCCATCCCGACGCCGAGCGAGGTCACCGCGGACACGGCGGACAGCCAGCGCTGCGCTCGCGCGGTGGATGCCAGGTAGGCCAGGATTCCCCAGGTCACCACGGCGTTGGCGGTGTGACCGCTCGGAAATATATCGCCGCCGCGCCACATCTCGTTCGAGCCGATCACGGTCGCGTAGTGCGGCCCCAGGCGGCCCATGCCGTACTTGGCGGCGCCGACCGTGATGTTCAGCAGGAGCAGCGAGACGCCGAGGGCCAGGAGCGGGCGCAGGGTGTGCTGCCGCCAGGAGCGCCAGCCCAGCCAGGCCGCGACCATCACGGCGGTCGGGCCGCGCTGGCCGAGCACCACGTAGTAGTCGACGAACCAGTGGATCTCCGACCACTGCTGGTACGGCCGGAAGAACATGACCTGCCAGTCGAGCCGCACCAGCCAGGACGTGATGATCACGGCCCACACGATCGCGCCGTAGAAGGCCAGGGTCGCCGCGAAGAGCACGATGCGGTGCCTGCTCATCTTCGGCACATCGATGTGGGCCGGTCGTTCCGGCTCACGGTCCAGCCGGGCGAACACCCGGTCCAGACGGGTGAGCTTCGGTTCGGTACGCACCCAATCGACGTTACAGCGAGTGAGCTCGGATCCCCGTCGAATCAACGGCTTTGTGATGACGATGTGATGTGGGATTCCTCTCAGGAGGAGGTTTATTTCCAGCGAATCCGTAATCGCCGGGCCCTGCGGCCTTCAATTCCTTTGATCATTCCGGATGGGGGTTTTATTGGGCTTTTGAATTAGTTCACCGGGGCATGGCGCGGAATTCTCCGGGCGCTCACAGCGGGTCAGGGGGGACCCGAACCGTTCAGCCAGAACGCCCCGTACACCGCCGAGGCGACCGCCATCGACCCGAGCACCAGCGCTGACCTGCGCGTACGCAGCCGGGCCAAGGCCAGGGCGAGGGGCAGCAGCAGCGGGAACGCCGGCATCAGCAGGCGCGGTTTCGAGCCGAAGTAGCTCGACGCGCACAGGGCGAGCGCGGTGACCACGCCGGTGTAGACCAGCAGCGGCAGCGGCTGGCGTCCACGTACTCCGGCCACATACAGCCAGACGACTGACACCACCCCGGCGATCAGCCCGGCACCGGCCAGGGCCGAGGGAAACGACGTGAACTTTTCGGCGACGAAACGGGCGAAGGCGTACCCCCCGTCGAAGCCGTTGCGCCACCCCGCCTGCACGTCGAGATAGCCGAGGGGCCCCTTGCCGGTGCGGTGGCCGACCCACAGCACGTATCCGGCGGTGCCGAGGGGGGCTAGCAGCAGGCCGAGGGCGCGGCGGCTGCGAGGGCCGGCGTCGTGGGCGTCGCCCGACCGCCGCTCCCGGGTGAAGGAGGCGATCCCCGCCACCCACACCGCGGCCACCACGGCCATCCCCACCGGACGGGTCAGCCCCGCCAGCAGGGCCAGCGTGCCCGCGGTCACCCAGCGGCCCGTCAGAACCGCGTACAGCGACCACGCGGCGAGCGCCGTGAACAACGACTCGCTGTACGCCATCGACTGCACGATCCCGACCGGGAGCACGGCCCACAACAGCACCGCGCACACCCCGGCCCGGCGGCCGTACACATGGTCCGCGACCGCGAAGATCCCCCAGGCCGCGGCGACCGAGGCGCACAGGGCGACCAGGAAACCGCCGTCCGCGTACGACAGCGGGGACACCGCCGCCACCAGCCGCTCCAGCCAGGGCAGCAGCGGGAAGAACGCGAGGTTCGAGTGCACGTCCCCGTTCGCCAGACGCACCTCGTAGCCGTAGCCGAGTCCGGCGACCCTGGTGTACCAGAGCGCGTCCCAGCGAGCGGTCAGCAGCGTGTACGCGCTCTTGTCGCGCGCCGCGCTCCACAGGGCCAGGACGACGAGGCCCAGGGCACGGACGGCCGCGTACCCGAGGAGCGCCGGGGCCGCCCGGCGCAGCGCCCCGGCGCGGGACGGGGCCGCGCGCGTCTCAAGGTCGGTCACGGGCCCGATTATCGACCGGGACCGGAACCGGCCGGCCGCCCGGGGCGTGGTCGATGGAGAGGAGAGTGGCGTACGCCACATCGTTCCGCCGAACGTGTGAGAGGTCCGCCACTCGGCTCCGGCGCGGACTCGCGTACCCTGA
Organism: Streptomyces sp. NPDC007991; assembly: GCF_042958445.1. NCBI lineage: Bacteria > Bacillati > Actinomycetota > Actinomycetes > Kitasatosporales > Streptomycetaceae > Streptomyces > Streptomyces sp. NPDC007991. The sequence continues at coordinate 52,503 of NZ_JBIBJD010000010.1, forward strand.
CGTGTCACTCGCTGTTCGTTTGCGCGGGCCGGAGACCACCGCTCCTCTCCGGCCGAGTCACGGGGGCGTCCCCCACCCCGTGAGCCCGCCGACCGCGAGGGAACATCTGGGAGGTACGTACATGTCCGGGACGACCACGGCCACTGCGCTGCGCCGTCGGGCGGCCGGGGCCGGTGCCAACCGCTGGGTGGTCCTCGTCGTCCTCTGCGTCAGCCTGCTGCTGGTCGCCGTCGACGCCACCGTGCTGCACGTGGCGGTCCCCGCCGTCACCGAGGACCTGAAGCCCGGCGGGATCGAGCTGCTCTGGATCGTCGACGTCTATCCGCTCGTCTGCGCCTCGCTGCTGATCCTGTTCGGCACGCTGGGCGACCGCGTCGGCCGCCGCAGGGTCCTGCTCCTCGGGTACGCGCTGTTCGGCGTCGCCTCCGGCCTCGCGGCCCTGGCGGACAACGCCCAGGTACTCATCGTGGCGCGGGCGCTGCTCGGCGTGGGCGGTGCCATGATCATGCCCGCGACCCTGTCGATCCTGCGGCAGGTCTTCCCGGACCGGCGCGAGCGGGCACTCGCGATCGGCATCTGGAGCGCCGTGGCCGCGGTGGGAGCGGCGGTCGGACCGCTGCTCGGCGGCTTCCTGCTGGAGCACTTCTGGTGGGGCTCGGTGTTCCTCGTCAACATCCCGTTGATGCTGGTCAGTCTCCCGGTCGGGCGACTGCTGCTGCCCGAGTCCAAAGGCGACGGCGAAGGGCCCTGGGACGTGGTCGGCGCGCTGATGGCGGCGCTCGGGCTGTTCGGAGTGGTGCTGGGCGTCAAGCGGCTCGGCGGCGGCGAGTCGCTCGGGAGCCTGCTCACCGTGCCGCCGCTGGTGGTGGGCGCGGCGCTGCTGGTCGCGTTCGTACGGCGGCAGCGGCGGCGGACGCATCCGCTGGTCGACCTCGGCATGTTCGCGCGGCCGGCGTTCAGCACGGCCGTCGGGTGCATCGTGCTGGCGATGCTCGCGCTGGTCGGACTCGAACTGATCGCGGCCCAGTACCTCCAGCTGGTGCTCGGGCTGTCGCCGCTGGAGACGGGGCTGCGGCTGCTGCCGCTGACGTTCGCCGCGATGGCGGCCGGGCTGGCCGGGGCGCGGATGCTGCGGCGGTTCGGGCCGCGGCGGATGGTGTGCTTCGGGTTCTGTCTGACGGCGTTCGCGGTGGTGCTGCTGACGGCCCTGGGCCGCACGGACGACTTCGCGCTGATGCTGACCGGCTTCGTACTGCTCGGCTTCGGGCTGGAGACGACGCTGTTCGGGGCGTACGAGTCGATGCTGAGCGAGGCGCCGCAGAACCAGGCGGGTGGGGCGGCGGCGATCGGGGAGACGTCGTACCAGCTGGGGGCGGGGATCGGGATCGCCCTGCTCGGCACGGTGATGAACGCGGCGTACGCGCCCGGGTTGTCGGGCGTGCCGGGGGTGCCGGAGTCGGCGTCCTCCTCGGCGGGGCATTCGCTGGGGGAGGCGTACGAGGTTGCCGCGCAGCTGGGTGGGGTGGCCGGGGTCGCCCTGCGTCATGCCGCCCGGGACGCGTTCGTGCACGGGCTGCATGTGACGTTGCTGGTGAGTGCGGGGTTGTTGGTGCTCGGGGCGGTGATGGCGTTGCGGTTGCCGCGGGTCATGCAGTGTGAGGGCGAGGGGGCGGTGGAGTTGCCTGCCCCGAGGGACGCCGCGGAGTCACGCGTCTCGGTGTGATGCCCTTTTTGCGGCTTTCAGCCCTCCGGTCGGCGACTACGGCTGGTGCGTGGGTGGGCAGGCGTCGTAGCGTCTTGATTAGCAGTGCTAGTTAAAGAGCTTCGGAGGGTGTTCGCATGTCCCAGTCGTCCAAGCTTCCTCCCTTCGATCCCGCCGACCCCCTGGGGCTGGACGACCTCCTGGAGCCGGAGGATCTCGGGATCAGGGGCACCGTGCGGGCCTGGGCCGCGGACCGGGTGCTGCCGCATGTCGCCGAGTGGTACGAGAAGGGGGAACTGCCGGGGATCCGGGAGCTCGCCCGGGAGCTGGGGGAGCTCGGCGCCCTCGGGATGTCCCTGGAGGGGTACGGGTGCGCCGGGGCGTCCGCCGTGCAGTACGGCCTGGCGTGCCTGGAGCTGGAGGCCGCCGACTCCGGGATCCGGTCCCTCGTCTCCGTGCAGGGCTCCCTCGCCATGTACGCCATCCACCGGTTCGGCAGTGAAGCGCAGAAGCAGCAGTGGCTGCCCCGGATGGCCGCCGGTGAGATCATCGGGTGCTTCGGGCTGACCGAGCCCGACCATGGATCCGACCCGGCCTCCATGCGGACGTACGCCAAGCGCGACGGCACCGACTGGGTCCTGAGCGGCCGCAAGATGTGGATCACCAACGGCTCGGTCGCCGGCGTCGCCGTCGTGTGGGCGCAGACCGACGACGGGATCCGCGGGTTCGTCGTGCCGACGGACAGCGCCGGGTTCTCCGCCCCCGAGATCAAGCACAAGTGGTCCCTCAGGGCCTCCGTCACCAGCGAACTCGTCCTCGACGACGTACGGCTGCCCGCCGAGGCCGTTCTCCCGGAGGGCACCGGCCTGCGCGGACCGCTCAGCTGCCTGTCGCACGCCCGGTACGGAATCGTCTGGGGCGCCATGGGTGCGGCCCGCAGTTGTTTCGAGGCCGCGGTCGACTACGCGAAGTCCCGCGAGCAGTTCGGACGGCCCATCGGCGGCTTCCAGCTCACCCAGGCCAAACTCGCCGATATGGCGGTCGAACTGCACAAGGGAATTCTGCTCGCCCATCACCTGGGGCGGCGTATGGACGCCGGCCGCCTGCGTCCCGAGCAGGTCAGCTTCGGCAAGCTCAACAACGTACGAGAGGCGATCGAGATCTGCCGCACGGCCCGCACCGTTCTCGGCGCCAACGGGATCTCGCTCGAATACCCCGTGATGCGGCACGCGACCAACCTCGAGTCGGTGCTCACCTACGAGGGCACCGTCGAGATGCACCAGCTCGTGCTGGGCAAGGCGCTCACCGGACTCGACGCCTTCCGGTGAACCCCGCGCGGGGCAGGGCCGGTGAGCGGCCCTGCCTCAGCTCTGGTTGAAGAAGCCGTCCGTGCGGTGCGCGGCCGGGTCGCCGTTCACGATCTCCGTGTTGGCGGGGGTCAGCAGGAACACGCGGGTCGACACCCGCTCGATCGAACCGCGCAGGCCGAAGATCAGCCCGGCCGCGAAGTCGACCACGCGCTTGGCGTCGCCGGCGTCCATGGCCGTCAGGTTCATGATGACCGGCACGCCCTCGCGGAACAGCTCGCCGATGGCGCGCGCGTCCCGGAAGCTGTCCGGGGTCACCGTGCCGATGCGGCGCCCCTTCTCCTCGGCGACGTCCGAGGCCACCTTGACGCGCGGATCGGTGACCCAGGCCTCCCCGGGCTCGGTCCCGTCGGAGTAGTCGTCGTCGTAGTAACGCTCGTCTTCGTTGTCGTCGACGAGGCCAAGCCAGGCACTTGCCTTGCGTACCGATCCCATGGACGCCTCCTCTCACAGCGGTCTTTCTGCTTTCCGCATCCCTATCGTCGTCCATGATGCGGATGGCGCGCCAAGTGGATAGACGCCGCACGGGGGGTTTGTGACGGTACTGGTGCACAGCGAATCCGTCGAGAGTCCGTGTTTCCCAAGGGCCTTGTCGTAAACGACTGCTGACTGTGAGTGAAATATGATTCTTCGCGGCGTACGGGTGATGAGCGGTGCGTACGGGTGAACGCGGTGGCCGATACCATGCGGCGCCAAACGTCGTACGAAGCACGGGGGGCATCGATGTTCGGAATGGTCAGGCCCTGTCGGCACCGGCTGGGGGAGAGCCTCACGGCCCAGTGGATGGCGCATTTGTGTGGGCTGTGTCTCGCCCTGCGCCGGGACCACGGGCAGCTCGCGCGCATCGTGACGAACTACGACGGGCTTCTCGTCTCCGTGTTGACGGAGGCTCAGGCGGGCCGGGCGGCGATCGGCGCGTCGAGCGGTGTGGGGCGGCGCCGGGCGGGGCCCTGTCCGCTGCGCGGGATGCGCACCGCGTCCGTCGCACACGGTGAGGGAGCGCGGCTCGCGGCGGCCGTGTCGCTGGTGCTCGCCTCCGCCAAGGTGCGCGACCACGTCGCAGACGGCGACGGACTGCTGGCCCGCGCGCCGGTCGCGCGCGCCGCGCGCCGGATCGCCGTGGGCTGGGACCGCGCCGGGGCGCGCACCGGCTCCGCCGTCGGGTTCGACACGGCCGTCCTGGTCGACGCCGTGGACCGGCAGAGCGGCATCGAGACGCTCGCCGGGCCCGGCACGCCGATCCTGACGGTCACCGAACCGACCGAGACCGCGACCGCCGCCGCCTTCGCCCACACGGCGGTCCTCGCCGGCCGGCCGCACAACGCCGGGCCGCTCGCCGAGGCCGGACGGCTCTTCGGGCGGCTGGCCCATCTCCTGGATGCCGTCGAGGACCTGCACGCTGACACCACCTCAGGTGCCTGGAACCCGATCGCCGCGACCGGTACCTCCCTCGCGGAGGCCCGGCGGCTCGCCGACGACGCGGTGCACGGGGTGCGGCTCGCGCTGCGCGACGCCGAATTCGCCGACGCGAAGCTCGTGCATCTGCTGTTCGTGCACGAACTGCGGCGCTCGGTGGACCGGGCGTTCGGCACGGTGCCGGTGTGCTCCTCCCATCAGGGCGGGCCGTACGGACAGCAGCCGCACCAGGGGCCGTACGCGGACGGTGGTGGAAACCCGTACGCGGGTGGGGGCGGGAACCCGTTCGCAGGTGGGGGAGGAGGGTACGGGGGCGGTGGTCTCGGTGGTGGTGCGCCGGTGCCCCAGCCGCCCCAGGGCCGGCGCGGGTTCTGGGCCGGGTGCGGGATGTTCTGGCTGCTGTGCTGCACCTGCAAGCTGTGCTGTGCCGAGGAGTACGAGGGGCCGTGGTCCCGCAAGAAGCGCGAGGGCTGCTGCCGGGATTGCGACTGCGACGGGTGCGACTGCTGCTGCCCCTGCGACTGCTGACCCGACCGCGGCCGGTGGTGCACAAGGGCCCGGCCGAAAGGCCCTCTTGCGCCTACCGGCCGTTCGGCCGAATACTCCCACCAGCGCTTGTCAGGGGCACGGCGGATTCGGAATCCGGCCTGCCTCGCCCCGGACTGCGCCTCACGGGCCCGAAACCCCACGACGGCCCCCGACTTCCTTTGTGGAGGAACGAAAAGTGAGGATCAAGCGCACCACCCCCCGCAGCGGTATTTCGAGACGCACCCGGCTGATCGCCGTTTCCACCGGCCTCGTTGCCGCCGCAGCGATCGCGATCCCCAGCGCGAACGCATCCGACACCCCCACCACCTTCAGCGCCGCCGAACTCAAGAGCGCCAGCGGCTCCTTGCTGAAGGCCGACATCCCGGGCACCGCCTGGGCCGTCGACAGCAAGAACAACCGTGTGCTCCTGACCGTCGACAGCACGGTCAGCCAGGCCGAGATAGCGAAGATCAAGAAGCAGGCCGGCGCCAACGCCGACGCGCTCACGATCAAGCGCACCCCCGGCAAGTTCAACAAGCTGATCCAGGGCGGCGACGCCATCTATGCGAGTAGCTGGCGCTGCTCCCTCGGCTTCAACGTCCGCGCCAGCAACGGCACCGAATACTTCCTGACCGCCGGTCACTGCACCGACGGCGCGGGCACCTGGTACTCCAACTCCGGACGTACCACGGTCATCGGCTCGACCGCCGGCTCCAGCTTCCCGGGCAACGACTACGGCCTCGTCCGCTACAGCGGCTCCGTCAGCCGTCCGGGCACCGCGAACGGCGTGGACATCACGCGCGCGGCCACCCCGAGTGTGGGCACCACCGTCATCCGCGACGGCTCCACGACCGGTACGCACAGTGGCCGTGTCACCGCCCTCAACGCGACCGTGAACTACGGCGGCGGGGACATCGTCTCCGGCCTGATCCAGACCACCGTCTGCGCCGAGCCCGGTGACTCCGGCGGGTCGCTCTACGGCAGCAACGGCGTCGCGTACGGTCTGACCTCCGGCGGCAGCGGTAACTGCTCCTCCGGCGGTACGACGTTCTTCCAGCCCGTCACGGAGGCCCTGAGCGCTTACGGGGTCAGCGTGTACTAGACCGGTTCCGGTCCTCGGCAGGGTGAGTTTTGTGCCCCCGCGCGCAGTGCGTGCGGGGGCTTCCTGTTTTTGACGGAGCCTCCGGTTTTCGGTGGGGTTGTCGTGGGTCGGTGGGGCGGGCGATTTTCAGCCATGGCCAGACCTCACAGAGTGGGCACACATTACTCACGCGTAATGTTTGCAGTGTGAACGTGCGTGAAGCGGGTGGGAGTTGGGCCCGATTTGACCATGGACGGTCAAAAATAAGAGGGCGCGCGGTCGGCAATCTACGCGCGTCCTGAACTCGACCTTGTGTGCCCCCCGTTGTCCTCGGAATAGTGGGCGCTCGTCAACAGAGCCTTCCGGTTCGCGAGGTCCCCACAACCTCTCGGGCCGACCCCCCACAGGAGGACGTGAGTTGAAGCACCGACGCATACCCAAGCGGCGTGTAGCCGTGGCAGGTGCGGGTATCGCCGCACTGGTCGCCGCGGGAGTCACCTTCCAGACTGCGAACGCGAGTGAGACCCCGGAGGCCTCCGCGCCCCGGACCCTGTCGGTCACGGCGGCCGGAAAGCTCGCCTCGACGCTGGCCCAGGACCTGGGCGCCGACGCGGCGGGCACGTTCTACGACACGAAGAGCAAGAACCTCGTGGTGAACGTGGTCGACGAGGCCGCGGCCAAGGCCGTCGAGAAGGCCGGAGCCAAGGCGAGAGTCGTGGCGAACTCTCTCGCCGAACTCAAGAGCGCCCGCGGCACGCTGAAGCAGGACGCGACGATTCCGGGCACCTCCTGGGTGACCGACCCGACGAGCAACAAGATCGTCGTCACCGCCGACCGTACGGTGTCCAAGGCCGAGTGGACGAAGCTGACGAAGGTCGTCGACGGGCTCGGGGCGAAGGCCGAACTCAAGCGGACGAAGGGCGAGTACAAGCCCTTCATCGCCGGTGGTGACGCGATCACCGGTAGCGGCGGCCGCTGCTCGCTCGGCTTCAACGTGGTCAAGGGCGGCGAGCCGTTCTTCCTGACCGCCGGGCACTGCACCGAGGGCATCTCGACGTGGTCGGACTCCAGCGGCAAGGAGATCGGCACCAACGCGGACTCCAGCTTCCCGGACAACGACTACGGGCTGGTCAAGTACACCGCGGAGGTGGCTCACCCGAGTGAGGTGAACCTCTACAACGGCTCCACGCAGAAGATCACGGGTGCCGCCGAGGCGACGGTCGGCATGGAGGTCACGCGGAGCGGTTCGACGACCCAGGTGCACGACGGGAAGGTCACGGGGCTGGACGCCACCGTGAACTACGGCAACGGCGACATCGTGAACGGTCTGATCCAGACCGACGTGTGCGCGGAGCCCGGTGACAGTGGTGGCTCGCTCTTCTCGGGCAGCAACGCGATCGGGCTGACGTCCGGTGGTAGTGGTGACTGCACGTCCGGTGGGGAGACGTTCTTCCAGCCGGTGACGGAGGCGCTGTCGGCGACCGGGACCGAGATCGGCTGAGTTCCGAGTTCTGAGTCCTGGTTCCAGGTTTGCGGAGTCCCGCCCCTTGTGTGAGGGGCGGGGCTTTTGCGTTGGCCTCCGGCGGGCGGGCGGGGTGCCTGCGGTGGCCTGTGGCTGCTCCGGTGGGGGTGCGTAGCGCCTGACGCCATGCCTCCGCAGTCGGGGGCGTTTCGGTGTTTTCGCAGGTGAGGTGGGGCCGGACGGATGTCGCACATGTATTCGAGGATGGGGGTATGGTGGGGGTGAGGTAGCTGGGAACAGATGTTCGAGAGCCGTTGCGGTTCACGAGTGCGGGAGGTGCGTGTGCCGGGGTTCACGCATCTGCACACCGTCTCCGGATTCTCGTTGCGGTATGGAGCCTCGCATCCGGAGCGGCTGGCCGAGCGTGCCTCCGAGCGGGGCATGGACGCCCTGGCTCTCACTGATCGCGACACGCTCGCCGGCGCCGTCCGGTTCGCCAAGGCCTGTGCGAAGGCAGGGGTCCGTCCGGTGTTCGGGGCGGATCTGGCGGTGGCGGGAGCGGAGCCTGCCGAGCCGGGGGCGGGGCGGCGCCGGACTCCTGTGCGCGGTGGCGCCTTCGTCGACGAGTCCGCCCCCCGGGTGACCTTTCTCGCCCGGGACGGTGCCCGCGGGTGGGCCGGGCTGTGCCGGCTCGTCTCGGCGGCGCATGAAGGGGAGGGGACGCCCCTGCTGTCCTGGGAGCGCAACCACGCCGAGGGCGTGACCGTGCTGCTCGGGCCTGATTCGGATGTGGGACGTGCCCTGGCCGCCGGGCGTCCCGACCGTGCGGCGCGGCTGCTCGTGCCCTGGCGGGAGGTCTACGGCGACGCCCTGCGGCTGGAGGCCGTCTGGCACGGCCGGAAAGGTACGGGGCCCGGCTCGCTGCGGCTGGCCGCCCGGACCGTCGGGTTCGCCGCCGAGCAGCGGATCCGGCCGGTGCTCAGCAACGCCGTACGGTACGCCGACCCGGGGCTGGGGCCGGTCGCCGACGTGCTGGACGCGGCCCGGCGCCTGGTGCCCGTCGACCCGACCAAGGAGCTGGACTCCGGTGAGGCCTGGCTCAAGGGGGCGGATGCCATGGTCGGGGTGGCGGAGCGGGTCGTTCAGGCCGCGGGGTTCCGGCGGGACACCGCTCATCGGCTGGTGGAGCAGACCGAGGCCACCGCCGCCGCGTGTCTGGTCGATCCCGAGGACGATCTCGGGATCGGTACCGTCCATTTCCCCGAGCCCCACCTGGTCGGTGCCGGGCGCCGTACCGCCCAGCGGACGCTGGCCTCGCGGGCGGCGGCGGGGATGGTGCTGCGCGGGTACGACCGGCGGCGGGAGTACTGGGAGCGGATGCACCGTGAGCTGGACATCATCGCCCATCACGGCTTCGCTTCTTATTTCCTGACCGTTGCCCAAGTGGTCGACGATGTGCGGGAGATGGGGATCCGGGTCGCCGCCCGGGGATCCGGTGCGGGGTCGCTCGTCAACCATCTGCTCGGGATCGCGCACGCCGATCCGATCGAGCACCGGCTGCTGATGGAGCGGTTCCTGTCGAAGGAGCGGGTCGTGCTGCCCGACATCGACATCGACGTGGAGTCCGCGCGCCGGCTGGAGGTCTACCGCGCGATCATCGACCGGTTCGGCACCGAACGGGTCGCGACGGTCGCGATGCCGGAGACGTATCGCGTACGGCATGCGATCCGTGACGTGGGGGCCGCCCTGTCCATGGATCCGGCCGAGATCGACCGGGTCGCCAAGTCCTTTCCCCATATCCGGGCCCGGGACGCCCGCGCCGCGCTGGAGGAACTGCCCGAACTGCGCGCGCTGGCGGGGGAGAAGGAGAAGTACGGGAGGCTGTGGGAGCTGGTCGAGGCGCTGGACGCGCTGCCGCGCGGGGTGGCCATGCATCCGTGCGGGGTGCTGCTGTCCGACGCCTCCCTGCTGGCCCGTACGCCGGTCATGCCGACCAGCGGCGAGGGCTTTCCGATGTCGCAGTTCGACAAGGACGACGTCGAGGACCTCGGGTTGCTCAAGCTCGACGTGTTGGGCGTGCGGATGCAGTCGGCGATGGCGCACGCCGTGGCGGAAGTGGAGCGGGTGTCGGGGGTGAGGGTCGATCTGGACGCCCTGTCGCCGGGGGATCCGGAGACATACCGGCTGATCCGGTCCACCGAGACGCTCGGCTGCTTCCAGATCGAGTCGCCGGGGCAGCGGGACCTGGTCGGGCGGCTCCAGCCGGCCACTTTCCACGACCTCGTCGTCGACATCTCGCTGTTCCGGCCCGGGCCGGTCGCCGCCGACATGGTGCGGCCGTTCATCGAGGCGCGGCACGGGCGGGCGCCGATCCGCTATCCGCACCCGGACCTTCAGGAGCCGCTGAAGGAGACGTACGGGGTCGTCGTCTTCCACGAGCAGATCATCGACATCGTCGACATCATGACCGGCTGCGGGCGCGGTGAGGCGGACCGGGTGCGGCGCGGGCTGTCCGATCCGGAGTCGCAGGGGCGGATCAAGGTGTGGTTCGCGCAGCACGCGGCGGCGAACGGGTACGACGCGGGAACGATTCAGCGGACCTGGGAGATCATCGAGGCCTTCGGGTCGTACGGCTTCTGCAAGGCCCACGCGGTCGCCTTCGCCGTGCCGACGTACCAGTCGGCGTGGCTGAAAGCGCATCACCCGGCCGCCTTCTACGCGGGGTTGCTGACGCACGACCCCGGCATGTACCCGAAGCGGCTGCTGCTGGCGGACGCGCGGCGGCGCGGGGTGCCCGTGCTGCCGCTGGACGTGAACAAGTCGGGCGTCGCACACCGTATCGAACTGGTGTCCGGTAAGTGGGGGCTGCGGCTGGCGCTCTCCGATGTGCACGGCATCAGTGAGGCCGAGGCGGCACGGATCGCCGAGGGGCAGCCGTACGCCTCGCTGGTCGACTTCTGGGAGCGGGGCCGGCCCAGCCGTCCGCTGGCCCAGCGGCTCGCGCAGGTGGGAGCACTGGACGCGTTCGGCGCCAACCGCCGTGATCTGCAACTGCATCTGACCGAGCTGCACCGGGGCGCGCGGGGCGCGGGCGGTGCCCAGCTTCCGCTGGCGGGAGGGCGGAAGACCGCACCGGCCGGGTTGCCCGACCTCACCTCGTCGGAGCGGCTCAGTGCCGAGCTGGGCGTGCTGTCCATGGACGCCTCGCGCCATCTGATGGACGATCACCGGGCGTTCCTCGACGAGCTGGGCGTGGTGTCCGCGCGGCGGCTGCGCGAGGCCCGGCACGGGGAGATGGTGCTGGTCGCGGGCGCCAAGGCGGCCACCCAGACGCCGCCGATCCTTCACCGCACCAAGTCAAGCCCGTACGGGGAAGCGACCGCGCGGGAGCCGCAGCGGATCATCTTCGTCACCCTCGACGACTCGACTGGCCTGATAGACCTGGCTTTCTTCAGCGACAGCCAAGCCGACTGCGCGCACACGATCTTTCACAGCTGGCTGCTGCTGGTCCGCGGGAAAGTCCAACGCCGTGGGCCGCGTTCGCTCAGTGTTGCCGGCTCTGCCGCGTGGGATCTGACGGAACTGGCGGAGTTGCGCCGTACCGGAGGTCTCGATGCTGTGGCGAACAGATTGGCGGAGCGTCAGGAGCGCCCTGCCCCTGAGGCGAGAAAGCCCGGCCGAACGATTCAGGTAGCCAACGGCGTCGAAATGGATCCATGGGCGGATCTCAGGCCCGCCGGCGGTGACGCCATGGAAGGCCGCAAGTTCTGGCACTCCAGTCCTGGAAGCGCAGGGTGATCGAGATGGCCATTATCCATATCCAGGCGCCAGAGCCGCCTTGGGAAACGTGGGAGACGCTCCTTCAGGTCCTGGGTGAAATCACCCCGGTTGTCGAGGCTATTCCGCCCAACGCCGCATTGGCGGATGTAAGCGGGAGCGTTCGCTATTTCGATTGCGACGCTGTTGAGATTGCGCGTCTCGTGCGTGTGCGCATGTTGGCGTTGTACGGCCTTGACTGTGCTGTCGGAGTGGCTCCCAATCCCATGCTCGCCAGGATGGCCGGGCATCACGGACCGCCTGGTGCCGTTCGCTGTATCCCGGATACCCCACAGGGAATATCCGGCTTCCTGAATCCAAAGCCAGTAGCAGTCCTGTATGGAGTGGGGCCGAAGACGGCTCGCGTGCTCTGCGAGTACGGGTTGGACAGCATCGGTAAGGTGGCAGAAACTTCTGAGGCCACCTTGCAGAGGATCCTGGGTGCGAAGACGGGGCGTCTTGTGCACGAGCGGGCCCGTGGCATCGACCGGACACGTGTGGTGCCGCACGCTCCGCCAAAGTCGACCAGCGCTGAATTGCGATTCGACAGGCATGAGGTCGATGGATCCGTACGTCGCGGCGCGCTGCTTGGACTTGCTGTTGATATCGGTAGGCAATTGAGAGCGGACGGCCAAGTGGCCCGCGCGCTTACACTCACAGTTCATTACGCGGATCGGTCCACGACCACCCGGACGCGAGCGCTTCCAGAACCCACGGCTCACACTCCAGTGCTGGCGGGCACCGCACAAGCGCTGCACGACGCCTTGGGACTTCAGCGGGCACGGGTAACAGCTCTTTCCCTGAGAGCCGAGGATCTGACGACCGCTCGGCTCTCCGGCCAGCAGCTCACCTTCGATCGGCAGACGGAAAGCGCCCGCCGGCTTGAACCGGTCCTCGATCGTATTGCCGCAAGATGGCCTGGCTCGGTGGGGCCGGCGACCCTCGCGCACCCTTGACCGCTGAGCGCCGCCGGACCCGTCCGGCGCAGGTGACCGCGGCGACGTTCACAGCGGTAGTCGTCTCACCTCCGGCGGGCGGTCGAGCCGGAGATCCCTGGAGACGTGAGGCTCGACGGGGGTTCCGCGGCTGGGCCATGCGACGTCGTCAACGGCGAGAAACGGCTCGCCGGCCACGGTCACCGGGGTTGCCCCGGTGAACGCCATGACGTCTCGATGCAGGTGGGACTGGTCGGCGTAGCCGGCGTCGGCCGCGACTCGGGCCGCGCCTTCACCCGCGACCAGGCGGTGGACGGCATGGTCGAAGCGGACCAGCTTCACGGCGCGCTTGGGCGGCAGGCCGAGCTGCGACCGGAACTGGGACCACAGGCGCTTACGGCTCCATCCGACCTCGGTTGCGAGTCCGTCGACCCGGGCCAGGCCACGGCTGTCGACGATGCGGTGCCAGGCCCAGGCCACCTCCGGGTCTACCGGCGGCCCCGCCTCATACCGACGGGCGAGCAGCGCGTCCGTCAACGCGAAGCGATCCTGCCACGACGAGACATCGCCGAGTTGCTCGCAGATCCGGGACGCCTCCCGGCCCCACAGATCGCCCAGGGACACGACGGCGCCGTCGAGGTCGGCGGGGGAGACGCCCAGAACCGTACGTGCGATCACCGGGGACAGGCGCACCTGCACGCACTCGACGTTCTCTCCCCAGGCCCGGACCTCGCCTCCGGTCCCGAGCCCGGGCCCGGCGACGAGGCTTCCCCGCTGCTGCCGCCCGGCGGCACTGTCAAGGACGGGCGAGCCGGCGCCGAACTCCAGGAGCAGCGTCACGGCCGGGTGCGGGACCATCCGGAGCACGTCCAGGTCACGGATGCGGAACCCGGCCATGGTGAGACCGGCCACCCTGCTAGGACGCTGCGGACATGCGACGTCCCACGCAGCCGCACCATGCATGAAAGTCTGCACCGTCCCATGCTAGTTGAGTCGGCTGAGGGGAACATTTATCCAATCCGTCGGCAGGGACCGGCGGCGACAGTGGGCTCATGACTGTTTCTGACGGCGGACCGTACGTGAATGGCGGCGCCGAGGCCACCAAGAGGTTGACCCTGTCACTGGACGACGGCGACATCCACGTGTGTCAGGACGGCCCCCGCGACGCCCCCGCACTCCTGCTCATCCACGGGTCCGCATCCTCGACCCGCTCGTGGGACTCGCTGGTTCCGATGCTGACCGGATCTCACTGCGTCATCCGGATCGACCTGCTCGGGCACGGCCGGTCGGCCAAACCGGCCGACCGCAGCTATGCGCTCCCGAACCAGGCACGCCGGGCCGGCGCGGCACTGGACCGGCTCGGCGTCGAGCACGCCGTGGTCGTAGGTCATTCCAGCGGCGGCGTGGTCGCCACCGCCCTCGCCGAACAGCGCCCCGACCTGGTGACCGCGCTCGCGCTCATCAACACCGGACCCAGCCTGGACGCCTTCATCGCACCGCAGTCCGCCGCGATCGGACTCTCGCAGTGGCCGCCGACCGACGAGCAGCTCCGCCGGTTCGCGAGCACCGGTTTCAGCCGCGCGGGCTACCAGATCCCACCGGAGCTCCTGGAGGACGTGCGCTGCATGACCCACCACACGCTCACCACAACGATGCAGGCCACCCGCGACTACCTGGAGCAGCAGGCCCTCCCGGACCGACTGACGGCCCTCGGCAAGCCGCTACTGGTGATCTTCGGCGAGGACGACCGCAGGTGGCGATCCTCATCCGCCGCCGACTACCGCGCCGTTCCGGGCGCGAAAGTCGAGTTGCTGCCCGGTCTCGGACACTCACCCATACTCGAGGATCCCCCGCGGACCGCAACTCCCCTGCTGGCCTTCACCACGATCCACGCCGTAAGGGTGGACTGAATGACAACGAGGGGTGCCATGCGGATTCTCGTCTCCGGCGCCAGCGTCGCCGGCCCGGTGCTGGCCTACTGGCTCACCAGACACGGCTTCTCTGTCACCGTCGTCGAGCGCGCGCCGTCTCCGCGCAAGACCGGCGGCCACGCGGCCGACCTGTTCCGGCCCGCGATGAACATCTCGGAGAAGATGGGCGTGCTTCCGCGCATCGAGGAGCGGGCCACCGGCACCGACCGGATGACTGTCCACCAAGAGAGCGCACGGCGTCCCGTCCGGGTGGACCTCTTCAAGATCTTCAGTGCCTCTTCCGACCGGCACGTCGAGGTCATGCGCGACGACCTGAGCGAGATCTACTACGACGCCGCGCGCGACGACGTCGAGTACATCTTCGACGACTCGATCACCGCCATCTCGCCCGACGGCGAGGTGCGGTTCGAGAACGCCGCACCGCGCCGCTTCGACCTCGTCGTCGGCGCGGATGGGCTGCACTCCAACGTGCGCCGCCTCGTCTTCGGAGACGAGTCCCGCTTCAGCGCCTTCACCGGGGCGTACCTCGGGGTACTGACCCTGCCGAACGTCTCCGCGCTCGATGGCGAGCTCCTCATCCACGTCGGCGTCGGCCGCACCGCCGGCATGTACGGCGCGCGGCATCTCGGCGACGCGCGGGCGTTGTTCCTGTTCCGGAGTGAGCGCGAGCTCGACTACCACCACCACGACGTGCCCCGGCAGAAGGAGCTGCTGCGCGGTGCGTTCGACGGCATGCACCCCGACGTGGACCGCTGGCTGGGCGAACTCGACCGCACCCCGG
Source organism: Streptomyces sp. NPDC007991 (assembly GCF_042958445.1). NCBI lineage: Bacteria > Bacillati > Actinomycetota > Actinomycetes > Kitasatosporales > Streptomycetaceae > Streptomyces > Streptomyces sp. NPDC007991. Next base: position 67,522 of record NZ_JBIBJD010000010.1, read on the forward strand.
CGTTCTACTTCGACTCGATCACCCAGCTCCGCATGGACACCTGGTCGCGGGGGAGGGTGACGCTCGTCGGCGACGCGGGCTACTGCCCCGGCCCGGCTGTCGGCGGCAGCACCAGCCTGGCCGTCGTCGGAGCGTACGTCCTAGCCGGGGAGCTGGCGCGGGCGGCCGGTGACCACGAGCGCGCCTTCCCCGCCTACGAGCGCGCGATGGCGGAGCACGTGCGCGGCAGTCGCGCGGCGGCGCTCAGCGCGGCGAAGACCCTGATCCCCACCTCACGCCTCGGCGTGCGGGGACTGGCCCAGGGCGCCCGCCTGATCTCCGCCCTGCCCGCAGGGCTCAGCCGCGCCCTCCTCCGCCTCACCACCAAGAGCGCACGCCTCTACAACTCCATGACCGTCGACGACTACCCGCCGTCGTCCACTGCATCGCGAGGCCGGGTCGGCTTCGCGGGCGACCTTGGAGCGCCCGCGCTCCAAAGATCGCTGCGCAGAACCGAGGGTTGGTGAAGGAGCGGCTCCAGCCTGCATCGGGCACGCGATAGGACACAGGCCCCGCAGAGCCCTGATCAGGGACGAGGTAGGAAAGAAGGGATCCCGAGGTCGACTGAGCGGCCCGGTTGCTCAGACCTCAGAGCCTGCTTCCGTTTCTCGCGCAGGAACTGCAGTGTGAGGTCGATGCCTTCGATCTCACCCAGCCAGCCCTCGGTCTCTGCTTGCTTCCGGCGGGCTTCCAGATCCTCTTCCAATTCGTCGAGACGTGACAGCATCTTGGGATGCCCAGCCCCCCACCGTTCCGGCTCTTCAAGAGCCCAGCTCTGCAGGTCAAGCTAGAAATGGAGGAGGAGGGAGTCCAGGGTCCGGCGCGGTTGATCCCGCTCCTTTCCGACGAAGCTGACCTCTTCCCTCCATTTCTGGTCGACATCGGTTGACAACGTCAGTTGGCCCACGGCGGCACGATGCGTGTGCCGTCGGCGAGCTGTCCCTCCATGCCGATCGAGGTGGTGACCCAGGAGTACGCGGCCCGGTCGGTGGGGTTCTCGACGGTCAGGGTGGCGCCGGGGTTGATGATCACCGTGTCGCCCGCGGTGATCCGTTCGGTGCGGCCGTCGAGGGTGACCAGCAGCTCGCCGTCGAGCAGATGGAAGATCTCCTCCCGGCTGACGGTGTGCGCGGGCGCCTTGAGGCCGGCGGGGATCTCACCGCGCCAGGCGCACAGCTCCTTGCTGCCGCTGCGCGGGGTGGCGTACGAGACGAAGCGGGCGCCGTGGATCTCGTGGGTGACGGCTTCGGACGAGCGGACGACGGGCATGGTGGCCTCCAGTTGGTCAAGCAGCTTGACTATATGGTCAAGCTACTTGACCGCTGCGTCAAGGGTGTTTCAATGCATGCGTGCAGAACTCCGAGGCCATGGCCCTGTCCGCCGCCCTGCTCGCTGCCGCCGGCGGGCTCACGCAACGCATCCACGAGGGTGTGGTCGCGCGCGGCTTCGAGGGGTTGCGGCCCGCGCACGGCTTCGCCTTCGCCCGGCTCGCCCCCGACGGTGCGACGGTCACCGACCTGGCCGCCCACCTCGGGGTGACCAAGCAGGCCGCGAGTCAGCTCGTCGACGAGATGGTGCGCAAGGGGTACGCCGAGCGGCGGCCGCACCCGGAGGACGCGCGGGCTCGGCTGGTCGTGCTGACCGGGCGGGGGTGGGAGTGCACGCGGGCTGCGGAGGAGGCGGCTGCGGAGGCCGTGCGGGAGTGGGCGGACGTGCTGGGGGAGGGGGAAGTCCGGGTGCTCGGGGAGCAGTTGATGCGGCTCGCCCCGCTCGGGCCCGTCCGGCCCGCCTGGTGAAGGGGCGTCAGGTGGGTCCGCCGTCGCCGGTTACCACTGGAAGTTTTTACTGACGCGTAACTTCCCAGTTTGACTACTGACTCGTAACTTGACGAGTGAACAGCATCCTCGTGATCCGGATCACAGGGCGTCGTGCCGTCGCGCTTCCCTTGAGCCGCAAGGAGATCACCCGATGCTGCCCTGGAAACGAGTGCTCACACCCCTGGCCGCGCTGCTGCTGACCGCCGCGGCCCTCACCGTCCCCGCCACCTCCGCCCAGGCCGCCGGTGCCCCGGGCTCCGGCTGGAACGACTACTCCTGCAAGCCGTCCACCGCCCATCCCCGCCCCGTCGTGCTCGTCCACGGCACCCTCGGGAACTCCGTCGACAACTGGCTGGGGCTCGCCCCCTACCTGAAGGGCCGGGGCTATTGCGTCTTCTCCCTCGACTACGGACAGCTCGAAGGCGTCCCCTTCTTCCACGGCCTCGGACCCATCGAGAAGTCCGCCGCCCAGCTGAAGGACTTCGTCGACCGGGTGCTCGCCGCCACCGGCGCCGTCGAGACCGACATCGTCGGACACTCGCAGGGCGGCATGATGCCCCGCTGGTACCTGAGGTTCCTCGGCGGTGCCGCCAAGGTGAACGCCCTGGTCGGCATCGCGCCCAGCAATCACGGCACCGACCTGAACGGCTTCACCCGCCTGCTGCCGTACTTCCCGGGCGCCGGGGAGCTGTTGGCGAAATCCACGCCCGCCCTCGCCGACCAGGTCACTGGCTCCGACGTCCTCAAGCGGCTCAACGCGGGCGGCGACACCGTGCCCGGCGTGCGCTACACCGTCATCGCCACCAAGTACGACGAGGTGGTCACGCCGTGGCGCAGCCAGTACCTCAGCGGGCCGGACGTGCGCAACGTCCTGCTCCAGGACCTGTGCCCGGCCGACCTGTCCGAGCACGTGGCCATCGGGCTGCTGGACCGGGTCGCCTTCCACGAGGTGGCCAATGCCCTCGACCCGGCGCGGGCCAGGCCCACCACCTGTGCTTCGGCGTTCGACTGACACGTGTATATGAGGTGAGAGAGCGCCGGTCTCATGATCGGCACCGGCCGCTCAGGCGTCCGGCCACCACGTGCGTGCGATGTCCTTGCGGACTTCCGGGCGTCCTGCGGGGCGCTCGTCGGCCTCCTCGCGGGCCCTGCGCATGTCCGTCTTCTTCAGGGGCTTCTGCACGGTCACACGGCGCATGGCTGCCTCCTTAAAGGGTCTACCGGGTTCCGCGTTCTCACGGAGGTAGACCTTTCGGGGGAGAGTTCCTCATCGCTCCTGGTCTGTCAGTGGCGGCTGTCACGATTCGAGTGTCAGTGGCGGGTGTCACTCTTGGTGCGTGGCGAACGACAGTGACGCAATGACCTCGATCAACACCGGCGCCGACGTGGACTGGGACGCGCGGGCGGCCTCGTTCGACGAGGAGCCGGACCACGGCCTGCGCGACCCGAAGGTGCGAGGGGCCTGGGCCGCGCGGCTGCGCTCCTGGCTGCCCGGGCGTGCGGGCGACGTCCTCGATCTCGGCTGCGGCACCGGCAGTCTGTCGCTCCTCGCGTCCGAGCAGGGGCACCGGGTGACGGGTGTGGATCTCTCCCCGGCGATGGTGGCGCTCGCCAGGGAGAAGCCGGCCGGGCGTGACGCGGTGTTCCTCGTCGGTGACGCGGCGGCACCGCCGGTCGGGGAGCAGCGCTTCGACGCCGTGCTCGTACGGCACGTCCTGTGGGCCCTGCCCGACCCCGGCCGCGCCCTGCGGCACTGGGCCGGGCTGCTGCGGCCGGGAGGGCGACTCGTGCTGGTCGAGGGCGTGTGGGGGACGACCACGCCGGTCGGGATACCGGCGGAGCGGCTCACCGGCCTGCTCGCGCCGATCGCCGGGCAGATGCGCGTGGAGCGGCTGTCCGGCGATCCGCTGCTGTGGGGCGGGGAGGTGACCGACGAGCGGTACGCGGTGGTGGCCGTGTGCGGGGTCTCAGGCCAGGAGCGCGGTGAAGCCGTCGCCGCGGGCGAGTGACTCCAGCTCGTCGAGGGCGGCCAGGGCGGCTCGTGCCGCGCCGGGGTCCGACTCGGCCAGGCCGCTGTCGGCGAACTCGTCCTCGTCCAGGCGCCGTACGTCCGTGCCGTCCGCGCAGACCCACAGGTCCAGGTCGAGGTCCTCCACGACCAGCTCCGGGCCGGAGCGTGCGACGGGGCGGGTGATGTCGCAGTACCAGCCCTTCAGCGCGCCCGAGGCGGAGCGGACCTCCTTCACCGCGTACCAGCGGTCACGCCAGTAGTACTCCGTGAAGACGTCCCCGGGCTCGAAGCGGACGAAGCCGAAGTCGCGCACGCCGCTGCCCGCCCAGGGCGCGCGGACCGCGACGCGGGTGCCGTCGTCCGTCAGGAGCTCGCCGGTGTAGCGGATCTTCGTACGGCCCGCCTTGACGAGCACGACGTCGACGCGGCCGGACCGGTCAGCCGAGTTCGCGGACATAACGCACTTCCTTCGCGCAGATCTCGTAGCCGAACCACTTGTTGATGGCGATCATCGGCTCGTTGCCGGTGTCGTTGCCGGTGAACGCCTCCGTGTACCCCGCCGCGCGGGCCCGGTGCAGGGAGGCGTTCTTGGCCAGCTTCGCCAGGCCCCGGCCGCGCAGCGCCCGGGCGGTGCCGGTCATGGCCGTGCCGTAGCGGGTGCCGTCCGTGTGCGCCACGCTGAAGGCGGCCGGGCGGCCGTCCACGACCGCGACCGTGGTCAGGTCCCGGTCGAGGAGCGGGTGCTTCCAGGTCTCCTCCAGCCAGGCCGCGTAGTCCGTGAACTCGGCGTCGATGTCGCTGGGTTCGTCCGCCACCGTCTCCGCGTCCAGTGCGAACAGCGGGCGCGGGTCGTCCGCGTAGTCGGCGGCCGTGCGCAGCTCCACGCCCGCCGGCGGGTCCTGGCGGGGTGGCAGCGTGCCGGCCGCCAGGTCCAGACGCATGAAGTACGCGGAACGGCTGGCCCGGAAGCCGTGCCGCTCGGCGAAGGCCCGGTTGTCCGGCTCGTCCAGCACCCAGGCGAACAGCTTCCGGACGCCCAGCGACGCCAGACGCTCCTCGGCGGTGCGCAGCAGCAGCGAACCGGCGCCGTGCTGCCTGCGGTCGGGGCGCACGTAGATGTTGGCGGAGCCCTGGCCGGGTTCCGGGCTCTCGTGGGCGACGCTGATCTGGGCCGTGCCGATGATCTCGCCGTCCTCCTCGGCGACGAGCTGCCCGAAGTGGGCGTCCGGGTGGGCATGGGTCAGCGTGTGCACCACGGACTCGGGCGTGGACAGCATGTACGGCAGGGCCAGGCGGCGGGTGTGGGAGAACCCCTCGGGGTCGGCTCGGACATCGGGTCGCAGGTCGCGCACGATCACGGTCATGGAGGCGCACGCTACGTGGGGGCGCCCCCGGGGTGCCTCCCATTTTCCGCCGGGTACGGGACAATCGGCCTGTGACCTTGAAGATCGACATCGACGACAGTGCTCCGCCGTACGAGCAGGTGCGGGCGCGGATCTCCGAGCAGGCGCGGTCGGGTGAGCTGCCGGTGGGGTACCGGCTGCCGACCGTGCGGGGCCTGGCCGAGTCGCTGGGGCTCGCCGCGAACACGGTCGCCAAGGCGTACCGCGCGCTGGAGGCGGACGGCGTGATCGAGACGCGGGGCCGCCACGGCACGTTCGTGGCCGCCGCCGGCTCGGCGGCGGACCGGGAGCTGGCGCTCGCCGCCCAGGCGTACGTGGAGCGGGCCCGCAGGCTCGGGCAGGGGGAGGACGCGGCGCTCGCCGCGGTACGGGATGCCCTGCGGGCGGTTCAGGGGGAGTAGAGGGTGCCCGCGAGGTCCCGCCTGCCCCGCGACGCCCCCGAGAGCACGGCTCAGCCGGCCCGTACCAGCCGGTCGGGTGTCCGGGTGAGGTCCAGGCCCGCCGACCTCCCCAGCCGCGCGAACGTCACCGCGTCCTGCACCGCCGCGCCCCCCGGGTCGTTGTTGAAGTACGCGTAGACGTCCTCGCCGTCGGGCCAGGTCGTGGCGACGCGGTCGAGCCAGGTGGCCAGCGAGCGGCGGCCGTAGTGGGGCCAGGGCCGGGCGCGGCCCTGGTGGAAGCGGACGTAGCCCCAGTCGGTGGTGCGCCACAGCGGGGTCGCGGGGCGGGCCAGGACGTCGGCCCAGCACAGGGCCGCGTGCCGGGACTCCAGGACCCTGCGGACCTGAGGCGTCCACCACGAGTCGTGGCGGGGCTCGACCGCGACCCGGGTCGCGGCGGGGAAGCAGGCCAGGCAGGCGTCCAGGAGGCCCGGGTCGGCGCGCAGGTTGGGCGGGAGCTGGAGCAGCACCGGGCCGAGCCGGTCACCGAGGCCCGCCGCGTGGCTCATCAGGCGGCCGACCGGCTCCTGGGGATCCTTGAGCCGTTTGATGTGGGTCAGATAGCGGCTCGCCTTGACCGCGACGACGAAGTCCCCGGGCACCCGGCCGCGCCAGTCCTCGAAGGTCTCCCGGGCCGGCAGCCGGTAGAAGGCGTTGTTGATCTCGACGGTGGCGAAGTGCCCCGCGTACTCCTCCAGCCAGAGCCGCATCGGCAGCCCGGACGGGTACAGGACGTCCCGCCAGTCCTTGTACTGCCACCCGGACGTGCCGACGAACAGGGTCATAAGACCCATCAAAACACCGGCGGGCGCGGACCTCCTACAGATACAGCCCCGCGTCGGCGTCCCCGCGCGGCTCCGGCAGGGCCGTCGGGGAGGTGCCCCGGCGCAGCGCGTACAGCTCGGCCAGCGTCGCGCCCTCGCGGCCGATGCCGTCCTCGCGGTCCAGCCAGCTCACCGCCTCCGCGCGGGTCAGCGGGCCCACCTCGATCCGGGCCAGGCAGCGGCCGGGCCGGACGACGGCGGGGTGCAGACGCTCCAGGTCCTCGTTGGTCGTGACCCCGACCAGGACGTTGCGGCCCTGGCCGAGCAGGCCGTCCGTCAGGTTCAGCAGCCGCGACAGGGCCTGGCCCGCCGTGTGCTTGGCCTCGCCGCGGATCAGCTCGTCGCAGTCCTCCAGGAGCAGCAGCCGCCAGCGGCCCTTGCCCGCCGCGTCCTCCTCGCCGATCGCGATGTCCATCAGATAGCCGACGTCACTGAACAGCCGCTCGGGGTCCAGGACGCAGTCCACCTGGCACCAGTCCCGCCAGGACCGCGCCAGGGTGCGCAGCGCCGACGTCTTGCCGGTGCCCGGCGGGCCGTGCAGCAGGAGGAGCCGGCCCGAGATGTCCTCGGGGGTCGTCTTCATCAGCCGGTCCATGGCGTCCGCCACCGGCGCCGTGTAGTTGGGCCGGACCTCGTCCCAGGTGCCCGCCTCGATCTGGCGCGTGGTGCGGTGCGGGCCGCGGCGCGGGGAGACGTACCAGAAGCCCATCGTGACGTTCTCCGGCTGCGGTTCGGGCTCGTCCGCCGCGCCGTCCGTGGCCTGGTCGAGGATCTTCTCGGCGAGCTCGGCGCTGGTCGCCGTCACCGTGACGTCGGCGCCCCGGTTCCAGCGGGAGATCAGCAGCGTCCAGCCCTCGCCCTCGGCGAGCGTCGCGCTGCGGTCGTCGTCCCGGGCGGCGCGCAGCACGCGGGCACCGGACGGCATCAGCGTCGCCCCGGACCGTACGCGGTCGATGTTCACCGCGTGGGAGAACGGCTGCTCGCCCGTCGCGAAGCGGCCGAGGAACAGCGCGTCGACGACATCGGACGGGGAGTCGGAGTCGTCGACGTTGAGCCGGATCGGCAGCGCCTCGTGCGGGTTTCCAGACATGCCGCCATGATCCGGCACCAGGGCGCCGCGTGCACCCGGTTTCCCGGTGCACGCGGCGTGTTCCCGGGCGCGGGTCAGCCCCCGGAGCGGGACACCGGCCGGAGTGCCCGGCGGGCCCCGCGGACCACGGCGTATCCCTTGGTCAGGGCACGGTCCCCGGCGAACGCACGGGCGATCGCCCGGCCTTCGACCAGCCGCTCGAACGCGGCGGTGCCCGTGCTGCGGCGCACCGTCACACGCCGCAGGGCGTACGGCCCCTGCGCCCGGCGCGCGAGGCCGTTGCCGACGGCGAGGGCCTGGGCGTAGCCCGTCTCGCGCACCGCCTGCCGGACCCGGCGGCTGGAGTAGCCGTAGGGATAGGCGAACGAGACCGGTACGGTGCCCAGCTGGTCCGCGACGATCTCCTTGCAGTGGATCAGCTCGAAGCGCAGCGTGGCGCCGGAGACCTGGTCGAGCTGCGGGTGGCTGTGGCTGTGCCCGCCGATCTCGACGCCCGCCGCCGCGAGCTCGCGGACCTGGTCCCAGTCCAGCATGGTGTCCAGGCCGCCGCCGGTGTCGTACGGCCCCCGGATCCACCCGGTCGAGACGAACAGGGTGGCCGGGAAGCCGTGTTTGGCGAGCACGGGCAGGGCGTGCCGGTGCACGCCCTCGTAGCCGTCGTCGAACGTGATGAGGACCGGCCGCCCGGGCAGTGCGCGGCCGGAGCGCCAGCAGGCCGCCAGCTCGGCGGTGGTGACGGGGCTGAGCCCCCGGTCGGCGAGCACCGCCATCTGCTCGGCGAACGCCTCGGGGGTCACGGACAGGGCGCGGGTCGCGTCGTTCGGGCGGGTCGCGACCGCGTGGTACATGAGGATCGGTACGCGCACGTCACTCACGGACCGCCACCTCCACGTCGGGTACCGAGAACGTGGTCCCGCCCCGCCGGGCCCGCACGCTGCCCACCAGGTATCCGCCCGCCGCCGTCAGCACTCCGGCGACGATCGCCCCCGCCCGCCCGGCACCGCCCGGCCGGGCCAGCAGGGCGTCCCGCAGCCCCCGGGCCACCCCGGCCGGCAGGACCCGGGTGGCGTAGCGGCGTTCGGACTCCAGTCCCTTGCCGGCGCCGACGCTGCGGGCCACCAGGGCCTTGGACAGGCCCTCGGCGTACGTGCGCGTCCGGAAGTAGCGGAGGTGCTCACGGGCCTCGGGCACCCGGTGGTGGATCACCGCCCGGTCGTCGATCAGCAGGACGGCGTCGGGCCGGGCCCGGCTGAGGCGGATGCACAGCTCCGTCTCCTCGCAGCCCAGCGGGCGTTTGTCGCCGTCCCGGCCGATGCCGGTGGCGAAGCCGCCCGCCGCCTCGAAGGCGCTGCGGCGGAACGAGGCGTTGCCGCCGAGCACGTTGCGCACCCGGACCCGGCCGCGCGGCAGGCCCCGGTAGGTGCAGCCCACCACCCAGTCGAACTCCTCGGGGAACCAGGCGGGCCGCCGCCCCGACGCCCAGACCGGCTCCGTACGCCCGCCGACCGCCAGCACGCGCGGGTCGGTGTACGCCTCGGCGAAGTGCAGCAGCCAGTCGCGCTCGGCCACGGCGTCGTCGTCGAGGAAGGCGACGACCTCGCTGCGCGCGGCGGCGATCCCGGTGTTGCGGCCGGCGGACAGGCCGCGGGGGCCCGCGTTGGCGAGCACCCGCACGTCGTCGGCTTCCTTGTACTCCTTGCCGAGACGGTCCACAAGGGCCTGGTTGTGGTCGACGACCAGCAGTGTCTCCAGGGCGGGCCGGGACTGTGCCCGCACCGAGGAGACCGCCGCGAGGATGTCCTCCCAGCGGTCCTCGGTGTACGCGCAGATCACGACGGAGATGCCGGGACCGCTCAAGACACCTCTCCCCGGACCGAGTCGAGCAGCGGCGACTGGGGCGAACGGCGGCGCAGCGTCCGGCGGTTGGAGCGCTCCCGCAGGATCACCCTGAGCACCCGCAGCCCGTCGCGCACGGCCCGCAGATTGCTGGTGCCGTGGATGCGCAGGTACTCGTGGCTCGGGATCTCCTGCACCTTGAGCCCGGCCTTGACGACCCGGATGTTCATCAGCGTCTCGACCTCGAAACCGGTGCAGTCGAGGTCGATCTTGTCCAGGCAGTGCCGCCAGAACGCGTTGTAGCCGTAGCACAGGTCGGTGTAGCGGGCGCCGAACTTGCGGTTGACGACCGTGCACAGCGCCCAGTTGCCGAGCTTGCGGATGAAGGTCATGTCGTCCGTGCCGCCGCCGTTGGCGAACCGGGAGCCCTTGGCGAAGTCCGCGCCGGAGACCAGGGCGGAGACGTACGACACGATCTCGTTGCCGTCCGCCGAGCCGTCCGCGTCGACCATCACGACGATGTCGCCGGTGCACGCCTGGAACCCGGTGATCAGCGCGTCGCCCTTGCCCTTGCCGCGCTGCTCGACGACCTTGACCTCGGGCCACAGCTCGCGCGCCACCTGGACGGTGTCGTCGCTGGAGTTGCCGTCGACCAGGACCACTTCGTGGATCCAGTCGGGCAGGGTCTTGAAGACGTACGGAAGGTTCTCCGCCTCGTTCATGGCCGGGATGACCACGCTCACCGGCGGCGCTATGGCCAGGTGAGAGGAGACGGGCCGGTACTTCCCGGCGGTCGGCGGATACGGGTCCGCCGCGGCCGGCTGCAGAACTGAGCTCATGAGTCTGGTCCCTCTCGTCCGGTGGACCGCCCCCCCAGGGCAGTCCGGATCCAATCCGGTTCGAAAGGGGGGTTCTCACCCGCGGCACGCCGAGACGGAGCTTCGGGCACGCCGGGTGAGCTGGCAAAGCTGGCCGACAGCGGAAAACGGCAGCCGGCCGCGCGGCACGGCCCGGCACGTTGCGATCACCGGGCACGGCACCCCCCTACCGCGCCCCGCGCCGGTTCGTCGCGGTCCTGAGCCCTCCCCTGGAGCCGCGTGCTGACGGACCGATGCGGGTGAGATGTATGACGGTATTGACGATTGAACCCGTATGGCAAGACCTGGAACGGCCGCTCACGTTTTTGATGGTTTTGTCGTTGCGAACTGCCTTTCATGGGGCGCAAGTTGCAAGGTTCCGGTACCGGAAACAGCCGTTCCCCGGAGGCTCAACCCGCCTCCGGGGAACGGCAGTTCAGGTTCCGATCACGGCACGAGTCACGGGACGAGCTTCAGCAGCCGGTTCGGCGAGCCCGAACCAGCGCTGGTGACCTTGCCGGTGGTGGCGCCGGCGACCAGGGCCGAGGCGACCTGGGCCGGGGTGGAGGAGGTGTGGCCGGCCAGGTAGACCGCCGCCGCGCCCGCGACGTGCGGGGTCGCCATCGAGGTGCCGGAGATGGTGTTGGTCGCGGTGTCGCTGGTGTGCCAGCCGGCCGTGATGGAGGAGCCGGGCGCGAAGATGTCCAGGGCCGAGCCGTAGTTGGAGTAGCTCGCCTTGGCGTCGGTGCTGGTGGTGGCGCCGACGGTGATCGCCTCGGCGACCCGGGCCGGGGAGGACGAGGAGGCGGTGGTGCTGCTGTTGCCCGCGGCGACGGCGTACGTGACGCCGCTGGCTATGGAGTTGCGGACCGCCGTGTCCAGCGCGGCGGAGGCGCCGCCGCCGAGCGACATGTTGGCGACCGAGGGGCCGGAGTGGTTCTGCGTCACCCAGTCGATGCCCGCGATCACCCCGGCCGTGGTGCCGGAGCCGCTGTTGTTCAGCACCCGCACGCCCACGATCTTCGCCTTCTTGGCGACGCCGTACGTCGACCCCGCGATCGTGGTGGCCACATGGGTGCCGTGGCCGTTGCCGTCGGAGGCGTTGTTGTCGCCGTCGACGGCGTCGTAGCCGTGCGCGGCGCGGCCGCTGATCTGCTGGTGGGTGATGCGCACACCGGTGTCGATCACATAGACCGTCACGCCGCTGCCCGCGCTGTCCGGGTAGGTGTAGCTGCCGGAGAGCGGGAGCGAGGTCTGGTCGATGCGGTCCAGACCCCAGGGGGCGTTGTTCTGGGTGGCGGTCAGCCGCACGCGCTGGTTCTGCTCGACCAAGGCCACCGCCGGGTCGGCGGCCAGGCGCCTGGCCTCGGTGGCGGACAGGGTGGCGGAGTAGCCGTTCAGTGCCTTGCCGAACGTCTTGCGCACGGACCCGCCGTACTCCTCGACGAGGTCCTTGCCCGCGGCCGAGGACGCCTTCAGGCCGGCGCTCTTCTTGAGCGTGACGATGTAGCTGTCCTTGACGGCGTCCGGGGAGCCCGCGGCGAGCACCCGGCCCTCGGCGGGAGCCGCGGCCTGGGCGGGGAGGGCGGTGAGCCCGCCCACGAGGGCGGTGGTCGCCGACAGGGTGATCGCGGCGAGTCCGAGTCTCTTGCTACGCAGGTGTGCCATTACGAGGGATTCCTCCTCTAGGCGGCGCGCGCCTGGGTGGGGCGCGCGTCATGTGGGGGTTGTGCGCGTGCTCGCGCACACGGCCGGGAGCGTCGCGTTCCGCTCTCGGCCGGAGTAAAGCGTCGGCCAACTACCGGCGTAGAACAAGAGAGGTGAGCGCTAGTCAACAAATTTGTCATGGGCACGTAACAAAAGGTGCCCGGGGCGTAACAAAACGTGAGGTGAACGCGCCGCGTGCGCCCCGGAAGCGGCCGAAAAGACTTGGCATGGACACTTCCTGTCAACACGCGTAGCTGCTACGACGGTTGTGGCAGAGATCCTGCTAAGGGAGGTTCCATGAGACGTTCCCGACTTGTCGTCTTCGTGAGCTCGCTCCTCCTCGCCGCCGGCACCGCCCTCACCGGGGCAGCCACGGCGCAGGCGTCCGCACTCGCCTCAACTGGCGGCTATGCAGCGCTCGGTGACTCCTACTCCTCTGGAGTGGGCGCCGGCAGCTACATCAGCTCCAGCGGCGACTGCAAGCGCAGCACGAAGGCCTACCCCTACCTCTGGGCCACCGCCCACTCACCCTCGAGGTTCGATTTCACGGCCTGCTCCGGCGCCCGAACGGGTGATGTTCTGTCCGGACAGCTCGGCCCGCTCAGCAGCGCCACCGCCCTCGTCTCCCTCAGCGTCGGCGGCAACGACGCCGGATTCGCCGACGTCATGACGACCTGTGTGACCCAGTCCGACAGCGCCTGCGTCTCCCGCATCGACACCGCACGCGCGTACGTCGACTCCACACTGCCCGGCAAGCTCGACAGTGTGTACTCCGCGATCCGCTCCAAGGCCCCCAACGCCCACGTCGTCGTCCTCGGCTACCCCCGCTTCTACAAGCTCGGCACCACCTGCCTCGGCCTGTCCGAGACCAAGCGCAAGGCCATCAACAACGCCTCCGATTACCTCAACACCGCCATCGCGAAGCGCGCCGCGAACCACGGCTTCACGTTCGGCGACGTACGCGGAGCCTTCACCGGCCACGAGATCTGCTCCGGCGACTCCTGGCTGCACAGCGTCAACTGGCTCAACATCGGCGAGTCGTACCACCCGAAGGCGCCGGGCCAGTCGGGCGGCTATCTGCCCGTGCTCAACGCCAACGACTGACCGCGGCCGCCGCATGCTCAGCCGGAGCCCGTGTCCGACTCCGTGTCGGATCCCGTGTCCGATCCACTGACCGAAGGAGAAGGGGAGGCCCCGCCCGTCGGGGTCTCCGTCTCGCACGTGATCGAGAACGGCACCGACTCGGACGTCGTGCGCACCGGCTCCCGCACCTCGACACTGATCTCGTTCTCGAACGTCCCGCTCTCCGCCTCGGTCGTCACGGTCACCGCGTCCCGCCGCGTACGGCCGTCGCCCTCCGGGAACGACAGCGTCTTCCAGCCACCGTCGAGCGCCGACCCGTCCCGCGTCACCCAGCGGTAGCGCACCTCGGCCGGCAGCCGCCCCACCGTGAACGTCGCCGTGAACCTCGGCGCCCGGGCGCCCGGCGGCGGACACGCGCCCGAGTAGTCCGTGCGCGTGCCGTCCAGACCGACCCGCACCGACTGCGGCGGCGGACTGCTCCGCTCGCTCTCGCTCGGAGTCGGAGAAGGACTGGACTTCCCGCTCCCCGTGTTCTGCGGCGGGCTCTTGGTCTGCGCGGGCGTACTCGCCCCGGCACCCCTGTCGTTGTTCCCGGAGCCGTCCCCGCGGTTCAGCAGCGCGTACGTCAGCCCGCCCACCGCGAGCGCCAGCGCGACCACGCCCGCGACCAGCACCCGGCCGGCCCGCCGGTCGCGGTCCGGTCCGGTGGCCGTCGTCGTCCCGCCCGAGCCGGACGGCGCCTGCTGCCCCGGGAAGGGCATCGGGGGCGTGGGCGAGGGCTCGGGACGGCCGGCGAGCGTCGGCGGGAACGGGACGGCCCGCACGGTCTCCGCGCTCGGCGAGCCGCCCGCGCCGACGGCCCGCAGATCCCGCTCGGCCTGTTCGGCCGTCAGCCGCTGCGCGGGATCCTTGCGCAGCAGCCCTTCGATGACCGGGGCGAGCGGACCGGCCCGGTACGGCGGCGGCAACTCCTCGTCGACGATCGCGCGCAGCGTGCTCAGCGGCGTGTCGTGCCGGAACGGGGAGTGGCCCTCGACCGCCGCGTACAGCAGCACGCCGAGCGACCACAGGTCGGACTCCGGGCCCGGCGTACGGCCGAGCGCCCGCTCCGGGGCGAGGAACTCGGGCGAGCCGATGACCTCCCCGGTCATGGTCAGCGCGGAGCTGCCCTCGACCATGGCGATCCCGAAGTCGGTGAGCACGATCCGGCCGTCGTTCGCGATCAGCACATTGGCCGGTTTCACATCCCGGTGCAGCACCCCGGCCTCGTGCGCGGCCCGCAGCGCGGACAGCACCTCGGCGCCGATGTGCGCGGCACGCTGCGGCGGCATGGGGCCCTCGGCGTCCAGGACCTCGGCCAGGGAGAGCCCGCGGACCAGCTCCATGACGATCCACGGCCGGCCCTCGTCCGTCGCCACGTCGTACACCGTGACCACGTTCCGGTTGGCGACCCGGGCCGCCGCCCAGGCCTCCCGCTCCAGCCGGGCGTACATCCGCCGCACGTCGTCGCCCCCGAGCCCCGCCGGGGCGCGCACCTCCTTGACGGCGACCTCGCGGTGCAGCACCTCGTCGCGGGCGCGCCACACCGTCCCCATACCGCCCTCGCCGAGCGGTGCCAGGAGCCGGTAGCGGCCCGCGATCACACGCTCATGGCCCGGTTCTTCGGACACGGCGCCCCCATTCGCAGCCGGGCGAAATCTCCATGAGGTCTGTCTTCCCCATGACGTCGGACTTCCTCACGAACGTAACTCAGCCCAGTGCGGATGCCGCCCCCTTGAACACCAGTCCGGCCCCGAGGACGACGACGGCGAAGGCCGAGCCGAGCGGCGCGGTCCGGCGCACCAGGGCTGCCAGCGGGCCCGCCGTCCAGCGGGGGCGCCGGTCCAGGAGCCGGGTCATCCCGCTGCCCGCCTTGACGACGGCGTACCCGGCTGCCGTCAGGGTGAGCGCGAGCCCGACGCCGTAGGCGACGACCAGCAGCAGACCGAACCAGGCCTGCCCGAGGGCCGCGGCACCGACGAGCACCACCACGGCGGACGGGCTGGGCACGAGCCCGCCCGCGAAGCCCATGAGGATCGTGCCGCGCAGGGTGGGGGCGACGGGGTGGGAGTGGGTGAACCCGCCGTGGGTGTGCTCGACCGTGTGGGGGTGCGCGTGGGGGCGGTTGAGGTCGTGCGGGTGGTCGTGGTGGTGGTGATCGTGGTCGTGGCTGGGGTCGTGGTCGTGCGTGTGGCTGTGGTTGTCGTCGTGTGCGGGGCCGTGGTGGTGGGTGTGCGCGCGGTTGCGCAGAGCGCGGCGGAGCAGGCTCGCCCCCGCCAGGGTCACCAGGAGGCCACTGGCGACGCCCAGCCAGGCGATCACCGACGGGGCCGCCGCCGAACCGGCCGTGACCAGGAGGCCCAGGGCGACCACGCCCAGGGTGTGGGTGACCGTCACCGAGGCGGCCATCGGCAGGACGTCCTTCATCCGGGCCCGGCCGCCCCGGGCCGCCGCCGTCGCGGCCATGATGGTCTTGCCGTGGCCGGGGGCGAGCGCGTGCATCGCCCCGAGGACGACGGCGATGAGCAGCGCCAGCGCGGCGAAGCCCGGGGTGAGGTCGTGCCGGGCGACCAGGTCGTCCAGGGCCCGCGTCCAGCGGTCGGCGCCGCGCGGCAGCACGGAGGCGGCGGGGGCGTCCGACTCCTTGGCGGCCAGGGCCGCACCGCCGGGGCGCACACGCAGGGCGGCGGCCGCGGTGTCGGCCGGGGAGGACAGCAACTCCGCCGGGTAGCGGGTCAGTTCGGCCGAGACCGACTTCGCCGGGACGTCCGACTCGGTGAGCGTCATACGGTCACCCCGCGCCGTGATCTCCCGCCAGCCCGGGCCGGAGGAACCGCCCGCGCCACGGAAGCCCAGCGACACGGCCCGCTTGTCCGACGGCAGGGGAGCGGTCAGCTCGCATTCCACGCGGAGGGTGTCGAGCCCCGCCTGCCCGGGCCGCACGCGCGCGTGGCTGCGCTCGGCGGTGAGCGGGGTGCCGTGGCCGTCGACCGTGACCCTGCTGTCGGCGGCGGCCGTGGCGCACCGCTCGCGGGCCCACATGGCGATGCCCAGCCGCTCGATGTCCGGTCCCGCCTGTGTCGCCGGGATCTCGGCGAGGTCCTCGACGTGGTGGACGCGCAGTTCGCCCGGGGCGGCGACCAGGCCGTCGTAGCGGTTGACGGTGAAGTTGCCCAGCGGGTGGGCGCTCGCGGCGCCGGCGGGCAGCAGGGTGAGCGCGCAGGCGGCCGTGAGGACGGCGGCGCCGGACGCGCACAGGCGGCGCGGGGTCACCGGGCCCCCTCCAGATCCTTGAGCGCGCTACGGGCCTCGCGGGCGCCGAGCGGGGAGAAGCCGGGGTTCAGGCCGAGCGCGGCCGTCAGGTGGGCGCGGGCCTCGCGGTCGTTCCCGGTGGCGCGTTCGATGATGCCCCGGTGGTAGAGGAAGACGGCGTTGCGGTAGCCGGTGGCGGTGGCGCGGCGGGCGTACGGCAGGGCTTCCTCGTCACGGCCGTTGACGTGCAGGGCCCAGGCGAGGGCGTCGGCGGTGTGCACGCTGTGCCGGCGGTTCCACTCGGCGCGGGCGGCGCGCAGGGCCTCCTTCCTGTCGCCGTGGTCGGCGGCGGCCATGGCCGAGTCGAGGTCGGCGTTGACACCGCCCGCGCGGGCGAGGGACGTCCAGGCGTCGACGAGGGCGTACTGATCGCCGGCCCTCGCCCGGTCGCCGTCGGCGCCCCGGTCCTCGTACAACTCGCCGAGGGCGACGAGCGGGCCGGGCAGCGGGAAGCGGGCGACGACCTGCTCCAGTCCCTCGACGGCGGCGGCCCGGTCGCCGTTCGCGGCCTGGGCGCGGGCACGGCCCTCCAGGGCGGGGAGGTAGTCCTCGTCCGCGGCGAGGGCACGGGCGTAGTGGCCGAGGGCCGTCTTGTACTCGCCCTGGTTCCAGGCGAGCTGCCCGAGGGCGGTGGCGACGTACGCGATGTCGCCGGGGGAGTCGGAGACCTCCAGGGCGCGCTCCAGGACGTCACGCGCCGTACGGACGTCGCCGCGCAGCTCCTTGACGTAGGCGTACCGCGTGAAGACGGGCACCCCGGGCCGCCTGTCGTCGGCGGTGCGGGCGGCCTCGGCGGCGTCGTCGTAGCGGCCGAGCTCGACGAGGGCGTCGATCCGCGTGCACAGGGCGCGTTCGTTGTAGGGGTTCTGCTTCAGGGCCCGGTCGGCGTCCTTCAGCGCGCCGGTGAAGTCGTGCCGGGCGGCGGCGAGGGCGGCACGGCCGGCGAGAGCCTGGTCATTGCCGGGGTCCAGCTCCAGGGACCGCTTCAGCGCGCGCTCGGCCTGCGGATAGCGCGAGGGGTCGCCCTTCGTCCGGGCCTGTTCGACGTACGCCGTCCCGAGGGTGGCCCAGCTGCCGAAGTCCCTGGGCTGGGCGCGCAGATGCTTCTGCAGGGCCCCGATCCCCGCGTCGAGATCGCCCCGGGCCAGTACACCTGCCGCCGGCGCCCCGGCCGCGGACACGGCCTGGGCACCGGCCCCCGCACGGCCGTCTCCCGCACCCGCGAAGGCGATGGCCCCACCGGTCAGCGCGACGGCCAACAGCGCGGCGCACCCCGCCAGATGAGCGGCCCGCCAACGCCGCCCCCCGTCAGCGGCCCGCCGCATCGCGACCACACGCGGCCCGACACCGGCGCCGGTTTCGTCCCCGGGGGAAGGGCTGCCGTGCGCGTCAGGCTCGCCTTCGGCGGCGGGTGCGGATTCGGCGCGCGGACGGATGCGGCCGCGGGGCGGGTTTTCAAGGCCGGTGCCCGTGCCCGTGCCCGTGCTGGTGTCGGTGCCGTGCGCGGCGCGAGGCTCCGCGCGGGGTGATTCCGCACCTCCCGTGCCCACCGCCCCGGCGGCCGGGTCGGCGTCGTGCCCGCGCTCTGCCCCGTCGGCCGGGGCCGGGCGCGCCCCGTCGCCCGCGTCGGCACCCGCATCCCCGCCCGGCCCGGCTTCCGCCCCGGCGTCGGTGTCCGGGCCGGTGCGCCTCGGGCTCCGTCCCGTGGGCCGCTCTGCGTCGGTGTCCCGGCCGGTGCGCTTCGGACCTCGCCCCGCCGAGTTCTCTCCGTCGGTCTCCTGGTCCAGGCGCGGCGGATGGTCGTCGTCGCGCCTCTCCGGTGCGCTGTCCGTCGTACGCGGAGGCATGGCCTCTCCTCGGTGGGCTGTGCGGGTGCGGTGGGGTGGGACAGAGGCGCGGCCCGTGCCGTGGGGGACGGGAGACGGGCCGCGCCGGTCGGTGGGAGCGGAGCGGGTCAGTACGCCCGGTTCCGCATGCGGCGCCACCACATGAGGGCCGCGCCGACCAGCACGATGCCGCCCGCGCCGGCCCCGGCGGACGCGGCGATCAGGCGCATGTCGTCCGAGCTCTGCGCCTCGGCCGGCTGGAGCGCGTCGCCGAGCTGGCTGCGGACGTCGTTGCCGCCGTCCACGCCCTTGGCGAGCGGCCCGCGCGACCCCTCCGTCGGCAGGGCGACGTACGGGAAGGCCTTCTCGAAGTCCTTGTCGTTCTTGTCGACCGCGTCACCCAGGTCGTTCTTCGCGCCGAGCAGCTCACCCTCGACGACCTGGAGCGAGGCGTCGATCACGTCGTCGGTGAGGCGACGGCCGTTCGGGAAACCGGCGTTGTCACCGTCGAGGACACCGAGCCGCTTGGGCTTGGCGGCCGGCTTGATCGAGGTGTTGAGGCGCAACTGCTCCGACGGCGTCACGTGCGGCGGCTGGTTGAGGTCCTTGACGCCCTTGAGGAACACGTCGACGAGGTCGTTGCGCGGCTCGTCGGGCGCCGGGATCTTGTAGATCCCCTCGATGAGCTTCGGCAGCTCCGGGTTGGTGACGTTCTTCAGGAACTGGGCGTCGTCCCGGGGCGCGGACGCGTTGAACGTGTCCTTGTCCTTCAGCGGGTTGACGACCTCGTTCACCAGCGGGTTGCCGAGGCGCGAGACCTGGGAGAAGTAGCCCTGGGCGTTCTTGCGCTGCGTCGTCGACCAGATGCCGACGACCGGCTGGTGGTGCGACTCGGTGATGAAGCTGTTGGGGACCTGGAGGGCGATCGTGTTGACGTTGTAGCCCTTGAGCGTGTCGTTGCCGACCTCGGAGAGGTTCCCGCCGTACAGCAGGTCGAAGACCCTGAGGTCCAGGAAGAACGGGTCGTCGGCCTGCCCGGCGAACGTCTGGGCGCCCCCGGCGAGCTTGTGGATCGCCTGCTCGCGCAGGGTGTTGTAGTCCGGCATCGACGCCTTGCCGACGTTGGACGGCGCCACGGGCACGTCGTCGGCGACCTTGGTCTTCGACACCGCCTTCAGGTGCTTCAGCTTGATCAGTTCGAGGTCGTACGTCTGCGTGATGTTGAGGTCGGGGTCGTCGAGGCTCTCGACCGGGCCCGTGTTGTAGAGGAACGTCTTGTCGTTCTTCGTGTGCGTCTTGAACGTGTACCGGAACAGCAGGTCTTCCTGCGCGTCACCGTTGCTGTCGATGCGCAGGTCGTACTGGGCGTCCTCGGCGAACGGGAAGAAGTTGGGCCCGCCGGCGGGTTCCTCGAAGGGGATCCAGTTCGCGACGATGGTCGTCGTGTCCGGCTTGTCCGGGCTGACGAACGCGTACACGTCGGTGTTGTCGTACTGCGGGGTCCCCGAGATCAGCGGGGCCTCGCGGTGGCTGGAGGCGGAGGCCGCCTCGGGTTCCAGCGCGGTCACACCGGCGGCCGCGAGCCCACCGGCGGCCAGCGCACCACAGATCGCGGTCGCGATGCTCCTGCGTCCCGCGCCGGTCGCACCGGTCGCACCGGTCCTGGAGAAAGGTGTCATGCCGTCCGTCCTCAGTGCCAACTTGCCTGACACACGCCATTCGGAGCGGTCGGCAGAGCGGATTGGTCGAATCTCAAACGTTCTTACGGCGCGTCGGGAAAGTTGTTTCATCGCCGGCCGACCCGCGTTTTCGGCGCGCTGATCCGTAACCCCATCCGGAGGTGTGTGCGTTGCGAATGCCTCGTATGAGGGGACAGGCTCCGTGCGGCCTGGGAGAGGGGGACCGAGTGGAGGCGGACGAGCTGCTGCTGCGCGTGGCGGGCGGCGACCAGCAGGCCTTCGAGGACTTGTACGGGCTGGTGTCCGGCCCGGTGTTCGGGCTCGTACGGCGCGTGGTGCGCGACCCCGCCCAGTCGGAGGAGGTGGCTCAGGAGGTGCTGCTCGAACTGTGGCGCTCGGCGGCGAAGTTCGACCCGGGGCGCGGCAGCGCGATGTCGTGGATCCTCACCCTCGCCCACCGCCGCGCCGTCGACCGGGTGCGCAGCGCCCGCGCGGCGGGCGAGCGGGAGCAGCGGGAGGCCTGGCGCGCCCACCACCCGGCCTTCGACCAGGTCACCGAGGAGGTCGAGGCGGGACTCGAACGCGAGTGGGTACGCGTCTGCCTGGACCGCCTCACCGAACTGCAGCGCCAGTCCGTCACCCTGGCCTACTACGAGGGCTACACCTACCGTGAGGTGGCCGAGCGGCTGTCCCTGCCGCTGGGCACCGTCAAGACGCGGATGCGCGACGGGCTGACCCGGATGCGCGAGTGCCTGGGGGGCGTGGCATGAGTCTGTTCCGCCGCGAGGACCCGCACTCGCTCGCCGCGCCCTACGCGCTCGACGCCCTGGAACCCCCGGAGCGGGTCCGCTTCGAGAAGCACCTGAGGGACTGCGGCCGGTGCGCCGCCGAGGTGCGCGCCCTGTCCGAGGACGCCGTCCGGCTCGCCTGGTCCGCGGCCGCACCGCCCCCCGCCGCCCTGCGCGACCGGGTGATGGCCGCCGTACGGACCACTCCGCAGGACCCGGCGCCGCAGAACGCGGCACGCGAGCCGGCACGCGCGCGTGCGCCGCAGCTGCCGCCGCATGTGTGGGGCACCCAGCCGCCGCCGCGGCAGCGTCGCCGGATGCCGCTGTTCGTGCCCTTCGCCACGGCCACCGCCGCCGCGGCCCTCGTCGTCGCCTCGCTGTTCGCGGTGCAGGCGGACCGGACCCAGGACCAGCTGACCGCCGAGCGGGACCGCTCGCGTGAGATCGCCCACGTTCTCGCTGCTCCGGACGCCCGGGCGAGCAGCGGCCGGGACGGGCGGGGCCGCACCATCGGAGTGATCGCTTCCGCCTCGGAGGGGAGCGCGGTGGTCACCCTCGGCGGATACGGTGCTCCGGCCGGCGGCCGAGTGCACCAGTTGTGGCTCATGCGCCCGGGCGCGCAACCACGCTCCCTGGGCCTCTTCGAGGGCGACACGCCGTTGGTCGCGACGGGCCTGGCCACCTCCGCGACGTCACTGGCGGTAACCGTCGAGCCGGCCGGGGGATCGCCGCAGCCCACGACCCAGCCGGTCGTCCAACTCGCCCTGAAATCTGTTGGATTCGGAGGGTAATCGGGGATACATCGTCAACGCCCTTATGGGGAAGGTGAATCCTGTGACCGCGATACACGAGTGCCCGGACGGGGCGATAGGGTTAACCTGCCCGGGCCGGGTGGACTCGTACGGGTGGGGAGTGACATGGAACAGATAACAGTGCGCAGCAGGGCCAGGGTCCCTGCGATCACCTGCGGGAGCAGTGCGACCAGTTCGCGCCTCGACCGCCACCTCTCGGTGCTGGGTGGCCCTGCCGTCCCGCAGCGGGAGACGGTCGAGGCGACCTCTCTGATGCGTGAACTGACCGCGCGTCAGCCGCACGACCGCAGTGGCAGGGGAGCGCGCGTGCGCCGCGTCTCGCTCTTCGCACCGCTGCGCAGGCTGCGCCGCTCGCTGTTCGGCGGCAAGTAGGGGCCCGCGCTCGGCGGTCACACCGCCCCCGGCGCCACGCTGCGCACACGTCGTCCGTCATCCCCACGGCACGCAGCGGCGCCTGGTGTGTACCCGAGCGCGGCCCGCCCCCAGTCGGTGCCTCATCCCCGCCCGGCAGTGACCGGGGGCGTCGACCGGCTCCGGTGGTCCGGCCGCCCCTTCACCGCTCCCCGTGCGCGTACTGACGCACGGCCAGCGGCACGAACACCCCGAGCAGCACGACACACCACAGCAGCGACCCCGCGACGGGGTGGGCCACCGGCCAGGCCGCCCCGTCGGGCACCGGCGCGTTGCCGAACAGGTCCCGCAGAGCCGTCGCCACCGCGCTGATCGGATTCCACTCGGCGACCGTCCGCAGCCACCCCGGCAGCCCGCTCGTCGGGATGTACGCGCTGGACAGCAGCGGCAGCAGGAACGTCGCCCCGCCCAGCTGACCGGCCGCCTCCTCGTTCCGGGTGAGCAGGCCGAGGAAGATCCCGGCCCAGACGCAGGCGAAGCGGAACAACATCAACAGCCCGACGGCCCCCACCGCTTCGAGCGGGCCGCCCTCGATCCGCCAGCCCACCGCCAGCCCCACCAGCAGGAACGGCACCGTCCCGACGGCCGTGGCGACCAGGTCCGCGGCGGCCTGCCCCAGCGGTACGGCCGCCCGGCTCATCGGCAGCGTGCGGAAACGGTCCGTCACGCCCCGGTGCGTGTCCTGCGCGGCCTGGAACATACCGGTCATGATCCCGCCCGAGGCGGTCGCCACCAGCAGGCCCGGCACCAGGAACGACCGGTAGGCCTCGCCCGGCACCGCCAGCGCGCTGCCGAAGACGTAGCCGAAGAACAGCAGCATGCTGATCGGCATCGTCTGGGTGAGGATCAGCAGCCCCGGGTTGTTCCGCATCCGCAGCAGCTGGCGGCCCAGCATCGCGGTTCCGTCGTACGCCAGCATGCTCATGCGGCACGCTCCTTGTCGTCGGTGGTGGCCGTGGCCGGGGGCCTGGTGTCCGTGAGGCGCAGGAAGACGTCGTCGAGGGTCGGAGGCCGCAGGCTCACGTCGAGCAGCGGCACGCCCGCCGCGTCCAGCGTGCGCACGAGCAGCGGGAGGGTGAGCGTCGGGTCCTTGCTGACCGCGCCGACGGCGCCGCGCCCGTGGTCGAACGACGGCTGCGCGCCCGTGAGCCGGTCGAGGACGGCCGCCGCCTTCGTGAGCGCGTCCGGGTCCGTCACGACGACCTCGGCGTGCGCCCCGACGAGCGCCTTGAGCTGCGCCGGCGACCCGGTGTGCGCGACCCGGCCGCGGTCCACCAGGGCGATGTCGTCGGCGAGCTGGTCGGCCTCCTCCAGGTACTGGGTGGTGAGGAGCACGGTCGTGCCCTCGGCGGTCAGGTCGCGCACCGCCTCCCAGATGAGGGTGCGGCTGGCCGGGTCGAGGCCGGTCGTCGGCTCGTCCAGGAACAGCACCTCGGGGCGGCGGATCAGGCTCGCCGCCAGGTCCAGGCGGCGCAGCATGCCGCCCGAGTAGGTGGAGGCGGGCCGGTCGGCGGCCTCGGCCAGCCCGAAGCGGTCGAGGAGCTGCGCGGTCCGGCCGGCGGGACCGCGCACCCGGTGCAGCCGGCCGAACAGCAGCAGGTTCTGACGTCCGGTGAGATCCCCGTCCACCGACGTGTCCTGCCCGGTGACGCTGATCCGGCGCCGGACGGCGGCGGCCTCCCGGGCGAGGTCGTACCCGGCGACCCGGGCGGAGCCGGCGTCCGGCCGCAGCAGCGTGGTCAGCAGCCGTACGGCCGTCGTCTTCCCCGCCCCATTGGGCCCGAGGACCCCGCACACCGTCCCCTCCGCCACCGCGAGATCCAGCCCGCGCAAGGCGCGGACCTCCCCGAAACGCTTCTCCAGACCTTCACTAAGTACAGCGTACGTAGAAGTCATGGCATGACCATAGCGCACTACGTACGCCGTACGTAACTAGGATGGTGGCCGAGGTGATGATCGATGGCGGGCCGAGCGGCCGTACCCGAAGTGATCTGGGCGCGCCCGGAGCGCACCGGCCGTGGGCCGAAACCGGCGTTCACCCGCGCCGACATCGCGGCGGCGGCCGTGCGGATCGCCGACGCGGGCGGGCTGGAGGCGGTGTCCATGCGGCATGTCGCCGCGGAGCTGGGCTGCGGCACGATGTCGCTGTACAACTACGTCCCCCGTAAGGAGGACCTGTACGAGCTGATGATCGACGCCGTCGGTGCCGAGCACGAATTGTTCGAGCCCACGGGCGACTGGCGCGCCGACATGCTCCGCAACGCGGAGGAGACGCGGGCCATCATGCGCCGCCACACCTGGGTGCCGCGCCTGATGTCAGGGGTGTACGGCTTCAGCCCCAACACCCTGCGCTATCTGGAGCACTGCCTGGCCTGTCTCGAACCGCTCGACGTCCCGGCCGGCACGAAGACGGAGCTGATCGCGCTGCTCAACGGCGTGGTGACGACATACACCGCGAACGACATCGCGACCGTCGAGCGCACGCGCTCCATGCCGTGGACCGTGGAGGAGGAGAACGCGGTCCGGATGGCCTATCTGGGCAGCCAGGTGGCCACCGGCGCGTATCCGCGACTGGCCGCGGCCTTCATGGAGCAGAGCGGGCCGGTCGATCTGGAGGCGGTGTTCAGACGGGCCCTCGAACGTGTCCTGGACGCCTACGACCCCGACCCGCGCTGAAGCGCTGACCCCTAAAGCAGGGCGAGCTGGCCTTCCGGGCCCTCCTCGGGGCCGTCCAGTACCGAGGCCGGGCGGCGGGCCGACGCCGGGACCGGGAGGACACCGGCCTCGCGCAGCTCGGTCGCCGTGACCGGGTCGGGAACCTCCGGCTCCTCCAAGGGGCGCAGTTCGGCCAGCAGGGCCAGGACCGTGATCAGTTCCAGCAGCTCCGACGTCCAGGACTGGGGCCAGGTCGCGGGGCGGATCGCGGCGAGTGTGCCCGGCTCTGCCTCGGCGACGCGCGCCGTGAACCACTGCTCCAGGACGCGCACCCCGCCCACCTCGAAGTCCCAGGCTTCCGGCGGCACCGGGGAGATGCGGCCCTCGTCCAGCAGCAGAGCCTCCTCGTCCCGGTCGTAGCGCAGGGCCAGGGGGCGGGAGGGCAGCGGGGCGCGGACGTAGGGGCGGCGGCCGCCGGGCAGCTTGGGGCGTGCGCCGTCGCGGCGCATCAGCCACAGCAGCCGGTGGCCCACCTCCAGGCCCCGCGCCCAGGCGTCGGCGTCCCCGGTGAGCGGGACGGAGAGGCCGGGGCGTGCGGTCGCCGTGATCCACGCCAGTACGTCCAGCGGCGTGGGGACACTGCCCAGCCGGGTGCCCAGGTGCTCCAGCAGGCCGGGCGCCAGGTTCGGCTCCTGCCCGTCCGGCCTGCGGAACAGCGGGCGGATCCGGCCGGGGCGCGGCAGCGGGAGCAGGGAGGTGACGAGCAGGCGCGGGACTTCGCCGGCGCTGCCTGGGGCCTCGGGCGTCTCCAGCACGAAGACCTGCCGTTCGCCCGCCACCCGCCACAGCTCCGGGCGGGCCGCGTCGATCAGCCGCTGGTCGGGGATCAGCCACTGCTCGTCGAAGGGGGCGTACAGCACCCGCACCGGCTCCGGGCACGGCCCCGAGGCGCGCGCCAGCTTCTGCGTGCCGCTGCCGGCCTGGCCGGGCAACTGGCCGACCGCCGTGTGCGTCGTGCGCGAGCGGGTCGGCTCGAACAGGGCCTCGCGGTCGGGTCCCTCGGCCTTCATCAGAGCGTCCCAACGGGCCTTCAGGGACGCCGGGTCGGGTCCCGCCGGCCACCCCCGGCCGAGCCGCGGCGGTGCGACGGACCACGGCATGAGGTCCGCCAGCGGCGGAGCGTCGTCGTGCGTCACGCAGGGCATCGTACGGTGTGGCTCCGACACCCGGGTCAGTTCGCCTCCAGGGTCACCGTGAAGGAGAAGCGGTCCCCCCGGTACTGGATGACGGCCACGTCCAGAGACCGCCCCCCGGCGTCGTACGTGATGCCCGTGTAGTGCAGGATCGGGCTGAGCAGCGGGACGTGGAGCAGTTTCGCCGTCTCCGGGTCGGCCAGCCGGGCCTCGACCGTGTCCGTGATACGGCTGATGTCCGCCCCGACGACGTCCCGCAGCACCTTGGTCATGGGCCACCGGACCAGGTCGTCCAGGTCGATGCGCGCGGCCAGTTCGGGACGCACGTAGTTGCGGGCGTGGTTGGTCGGCTCACCGGTCTTCTCGTCGCTGCGCAGCCGGTGGTACGCCGCCACCTCGCGCAGATCCGGGAAGAATTCGGCGAGTCCGGCCGGCACCGGGGACATGCCGTGGTCCAGCAGCTCGGTCGTCATACCGGACTGCTGGGCCACGATCGCGTCCACCGAGCCCAGCAGCCGGACCGGGGAACCCCGGCGCGCATGCGGCTCGATGAACGTGCCGCGCCGGCGGTGGCGCGTGATGAGCCCCTCGTCCTCCAGCTCCTTCAGCGCCTGCCGCATGGTCAGCACGCTCACGCCGTAGTGCCCGGCCAGCTGCTCCTCCGTGGGCAGGCGCAGCGGGTCCTGGGGCGAGCGGCCGAGGATCGAGGCGCGCAGCGACTGCGACACCTGGTACCAGAGCGGCAGCTTGCGGTTCAGGACGATCGAGTCCGGAGCGAAGGAGGTCACGGGCCATCCGTACCGGTCGGGGATGTTCAGTGCAAGGGACGGAAGTGCCGCTCCAGTCCCTGCCAGACGTCGTCGTAGCGCTGCTGGAGGTGTTCGGCGCGGGCCGCCTGCGGGGTGAGGGTGATCGGCCAGCGGGTCTCGAACATGAACGCCAGGCCGTCGTCGATCTTCTGCGGCCTCAGCTCGGCCGAGCTCGCGCGGTCGAAGGTCTCCCGGTCCGGGCCGTGCGCCGACATCATGGTGTGCAGCGAGCCGCCGCCCGGCACGAAGCCTTCCGCTTTCGCGTCGTACGCGCCTTCGATCAGGCCCATGTACTCGGTCATCACGTTCCGGTGGAAGTACGGCGGCCGGAAGGTGTCCTCGCCCACCAGCCAGCGCGGGGCGAACACCACGAAGTCGGCCCCGGCCAGGCCCGGGGTGTCCGACGGGGACGTCAGCACCGTGAAGATCGACGGGTCCGGGTGGTCGTACGTGATGGTGCCGATCACATTGAAACGGCGCAGGTCGTAGCTGTACGGCACATGGTTGCCGTGCCAGGCGACGACATCGAGTGGGGAGTGGCCGTAGGTGGCCGTCCAGAGGTTGCCGCAGAACTTGTTCACCACCTCCACCGGGCCCTCGACGTCCTCGTACGCGGCGACCGGGGCGCGGAAGTCCCGGGGGTTGGCGAGGCCGTTCGCACCGATCGGGCCCAGGTCGGGGAGGCGGAAGGGTGCGCCGTAGTTCTCGCACACATAGCCGCGGGCGGACTCGTCGAGCAGCTCCACACGGAAGCGGACCCCACGAGGGATGAGCGCCACATGGCCCGGTTCCACATGAAGCAGGCCGAACTCCGTACGCAGCAGCAGACCGCCGCGCTCCGGGACGATCAGCAGCTCGCCGTCGGCGTCGCTGAACACCCGGTCCATCGAGGCGTTGGCGGCGTAGAGGTGGACGGCGATGCCGGTGCGCTGGGTGACATCGCCGTTGCCGCCCAGGGTCCACAGGCCGGTCAGGAAGTCGGTTTCCGGCGCCGGGTCGGGGAGGGGGTTCCAGCGCAGGCGGTTGGGGTCGGGCACGGTCTGGGTGAAGGGGGCGGTGCGGATCGAGCCGTTGTGGGTGCGGGTGAACGCCGGGTGCGCGGCCGACGGGCGGATCCGGTACAGCCACGAGCGGCGGTTGTGCGCCCGGGGCTCGGTGAAGGCCGTACCGCTCAGCTGTTCCGCGTACAGCCCGAGCGGGGCCCGCTGGGGCGAATTGCGGCCCTGTGGCAGTGCGCCCGGGACGGCCTCCGAGCTGTGCTCGTTGCCGAAGCCGGAGAGGTAGGTCAGCCCTTCGGCGGTCTTCCGCGCGTCCGCGTACATGATCGCTGCTCCCTTGCGGTCCGATGCCCGTGCCACCCGATTCCTATGCGACACCGTAGGATTGCGATTTCCCCGACGCAAGAGGGACGCGCCGTCCTGCGGCCTCCTCTCGGTGGAGGAGGGTGAACACGACTCCAGGACGATCCGCCGGCCCGGACGCCTGTTCTACGCTCCCCGGCATGTCGTGGACACGGGGATCTCGCGCCGTGCTCGTGGTCTGTGTCCTGCTGCTGACCGGATCCGCGGGCTGCGGCTCCGGTGAGACGCGGGGGAGCGGGGCGTCTCCCACGCCGGTGGGCAGCCTCCTGGGGGACCGGGACCAGGAGGGGCGTCCCTACCGCGAGGTGGCGCGGCGTGGCGCCCCCGGCGTGGGCATCGAGGTGCAGCCCGGCCGGGCCGGCGGCTGGAACGTCCGGCTGGCCGTGCGGAACTTCCGCTTCTCCCCGGCGGGCACGGCGGCCCGGGCGGTGGCCGGGCGCGGCCTCGCGCGGCTCTACGTGGACGGCCGCCTCGTCGCCCGGCTCCGGGCGCCCGGGTACCGTCTCGCCGACCGCCTCGTGCCGCGCGGCACGCACCACGTCACGGCCCGCCTCTACGCCGACGACGGCACGGTGTGGGCGGTGGACGGCACACCCGTGGAGAGCACGGCCGACATCACCGTGTCGGAGTCGGGCTCTGGCTCCGTTTCGTAGTCCGGCCCCGGTGCTCTGTCGGGGTATGGCCTCGGCCTTGCGCCGGAGTCGGCCGCCTTGGTGCTGTGTCGGAGACGGGTTCTGGCCTCGTGTCGGAGTCGGGCTCTGGCTCCGTTTCGTAGTCCGGCCCCGGCGCTCTGTCGGGGTATGGCCTCGGCCTTGCGCCGGGGTCGGGCGGCCTCGGCGCTGTGTCGGAGACGGGTCCCGGCCTTGTGTCGGGGTCGGGCGGCCTCGGTGCTGCGTAGGGAGACAGGTTCTGGCCTTGTGTCGGAGTCGGGCGGCATTGGCGCTGCGTAGGGAGACAGGTTCTGGCCTCGGGTCGGGGTCGGGCGGTTCGGTGCTGTGTCGGAGAGAGGCTCGGGCCTCCGGTCGAAGTCCGTGGCCCCGGCACTGTGTTGGAGTCGGGCCCTGGCTCCGGTGTCGGAACCCGGCCCCGGCCCCGTGTCCGAGCCCGGCCCCGGCCCCGTGTCCGAGCCCGGCCCCGGCCCGGCGCCGGGCTCGGGCGGTCGGTGGGCGGTGTGGGGGCACGCGTCGGACCTCACGTCCAGGATCGGGGGGCGAGGTTCACCCGAGCGCGCCGGAAAGGCATCATGAAGCCCGTGCCCCACGCGACATCGCTCCGTCGTGCGCCCGTGCAGCGGCGCAGTGCCGAACGCCTGGCCAGGATCCTCGACGCCTGCGCCGACCTCCTCGACGAGGTCGGCTACGACGGCCTGAGCACCCGGGCCGTCGCCCAGCGGGCCGGCGTCCCCATCGGCTCGGTCTACCGCTTCTTCGGCAACAAGCGTGAGATGGTCGACGCGCTGGCCCAGCGCAACCTGGAGCGCTACTCGGAGCGGGTCACCCGGCGTCTGCGGACGGCGGGGGGCGGGGGCTGGCGCGAGACCATGGACGCCGTGCTCGACGAGTACCTGGAGATGAAGCGCACCGCGCCCGGCTTCTCCCTCGTCGACTTCGGCAACCAGATCCCGGTCGGCGCCCGCCAGGCCGAACCCAACCACCGCGTCGCCGACCGCCTCACCGAACTCCTCTCCGGCTCTCTCGACCGCGAGCCCGACGAGGAACTGCGCCGGGTCTTCCTCGTCGCCGTCGAGACCGCCGACACCCTCGTGCACCTGGCCTTCCGGGTCGCGCCGGAGGGGGACCCGGAGATCATCGAGGAGATGCGGGAGATGCTGCGGGCCTATCTGGCCCGGGTGCTCGACTGACCCAGAGGTGTCCGCAAAGTCCTGGCCAAGACCTCCCCTCCATGCATACCGGTCGGTATGCTCGGGGCGTCCGTGCGTCACCGTAGCCGCCGCCCACCCGGGAGGACCCGTGTCCCGCACCGCCCTGCGTATCTGTCCCCTGTGCGAGGCCACCTGCGGCCTGACCCTCACCATCGAGGGGACGCGCGTCACCCACGCCCGAGGTGACCGCGACGACGTCTTCAGCAAGGGGTTCATCTGCCCCAAGGGCGCCTCCTTCGGCGCCGTCGACGCCGACCCCGACCGGCTGCGCACCCCGCTCGTACGCAGGGACGGCGAGCTGCGCGAGGCCACCTGGGAGGAGGCCTTCGACGCGGTCGCCGCCGGCATCCGGCCCGTCGTCGAGCGGTACGGCGCGAACTCCGTCGGCGTCGTCCTCGGCAACCCCAACGTGCACACCATGGCCGGCGCCCTCTACCCGGCGGTGCTGCTCGCCGGTCTCGGCACGCGCAGCGTCTTCACCGCCTCCACCGTCGACCAGATGCCCAAGCACGTCTCCAGCGGACTGCTCTACGGCGACGCGAACGCCATCCCCGTGCCCGACCTGGACCACACCGACCATCTGCTCCTCATCGGCGCCAACCCGCTGGAGTCCAACGGCAGTCTGTGCACGGCCCCCGACTTCCCCGGCAAACTCAAGGCCCTCAAGGCCCGGGGCGGCACGCTCGTCGTGATCGACCCGCGGCGCACCCGCACCGCCAAGCTCGCCGACCGGCACATCGCCGTGCGGCCCGGCACCGACGCGCTGCTGCTGGCGGCGATGGCCCAGGTGCTCTTCGACGAGGACCTCACCGAGCCGATCCCGCACGTTCAGGGAGTCGAGGAAGTCGCCGACGCCCTGCGGGAGTTCACCCCCGAAGCCGTCGCCGCCGCCTGCGACGTCGAGGCCGGTGTCATCCGCACCCTCGCCCGTGAACTCGCCGCCGCCCCCACCGCCGCCGTCTACGGGCGCATCGGCAGCTGCACCGTCCCGCACGGCACCCTGGCCAGCTGGCTCGTCGACGTCCTGAACATCCTCACCGGCAACCTCGACCGGCCCGGCGGCGCGCTCTTCCCGCAGGCCGCCACCGACAAGACCCCGCGCCCCGCCGGGCCCGGCCGCGGCTTCGCCCTCGGGCGCTGGCACTCCCGCGTGAGCCGGCACCCGGAAGCCAAGGGCGAGCTGCCCCTCTCCGCCCTCGCGGAGGAGATCGACACCGCCACCGAGGAGGGCGAACCGGTCCGCGCGCTCCTGGCCGTCGCCGCCAACCCCGTGCTCTCCGCGCCCGACGGCGACCGGCTCGACAAGGCGCTCGACTCGCTCGACTTCATGGTCAGCGTCGACCCGTACCTCAACGAGACCTCCCGCCACGCCGACGTCGTCCTGCCCCCGCCCCCGCCCTCCCAGAGCCCCCACCACGACTTCGCCTTCAACACCCTCGCCGTACGCCACCAGGTCCGCTACACCCGCCCCGCGGTCCCGCTGGAGCCCGGCCGCATGGCCGAGACGGAGATCCTGGCCCGGCTGGTCCTCGCCGTGACCGGCATGCACGGGGCCGACCCCGCCGCCGTCGACCAGATGGTCATCGACCAGACCCTCGGCAAGGCGGTCGACGAGCCGCACTCGCCCGTGCACGGCCGTGACCCCCGCGAACTCGCCGCGCGGCTCACCGGCGACACCGGCCCCGAGCGACGCCTGGACATGATGCTGCGCCTCGGCCCCTACGGCGACGGCTTCGGCGTACGACCCGACGGACTGACCCTGGAGCAACTGCTCGCTCACCCGCACGGCATCGACCTCGGACCCCTGCGCCCCCGCCTGCCGCAGCCGCTGAAGACCAGGAGCGGCCAGGTGGAGCTGCTGCCGCAGCCGATCGCGGACGACCTGCCCCGCCTCAGGCGCGCCCTGGAGGACCGCCCCGACGGACTCGTCCTGGTCGGCCGCCGTCACCTCCGCTCGAACAACAGCTGGATGCACAACGTGCCCGCCCTCACCGGCGGCTCCAACCGCTGCACCCTGCACATCCACCCGGACGACGCCGAACGGCTGGGCGTGCGGGACGGGGCGCCGGTGCGGGTGAAGGGCGCCGGCGGAGAGGTGACCGCACCCGCCGAGGTCACCGACGACATACGCCGAGGCGTGGTGAGCCTGCCGCACGGCTGGGGCCACGACCGCCCCGGCACCCGGCTCAGCCACGCCGCGACCGACCCCGGCGTCAACGTCAACCAGCTCCTCGACGGCCGCCTCCTCGACCCGCTGTCGGGCAACGCGGTCCTCAACGGGGTGCCCGTCGAGGTCGCCCCCGAGACGGCCCCCGAAAGCCCATCCGTGACCGAAAAGCTCACCGCTCTGACCTGAGCAAAGCTGTGACCAGCAGTTTTGCGCTTATTGCTCGCACGTCAACGTCTTGTTAACGCTGCTTGAACGCACCTAACGTCTCGGACACCGCCGGCCCTGGTGGGATGTTCAAGGGCGAACGTTAGGTATCCACTCATGCTGACCATCCTCGGCTTCGCCATGATCGCGACCTTCCTGGTCCTGATCATGATGAAGAAGATGTCGCCGATCGCGGCGCTCGTGCTGATTCCCGCGCTGTTCTGCGTGTTCGTCGGCAAGGGCGCCAAGCTCGGCGACTACGTCCTCGACGGCGTGACCGACCTCGCCCCCACTGCGGCGATGCTCATGTTCGCGATCGTCTACTTCGGTGTGATGATCGATGTCGGTCTCTTCGACCCGGTCGTCCGCGGCATCCTCAAGTTCTGCAAAGCCGACCCGATGCGGATCGTCGTCGGCACCGCCGTGCTCGCCGCGATCGTGTCGCTGGACGGCGACGGCTCCACCACCTTCATGATCACCGTCTCGGCGATGTACCCGCTGTACAAGCGCCTGAAGATGAGCCTGGTCGTGATGACCGGTGTCGCCGCCATGGCCAACGGCGTGATGAACACCCTCCCCTGGGGCGGCCCGACCGCCCGCGCCGCGACCGCGCTCAAGCTCGACGCCAGCGACATCTTCGTCCCGATGATCCCGGCACTCCTGGTGGGCCTGCTCTTCGTCTTCGTCCTCTCCTACGTCCTCGGTGTGCGCGAGCGCCGGCGGCTGGGCGTGCTCACGCTGGACGAGGTGCTGGTCGACGAGAAGGCCGAGGAGAAGGTCGAGGAGAAGGAGACCGAGACCGTCCTGGTCGGCGCCGGCTCCGGCACCGGCAAGAGCGCCGGCACCGGCACGAACACCGGCAAGGGCACTCTCCCCACGGGCGGTGCCGGCTCCGGCACGGACGCCGAGGAGCACGACGCCGACTTCCAGGGCCTCGACCCCCACCGCGCCACGCTGCGTCCCAAGCTGTACTGGTTCAACGCGCTGCTCACGGTCGGTCTGCTCACCGCCATGATCATGGAGCTGCTGCCGATCCCGGTGCTGTTCCTGCTCGGCGCCGCCCTCGTGCTCACCGTCAACTTCCCGCACATCCCGGACCAGAAGGCCCGCATCGCCGCCCACGCCGAGAACGTCCTGAACGTCTCCGGCATGGTCTTCGCCGCCGCCGTCTTCACCGGCGTCCTCCAGGGCACCGGCATGGTCGACCACATGGCCAAGTGGATGGTGGACGTCATCCCCGGCAGCATGGGCCCGCACATGGCCCTGGTCACCGGCGTCCTCAGCCTTCCGCTGACGTACTTCATGTCGAACGACGGCTTCTACTTCGGTGTCCTGCCCGTCCTCGCCGAGGCGGGCGCCGCGCACGGTGTCTCCCCGCTGGAGATGGCCCGCGCCTCGCTGGTCGGCCAGCCGCTGCACATGTCGAGCCCGCTCGTCCCGGCCGTCTACGTCCTGGTCGGCATGGCCAAGGTGGAGTTCGGCGACCACACGAAGTTCGTCGTGAAGTGGGCCGCCCTCACCTGCCTGGTCATCCTCGGGGCGGGCATGCTGTTCGGCATCATCTGACCACCCCGTGGAGGACGTCATCGTGAGGCCCGGTGGGAACCGCGGCTGGCTGCTCCGCCTCGTCATCGCCTTCAGCTTCGCGCAGGGGGCGGTGTCGATGGCCCGGCCCGCCGTCTCCTACCGGGCCCTCGCGCTGGGCGCGGACGAGCGTGCGGTGGGTGTGATCGCGGGTGTGTACGCGCTGCTGCCGCTGTTCGCCGCCGTGCCCCTGGGCCGCCGTACCGACCACGGCCGCTGCGCGCCCCTGCTGCCCATCGGTGTGGTCCTCATATCCGGCGGCTGCGCGCTCAGCGGGCTGGCGAACTCCCTGTGGGCGATGGCCCTGTGGAGCGGGGTGATGGGCCTCGGCCACCTCTGCTTCGTCATCGGCTCCCAGTCGCTCGTCGCCCGCCAGTCCGCGCCGCACGAACAAGACCGCAACTTCGGCCACTTCACCATCGGGGCCGCGCTCGGCCAGCTGGTCGGGCCCATCGCAGCGGGTGCGGTGATCGGGGGCGACGACATGACCGGCACGAGCGCGCTCGCCCTGATCGCGGCGGGCGCGATCGGAGCGGTCGCGTTCACCTCGCTGTGGCGCATCGAGCATCGCCGTACGGCTGCCACGTCCCGTGCGGAGAAGGGTGACCGTGTCCCGGTGCGGCGCATCCTGCGCACCCGGGGTGTGCCGGCCGGCATCCTCATCAGCCTCGCGGTGCTGTCCGCGACCGACATCCTCACCGCGTACCTGCCGGTGGTCGGCGAGCACCGGGGCATCGCACCGTCCGTGATCGGCGTCCTGCTCAGCCTGCGCGCGGCGGCCACCATCGCGTGCCGCCTGGTGCTGACGCCGCTGCTGCGGCTGCTCGGCCGCACCCTGCTGCTCACGGTGACCTGTCTGCTGGCGGCCCTGCTGTGCGCGGGCATCGCCCTGCCGGTGCCGGTGTGGGCGCTCGGGCTGCTGCTGGTGCTGCTCGGGTTCTGCCTCGGTGTGGGCCAGCCGCTGTCCATGACGACGGTCGTCCAGGCCGCCCCCGACGAGGCCCGTTCCACGGCCCTGGCGCTGCGCCTGACCGGCAACCGGCTCGGCCAGGTCGCCGCGCCCGCCGCGGCCGGGCTGATCGCCGGGGTCGCGGGGGTGGCGGCGCCGTTCGTGATGCTCGGGGTGCTGTTGCTGCTGTCCTCGGGGGTCGCTGTGCGGTCGCGGGGGGAGCCTCAGGAGCCGGAGGGGCCGGACGAGGCGGGAGGAGCCGCCTCGGATGAGGCACGTCGTTCGAGGGTGCGGCTGCGCCGGAAGGGCGATGTCTGACGCGTCGTAGGGCGCGGTCGCGTCTGCGACGCCGTCTCCACCCTGGACAGGGCCAGGTCGTACGAGAAGGCGCACTTCCCGAGCCAAGGAGGTGCACGGCGCCCGGGGCCGCCCCGAGCCGCGCCTGATCACGTCCGGTACCCCCGTCCGCCTTCTCACCAGCTGGACCGAAAGCCCGGATTTCGGCAGGTGTCTTCCCCAGGCCGCGTACATTCCGTTAACTTCCGTGACCCACAGCCCCGTACGACCCGACGGGGCTTCCGACCGCGGAGCACCAGCGCCCTGACGAGCCCTCGGGGGCACCCCATGACACGCGCCATCTCCCTGCACGACGTGAGCAAGGCCTACACGCGAGGCGCCCGCGTGGTGGACCGGCTGTCGCTGGACATCACGCCGGGCGAGTTCCTCGTGCTGCTCGGCCCGTCCGGCTGCGGCAAGTCGACCGTGCTCCGGATGATCGCCGGCCTGGAGGAGATCGACGAGGGCGAGCTGCTGCTCGACGGCGAGTACGCCAACGACCTGCCGCCGTCCGGGCGGGACATGGCGATGGTTTTCCAGAACTTCGCCCTGTACCCGAACATGACCAGCCGCGCCAACATCGGCTTCCCCCTGCGCATCGAGGCCCCGGGCACGGACCCGGCCCCGCGCGTGGACGCCACCGCCCGGATGCTGGGCATCGAGGACCTCCTCGACCGCCTGCCCGGCCAGCTCTCCGGCGGCGAACGCCAGCGGGTCGCCATGGGCCGGGCCATCGCCCGCCACCCCTCCGCCTTCCTCATGGACGAGCCGCTGTCCAACCTCGACGCCAAGCTCCGCACCCATCTGCGCGCGGAGATCTCCCAGCTGACCAGGGAGCTGGGCGTCACCACGATCTACGTCACCCATGACCAGGCCGAGGCCATGTCGCTCGGCGACCGGGTCGCGGTGCTGCGCGGCGGCGTGCTCCAGCAGGTCGACAGCCCGCGGGCCGTCTACGCGCTGCCCAGCAACGTCTTCGTCGCCGCATTCATCGGCACCCCGCGCATCAACCTGCTCCGCGGCCTGGTGCGCGCCCCGCTGGACGGCGCGATGACCATCAGCCTGGGCAAGCAGTTCCTGCGCCTGCCCGAGCCGCTCTCCCTGGACCACCAGCTGCTGCGCGTCGAGCAGGGCCGCGAGGTCATCGTGGGCCTGCGCTCGGAGGCTGTCCGGATCGCCAAGCACTCGGCGGCCCGCCCCGGCGAGGTGCCGATCACCGGTCTGGTCGAGCACGTGGAGTTCCAGGGGCACGAGATCCTCGTCCACTTCGACACCGGCTCCAGCCCCGCCGTCGTCCCCGAGCTGGAGGCCCCGCGCCCCCGCCCCGGCCGCCCCGCCCGGCGCCGCCGCCGCGAGGCCTCGGTCCTCACCCGCCTGCGGGAGCGGGCCGGAGCCGGACGGGCGGGCCCGGTCGTGACCCTGGACGACCCCAGGGACGCCGAAGTCCGTCCGTCGTCCGCCGAGGCCCGCCTGCCCGGCGACCTCATCGTCCGCACCACCCCGGACCTCGCCCTCCGCCACGGCATGCAGGTGCCGCTCCTGGTCGACCTCGCCCACCTCTTCGTCTTCGACCAGCACGGCGACCGCATCTGTCCCCACCCGGCGCGCCTGCCCGACCTGGGGGAGTGAGGAGCCGCACATCAGGGTGAGGTCCTGGCCGTGCCGTGACGTCTGGCGCCGGAAAACTATCGCCGCTAGTTTATGTGTCGGACGACGACGCCCCGCCCCGGAGGAAGCACGATGCAGGCATACGACGGCATGTACATCGGGGGCGCCTGGCGCCCCGCCGCCGGCCAGGACGTGATCGAGGTCGTGAACCCGGCCGACGAGCAGGTCATCGGCACGGTCCCGGCCGGCACCGCCGAGGACGTCGACACCGCCGTACGGGCCGCCCGCGCCGCCCTCGCGGACTGGGCCGCAACCCCGCCCGCCGAGCGCGCGGCGCGCCTGGCCGCCCTCCGCGACGTGCTCACCGCCCGCGCGGACGAGATCGCCGAGACCGTCACGGCCGAACTCGGCTCGCCCCTGAAGTTCTCCCAGGCCGTCCACGCGGCCGTGCCGATCGCGGTCGCGGGCTCCTACGCCGAGCTGGCGGCCACGTACGCCTTCGAGGAGAAGACCGGCAACTCGGTCGTCCATCACGAGCCGGTCGGTGTCGTGGCCGCGATCACGCCGTGGAACTACCCGCTGCACCAGATCGTCGCCAAGGTCGCCCCGGCCCTCGCGGCGGGCTGCACCATCGTCGTGAAGCCCGCCGAGGACACCCCGCTGGTCGCCCGCCTGTTCGCGGACGCCGTGCACGAGGCCGGCCTCCCGGCGGGCGTCTTCAACCTGGTCACCGGCCTCGGCCCGGTCGCCGGGCAGGCCCTCGCCGAGCACCCCGGCGTCGACCTGGTCTCCTTCACCGGCTCCACCGCCGTCGGCCGGCGCATCGCCTCGATCGCCGCCGGACAGGTCAAGAAGGTCGCCCTCGAACTCGGCGGCAAGTCCGCCAACGTCATCCTCCCGACCGCCGACCTC
Organism: Streptomyces sp. NPDC007991; assembly: GCF_042958445.1. Classification (NCBI taxonomy): domain Bacteria; kingdom Bacillati; phylum Actinomycetota; class Actinomycetes; order Kitasatosporales; family Streptomycetaceae; genus Streptomyces; species Streptomyces sp. NPDC007991. The sequence goes on from NZ_JBIBJD010000010.1 coordinate 105,159, forward strand.
GCCAAGGCGGTCAACGTCGGCGTCGCCAACGTCATGTCCAACTCCGGGCAGACGTGCAGCGCCTGGACGCGGATGCTGGTCCACCGCGACCGGTACGACGAGGCGGTGGAACTCGCCGCGACGGCCGCCGCCAAGTACGGCGAGCGCATCGGCCCGGTCGTCAACGCGGGGCAGCGGGCGCGGGTGCGCGGCTACATCGAGAAGGGCGTCGCGGAAGGTGCCCGCCTGGTCGCCGGCGGCCCCGAGGCCCCGCGCGAGAGGGGCTACTTCGTCAGCCCGACCGTCTTCGCCGACGTCACCCCGGACATGACCATCGCGCAGGAGGAGATCTTCGGCCCGGTCCTGTCGATCCTGAAGTACGAGGACGAGGAGGACGCCCTGCGGATCGCCAACGGCACGGTGTACGGCCTGGCCGGCGCCGTCTGGGCCGGTGACGAGGCCGAGGCGGTGGCCTTCGCACGCCGGATGGAGACCGGCCAGGTCGACATCAACGGCGGCCGCTTCAACCCTCTCGCGCCCTTCGGCGGCTACAAGCAGTCGGGCGTGGGCCGCGAGCTCGGCGTGCACGGCCTGGCCGAGTACCTCCAGACCAAGTCCCTCCAGTTCTAGTCAGGGGAGTGCCCTCCGTCATGGCTGTCCGCGCCGCCGTCCTGCCCGCAGTCGGCTCCCCGCTGGAGATCACCGGCATCGACCTGCCCGACCCCGGACCCGGCCAGGTCCGCGTCCGGCTCGCCGCCGCCGGGGTCTGCCACTCCGACCTGTCCCTGTCCGACGGCACCATGCGCGTGCCCGTCCCCGCCGTCCTCGGCCACGAGGGCGCGGGCACGGTCGTCGCCGTCGGCGACGGCGTCACCCACATCGCGCCGGGCGACGGGGTCGTCCTCAACTGGGCCCCGTCCTGCGGCACCTGCCACGCCTGCTCGCTCGGCGAGGTCTGGCTGTGCGCCAACGCCCTGAGCGGCGCCGCCGGCGTCTACGCCCGCACCACCGAGGGCACCGACCTCCACCCCGGCCTGAACGTCGCCGCGTTCGCCGAGGAGACGGTCGTCTCCGCGTCCTGCGTCCTGCCCGTCCCGGACGGCGTCCCGCTCACCGACGCGGCCCTCCTCGGCTGCGCCGTCCTCACCGGCTACGGCGCCGTCCACCACTCGGCCCGGGTCCGGCAGGGCGAGACGGTCGCGGTGTTCGGCGTCGGTGGAGTGGGACTCGCCGCCCTCCAGGCGGCCCGGATCGCGGGTGCCTCGAAGATCATCGCCGTGGACGTCTCCCCCGCGAAGGAGGAACTGGCCCGGACCGCCGGAGCCACCGACTACCTCGTCGCCTCCGACACCACGGCCAGGGAGATCCGCGCCCTCACCGGCAAGCAGGGCGTCGACGTCGCCGTCGAGTGCGCAGGCCGCGCGGTCACCATCCGCACGGCCTGGGACTCCACCCGGCGCGGCGGCCGCACCACGGTCGTCGGCATCGGCGGCAAGGACCAGCAGGTCACCTTCAACGCCCTGGAGATCTTCCACTGGGGCCGCACCCTCTCCGGCTGCGTCTACGGCAACTCCAACCCCGCCGAGGACCTCCCGGTACTCGCCGGACACGTCCGGGCCGGCCGGCTGGACCTGACGGCCCTGGTGACCGAACGCATCTCCCTGGACGGCATCCCGGCGGCCTTCGAGAACATGCTGGCGGGCAAGGGCGGCCGCGCCCTGGTCGTTTTCTAGCCCGCCCCCAACCGCACCCCGGCCTCCGCGCGAGGCCGGGGTCCGAGGCGTGCTCGCACGCACACTGAGTGCCATGTACAGGCAAAAAGTCCTGGTGCGCGACCCGTTGACGGCCATACCGTCCGGTCAGTACGTTCCCCGGATCAGCGCGCCACCCCCCGTTCCGTCCCCGCACCCACCGGAGCGTGCACCGCATGGACACGGCCCCTTCCGCTCAGCCGCCTTCCGCTCAGCCGCACACCTCCACCGCGCCCGCCGTGGGCAACCGCCGCCGCGTGGCCACCGCCGCGGCCCTCGCCTCGGCCGTCGAGTGGTACGACTACTTCGTCTTCGGCATCGCCGCCGCCCTCGTCCTGGGCGATCTCTACTTCCCCGCAGGCAGCCCCAGCGCCGGTGTGCTGGCCTCCTTCGCCACGTTCGCCGTCGGCTTCCTCGCCCGCCCCCTCGGCGGCATCGTCGCGGGCCACCTCGGCGACAGGCGTGGCCGCAAGCCGATGCTGGTCCTCGCGCTCACGCTGATGGGCGTGGCCACCACCGGCATCGGCCTGCTGCCGACGTACGACACGATCGGCGTCGCGGCCCCGATCCTGCTCGTCCTGCTCCGCGTCGCGCAGGGCGTCGCCGTCGGCGCCCAGTGGGGCGGCGCGATGCTCCTGGCCACCGAGTACGCCCCGGAGGGCAAGCGCGGTGTCTACGGCAGTGTCGTCCAGCTCGGCGTCCCCATCGGCGTGGTGACCGCCAACACGGTCTTCCTGCTCGCCGGGGCGCTCACCACGGACTCGGCGTTCGCGGCGTGGGGCTGGCGCGTGCCGTTCCTGGTCGGCCTGCTCGTCCTCGCCCTCGCCTGGTACATCCACACCCGCGTCAAGGAGACCCCGGCGTTCCGGGAGGCCGAACGCGCCCTCGCCGAAAGGGAGAAGACCGAGCAGAGCTCGCCGCTGCGCACGGTCCTGCGCGGCCACCTCGGCACGGTCCTCCTCGCCGGCGGCTCCTTCGCCGTGAACACCGCGACCTTCTACATCCTCATCACCGGCGTCCTCGACTACACGACCCGCGAGCTGGACATGAAGAAGGGCCCGGTGCTCATGGTCTCGCTCTGCGTGAGCCTCACCCAGCTCGTGCTGATCCCGGCCGCCGCCGCGCTCTCCGACCGCGTCGGCCGCATCCGGATCTACGCCTTCGGGGCGGCCGGAATCGCGCTGTGGGCCGTGCCGCTCTTCCTGCTGATCGACACCGGCTCTCTGCTGTGGCTCGCGGTCGGCACGTTCGTCGCCAGCTGCTTCCTGAGCATCATGTACGGCCCCCAGGCCGCTCTGTTCGCGGAGTTGTTCACGCCCGAGATGCGCTACACCGGCGCTTCCCTCGGCTACCAGATCGCGGCCGTCGCGGGCGGCGGCCTCGCCCCCTTCGTCATGGTGCTGCTGCTGGAGGCGACGGGCACCTCGATGGCGGTGTCCGGCTACATCATCGCGCTCTCGGTGGTCGCACTGCTCTCGATCAAGGTCCTCGCGGGCCGGGCACGCTCGGCGACAGCCGGGGACGGGCCGGAGGCCACGCCCCCCGCCACGTCAGCGAGCTGAGTCCGGGGTCTGCTCGGGCCGGGGATCCGGAACCGCTCCCGGATCCCCGGCCCGAGCCACCACCGCCGCCCGCGCCCGCGACCGCGACACCGCGACACCCGCCAGGCACAGCACACCGCCGGCCAGCGTGAGCAGCGCCGGCACCTCGCCCAGGAACAGCCACGACATCAGGACGACCAGCGCGGGCGCCGCGTACGTCGTCGCGCCCATCCGGCTCGCGGTCGTCCGGGACAGCGCGTACGCCCACGTCGTGAAGGCCAGGGCGGTCGGGAAGACGCCCAGGTACAGCATGTTGAGCGTCGCGGAGGCCGGCGCCTCGGCGGCCTCGTGGACGAGCTGCCCGGCGAACGGCAGACAGACCACCGCGCCGGCCAGGCAACCGAACGTGGTCACCTGCAACGGGCTCGCCGTGCCCAGGGCCGGCTTCTGCGCGACGACACCGGCGGCGTACGTGACCGCCGCCAGCAGACACAGCACCACCCCGAGCACGGAGGAACCGCCCTCGCCGGACATCGACAGACCCACGGTCACCGCACCGGCGAACGACACCGCCATCCCTGCCAGCAGCCGCGGCGGCATCGGATCACCGAGCAGCCGGGCACCCAGCAGCGCGATGAGGATCGGCCCGGTGTTCACGACCAGGGCGGCCGTACCCGCGTCGACCTGCTGCTCGCCCCAGTTCAGGGCGACCATGTAGACGCCGAACCACAACAGGCCCGACACCGCGATCCCGCGCCAGGCCGAGCGCGGCGGCACTCCCTCCCGCCGCAGCAGACAGATCACCCCCAGCGTCAGCGCCCCGGCCAGCAGCCGCCCGAGCGCCAGCGCGCCCGGCGAGTACGCCTCTCCCGCGCTGCGGATGGAGACGAAGGCGGAGGCCCACAGCACGACGGTCACCGCGGCCGCACCGGCAGCCAGCAGCTCGGCCCGGCGGGCGGGACGGGGAGGGGTGTGGTTCATCATGATCCCGAGGCTAGGAGGGGTAGAGGGAGCGACGCTCGCGAATTTCGGACGGCGTGGACAGGTTCGGCAGGGCGGAGGTGGGCGGGGTGCGTCCGGCGGGGTGGCCGGGGCGTCAGGGAGGGTGGTCGTGGGCCGTCCGGCGCGGGTGGTCCGGGTCTGTCGGACAGGGGCGGCCGCGGTCCGTCGGGCGGGGTGGTCGGGGCCAGCCGGGCGGGGCGGTCGCGGTCCGTCGGGCGAGGCGGTCGGGGTCCGTCGGGCGTGGTTTGAGGGCCTGGCGGACGAGGCGGTCAGGGTCTGTCGGGCGTGGCTTCCGGATCTGTGGGGCGGGGTGGCCGGGGTTCGTCGGGCGGCGTGGTGGCGGTGCGTCGGATGAAAGGGTCGATGTGCGTCGGGCGAAGCAGTCGGGTCCGTCGCGCGTGAGTCCAGGACCTGTCGGGGGATGGTCCGGGTACGTCGGGCAGGGCGGTTGCGGCCGTCGGACGAAGCGGTCGGGGTGCGTCGGGCGTGGCTTCCGGGTCTGTCGGGCGAGGTGGTCCCGGTAGGGCCGGTGGAGCGGCCATGGGCCGTCCGGCGAGGCGTCGAGGTCAGCGCAGCTCCGCGGCCTCCACGCCCAGCAGGTCGAACAGGGCCCGTTCGCCGGACGGCGTCACCTTCACGGCCCGCTCGGAGCCGATGCGCACGCACCACCCCGTGTCCAGGGCGTGCCGGCACAGGGCCGCGCCCGCGACGCCCGCGAGGTGGGGCCGGCGTTCGGTCCAGTCGAGGCAGGCACGGGTCAGGGGGCGCCGGCCCCGCCGGTCGAGGCCGATTCCGGCCGACTCGAACCACGCCAGCCCGGCGTCGGTGAGCGCGAACCCGGTCTCCTGCTGCAGCAGCCCGCGCGCCGTCAGGGCGTCCGTGACGGCGATGCCGAGCCGTCCGGCGAGATGGTCGTAGCAGGTGCGGCCCCGGGCCATCGCCGAACCCGCGCTGGACTCCCGCAGGTTCCGCGGCCGTACGGCCGTGCCCGGCGCGACCTGCGCCGCCAGGTCCTCCAGCAACTGCGCGACCCGCGCGTCGGCCAGCCGGACGTACCGGTGCCGGCCCTGCCGCTCCTCGGCGAGCAGCCCGCCCGCGACGAGCCTGCCGAGGTGCTCGCTCAGCGTCGACGCGGCGACACCCGCGTGCCGCGCCAGTTCGCCCGCGGTCCAGGCCCGCCCGTCGAGCAGCGCCAGCAGGCACGCCGCCCGGGTCTCGTCCGCGAACAGCGCGGCGAGCCGGGCCAGGGCCGTGGCCTGCGGGTCTCTCGTCGTCATGCCCTCAGCATGGAACACGGACGCTTCGGCCGCCGCCGAACCGTGTGACCCGGCGTTGCTACGGGGTCCGCCGCACCTGCTCGTACTGCCGTGCCAGCCCGTCCAGCAGGGCCGTCAGCCCGGTCTCGAAGGCCCGCTCGTCGATCTTCTCCTGCCGCTCGGCGAGCAGATGGGCCTGCTGGAGATGCGGGTAGTCGGCGGGGTCGTAGGCGCTCGCGTCGTCCACGAAGCCCCCGGCGAAGGAGCCGAGCGCGGAGCCCATCACGAAGTAGCGCATCAGCGCGCCGATGGACGTGGCCTGCGCCGGTGGCCAGCCCGCCTCGACCATCGCGCCGTAGACGGCGTCCGCGAGCCGCAGTCCGGCCGGGCGGCGGCCGGGCCCGCGGGCCAGAACCGGGACGATGTTCGGGTGGTCGCGCAGCGCGGCCCGGTAGGAGACCGCCCAGTCGTGCAGCGCGGTCCGCCAGTCACGGCCGTCCTGGAACATCGTCAGGTCCACCTGGCCGCTCACCGAGTCGGCGACCGCCTCCAGGATCTCGTCCTTGGTGCGGAAGTGGTTGTAGAGCGAGGGCCCGCTGACCCCGAGTTCGGCGGCGAGCCGGCGGGTGGAGACGGCCGCGAGGCCCTCCGCGTCCACGAGCGCGCGGGCTGTCTCGACGATCCGGTCGGTGCTGAGCAGGGGCTTGCGCGGTCGGGCCATGGCGCACATAGTAGGGCTGCCGATAGAAACTAGCAGTGCTAATTTAAATGTACGGCTTTCAAGTGGAGTGGCTTGTGGTGAACCTGGAGCTCAGTGAGGAGCAGACCGCCGTACGGCAGCTCGCCCGGGACTTCGTCGAGCGCGAGATCGCACCGAACGCCGTCGCCTGGGACCGCGCCGAGGAAGTCGACCGCCGAATCGTCAAGAAGCTCGGGGAGATCGGCTTCCTGGGTCTGACGATCGACGAGGAGTACGGCGGCTCGGGCGGCGACCACCTCGCGTACTGCCTCGTCACGGAGGAACTCGGCCGGGGTGACTCGTCCGTGCGCGGGATCGTCTCCGTCTCGCTGGGGCTCGTCGCGAAGACCGTCGCCGCCTGGGGGAGCGAGGAGCAGAAGCGGCGCTGGCTGCCGGGGCTCACCTCCGGCGAGGCGGTCGGCTGCTTCGGCCTGACCGAGCCGGGCACGGGCTCGGACGCGGGCAACCTCGCGACGCGGGCGGTGCGGGACGGCGACCACTACCTCATCAACGGCACCAAGATGTTCATCACCAACGGCACCTGGGCCGACGTCGTCCTGCTCTTCGCCCGCTCCACGGACGCCCCCGGCCACAAGGGCGTGTCCGCCTTCCTGGTCCCCACGGACACGCCCGGCCTGACGCGCCGCACGATCCACGGGAAACTGGGGCTGCGCGGCCAGGCCACGGCCGAACTCGTGCTGGAGGACGTGCGGGTGCCCGCCTCGGCCCTGCTGGGGGAGGAGGGCAAGGGCTTCTCGGTCGCCATGTCCGCCCTCGCCAAGGGCCGGATGTCGGTCGCCGCGGGCTGTGTCGGCATAGCCCAGGCCGCGCTGGAGGCGGCCGTGCGGTACGCGGGCGAGCGCGAGCAGTTCGGGAAGGCCATCGCCCGTCACCAGCTGGTCCAGGAACTGATCAGCGACATCGCCGTGGACGTCGACGCCGCGAGGCTGCTGACCTGGCGGGTCGCCGACCTGATCGACCGCGGCCGGCCGTTCGCCGTCGAGTCGTCCAAGGCCAAGCTGTTCGCCTCCGAGGCGGCCGTCCGCGCCGCGAACAACGCGCTCCAGGTCTTCGGCGGCTACGGCTACATCGACGAGTACCCCGCGGGCAAGCTGCTGCGGGACGCCCGCGTGATGACCCTCTACGAGGGCACGAGCCAGATCCAGAAGCTGGTCATCGGGCGAGCGCTGACGGGGGTTTCGGCGTTCTGAGTACGCCACTGAGTACGTCAGCGGATGTGGCGCGGGCCACGTCCGCCGGAAGCTTCCCCCATGAGTGAGACACCGGGCAGCAAGCAGCAGAACACGGCCGCCTTCTACGGCCAGGCCGTCGCCTCCTTCGCCGTCGCCATGGCGGCCACCGCGATCGGCATCTACCAGCTGAGCGCCGACGCCTGGGTGCGGGGCTTCCTCGCCATCGCCGTTCTGTACCTGGTCACCTCCTCCTTCACCCTCGCCAAGGTGATCCGGGACCGGCAGGAGGGGGCGGCGGGTGCCGTGCCCTCGCCCTCGTACGGCCCCTTCGAGAAGCACTGAGCGGCCACACTAAGCGCTCGCTCACCTTCGGCGGTATGGTGTTGTCCCTGTCGGTGGAGAGGGGCGAGTGATGAGTACGGCGGAGGAGACGGCCGGCGGCGAGGCGCAGGCGTGGGGCGAGGTCACGCCCGACGCGGCGCGACGGCTGCTGGTCGCCGCGGTGGAGGCCTTCGCCGAGCGCGGCTACCACGCCACGACGACCCGGGACATCGCGGGTCGCGCCGGGATGAGCCCGGCGGCGCTCTACATCCACTACAAGACCAAGGAAGAGCTGCTGCACCGCATCAGCAGGATCGGGCACGAGAAGGCCCTGGAGATCCTGCGGACCGCGGCCCGGCGGGAGGGCGCCGCGCGTGAGCGCCTGGCCGGGGCGGTCAGCTCCTTCGTCCGCTGGCACGCCGGCGGACGCACCACCGCCCGGGTCGTCCAGTACGAGCTGGACTCGCTCGGTCCGGACGCCCGTGCCGAGATCCTCGCACTGCGGCGGCAGTGCGACGCCGAGGTGCGGGCGATCATCGAGGACGGTGTCGCGGCCGGTGAGTTCGACGTGCTGGACGTGAAGGGCACGACCCTGGCCGTGCTCTCGCTCTGCATCGACGTGGCCCGTTGGTTCAATGTCAACGGGCCGTGGACGCCGGACGAGGTCGGCGCGCTGTACGCCGACCTCGTGCTGCGGATGGTGGGGGACGGCGGGGCGCCCCGCTCGGGTCAGAAGTAGTAGCGGGACACGGACTCGGCGACGCAGACGGGCTTGTCGCCGCCCTCGCGTTCCACGGTGAAGGCGACGGTCACCTGGACGCCGCCGGGCACGTCGTCGACGGTGGTGATGCTCGCGGTGGCGCGGAGCCGGGAGCCGACGGGGACGGGAGAGGGGAAGCGGACCTTGTTCGTCCCGTAGTTGACGCCCATCTTCACGCCCTCGACGGAGATCAGCTGCGGCCCGAAGAGGGGCAGCAGCGACAGGGTGAGATAGCCGTGGGCGATGGTCGTGCCGAAGGGGCCCGCGGCGGCCTTCTCCGGGTCGACGTGGATCCACTGGTGGTCGCCGGTGGCCTCCGCGAACAGGTCGATCCGCTTCTGGTCGATGTCGAGCCAGTCGGTGTACCCCAGTTGCTCGCCCACCGCCGACTTCAGGTCGTCGACGGACGTGAAGATCCTCGGCTGTGCCATGTCCCGGCCTCTCGCGTCAGGAAGTCTGCGTGCGCTCGCATATCTAAGCGACTGCTTAGCATGGTCGGCTGCGGCGGCCGTGTCAACGGACTGGGTAGGGTCGCGGGGTGCCCCAGATTTCAGAGAAGATCCACGAGCTCACGGTCGGCCAGCTGGCGGCGCGCAGCGGGGCCGCCGTTTCCGCCCTGCACTTCTACGAGGCGAAAGGCCTGATCAGCAGTCGCCGGACCACCGGCAACCAGCGTCGCTACGCGCGGGACACGCTGCGCAGGGTCGCCTTCATCCGGGCCGCGCAGCGGGTGGGCATCCCGCTGGCGACGATCCGCGAGGCCCTGGCGGAGCTTCCCGAGGAGCGGACGCCGACGCGGGAGGACTGGGCACATCTGTCGGAGGCCTGGCGCTCGGAACTGGACGAACGCATCAAGCAGCTGAACCGCCTCCGCGACCATCTCACCGACTGCATCGGCTGCGGCTGCCTCTCCCTCGACACGTGCGTCCTGTCCAACCCGGGCGATGTCTTCGGCGAACGCCGGGCGGGGTCGCGCCTGATGGTGGACAAGGGGCGGGGGTAGCGCCTGCGCGGTGGGCCGACTGACTGGCGTTGACGCGCCAACCGCTGCGGTCGCCCTGGCCGCGGCGGGCAATCGTGCCGCCAAGGGCGGCACGGGTGGGCGCTGCGGCACCCGTTCCGCCGGGTCGCGGACCGACCCGGCCTCAGCGACTACGCCGAGCATCCCGCCGACCCGCCTCGTACTCCGCCAACCCCGCCGCGACCAACTCCGCATTGGAGCCGGCCAGTCGTCCATCCGGCAGGCGCAGCACATCCTCCACCCCGACGCGCGTGGCCAACCCCAGCTCGCCCGCGAGCCGCAGCACCGGCCACGCACCCCCGTCCTCCCCGTGCAGCAGGACAGGGCGTCCATGCGCGGCGCCAAGGCCGGACAACAACCCCCGCGCGGAAGCCATCGCACCGGAAGGGTCCGCGTCCGTCACCTCGGCCAAGACCCGCAGCACTTTCGGCCCCAGAGGCGAGTCGGCAAACCGCTGCGCACCGTCCGTCCCGGACCAGATGCCCGCCTCCACACCCACCCCGCGCTCCAGGAGCAGGGCGGCGACCTCCTCCACCCCGGGCTCATGCCAGTTGACCGACGCGTGGTCGGGCAGGACGGTCCAGCTCCGGATCCGCTCCAGCCGGGCGTCAGGGTCCGGCTCGGCCCATGCCCCGGTGGTCACCCCCACGGGCACCCGCACGCGCGAGCGGATCGCCGACAGCGTCTCCGCGAGCACCCTGGGCGACAACGTGTCACGCCCGCAGGGTGTCTTGGGATGGACATGGATGTCCGTGGCCCCGGCCGCGACGGCGTCCGCGGCGGAGTCGGCCATGGACTCGGGCGTCAGCGGCACCGCCGTACCGTCGGCGGCGGTCCGCGGACCGTTCAGACACACCTGCACCATGTCGACGATGGTGTCAGCACCCACTGACAGTGGGGGTGCGGCATCCCCGGCGCACCCCCCGCGCACCCGCATTCGTCAAGCCGACACCAACAGCCTCGCCCGCCTGGCGTCCGCCAGGGCTTCGGGCGTGAGCACCGGACGCGGTACGAGAATTCCGCAGTCCGTGCAGACCGGACCCGCCGAGGGCTCGTGGTCCAGGCCGTACCTCCAGGTGAGTTGCTCCCCGCCGCACGCCGGGCACGTCGAGCCCGGCTCGCGCTCCAGCGCGGCGATCAGCCGGCGCAGCACCTCGGCCAGCGGTTCACGGGGATGGACCGCCGGATCGTCGCACCACGCCACGCCGAAACCGCCCCAGGTCAGCCGGTGCCAGTCGTCCACGGTGCCCGGCCGGCGCAGTCCGTCGTGCTTCTCCTTCTTGCGGCGCTCGGCGAACTCGACCTCGTAGGCCAGCCAGACCGCCCGCGCCTCCTCCAGTTCGTCCAGTGCGGCCACGAGCCGCACCGGATCGGGGGACCGGTCCTCGGGACCGAACCCGGCCCGGGAACACAGATGGTCCCAGGTCGCCCTGTGCCCGTAAGGGGCGAACCTCTCAAGGCACTTGCGCAGCGAATAGCGCCGCAGTGCCAGATCGCACCGCGGATCGCGGACCTGTCTCGCCAGACTCCGGAAACCGGCCATCGTCCTGCACCTCCGTCACACCTGCACCTAATCCGGTCACTTCGGCGTCGTCGTAAGGACGTCGCCGAATAGACGTATCGACAAGCGAATCGGCTCCATCCGATTTCAAATGGCCTCCATAAGCGGTCCGACGAGGCCCCGGGTCGACTGCCGTGGTCCGTGTGCCTGTTGTGCTGACTCCAAAAAGTGACGCTTGCTCATCTTCAATCCCGGGGATACCGGCGGTAACATCCCGGCCACCCCCTCGGGAGGAGCCCCCACATGCCACGGCGTAACCCACGCACCGTTCTCGACAGAATGAGAACTCCCCGCGGAATCCCCGGGTTCCTGAAGACCGCATCGGTATGCGCGCTGATCGCGGGTCTTTTGTCGCCGCTGTCGCAAGCCGCCGCCTCGGAGACGGGAACCGCGCAGGCCGCGGCCGCGGCGAACGACCACTGCGGCAACCAGTGTTCGGACATCCTCCCGCCCGGCCAGAACGGCAACGCCACCCTGGCCCAGGTCCTCCTCAACCAGGCCTTCGGCACCCAGCCCGAGCACGCCGAGGACCAGCTCGGGCCCTACGCCGACCTCGCCAAGGGGTACACCGGCCTCACCAATGACAAGATCAACAATTTCTTCAACGACGCGTCGTTCGGGGTCCCGGCGGATCAGGTCGCCTCCACCGTCAAACCCGCCGGGCGCGGTGACGTGACGATCGTCCGGGACAAGAAGACCGGTGTGCCGCACATCACCGGCACCACCCGGTACGGCACGGAGTTCGGGGCCGGTTACGCCGCCGCCCAGGACCGGCTGTGGCTGATGGACGTCTTCCGGCACGTCGGTCGTGGACAGGTGACCTCCTTCGCGGGCGGCGCGCCCTCCAACCAGGGCCTGGAACAGCAGTTCTGGCGGCACGCGCCCTACAGCGAGGCCGATCTCCAGGCGCAGATCGACAACGCCGTCGCCACCAACGGCGAGCGCGGCAAACAGGCCCTCGCCGACGCCGACGCCTACCTCGACGGCATCAACGCCTACATCGACGCCTCCGACAGCGGCCGGTACTTCCCCGGTGAGTACGTCCTCACGGGGCACAAGGACTCAGTCACCAACGCCGGGAAGATCGAGCACTTCAAGATCACCGACATGGTCGCGCTGGGGTCGGTCATCGGCGCGCTGTTCGGCTCCGGCGGAGGCGGCGAGGTCAACAACGCGCTCTCCCTGCTCGCCGCCCAGGAGAAGTACGGCGTGGCGGAAGGCACCAAGGTCTGGGAGTCCTTCCGGGAGCGCAACGACCCGGAGGCCGTCCTCACCGTCCGCGACGGCAGCTTCCCGTACGCGACCAAGCCGGACGATCCGCAGGGCACGGCCATGCCGGACGCCGGCTCGGTGAAGCCCGAGCCGCTCGTCTACGACCGCACCGGCAGCGCCGCCACGGCCAGTGCCACCGGCGCGTCCGGCGAGGCGGCCAAGTCGGCCCTGTCGTCCGCCAAGCGCGGCATGTCCAACGCCCTCGTGGTGGGCGGCGAGCACACCGCCAGCGGCCACCCGGTCGCCGTGTTCGGCCCGCAGACCGGCTACTTCGCCCCCCAGCTGCTGCTCCTCCAGGAGCTCCAGGGCCCGGGCATCAGCGCCCGCGGCGCCTCCTTCGCGGGCCTGAGCATGTACGTCGAACTCGGCCGCGGCCAGGACTACTCGTGGAGCGCCACCACCTCCGGCCAGGACATCATCGACACGTACGCCGTCGAACTGTGCCAGGACGACTACCACTACCTGTACCGCGGCACCTGCACGCCGATGGAGAAGATCGAGCAGAAGAACGCCTGGAAGCCGACAGTCGCCGACGGCACCGCGGCCGGCTCGTACACGATGCGCGTCTGGCGCACGAAGTACGGACCCGTCGAGTACCGCGGCACGGTCGGCGGCAAGAAAGTCGCCTACACCACCCTGCGCTCGTCCTTCATGCACGAGGCCGACTCCATCATCGGCTTCCAGATGCTGAACGACCCGGACTACGTGAAGGGCCCGGAGTCGTTCCAGAAGGCGGTGCAGCACATCAACTACACCTTCAACTGGTTCTACGTCGACTCCGAGCACACCGCGTACTACAACAGCGGCGACAACCCGGTGCGCGCGAACGGCGTCGACGCCGAGTTCCCGGTGTGGGCCCGGCCGGCGTACGAGTGGCGGGGCTGGGACCCGGCGACCAACACGGCCGACTACACCCCGCCCTCCGCCCACCCCAACTCCATCGACCAGGACTACTACATCTCCTGGAACAACAAGCAGGCCAAGGACTACACGACCGCTCCCTGGGGCAACGGCTCCGTGCACCGCGGCAACCTCCTGGAGGACCGGGTGCAGAAGCTGGTCCGGCAGGGCGGGGTGACCAGGGCCTCGCTGGTGAAGGCCATGGCCGACGCGGCCACGGCCGACCTGCGGGCGGAGGACGTCCTGCCCAAGCTGCTGAAGGTCGTGAACAGTTCACCGGTCACCGACCCCACGGTCGCCGCCGCCGTCGGCAAACTCCAGACGTGGGTCGCCGCGGGCGGCAAACGCACGGAGACCTCGGCCGGATCCAAGAAGTACGCCGACGCCGACGCGATCCGCATCCTGGACGCCTGGTGGCCGCTGCTGGTGAAGGCCGAGTTCGCACCGGGCCTCGGCGGCGAGCTGTTCGAGGCGATGACCGCCAACCTCCCCGTCGACGAGTCCCCGTCGGCCTCCCACGGCCCGACCGGGGCGCACGCCGGAAGCTCCTTCCAGTACGGCTGGTGGAGCTACGTCGACAAGGACATCCGGGCCGTGCTCGGCGAGCAGGTGCGCGGGCCGCTGGCCCGGGAGTACTGCGGCGGCGGAGACCTCGGCGCCTGCCGTGACACCCTCCTCGGCACCCTGAAGGAGGCGGCCGGCAAGACCGCGGCCCAGGTCTACCCCGGCGACGACCAGTGCTCGGCGGGCGACCAGTGGTGCGCCGACTCGGTCATCCACCGCACCCTCGGCGGCATCAAGCACGGCAAGATCAGCTGGCAGAACCGGCCGACCTACCAGCAGGTCGTGGAGTTCACCTCACACCGGTGACCCCCGGAGGGTGACCCAGGAGCAGGCGGCGGGTCAGCGGACGCGGCCCGCCGCCAGCACCAGCCGGGCCAGTTCCTCGTGCAGGATGTCGCTGTGCGCGCCGGCGGGCGGACCACCGCGTCTGACCACCGCCGCCGCGTCGACGTTCACGCACCCCGAGCCGGGCAGCTTCGCCCGCAGGGCCTCGGCCAGGGTGTACGCGCGCGTGCCCGGCACCGCCTGCACCCCGTCGTAGCCCATCGCGCCCCACCTGGCGCCCAGGACCCGCCCCATGTCGAGGCCCGCGACCGACCGGCTGTCGCCCGCCATGCGGGAGGCCAACGGATACATCGTGCCCAGGGCCGAGTCGTGCCGGGAGTAGCAGCAGACCACGGGACCGTCGACGCGGTTCTGCTGTCCCTGGAGCACCCCTCCGGCCCGGGCGTCGTGCGGCAGCCGGGCCGCGAACGCGTAGTGCGAGAACGCCCCTTGGAGCAGCGTCACCGACTTCACCGTACGCACGCCCTCGGGGAGGCCGCGCAGCGCGAACGACACCAGCCGCGCGCCGAAACTGTGCCCCACGAGGTGCACGCGCACGCCCGGCGCCGCTTTCGCGAGCTGCCCGACGACCCGTCCGAGACCGCGCTCGCCGACGGTTCCCGCACGCCGTTTCATGGCGTAGTACGTCGCCTGCCGCAGCAGCTCGTGCGCCCCCTCCCAGGGGTTGGGAAGGCCGAACCCCTCCCGCGCTCCGGACGCGTCGAGCCCTGCCAGCGCCCGCGCGAACTCCTCGCAGACCGCCGCCGAGGATCCGGCCAGCATCCCCGGCTCGCTCTGCGGCACGCCCTCCGCCACCGTGTCCGCCGCGAACAGCGCCTGCGGCCCGGGTGCCACCACCTCCACCAGCAGCCGCACCAGCCGTCCGAACTCCTCCAGTTCGCCCTCCTCCGGCGGCTGCTGCTCCAGCAGCCGGGCGATCTGTTCGACCAGGATCGCCCGGCCCGGGAAGGACTCCAGCAGCGCGTGCCGGGTGTCCTTGTCGAGCACCGGGCGCCTGGGGGCCTCGGCCGCCGCGGCCCGGGGGAAGTCCGGGATCGGTTCGTCGGAGAACCGCATCGCCGGCCACAGCACCCCGGCGTACCCGATCCGGGCCGCCGGGGCCAGCCGTGGCATCGGCGCGAGGAAGCGGTCGTAGAGCCGGGTCGCGCCCGAGCGGTCGTTGTTCCAGCCGTGCGCGAAGACGACCAGGTCGCGCACCTTCCGTTCGGCCACTCCGGCGAGCAGCCGGTCGCGCGGGCGGCCCGCCGGGTCGCCGTCCGCGTCGAAGGTCAGCTCCCAGTAGGGACTCACACTCATCGCCGGATCCGCCATGACAGGCCCCCTGTTCCCCCGGGTGACGCGCGTGATGTGGCGCATCGTCCTGCCAACGGGGGAGCTTGGCCATACGTCACGGGCGCATTGGGCGCGCGAGGCCGCGCTCAGCGGTAGCGGTCGTGCTCAGCGGTGGCGGTCGTGCTCAGCGGTAGAGGAGGTACTTCCGCCGTATCCTCCGGAAGGCCGCCAGTTCCTCCTGCCACCCCGCCACGACCTCGTCGGTGTCCGCGCCCGCGTCGATCATCGTGCGCACGCGCGCGGAGCCGGTGAGTTTGTCGATCCAGTGGTCCGGGCGCCAGGCGAATCCGTCCCAGACCTTCCGGGCGGTCACGAGCAGGGCGATCCCCGTCCGTACGGGATCGAAGACGTCCCGGTCGTGCACATGGACCTGCACGCCGCCGATCGTCCTGCCCTGGAACTTGGAGAACGTGGGCGCGAAGTACGCCTCCCGGAAGCGCACGCCGGGCAGGGCCAGTTCGTTCGCGGCGGCGGCCCAGCGGCGGTCGACGCCCTCGGCGCCGAGCAGCTCGAACGGCCGGGTCGTGCCACGACCCTCCGACAGGTTCGTGCCCTCGAACAGGCAGGTCCCCGAGTACACCAGGGCCGTCTCCGGCGTCGGCATGTTCGGGCTCGGCGGCACCCAGGGCAGCCCGGAGGCGTCGTAGAAGTCCGAGCGTCTCCAGCCCGACATCGGCACGGTCTCCAGCGGCACCGGCTCGGTCAGGAACTCCTCGTTGAACAGCCGTGCCAGTTCCGCGACGGTCATCCCGTGGGCCTGGGCGATGGGCTGCCGCCCGACGAACGTGGCGAACTCCTTGTGCAGGACGGGCCCGAGGGCGGCCCGGCCGGTCACCGGGTTGGGCCGGTCCAGGACGACGAACCGCTTCCCCGCGAGCCGGGCGGCCTCCATGCAGTCGTACAGGGTCCAGATGTACGTGTAGAAGCGGGCGCCGGCGTCCTGGATGTCGAAGACGACCGTGTCCACGCCGGACGCGGCGAAGATGTCGGCGAGCGGCTGGCCGCTCTTGAGGTACGTGTCGTAGACGGGCAGTCCGGTCGCCGGGTCGTCGTAGCGGCCCTCGGAACCGCCGGCCTGGGCGGTGCCGCGGAAGCCGTGTTCAGGGCCGAAGACGGCCCTGAGGTCCACTCGGGTGTCCGCGTGCATGACGTCGACGATGTGCCGGACGTCGCGCGTGATGCCGGTCGGGTTGGTGACGATGCCGGCCTTTTGCCCGTCGAGCAGGGTGTAGCCGTCGTGGGCGAGTCGTTCGAAGCCGGTGCGGAGGTGTCTGGGGCGTCGGGCTGTTGCTGCGGTTGTCGCGGGCAGTGACACAGCTGCCGTGGCTGTGGCTAACAGGCCTCGTCTGGACAGGTGCATGGGTGGCCTCCGTGAACCGTTCTGTGCCGCTTCGTAGTGGCTGGTCGCGCAGTTCCCCGCGCCCCTAAGGTGCTGCGCAGCCCCCTTCCTTCAAACATACCGACCGGTTAGTCTGGCGCCATTGCTGAGCCGCGTCTAGGGAGACCGATGGTGGGAGCCTTTCAGGGGTCCGGGGTGGTTGTCACGGGGGCCGGTGGCGGGATCGGGGCCGCGCTGGCCCGGCGGTTCGCCGCCGAGGGGGCCCGGGTCGTCGTCAATGACCTGGACGCCGAGCGGGCCAAGCACGTCGCGGACGAGGTCGGCGGGATCGCCTTGCCCGGTGACGCCTCGGCGATCGTCTCCGACGCCCGGGACGCGCTCGACGGGACCGTCGACGTGTACTGCGCCAACGCCGGTGTCGCGTTCGAGGGCATCGAGTCCGGTCAGGCATTGGACGAAAATGCCTGGGCAACCTCCTGGGACGTGAACGTCATGGCGCACGTCCGGGCCGCTCATGAGCTGCTGCCCGCCTGGCTGGAGCGGGGCAGCGGCCGGTTCGTCTCCACCGTCTCCGCCGCCGGGCTGCTCACCATGATCGGCGCCGCGCCCTACGCCGTCACCAAGCACGGCGCCCTCGCCTTCGCCGAGTGGCTGTCGCTGACGTACCGGCACCGGGGTGTGAAGGTCCACGCCATCTGCCCGCAGGGCGTCCGCACCGACATGCTGGCCGCCACCGGCAGCGCGGGCGACCTGGTGCTCCAGCCGACCGCCATCGAACCGGAGGCCGTGGCGGACGCCCTGCTGAAGGGCATCGAGGAGGACCGTTTCCTGATCCTGCCGCACCCCGAGGTCGCCGCGTACCACCAGACCCGGGCCGGTGACCCCGACCGGTGGCTGACCGGCATGAACCGCATCCAGCAGCAGTGGGAGGAGAACCGGTGACCGAGTCCCGTTACGCGGCCAAGCCCTGGCTGGACCTGCTCAGCGACGCCCAGAAGGGCGCGATAAGCCCGGCGGACTCCCTGGTGCACGCCCTGCGCCGGGCCGTGGCCGAGACGCCGGACAGCGACGCCCTGGCCTACTTCGACGGCCGCCTGACCTACCGGGACGTCGACGAGCTCAGCGACTCCGTCGCCGGGCATCTCGCGGCGCGCGGACTGGAGCGCGGCGACCGCGTGGCGGTCCTGCTCCAGAACTCCCCGCACTTCGTGCTCGCCGTGCTGGGCGCCTGGAAGGCGGGCGCGGTCGTCGTGCCCGTCAACCCGATGTACAAGTCGGGCGAGGTGTCCCACGTCCTGCGCGACGGCGAGGTCGCCGCGCTGATCTGCTCGGACCGGGCGTGGGAGTCGTATCTGCGCGCGACGGCGGCCGACTCGCCCGTGCGGATCGTGCTCACGGGGTGCGAGCTGGACTTCCAGACGCGGAACGACGCGCGCGTGCTGACCTTCGAGCGGCTGCCGCAGGCCCCGGACGCCGACGACCTGGTGGCCGTGGCGCGGGCCGGGCACAAGGCGCCCGGGGGCCGGGAGCCCGGCCCCTCCGACATCGCGCTGATCAGCTACACCTCGGGCACGAGCGGCACGCCCAAGGGCGCCACCAACACGCACGGCAACATCATGTACAACGCCGAGCGGCAGCGGACCGGCCTGGGGCTGCCCGAGCGGCCGGTCTACTTCGCGCTGGCGCCGCTGTTCCACATCACCGGCATGGTCTGCCAGTTCGGCGCCTGCCTGAGCAGCGCGGGCACGCTCGTGCTGGCGTACCGCTTCGAGGCGGGAGTGGTCCTCGACGCGTTCGCCGAGCACCGGCCGCACTACACCGTCGGCCCGTCCACGGCCTTCATGGCGCTGGCCGCGCACCCGTCCGTCACCCGGGACCACTTCTCCTCCTTCCGGGTGATCAACTCCGGCGGCGCCCCGCTGCCGCCCGCGCTGGTGGAGAAGTTCCGGGCGGGCTTCGGGCCGTACATCCGCAACGGCTACGGGCTCACCGAGTGCACCGCGCCGTGCGCCTCGGTGCCGCCTGGTCTGGAGGCGCCCGTCGACCCGGTCTCCGGGACCCTCGCGGTCGGCCTGCCCGGCCCGGACACGGTCGTGCGGATCGTCGACGACCACGGCGACGAGGTGCCGTTCGGCGAGCACGGCGAGATCGTCGTCCGGGGGCCGCAGGTCGTGCCCGGCTACTGGCGGCGCCCCGACGCCACCGCCGAGACGTTCCCCGGCGCCGAACTGCGCACCGGCGACATCGGCTTCATGGACGAACGGGGCTGGCTGTACGTCGTCGACCGCAAGAAGGACATGATCAACGCGTCCGGCTTCAAGGTGTGGCCGCGCGAGGTCGAGGACGTGCTCTACACGCACCCGGCGGTGCGCGAGGCCGCCGTCGTGGGCGTGCCGGACGGGTATCGCGGGGAGACCGTCAAGGCGTACATCAGCCTGCGTCCGGACGCCGACACGGACCCGGATGCACTCGCCGCCTTCTGCAAGGAGAGACTGGCCGCCTACAAATACCCGCGCCAGGTGGAGATCCTGCCGGACTTGCCGAAGACGGCCAGTGGGAAGATCCTCCGTCGGGAACTGCGTTCCCGGACGCAAGACAACTGACAGCAGGACGGAAAGGCAGGTGGCGGCAGTGCCCAGGACGACGGACTCGGACGGCACCCCCGTACCTCAGCGGCTCCTGGCCGCCGCCACCCGGCTCTTCGCGGAGCAGGGCTACGACCGCACCTCGGTGCAGGAGATCGTCGAGGCGGCCGGGGTCACCAAGGGGGCGCTGTACCACTACTTCGGCTCCAAGGACGACCTTCTGCACGAGGTGTACGCGCGCGTGCTGCGCATCCAGCAGGAGAGACTGGACGCCGTCGCGGGCGCCGACGAGCCGGTGGAGAAGCGGTTGCGGGCGGCGGCCGCGGACGTCGTGGTGACGACGATCGACAACCTCGACGACGCGATGATCTTCTGGCGGTCCATGCACCATCTGAGCCCCGAGAAGAACAAGCAGGTCCGCGCCGAGCGCCGCCGCTACCACGAGCGCTTCCGCGCGCTGGTCGAGGAGGGCCAGGAGGCGGGCGTCTTCTCCAAGGCGACGCCGGCGGACCTGGTCGTCGACTACCACTTCGGCTCGGTCCACCACCTGTCGACCTGGTACCGCCCCGAGGGCCCGATGAGCCCCCAGCAGGTAGCCGACCACCTGGCGGACCTGCTCCTACGAGCCCTGCGCCCGTAACCACCCCGCGCCGCGATCGGCCAGCCGGCCGGATGGCAGGGCTTGAAGCACGCCGGGCTGAGTCACGTCCCCCAGCCTGTCCGCCGCTTGATGACGAGGCCGTTCAGCCTGAAGCGGGTCCCGGGGCGGAAGCCCCGAGGGGGTAGGGGCGGAGGCCCCGATGGAGGTGCAGGGGGCGAAGCCCCGAGGGGGGTGGGGCGGCAGCGCCGATGAGGGTGGGGGCGGCGGCGCCGATGGGGGTGGGGGCGGAGGCCCCGGTGGGGGTGCAGGGGGGCGAAGCCTCGATGAGGGTGGGGGCGGAAGCCCCGAGGGGGTGGGGGCGGAGGCCCCGGTGGGGGTGCAGGGGACGAAGCCTCGATGAGGGTGGGGGCGGAAGCCCCGAGGGGGTGGGGGCGGAGGCCCCGATGGCGGTGCAGGGGACGAAGCCCCGATGAGGGTGGGGGCGGCAGCCCCGAGGGGGGTAGGGGCGGAGGCCCCGGTGGGGGTGCAGAGGGCGAAGCCCCGAGAGGGATAGGGGCGGAGGCCCCGATGGGGGTGGGGGCGGCAGCCCCGAGGGGGGTGCAGGGGGGCGCAGCCCCCGCGGGGGTCTGGGGGCGCAGCCTCCAGCGGGGTCGAAGGGGCGGAGCCCCTGGGATGGGACGGGTAGGGGCGGCGGGGGCGAAAAACCCTCCGCCGCGCCGCCGCGTCACACGTACCGCTTCAGCTCCCGCCGCGCCAGCGACCGCTGATGCACCTCGTCCGGGCCGTCCGCGATCATCAGCGTCCGCGCCCCCGCGTACAGCTCCGCCAACGGGAAGTCCTGGCTCACACCCCCCGCACCGTGCAACTGGATCGCCCGGTCGAGAATGTCCACCACCGCCCGAGGCGTAGCGATCTTGATCGACTGGATCTCGGTGTGCGCCCCCTTGTTGCCCACCGTGTCCATCAGCCACGCGGTCTTCAGCACCAGCAGCCGCAACTGCTCCACGGTCACCCGCGCGTCCGCGATCCAGTTGTGCACCACACCCTGCTGGGCCAGCGCCTTCCCGAAGGCCGTCCGGGACACCGCCCGCCGGCACATCAGCTCGATCGCCCGCTCCGCCATCCCGATCAGCCGCATGCAGTGGTGGATCCGGCCGGGACCGAGCCGGGCCTGCGCGATGGCGAAGCCGCCGCCCTCCTCGCCGACGAGGTTCGCCGCCGGCACGCGCGCGTGGTCGAAGATCACCTCGGCATGGCCGCCGTGGTAGTGGTCCTCGTAGCCGAAGACCTGCATCGCGCGCTCGATCGTCACACCCGGCGTGTCACGGGGCACGAGGATCATCGACTGCTGACGGCGGATGTCGGAACCCTCGGGGTCCGTCTTGCCCATCACGATGAAGATCTTGCAGTCCGGGTGCATCGCCCCGGAGATGTACCACTTGCGGCCGGTGACGACGTACTCGTCGCCGTCCCGCTCGATGTGCGTGGTGATGTTGGTGGCGTCCGAGGAGGCCACCTCCGGCTCGGTCATCGCGAACGCCGAGCGGATCTCGCCGGCCAGCAGCGGCTCCAGCCACTGCTTGCGCTGCTGCTCGTCACCGAACTGGGTGAGCACCTCCATGTTGCCCGTGTCCGGTGCCGCGCAGTTCGTCACCGTCGGGGCCAGCTGCGGGGAGCGCCCCATGATCTCGGCGAGCGGCGCGTACTGGAGGTTGGTGAGCCCGGCGCCGTACTCGGAGTCCGGCAGGAACAGGTTCCACAGGCCCTGCCTGCGCGCCTCGGCCTTCAGCTCCTCGACCACCGCCGGGGTCTCCCACGGCGAGGCGAGCCGGGCCCGCTGCTCGTGCGCGACGGCCTCGGCCGGATAGACGTACTCGTCCATGAAGGCCAGCAGCTTGCCGCGCAGCTCCTCGGTGCGCGCGTCGAACGCGAAGTCCATGTCCGTCAGCCTTCCTGAAGGGTGGTGAGACCGTGCTCGATGAAGACGGGGACCAGGTCGCCGATGCGGTCGAAGCCCCGCCCGACCGTCTGGCCCAGGGTGTAGCGGTAGTGGATGCCCTCCAGGATCACGGCGAGCTTGAACCAGGCGAACGCCGTGTACCAGGAGACCGCGGAGACATCGCGCCCCGAGCGCGCGGCGTACCGCTCGATCAGCTCGGCCGGGTCCGGGTGCCCGGGCGCCTCCGCCGTCGTGGAGACGGGGGAGGCGGGAGCGTCGAGCGGCAGGCTGTACATCGCCAGCAGGCCCAGGTCGGTGAGCGGGTCGCCCAGGGTGGACATCTCCCAGTCGAGGATCGCCTTGATGCGGTCGTCGTCGCCGATCAGGACGTTGTCCAGCCGGTAATCGCCGTGCACCACGGCGGGGGCGGGGGAGGAGGGCAGCCGCCGTCCGAGCGTGGCGTGCAGCTCGTCGATCCCGGCCAGCTCGCGATTGCGCGAGGCGTCCAGCTGCTTGCCCCAGCGCCGCAGCTGCCGGTCCAGGAAGCCCTCGGGCCGCCCGAAGTCGGCGAGTCCCACCTCGGCGGGGTCCACCGCGTGCAGCTCCACCAGCGCGTCCACCAGGTTCAGCACCGCGCCCCGGGTGCGCTCCGGGCCGAGCGGGACGAGCTGGTCGGCGGTGCGGTACGGGGTGCCCTCGACGAACTCCATGACGTAGAACGGCGCGCCGAGCACCTCCTCGTCCTCGCACAGCAGCACGGGCCGCGGCACCGGCACGGCGGTCGGGTGCAGCGCGCTGATCACCCGGTGCTCGCGCTTCATGTCGTGCGCGGTGGCCAGGACGTGGCCGAGCGGGGGCCGTCGTACGACCCACCGTGAGGTGCCGTCGGAGACGGCGTAGGTGAGGTTCGACCGTCCGCCCTCGATCAGCCGGCCGGACAGTTGCCCGCTCACCAGGCCGGGCCGCTCACGGTCGAGCAGGCCGCGCAGCCGGTCCAGGTCGAGTCCGGGCGGATGGTCGGGGCTCATGCGTCGCTCCTACGGCAGGTGAACAGTTCCCGACTTATGATGCCGACCGGTCGGTATGTCGTCCAGAGGGGGACCGTAACGTGATCGGAGCCACGATAGGCCGACGACCGCCGCCGCGGGGCGCCGGGGAGGTTTAAGCCGGTTCGTTCAGGCCATCCGGCTTGCGTGCCATGCGGCGAGCCCGGAAGGTCGGATCCATGAAGGCGATCAGCTACTCACGGTACGGCGGACCCGAGGTCCTGGCGTTCGGAGAGGTCCGTGATCCCAAGGTCGGCCCGGACTCCGTGCTGGTGAAGGTGCGGGCGGCGGCCGTGAATCCCGTCGACTGGAAAGCCCGCGAGGGCTACCTCGACGCGATCCTCGCCCCCGTGTTCCCGGTCGTGCCCGGCTGGGACGTCTCGGGCGTCGTCGTACGCCCCGGCGTCGCCGTGTCGGAGTTCGACGTCGGGGACGAGGTCATCGGGTACGTACGCGAGGACTTCCTCTCCCGCGGCACCTTCGCCGAGTACGTGGCCGCGCCCCTGCGCACCCTCGCGCCCAAGCCGCGCAACCTCTCCTTCGAGGAGGCGGCCGGACTGCCGCTGACCGGGCTCACCGCCTACCAGGTGCTGCTCAAGATGCTCCAGGTGAAACGGGGCGAGACGGTGCTGGTGCACGCCGCGGCCGGCGGGGTCGGCTCGATCGCCGTGCAGCTCGCCGCCCACTTCGGCGCCCGGGTGATCGGCACGGCGAGCGAGGCCAACCACGACTTCGTGCGCGGCCTCGGCGGGGAGCCCGTGACGTACGGCGAGGGCCTGGGCGAGCGCCTGCGCGGGCTGGCGCCCGGGGGAGTGGACGCGGTGTTCGACACGGTCGGCGGGGACACACTGAAGATCTCGGCGAACCTGCTGGCGCCCGAGGGCCGCCTGGTGTCGATCGCCGACAACGACGTCGTGAACTACGGCGGCCGCTACCACTTCGTCCGCCCCGACGCCGAGGACCTGCGACGACTGTCCGAACTGGCGGAACAGGGCGTGGTGAGCGTGCACGTCTCGCAGACGTTCCCCCTGGAACGGGCGGCGGACGCGCACCGGCTCAGCGAGAAGGGCCGGACCCGCGGCAAGATCGTCGTGACGGTGGACTGGGAGCCGGAGGAGCCGTAGTCACCGGCCGGCGCCCCGCGCTCTGCCCGAGCTTTCCCACTCGACCGGGCCTTGTGTCGGACTTCGGTGTCCCTGTCCCCGAGGCCCTGTCTCCGGCGTCCCCTGCCCCGGCGCAAGCCGCCGCGCCCGCTGTGCCCCCGCCCTAGAGGACGAGCCCCGCCCCGCACACCGCCATCGCGAGTGTGCACAGCACCGCTGCCGTGGCCTGGCGGGGGGCCAGCGCCGCCGGGCTGGACGTGGCTGCGAGGGTGCGGATGCGGTGGTGGGCGATGGCCAGGAAGCCCAGCCACAGGGCGCAGCACAGTGCGCACGCGACGATCCCGGGCGTCGACGCCCCGCCGTGCAGCGCGGTCTTCACGGCGAGCACGGCGGAGACCGTGCCCGACAGCGTCGTACGCCGCCACGCCAGCCGGGTCCGCTCGGGCTGCAGCCCGGGGTCGCGGTCGGGGTCCTGCCGACGGGACGCCGGCGCGTTCACGCCTCCCACCCCACGAGCACCACGACCACCATGGCGAGGGCCACGATCGCGACGACGAGGCCCAGCACCGCCGGGAACCGGGACACCGGCAGGTCCTCGCCCCGGCGCATGGCCCGCTCGCAGCGGACCCAGTGGTTGACCGCCCGCAGCGCACACAGCACGCCCGCGCCCAGCAGCGCGAGTGCCAGCCCCACCCGCCAGCCCCAGCGCAGGTCCGGCAGGAACTGGTCGACGGCGAAGCCGCCGCCGATCAGCGCGAGGGCGGTGCGCAGCCAGGCCAGGAAGGTGCGTTCGTTCGCCAGCGAGAACCGGTAGTCCGGCGTCTCGCCGTCCCGCCGCACCTCCGCCGGCGCGAACCACAAACGGACGTTCCGTACGAACTCGATCACGTGCGCGACCCTACCGGGGCCACCGTCACCGGGCGCTGCCGGTGCCGCCCACCGCCCCAGGCCTGAGAGCCCGCCAGGCCTCAGTCCGCCGACCGGAACGCCCTGAGCCGCTCGTACGCGGCCAGACCGTCCGGCACCCACTCCCAGTCGCCCAGCCGCCGCCGTACCTCCTCCTCGGGCAGGAAGTCGTGCCAGGCCACCTCCTCGGCCTGCGGCCGGACCGGAAGGTCGCAGCGGACCTCGTACACCGCCGACCACCAGGTCTGCCCGGCGCCGTTGTCGTAGAGGAACTTGAAGAGGTACCGGGGGAGCGGCAGGCCCGTCACGCCGAGTTCCTCCTCGGCCTCGCGCAGGGCCGCCGTGTCGTAGGCCTCGCCCGCGCCGACCACGCCGCCGACGAACATGTCGTACAGGGAGGGGAAGACCAGTTTGGTCGGCGTCCGCCGGTGCACGAAGATCCGTCCCTCGGCGTCCCGGGCCTGGATGAACACACAGCGGTGCCGCAGCCCCCGGGCGTAGGCCTCGCCCCGGGGCGACCGCCCGATGACCCGGTCGTTCTCGTCGACGATGTCGAGGATCTCGTCGGCCGCACTCATGCCCTCGTCCACAGCGCTCATGCCCTCATCCAAGCAGGGCGTGAGGCCTCACTGTGCCTGCGGCTGTGGCCGCAACTGCCCGCGCACCCGCTCCGCCGCCCCCGTCGGCATGGCCGGATGCAGCCCCAGCAGCACGATGCCGGCGACCACGGCCAGGAGACCGCCCGCCTCCCAGCTCAGAGCCACGGTGTCGGTCCGCAGCCGGTCGCCCAGGAAGCCGACGCCGCAGATGATCCCGGCGAGCGGCTGGGCCGCGGTCAGGGCGGGCAGCGACTTGCGCAGGGACGCGGTCTCGAAGGCGCTCTGCACGAGGACCAGCCCCGTGACGCCCAGCGCCAGGACGGCGTACGGCTGCCAGCCCGTCAGCAACTCGGCGAAGCCGCCCGCGGAGAACTTCTCCCCGCTCACCCGCGTGAGCGCGTCCTGCACGCCGTAGAGGAGCCCGGCGCCCAGGGCCAGCAGCACCGGCCCGGAGCTCAGCCGGGAGCGCTTCGCGTGTGCGGTGAGCAGCAGGGCGACCCCGATCATGGCGCCGATGATCAGCCACTGCCGGGTCGGATCGGCCGTCGCGGAACCGCCCTGCGGCTCGCCGGCCACGATGAACGCGCTCACCCCGCCCGCCAGCATCAGCAGGCCCGCCCAGCCCTGGCGGCCGAGCGGCTGCCGGCTCTGCCGGCGGGACAGCGCGAGGGCGAACAGCAGGTTCGTCGCCAGCAGCGGCTCCACCAGCGACAGCTGGCCCTGCCCCAGCGCGGCCGCGCCCAGCGCCATGCCGACCACCATCAGCGCGATGCCGCCGAGCCAGCGCGGCACCTTCACCAGGTCGACCAGCAGCCGGAAGGACAGGAAGTCGTTGAGCGGGGCGCGCTGGGCCGCGTTCTGCTGCAGCACGAAACCGAAGCCCAGGCAGCAAGCGGCACTCACGGCGAGCACCAGTACCAGAACCGACACGCGGTGTACCTCGATCATCAGGTCGGGTCACGATGGCGTAGGGGCCGACTGTACCGGCCGGCTCCGCCCGGCGCGCCCGTACGTCATGCCATGGTGCGCGGTGGTGACCGCCCAGCACTATGACGCACGCCACAAAGGGCGAAACGGAAAAATCGGATGCCAGCCTCATCTTGCCCTGGTCTCCCATAGATCACAAAACTCTCACGAGTAGCAGTAGTTGACGCGTGTAACGCCCTTGCCGCCCTTGACGTCAACCATTGGCTGGGGGTTGGCTGTGCGTGATCAGCTCATGGCGAAGCGCACACACGTGCTCCATCGACCGCCGTGAGCCGAAACACAAGAACAGCGCGTGAGGAAGTTCCGCGGTGCCCCCACCCCCGCCTCCCCTCGGCCGTGGCCGCAGACGTGCGTCGCAGGCCTTCGACGAGGCCCTTGACGACGCCGACCTCGTGGCCGCGCGCGCCGCGCTGGCGCAGGGCCGCTGGCAGAACGCCCGCTCCCTGCTGGTGCACACCGGAGACGACTGGGACCGCCGCGGCCACCGCGTCACCGTCCTCGCCCGGGAGTCCTACTGCGCCGCATGGGCCCGAGAGTGGCTGCTGGCCGAACCCGAGTCCGCCGACGCCTCCGTCCTGCTCGCCCTCGCCCAGGTTCGGCGCGCCCTGCACGGCAAGGGCAAGCCGGCCCGGGCCCGCGAGGCCTGCGCGACCGCCGCCGCCCGCGCCCCCGCCGACCCCACCCCCTGGCTCGGCCTGCTCCTGCTGGAGTGCGCGGTCGGCACCGATCAGGACGTGGTCCGCACCTTCGAGCAGGTCCGCGCCCGGTACGCCGACCACCACCACGCCCACCACCTGATGGTCGCCCGGCTCGCCGGCCGCCGCACCGAGTCCGGCCCGGACCCGCTGCACGAGGTCTACGACTTCGCCAACTGGGCCGCCGAACAGGCTCCCGCCGACTCCCCGCTCGCGATCCTGCCGGTCATCGCACACGCCGAGCGCTACCGCGCGCTCGCCGCCGCCGGGCACGAACCCGCCGACCCGGCCGCCTCGGGCCACTGGACCGGCCGCCGCGCCCGGCAGGTCATGAAGGCCGCCTTCGACTGGTGGCTGGAGTGGGAGCTGGAGGGGCACCCGCGCCGGCTGATCGACCTGAACTTCCTCGCCCACGCCAAGTTCTGCGAGGGGCGGGGTGCCGAAGCCGCCGCCCTGTTCCACCGGATCGGCCGGTACGCCACCCCGGCGCCCTGGTCGTACCCGGACCGCGACCCGCACACCGCCTTCGCCGCCGCTCGCGCCGGCGCGCTCGGCACGGCCTGACACCTCCGGAATCCAGAAGTGAGGACGCTCTCCCCATGACCACGGACAGTTCGAGCACGAGCACATCCGCCGCCGGCGGCATCAGTACGTTCAAGGGGCAGGAGCGCGCCCTGCGCGCCGACCGGCTCGGCACCGGGGGACTGCTGCTGTCCGTCCTCGCCGCGACCGCCCCCCTCATGGTGGTCGCCGGTGTCATGCCTACTACATTCGCGGTGATGGGCATCGTCGGACAGCCGCTGCTCTTCGTCGTCCTCGGCGTCGTCCTGATCCTCTTCAGCATCGGGTACGCCGAGATGAGCCGCCACGTCCACAACGCGGGCGCCTTCTACGCGTACATCTCCCGCGGCCTCGGCGGCACCGCCGGCGCGGGCGCCGCCCTGGTCGCCCTGGTCGCCTACAACGCGCTCCAGATCGGCATCTACGGCATCTTCGGCTTCGAGGTCTCCGGGCTCCTCGCCACCTACGCCGACCTGGAGATCGCCTGGTGGATACCGGCGCTCGTGGCCGCGCTCGCCGTCGGCCTGCTGGGCTGGCTGAAGATCGACGTCAACGCGCGCGTGCTCGGCGTGCTGCTCGTCATCGAGGTGCTCCTGGTCGTCGTCTTCGACGTCGCCGCCCTCGCCGACCCCGGCACGGAGGGCCTCTCGCTGCACGCCTTCAACCCCGACACCCTCACCGGCGCCGGTGTCGGCACCGCGCTGTGCTTCTGCATCGCCGCGTTCCTCGGCTTCGAGCAGGCACCCGTGTACGCCGAGGAGACCAGCCGCCCGCACGTCCTGGTGCCGCGCGTGATGTTCCTCGCCGTCGGCGGGGTCGCCGTCTTCTTCGCGCTGAGCAGCTGGGCCCTCACCGTCGCCACCGGCCCCTCAGCGGTCGTCGGCACGGCCCAGAAGCAGAGCGCCGGGCTGCTGTTCTTCCTCACCGAGTCCCGCCTGGGCGGCACCTTCACCGACGTCCTGCACGTCCTGTTCGTCACCGGCATGTTCGCCGCGCTGCTCAGCTTCCACAACGTCGTCGCCCGGTACGCCTTCGCCATGGGCCGCGAGGGCCTGCTGCCCGCCGCCTTCGGCCGCACCAGCGGCACCAGCGGCGCTCCCGGCACCGGCTCGCTGCTCCAGACCGTCGTGGCCGTCGTCGTCGTGGTCGCCTTCGCGATCGCCGACGACAAGCCGGTCGGCGACCCGACCGCGCCCGTCCTGCAACTGTTCACCTGGTTCGGCAACATCGGCGCCCTCGGCGTGATCGTGCTGATGGCGGCGGCCTCCCTGTCCGTCGTCGTCTTCTTCGTCCGCCGGGGTGCCGCGGGCGCCCAGGCCTGGCGGCTGTGCACCTCCGCGCTGGCGGGCCTCGCCCTGCTGGTGATCGCCGGCTACACGGTGAAGGACTTCGAGGTCCTCGTCGGCGCCGGCCCGGACTCCTCGCTGAGCTGGATGCTGCCCGGCGTGATCGGCCTCTCCCTGGTCGCCGGTCTGGTCCTCGGCCTGGTGCTGCGCGCCCGCGCACCCGAGAAGCACGCCCGG
Source organism: Streptomyces sp. NPDC007991 (assembly GCF_042958445.1). Lineage (NCBI taxonomy): Bacteria > Bacillati > Actinomycetota > Actinomycetes > Kitasatosporales > Streptomycetaceae > Streptomyces > Streptomyces sp. NPDC007991. The sequence goes on from NZ_JBIBJD010000010.1 coordinate 134,580, forward strand.
ATCGGCCTCGGCAACGAGGCGTTCCAGCTGGACAAGGCGGCCTCGTCCTGACCCCGGCCGCGTAAGAAGTGGTTACGGAACCCTGACGAGCACCCGCGAGCCCTGTCCTGAAGGGGCCGCGGGTGTTCGAATGAGAACGTGAACGAGCACGTACCTGAGGGCGTGAACGACGAACGCCCCCCACAGCGGGGCACCCCGGTAGGCCGCCGCGTCTTCCTCGGCACGCTCGGCCTGGGCGCCCTCGGCGTGGTCGCCGCGCCCCGGCTGCAACGCGGCCTGGAGGGCTTCCTCGGCGGCGCCGCCGACAAGGACCCCACCGGCCTGACCGGACTGCTCCCGAACGGCGGCGGCTTCCGCTACTACTCGGTCGCCTCGTCCGTTCCCCACAAGAGCGCCGACAGCTACCGCCTCAGGATCGACGGCCTGGTCGACCGCCCCGCCACCTACACCCTGGACGACCTCAAGGCCATGCCCCAGACCCGCATGGTCCGCGACGTCCAGTGCGTCACCGGCTGGCGCGTCCCCGACACCCCCTTCGAGGGCGTACGCCTGTCCCGCCTCCTGGACGCCGCCAAGGTCCGCCCCACGGCCAAGGCCATCCGCTTCACCTGCTTCGACGGCACCTACACCGAGAGCCTCACCCTCGACCAGGCCCGTCGCGCGGACGTCCTGGTCGCCCTGCGCATGCAGGACAAGGACATCGGCCACTCCCACGGCGGCCCGGTCCGCCTCTACGTGGCGCCCATGTACTTCTACAAGTCCGCCAAGTGGCTCTCCGGCATCACCGTCACGGACGAGGTCCGGCCGGGCTACTGGGAGGAGCGCGGCTACGACGTCGACGCCTGGGTGGGCCGCTCGAACGGACGCGACGATGAGCCTACGAACTGACGCCCCGCCCGGTGTCAGGCGCTTCAGCCAGGCCGAGCGCTGGGTGCACCGCACGACGGCCGCGCTCATGGGGGTCTGCGTCCTGACGGCGGCCTGCCTCTACGTCCCCCAGCTCGCCGAACTCGTCGGCCGCCGCGAACTGGTCGTCCGGATCCACGAGTGGGCCGGCCTCGCCCTGCCCGTCCCGGTCCTGGCGGGCCTCGCCTCCCGCGCCTTCCGTGCCGACCTGGGCCGGCTCAACCGCTTCGGTCCGCACGACCGGACCTGGCTGCGCGCCGCCCTGCACCGCGACAAGCGCCCCGCGTCCCGCCCCGCCGGCAAGTTCAACGCCGGCCAGAAGCTCTACGCGTCCTGGATCGCCGGCGCGACCCTCGTCATGCTCGGCACCGGCCTGATGATGTGGTTCACCCACCTCACCCCCCTGCCCTGGCGCACCAGCGCCACGTTCGTCCACGACTGGCTGGCCCTCACGATCGGCATAGTCCTGGCCGGCCACATCGGCATGGCCCTGGCCGACCCGGAATCCAGAAGAGGCATGCGCACGGGCTCCGTGAGCAAGGACTGGGCGGACCAACAGCACCCTCTATGGCGCCCGTAGCTGTCTCACCTCAGGGGCGCGGGAAACCGCGCGACAAGCCACACGACACCGGCACCCGCCCGATCACGACACTCCTACGGCGCTGGGGCCCCAAGGGGCGCGGGGAACTGCGCGACAAGCCACAACACACCCGCACCCGCCCGATCACGACACCCCTACGGCGCCACGGCGAAATCCAACAGCACCTTGCAAGCCCGACTCCGATCAGCGGCCAGGGCAAAAGCCGACTCGGCATCCGCCACAGGCACCACCGCACTGACCAGCCCGTCGAACGCCGCCTCCCCCGCCAGCAGCTCAAGCGCCTGATCGAACTCCCCGTCGAACCGAAACGCCCCCCGCAACTCGATCTCCCGGCTCACCACCAGGTTCCCCGCGAACGGACTGCGCCCCGCCGGCAGCATCCCCAACTGCACCACGACCCCACCCCGCCGCACCCGCCGCAGACACGTGTCGAGCCCCGCAGCCACCCCGGACGCCTCGATCGCGACGTCCACCTCGGAAGGCCACCCCGGGTCGTCAGGATCATCGGCCCGTACGAGCGTCCCGGCACCGGCGACCCGCGCGTACTCCAGCGCCTCGGGCAGCAGATCCGTGACGGTCACCTCCGCCGCCCCGGCCGCCCTCACCGCCGCGACGACGAGACAGCCGATGGGCCCGGCACCGGTCACCAGCACATGCCGCCCGGCCACCTCCCCGGCCCGCCGCACCGCGTGCAGCGCGACGGACAGCGGCTCGGCGAGCGCGGCCCGGCGCAGCCCCAGACCGTCCGGCAACGCCCGCAACTGCTCGCAGGGCACGGCCACCTGCGCCGCGAATCCCCCCTGCACATGCGGAAAACGCGCCGCACTGCCCAGATACCGCGTGTCCCGGCAGACGTTCCGCCGCCCCTGCGCGCACTCCGGACACACCCCGCACGGGGTCGCCGGATGCACGGCGACGGCGGTACCCGGAGCCGGCCCCGACGCGCCGGCACCGTAGCCGGCCACCGTCCCGACGACCTCGTGCCCGAGCACCATCGGCTCCCGGAGCCGGAAGTCACCGACCCCGCCGTGCCGCCAGTAGTGCAGATCGGACCCGCACACCCCGCCGTACCGCACGGCGACCAGCGCCTGCCCCGGCCCGGGCTCGGGCACCGGCAACTCCGCCACGCGCAGGTCACCCTGACCGTGGATCACACAACCCAGCATCACAGCCTCCCGGCAGGTGGTCACAGCACGCTCGTCATACCGCCGTCGACATACAGCACCTGCCCGCTGACGAAGTCGGCCGCGGGGGAGGCGAGGTACAGCACCCCGCCCACCAGGTCCTGGGTGCGCCCCCAGCGGCCGGCCGGGGTGCGCCTTCGCACCCAGGCACTGAACTCCTCGTCGTCGACCAGCGGCCGCGTCAGCTCGGTCTCGATGTAGCCCGGGCCGAGCCCGTTGACCTGCACACCGCTCGGACCCCAGTCGGCGCACATGCCCTTGGTGAGCATCTTCAGCGCGCCCTTGGTGGCGGCGTACGGCGCGATCCCGGGCCGTACCACCTCGCTCTGCAGGGAGCAGATGTTGATGATCTTGCCGTGGCCGCGTTCCGTCATCCGGCGCGCGGCCTCCCGGCCGACCAGGAAGGCACTGGTCAGATTGGTGTCCAGGATCCGGTGCCAGTCGGAGTCGGTGAACTCCAGCAGCGGAGCGCGCAGTTGCATGCCCGCGTTGTTGACGAGGATGTCGAGCGGGCCCACCCGCTCCTCGACGTCGGCGATGCCGTCCGCCACGGACGCGCCGTCGGTCACGTCGAACGCCGCCGTGTGCACGCGGTCGCCGGGCAGCCCGGCGGCGGCCTCGGCGAGCCGGTCCTTGTCCCGGCCGTTCAGGACGACCGTGCAGCCGGCTTCCGCGAGACCACGGGCGAGCGCGAGTCCGATGCCCCGGCTGGAGCCGGTCACCAGCGCCGTACGGCCGCTGATGTCGAAGAGGGGGTGAGCCGTCATGACCGTGGCACTCCTAGATCACGAGGGACAACAGCAGGACGATGCCGCCGGCGACGACCGAGATGATCGTCTCCATGACGGACCAGGTCTTGATGTTCTGGCCGACACTCAGCCCGAAGTACTCCTTCACCATCCAGAACCCGGCGTCGTTGACATGGCTGAAGAACAGCGAGCCGGCGCCGATGGCGAGGACCAGCAGGGCCGCGTGCGTGGTCGACATGTCGGCCGCGAGCGGGGCGACCAGACCGGCCGCCGAGACCGTCGCCACCGTCGCCGAACCGGTCGCCAGCCGGATCACCACCGCGATCAGCCAGGCCAGCAGCAGCGCGGGGATCGACCAGTCCTTGGAGATGTCCAGGACCATCTGGCCCACGCCGGTGTCGATCAGGGTCTGCTTGAAGCCGCCGCCCGCGCCGACGATGAGCAGGATGCCCGCGATCGGCGCGAGGCTCTTCTCGACGAGCGGCGAGATCCGCTCCTTGGCGAACCCGGCGGGCCGCAGCAACGTGAAGATGCCGACCAGCACCGAGGCGAGCAGCGCGATCATCGGGGCACCGATGACGTCGAAGACGCGCTGGACGAGGTTCTCCGGGTCGTCGATGACGATGTCGACGAGCGCCTTGGCCAGCATGAGGATCACCGGCAGCAGGATCGTGAACAGGGTGGCCCCGAAACTGGGCCGCTTGTCCAGGTCCTCCGAAGCGCGCTGCGGGATCATCCGGTCGGGGGCGGGCACGTCCACCCAGCGGGCCGCGTACCGCGAGAACACCGGGCCGGCGATGATCACCGTGGGTATGGCGACCAGGACACCGAGCGCCAGTGTCACCCCGAGGTCGGCGTTGACCGCCTCGATCGCGACCAGCGGACCGGGGTGCGGCGGCACCAGCCCGTGCATCACGGACAGGCCCGCGAGCGCCGGGATGCCGATCCGCATCAGCGAGTAGTTGCCGCGCTTGGCGACCATCAGCACCACCGGGATCAGCAGCACCATGCCGACCTCGAAGAACAGCGGCAGTCCGATCACGGAGGCGATGAGCACCATCGCCCACGGCATCGACCGCCCGCCGGCCTTCGCGAGGATGGTGTCCACGATCTGGTCGGCGCCCCCGGAGTCGGCGAGCATCTTGCCGAGGATGGCACCGAGGGCGATCAGGACGCCGACGCCGGCGACCGTCGTGCCGAGGCCGGTGCTGAAGCTGGTGAGGACCTTGTCCAGCGGCGCCCCGGCGATCGCGCCGAGCGCCAGTGACCCGATGGTCAGCGCCAGGAAGGCGTGCAGCTTGGACTTGGTGATGAGCAGGACGATGACGGCGATGCCCGCCAGGACGGCGATGCCCAGCTGAGCGTGGCCGGCCGAGGTGATCGGCTCGGGTGCGTCCGCTGCCAGCATCTCGACGCTGAGTCTGGTCACGGGGTGGGTTCCCTTGCGTTGGAGGAGAGTTGGGGACGGGACCGTCAGGGGCTACTGGACGGGCTCGGGGAGGTTCTCCAGGGCGAGCACCGCCCGCTCGGTGATCTCCTCCGGGCTGCCCGAGACGTCCACGTCGACCCCGGCCTCGTCCGCCTGGAGCGGCTGGAGCGTGGCGAACTGGGAGTCGAGCAGCGCCGTGGGCATGAAGTGCCCCTGCCGGTGCGACATCCGGTCCTCGATGAGCGCGCGGTCGCCCGTGAGGTGCACGAAGACCACGCCGGGCGCGGCGGCCCTCAGCCGGTCGCGGTACGACCGCTTCAGCGCCGAGCAGCTGACCACCCCGCCGAGCCCCGCCCGCCCGTGCGCCCACGCGCCGATGGCGTCCAGCCACGGCAGGCGGTCCTCGTCGGTGAGCGGGGTACCGGCCGACATCTTGGCGATGTTGGCCTGCGGGTGGAAGTCGTCGCCCTCGGCGTACGGAACGCCGAGCCGGGCCGCGAGCAGGGGACCGATGGTGGTCTTGCCGGTGCCGGCGACGCCCATGACCACGACGACGTGGGGGGTGTTCATCGCTGCCTCACTGTCTGCTGTCTCCGTCGACACGTGATGTCGACGCAACTGAAACCCATTAGGTACGACGAATTCAAGGGGCCGTGATGAATAAGTCTGACTTTTTGGTTCCGTGATCTACCGCGTACGCTGAGTGCATGAGCACACCGGGCCGGGGGCTGCACGGCCATGTTCTGGACACCCTCGGCCCCGAGATCACGGCGGGCGAGTACCCGCCGGGCAGTGTCCTGCGCACCGACGAGCTCGCCCAGCGTTTCGACGTGTCACGCTCGGTGATGCGCGAGGCGGTCCGCGTCCTGGAGTCCATGCACCTGGTCGAGTCCCGCCGCCGCGTGGGCGTGACCGTGCGCCCGAAGTCGGAGTGGAACGTCTACGACCCGCAGGTCATCCGCTGGCGCCTGGCCGGCAAGGACCGCGCTCCCCAGCTGCGCTCCCTCACCGTGCTGCGCTCGGCGATCGAACCGGTCGCCGCGGGCCTCGCCGCCCGGCACGCCACCGCCGAGCAGTGCGCCGCACTCACCCGGTGCGCCCTCGGCATGGTCGCCAACTCACGGGGTCACAAGCTGGAGGAGTACCTCGTCCACGACATGGCCTTCCACCGCGTCATCCTGGACGCCTCCGGCAACGAGATGTTCGCCCGCCTCGGCGATGTCGTCGCCGAGGTCCTGGCCGGCCGCACCCACCACGACGTGATGTTCGAGGACCCCGACCCGGCCGCCGTCACGTTGCACGTCCAGGTCGCCGAGGCGGTCCGCTCCGGCGACGCGGCCCGCGCCGAGGAACTGACCCGCGAGATCACGGTCGGCGCCCTCCAGGAACTCGACATCCTGGCGCCGTGACACCACCCGCTACGGCACGAACTCCCCGTCGACGTACACCCAGGCCCCGTCGACCCGCTCGAACCGGCTCCGCTCGTGCAGCGAGCCGCCCCGGTACGACGCCCGGAACTCCACGGTCCCGGCGGAGTGGAACGCCGACCCGTCACTCGTGTCCAGGATCTCCAGCCCGGTCCACCGCATCCGCGGATCCAGCTCCAGCGTCCCGGGCCGCGTCCGCGGATGCCAGGTCCGCAGCAGATACCCGGCGTCCCCCTTCACGAAGGCGCAGTACCGCGACCGCATGAGCGCCTCGGCGGTGGGCGCCGCCGCCGCGGCGCGGTGGTAGCGGCCACAGCACGCCTCGTAGGCCTGGGAGAGCCCGCACGGGCAGGAACGGCTGGTCATGGTCACCCTTCCGCGACAACGCCTGAGGGCCGTGACCTCGCGGTCACGGCCCTCGGCTTCGTGTGTCCGAGGGGGGACTTGAACCCCCACGCCCGATAAAGGGCACTAGCACCTCAAGCTAGCGCGTCTGCCATTCCGCCACCCGGACAAGGTGTCTGTCGCGCGGGTTCTCCCCGTGGCGACGACGTAAACATTACCAGGCTCTCAGGGGTGGCCGATCACCCCCCGCCCGCACCCCGGCCGCGCGTGAACGGCGTGTGACGGGCCGGGACCGCTCTTGGGGTGCGGGCCGCGGAGAGGGAGGATGAGGAGGACCCACCAGCAGTGACAGCGGGAGGAAGCACGTGAGCGAGACGGACACGGCCAGGAACGTCACCGGCGAGGACGAGGTCGTGGACCTCTGCCGCGAGCTGATCCAGATCGACACCAGCAACTACGGCGACCACTCGGGACCAGGCGAGCGCAAGGCGGCGGAGTACGTCGCCGAGAAGCTCGCCGAGGTGGGGCTCGAACCGCGGATCTTCGAGTCGCACCCGGGCCGCGCCTCCACGGTGGCCCGGATCGAGGGCGAGGACCCGTCCCGGCCCGCGCTCCTCATCCACGGGCACACCGACGTCGTACCGGCCAACGCCGACGACTGGACCCACCACCCCTTCTCCGGCGAGATCGCGGACGGCTGCGTGTGGGGCCGCGGGGCCGTCGACATGAAGGACATGGACGCGATGACCCTCGCGGTCGTCCGGGACCGGCTGCGCAGCGGGCGCAAGCCCCCGCGCGACATCGTCCTCGCGTTCCTCGCGGACGAGGAGGCGGGCGGCACCTACGGCGCCAAGCACCTCGTGCGCAAGCACCCCGAGCTGTTCGAGGGCGTCACCGAGGCGATCAGTGAGGTGGGCGGGTTCTCCTTCACCGTGAGCGAGGAGCGGCGGCTGTACCTGATCCAGACGGCCGAGAAGGGCATGCACTGGATGAAGCTCACCGTGGCCGGCACGGCGGGGCACGGATCGATGATCCACCGGGACAACGCGATCACCGAGCTGTCGGAGGCCGTCGCGCGGCTGGGGCGGCACAAGTTCCCGGTGCGGGTCACCAAGACCACCCGCGCCTTCCTCGACGAGCTCGGTGACGCGCTCGGCACCGAACTCGACGCGGAGGACATGGAGTCGACCCTCGCGAAACTCGGCGGCATCGCCAAGCTGATCGGCGCGACCCTGAGCAACACGGCCAATCCCACCCAGCTCGGTGCCGGCTACAAGGTCAACGTCATCCCGGGCGAGGCGACCGCCCACGTCGACGGCCGCTTCCTGCCCGGCCACGAGGAGGAGTTCCTCGCCGACCTCGACCGGATCCTCGGCCCGAAGGTGCGGCGCGAGGACGTCCACGCCGACAAGGCCGTCGAGACCACCTTCGACGGGGCGCTCGTGGCGGCCATGCAGTCCGCGCTGCTGGCCGAGGACCCGACCGCCAAGGCGATCCCCTACATGCTCTCCGGCGGGACGGACGCCAAGTCCTTCGACGACCTGGGCATCCGCGGCTTCGGCTTCGTGCCGCTGCAGTTGCCGCCGGAGCTGGACTTCGCCGGCATGTTCCACGGCGTGGACGAGCGGGTGCCGGTGGAGGGCCTGAAGTTCGGCGCGCGGGTGCTCGACCGGTTCATCGACGCGTCCTGAAACAGCCCACACGAAACAGCGCTATTCGATCGGGCGTGCGACATCGACTGGGAAGGGTGAATGCGACCATAAGCTCGTAGCCTCATTACTCCCTCCTCGTTACAGGTAATGCGATCGCAAGATGGGTCGCTTTGCCAACTAGGAGGAATAATGATCAAGAAGGTCGTCGCTGCTGCGGCTGCCACCGGTGGGCTGGTTCTCGCGGGCGCGGGCCTGGCCGTCGCCGACTCGGGTGCCCAGGGTGCCGCCGTGCACTCCCCGGGCGTCGTGTCCGGCAACGTCATTCAGGCGCCCGTTCACGCCCCGGTGAACGTCTGCGGCAACACGGTCTCCGTGATCGGCCTGCTGAACCCCGCCTTCGGCAACTCCTGCGTCAACAAGTGACGCTTCCCCTTCTTTGAGGGGAGTTCCAAAGCCAACGGTCCCGGAGCACATGCCATGAGCTCCGGGACCGAACGCTTCTTTCGAGGAATTCGAGAAGAATTCGAGACAGGCCGAAGGCAGGTATTCAGGAATGCGACAGGTCACCCGCAAGGGTCTGATGACCGTGGCGGCCGCGACCGGCGTGATCGCCGCCGCGGGCGGCTCCGCGCACGCCGACGTGGGCGCCCAGGGCGCCGGCTCGGGCTCGCCCGGCGTGCTGTCCGGGAACACGGTGCAGGCGCCGGTGCACGCGCCGGTCAACGTGTGCGGGAACACGGTCAACGTGATCGGTGTCCTCAACCCCTCGGTGGGCAACTCGTGCGCCAACCAGGGCGGTGGATCGTCATCGGGGGGATACGGCGATTCGGGCGACAAGGGCGGCTCGCACGCCGGCGGCCATGCCGGTGACTCGCCCGGCGTCGGCTCGGGCAACCATGTCGAGGTGCCGATCGACGTGCCGGTGAACGTCTGCGGCAACAGCGTCGACGTCATCGGCGCCGGCAACCCCAGCACAGGCAACGACTGCGCGAACGGCGGCTCCGGCGGACACCACACCACCCCGCCCGGCGGCGGCAACGAGAACCCGGGACAGCCGGGAAACCCGGGCAACCCTGGTAACCCCGGAAACCCTGGTAACCCAGGTAACCCCGGAAACCCGGGTGAGCCCGGTGGTCCTGGCAACCCCGGTGGTCCGGGTGGTCCCGGAAACCCGGGCGGGCCCGGCACCCCGCCCGGCGCGGACGGCGAGACGCCGGGCGGCTCCTCGCACGGCAACGAGCCGGGCGGCCAGTTCGTCACCCAGCCCAAGGGCCACTCCCAGCTCGCCAGCACCGGCAGCGACCTGCCGCTCGGTCTCGCCCTGCCGGCCGGCGCGGGCGCGCTGCTCGCCGGCTCGATCCTCTACCGCAAGGCGCGCACCTCGGCCTGACAGCCCCGGACAGGCCTGACAGCCCGGGAATGGCCCGACACCCGCGGAAACGGAGCGGGCCCCGCCGATGCGGGGCCCGCTCCCGTGTGCCTTCTCCCCGTGCCCCGTCTCAGCTCACCACGTGGCCCGCACCTGACGGATGATCCGCCGGCGCAACCGTACCTTGCGGCTGCCGTCGCGCAGCAGGCTCAGACGGTGCAACTCCCAGTGTCCGTACTCGGCATGGTCCGTCAGCAGACGTGCCGTCTCCTTGCGGGAGACCCCGCGCGGCACGTACACGTCGACAAATTCGTATTCCGGCATCGCATCTATTGTGCGGGCTGGGGCCTGGTACGGATAGCGTCTGCACTATGTCTGATGCTGCGCAGCCCACCGCTGCCGAGGTACGCGCCGCCGCCGAGGCGGTCAAGACCGCGCTCGACCGCCACCTGGCCGCGGTCGAACGCAGGTCGGGGGAGGACGACCCGGCCGTCTACGAGGCGTTCAACCAGCTGGCCGCGGCCGCAGAGGTGTACGACGAACTGCTCTACGACCGTTACGACGAGGTCACCCCCTTCGAGATCCCCGGTACGGAGGACGCGCTGCCCCCGTACACCGGGCCCGAGGAACCGAACGCGCTGAGCGTACTGATCCGCCGCGACTACGCGGTCGCGGAGCCACAGCGGCTGCTCGCCCACGCGCAGCGGATCGAGGCCGCGGAGGGCGAGGACGGCCCGGCCGCCTCAGGGACGGTCCACGGTGCGCTCGGTCTCCTTTTCGGCGAGTTCGAACCCGACGAGATCGCCTCCCGGCACAAGGAGTTCGGGCTGGAAGAGGGCGACTCCACGCTCTGGGTGACGGCGGCGGAGGAACCGGCCGACCCCGGAGAGTGGCTGGAGGCGCCGTTCGAGCAGGTCGATCCGCAGAGTGTCGTCTGCCGCTTCGATGTCAGCGCCGTGTTCGACGACGTCGACGACGATGACGAGGACGACGAGGTGGGGGACGACCTCGACACCGGCCTGGACGAGGACGAGGACCTGGAGCCGCTCGACGCGGACCGCCGCTGAGCGCACGCGCCGACCACCCGACGGCGGTGGTCACGGGGTCGCCCCGTGACCACCGCCGTAGTCGTCAGCCGCTGATCTGCGGGGCGAGCAGCATCGGAAGCCGGGTCGTCCGGGGCTTCGCCGGAACCTCGGCCACGGCCCTCGGCAACGCCTGTTCCACCCCGTGCACGACGGACAGATGGCGGTCGGCCCGCCCGAACGCCGTGTAGACCCACGGCCGGCTGAGGACCTGCGCGGCATCGCCGGGCAGCACCACGACCACCGCGGGCCACCGGCTCCCCACCGCCTGGTGCGCGGTGAGCGCCCAGCCGTGCCGCACGGACTGCTCCACCCGCTCCTTCGGTACGACGACGTCCTCGTCCGCGCCCTCGCACGACAGGTGCAGCCCCTCGGCATCCGCCCTCACCACGCGGCCCGGCAGCGCACGGCCCGGCACCGGGGAGTAGACGATCCGGTCACCGGGGTCGAAGCCGCCGAAGCGGCCCGGGCCCGGATTGAGCCGCTCCTTCAACGCCGCGTTGAGCGCGCGCGTGCCGACGGCGCCGCCGTGCCCCGGCGTGATCACCTGCGTCTGCTCGGCCGGTACGCCGATCGCCCGCGGCACCGAGTCCACGACGAGCTGCACCGTCCGGTGCACGGCCTCGCCCGCGTCCCGCACCGGCACGATCACGACCTCCTTGCCGGGGGCCTCGACCTGGTTCAGCTCGCCGACGCCGATACCGGAGACCAGCTCGCCCAGCGGCCCGGCATCCGGCTGCCGTGAGGCGATCTGCGGGCAGATCCGCGCCGCGAGCAGATCCGCGAACACCCGGCCCGGACCCACGGACCACAGCACCGCCGGATCCCCGGCCAGCACCAGCCGCGCCCCGTCCGGCAGCGACTCCGTCAGCAGCGCGGCCGTCTCGACGTCCAGCTGTGGCGCGTCCAGCACGACGAGCAGATCGAGATCCAGCGCCCCGTCCGCATCCCGGCCAGGCCCTTCGGCCCCGGAGAGCAGTCCGGCGACGGTGGTGACGGGGAAGGGGGCGCCGGGGGAGGGGGCCTCGGGGGAGGAGGCGTCGGTGGACGGGCCCGACGGGTGGCCGGACCGGCGCAGCAGGGCCGCGAAGCGCGTGCGGCCGATCGGGCCGTGGGTGGCGGCCCAGGCGCGCAGGCCGAGGGTGTGCGCGGCGGTCAGCAGTGCCGCGGGCTCGGTCAGGGAGGCCTCGCCGCCGGTGTGCAGGACCAGGCCGTGCGCGGCGACCGCGCGGAACAGCTCCGCCGTCGAACCCCTGGCCCCGGCGGCGGCCCGCTCCCAGTCCTCGGCCGAACCGTCCTGCTTGGGCACCGAGTTGACCAGCCGGGCCAGCCCGTCTGCCAGGCTCTCCTCCGCGAGCGCGTACCGCTCCAGGCCGACCAGGACACGGACCGGACGCTCCTCGTCCTCCTCGGAGTCCTCCTCGGCCCGGGCCGGCGTGTCGGCCCTCTCCTCCAGGGCGTCCTGGAAGACCAGCGCCTCGCCCTCCGCGATCGCGTCCTGCACGGCGCTGTCGGGGTCCGGCACGCCCCGCTGGGCCAGGGCCGCGAGGAGCGCCGACATCTCCAGGGCGGTGTGCCCGGCCAGCGCGGCCTGCTCCAGGAGCCAGACGGTGACGGCCCGGCCCCGCCGCTCGTCGTCCGGGCCGCACTCGGCGCCGAGCAGGGCCCGGGCGAACCCGTCGGCCTGCTCGGGCCGCACGCCGGCGACCCGCAGCAACTGCCAGGGATCGGCCCGCAGCAGCTCGTCCGCACCCTCACCGAGGGCGGCGGCCACCTGCGGTGCGAGCACGTCGGGGGCACCGCCCTCGCCGAGCACCTGACGCACGGCCCGCACCGCCTCCGGTGCGGGAGCCGTCGCCGCGTCGACGGCCCCGGCCGCCACCGGCTGTGGCCGCCGTACCGGCTCCGGGGCGGAGCGGCGGGGGGCGGGCTCGGGCTCCGCGAACACCGCGGCGACCGGCTTCTCGCCGCTCTCCACGGCCCGTACGGCCGCGAGCAGATCGGCGGCCTTGCCGCTCAGCTTGGTCCCGGCCTCGATCGGCGCCTTCTTTCCGGCCTTGCGCTGCTCGATCCGCTCCCGCTCCAGGCGCTGGGCCCGCAGCTCGGCCTCGGCCTCGGACACGTCACCGGCGTCGGCCGCGTCCCCTGCGGTCCCCTCGGCCTCGGATCCGTCACGGGAAGCTGCGGGATCGGCATCGGTCGCCCCGCCCTCGGACACCTCTCCGGAACCGGCCGCGTCGGCCCCCGGTCCCTCGGCCCCCTCGGTCCGCGCACCACCGGTCGGCGTCCCCGGCTCGGCGTCCTGGGTGGTCTCCGGCTCCGTGCTCACAGCGTGCTCCAGTCGTGATCGGGATAGCGGTGCACAGGCGCCGACACGTCGTCGAGCGCCCGGCAGATCTCGTCAGGAAGACTAAGGCTCTCCACTGACAATGCCGCCGTGAGCTGCTGCGCGTTGCGCGCGCCGACGATGGGCGCGGCCACTCCCGGCCGGTCGCGGACCCAGGCCAGCGCCACCTGGAGCGGTGTCACCGCGAGACCGTCGGCCGCGGTGGTCACGGCGTCCACGATGCGCCTGGCCGTGTCGTCCAGGTACGGCGCGACGAACGGCGCGAGGTGCTCCGAGGCGCCGCGCGAGTCCGGCGGCGTGGCGTCGCCCCGGTACTTGCCGGTCAGCACCCCGCGCCCCAGCGGCGAGGACGGCAGCAGTCCGATGCCCAGGTCCAGCGCGGCCGGCAGCACCTCGCGCTCGACGCCCCGCTGGAGCAGCGAGTACTCCAGCTGCGTGGCCGCCAGCCGGGTCCGCGTGCCGGGGGCCGCCAGCTGCCAGGTCGCGGCCTTGGCGAGCTGCCAGCCGCAGAAGTTGGAGACGGCGGCGTACCGGGCCCGGCCGCTGGCGACCGCGAGGTCGAGGGCCTGGAGGGTCTCCTCCAGCGGGGTGTCCGGGTCGAAGGCGTGCACGTGCCACAGGTCGACGTAGTCGGTGCCGAGCCGGGAGAGCGAGGCGTCGAGCGCGGAGAGCAGATGGCCGCGGGAGGTGTCGAAGCGGCGGTCGGGGTCCGGCACGCTGCCGGCCTTGGTCGAGATGATCAGGTCCCGCCGGGCCACCAGGCCGTCCATGAGCCTGCCGAGCAGGTACTCGGCGTCTCCGTCGCCGTACACGTCCGCGGTGTCGACGAGGGTCCCGCCCGCTTCCCAGAACGTCTTCATCAGGTCCGCGGCGTCGTGCTCGTCGGTGTCCCGCCCCCAGGTCAGGGTGCCGAGTCCGATCCGGGACACACGCAGGCCGGTGCGGCCGAGATGCCTCTGCTCCATGAACGCCGAGATTACTGGCCAGAACCTTCCCTGTGGTGGCCTGTGGAAAGCCGATTTCCCGGCCCCGGCCACCGCCGCCCGGCACTAGGTCCCCGCCGAGCCGCGCGCTAAGGTCTGCGCACATGCACGTTACTGATCGGTAAGGGGATTCGGCATGCAGCTCGGTATCAACCTCGGCTACTGGGGTGCCGGAATGGACGCGGACAACCTGGCCGTCGCCCAGGAGGCCGACCGGCTCGGATACGCCGTCTGCTGGGCCGCCGAGGCCTACGGTTCCGACGCCGCCACCGTACTGACCTGGGTCGCCGCCCAGACCGAACGTATCGACGTCGGCTCCGCCATCTTCCAGATCCCGGCCCGCCAGCCCGCGATGACGGCCATGACGGCGGCCACCCTGGACTCCCTCTCCGGCGGCCGCTTCCGCCTCGGCCTCGGCGTCTCCGGCCCGCAGGTCTCCGAAGGCTGGTACGGCGTCAAGTTCGACAAACCGCTGGCACGCACGCGTGAGTACGTCGAAATCGTCCGCAGGGCCATGACGCGCGAGCGCCTGTCCTACGAGGGCGAGCACTGGACGCTGCCCCTCCCCGGCGGCCCGGGCAAGCCCATCAAGCTGACCGTGCACCCGCAGCGCGAGCACATCCCGCTGTACATCGCCGCGATCGGCCCGAAGAACCTGGAGCAGACCGGCGAGATCGCCGACGGCGCCCTGCTGATCTTCCCCTCCGCCGACCACCTGGAGGAGACGACGATCAAGTACCTGCGCGCCGGCCGGGAGAAGGCCGGCAAGACGCTCGACGGCTTCGACGTCTGCCCGACGCTCCCGCTCGCCGTCGGCGACGACAAGGACATCGCCGCGCTCGCCGACACCTTCCGCCCCTACACCGCGCTGTACGTCGGCGGCATGGGCAGCCCCAAGCAGAACTTCTACAACCAGCTCGCCCAGCGCATGGGCTACGAGAAGGAGGCCGCCGAGATCCAGGGCAAGTACCTCTCCGGCGACAAGCAGGGCGCCGCGGCCGCCGTCCCGCACGAGCTGATCGACAAGACCGCGCTGCTGGGGTCCGTCGACCGGATCGCGGACCGGATGAAGGCCTACGCGGAGGCCGGCGTCACCACCCTGAGCCTCGCCCCGGCGGGCTTCACCCTCGACGAGCGGCTCGCGTCCCTCCGCGCCGGCACCGAGGCCCTGGAGCGCGCCGGGCTCGCCTGACAGGGCGGCACCCGGCGGAGTTGTCTCGGCCGTGGTGGGGGCTCGGGGGTCTTCCCCGCCACGGCCGTCACGCGGAACAACGCCCCGCGCCTGTCGCGGTTACGCCGGCATGTCCCCGCCCCGGCGGCGAAGCCCCCCGCGGCCGGGGCGGTCTCCCGTGTCCGCCATTCGGCGGAGTTGTCCCACGCACCTGTTGCAGCGCCCGCCGTCCCGCACTTGACTCGTTCTTTGCGGAAACCGATGGAAGCCGGCGAAACCTGCGGAATCACGCAGCACGCGCACGCGCGCGGGAGAGGTGCTCACGATGCTTTCGGCCAAGAGTGTGTTCCAGGAAATCCTCGCCGACGACGAGGCCTTCGCCCTGTTCTGCTCCATCGCCGCGAGCGGCGAGTCCCAGGGCGGCTGGGAGAACGCCCGTATCGCCGCGCTCGTCCCCGACAGCGAGCGGGAACTCGCCCCCAAGATCACCCGGCACGGCGCCGACGAGGACAAGCACGGCCGGATCTTCAACGCCCTGATGAAGAAGCGCGGCCTCGCCCCCGTCCCGGTCCCGCCGGAGACCGACTACACGATGCTCCTGGAGAAGCACGGCATCGGCCTCGCGCACGAGCAGCTGGGCCGCGACGAGCGGCTCACGGTCCAGGACATCGTCACCTACCTCTCGCACAGCAGGGTCACCGAACAGCGCGCCTCCGAACAGATGGAACTGCTCCGCAAGCACTTCGCCGACCACCCCGACATCGGCCGCGCGGTCAAGCAGATCTCCCACGACGAGGACAACCACCTCGCCTACTGTCACGAGGAACTGCTGCGCTTCGCCCGCGCGGGCCACGGCCGGGCCATCCAGCGGACCCTGCGCGCCTGCGCGCTCGCCGAGATCCGGATCTACCGGGACGTCAGCCTCGCGGTCATGGCGCACATGGGCCGCATCCTCGGCTGGTCCAGGGCCAAGTCGGCGGTGCTCGCGGCGGGCATCCACGCGATGTACGCCTACGAACGGCTGGGCGGCTGGCGCCGGATGGTGTCGCTGAAGACGCCCGAGCGCCGCGACGCCCTCGGCGGGCCCGCGCCCGCGGCAGCCGAGGTCGCCTGAGCCGGCCCGCCCCCCCAGCCGGCCGCGGCGCCGCTACAACCAGCCGCGGCGCTTGAACAGCCGGAACACCAGCACCTCGAGAACGCCCATCACCGCGATCAGCGCCGGATAGGACCACACCCAGCGCAGCTCGGGCATGTGCTCGAAGTTCATGCCGTAGATCCCCGCGAGCATCGTGGGGATCGCCGCCATGGCCGCCCACGCGGAGATCTTCCGCATGTCGTCGTTCTGCCGGACACTCATCTGCGCCAGATGCGCGTTCAGGATGTCCGACACCAGCCGGTCCAGGTTCTCCACGGACTCGTTCACCCGCGTCAGGTGATCGCTGACGTCGCGGAGGAACGGCCGGGCCCGGTCGTCGACGAACGGCACGGTCACGCCGGACGGCGCCGTACCCGCCAGCCGGCTCATCGGCAGTGCCAGCGGCCCGGTCGCCCGGCGGAACTCCAGGACCTGCCGTTTGAAGTTGTAGATCCGGGACGCGGTGTGCCGCGAGCCCCCGCCGTCCGGTGAGAACACCTCCGTCTCCAGCCCCTCCAGGTCGGCCTGCAGCTCGGTCGCGACCTCCAGGTAGTGGTCGACGGCGGCGTCGGCGACCGCGTACAGCACGGACGTGGGGCCGTTGCCCAGCAGGTCCGGCTCCTGCTCCAGCCGCTGCCGTACGGCCTTGAGGGGGGCGCCCTCGCCGTGCCGGACGGTCACGACGAACGAGTCGCCCAGGAAGATCATGACCTCGCCGGCGGAGACGGTGTCGCTCTGCGGCTCGTACACCACCGGCTTGAGCACCACGAAGAGCGAGTCGTCGTACACCTCCAGCTTGGGCCGCTGGTGGGCCTTGAGGGCGTCCTCGACGGCCAGCGGATGCAGCCCGAACTCCCGGGTCACGAGCTCGAATTCGCGCTCCGTCGGCTCATGCAGCCCGATCCACACGAAACCACCCGCCGCACGGGCCTCGCCCAGCGCGTCGGAGAAGTCCTCCGGCCCTTGTGACCGGTGTCCCCCGCGGTAGATGGCACAGTCGACGATCACGAAGCGAGTCTCCCGTCACTCGAACGACACCGTACGCGCGCGTGCGCCTACGCTGGACCGCATGCCCACGTTGATCCTGGTCCGGCACGGACGTTCCACCGCCAACACCGAGGGACTGCTCGCCGGCTGGACGCCCGGTGTCGCCCTCGACGAACGCGGCGCGGCGCAGGCCGCGGCGCTGCCCGGGCGGCTTGCCGAGCTGCCCCTCGCCGAGATCGTCACCAGCCCGCTCCAGCGCTGCCAGGAGACGATCCGGCCGCTTCTCCAGGCCCGGCCGGACCTCAGCCCGCACACCGACGAGCGCATCGGCGAGGCCCACTACGGCGACTGGTCGGGGCGCAAGCTCGACGAGCTCAAGGACCAGCCCCTGATGGAGGTGGTGCAGGCGCACCCCTCCGCCGCGGCGTTCCCGGGCGGCGAGTCCATGCGGGCCATGCAGACCCGCGCCGCCGAGGCCGTACGCGAGTGGAACGCGCGCGTGGAGCGCGACCACGGCGCCGACGCCGTCTACCTCATGTGCTCGCACGGCGACGTCATCAAGTCGCTCGTGGCGGACGCACTCGGACTTCATCTGGACCTCTTCCAGCGGATTTCCGTTGAACCGTGTTCCATCACCGCGATCCGCTACACCCGGCTGCGGCCGTTTCTCGTCCGGCTCGGCGACACCGGCGACTTCACGTCCCTGGTGCCGCGCGAGGAACCGCCGGGCGACGAGGCTCCCGTCGGGGGTGGTGCGGGCGCACCGTGATCGTCGGCCGCAGTAGGGTGAAGCGGTCGCAGCAGTGCCGTAGTCACACGGTTCCCACGATTCCAATGGAGACAGGACGTGTCCCGTCAGGTGTTCCTCTACGACCATCCGGAGCGTTTCGTGGCCGGCACGGTCGGACTGCCCGGGCGTCGTTCGTTCTTCCTCCAGGCCTCCGCCGGCTCCCGGGTGACCAGCGTGGCCCTGGAGAAGACCCAGGTCGCCGCGCTGGCCGAACGCATGGACGAACTGCTCGACGAGGTCGTACGCCGTAGCGGAGGCAGCGCCTCCGTGCCCGCCGTCGCACCGTCGGACATCACCGACACCGCCCCGCTCGACACCCCCATCGAGGAGGAGTTCCGGGTCGGCACCATGGCGCTCGCCTGGGACGGCGAGGAGCAGCTGATGATCGTCGAGGCGCAGGCGCTCGTCGAGCTCGACGCCGACACCGAGGAGGACCTCGCCGAGGCCGAGGAGCGGCTGCTCCAGGACGAGGAGAACGGGCCCCCGATGCTGCGGGTCCGGCTCACCGGCGCGCAGGCCAGGGCCTTCGCCAAGCGCGCCCTCGACATCGTCAACGCCGGGCGGCCGCCGTGCCCGCTGTGCAGCCTCCCGCTCGACCCGGAAGGACACGTATGTCCGCGCCAGAACGGATACCGCCGCGGAGCGTGACACCTCCGGACCCCGCCGAACTGCTCGCCCGGGGCGAACTCACCGTGCGCGGACGCATCCGTGAGGCGTCCAACGCGGCCCTGTACTGCGCGGTCGCCCGCGACGGCCAGGAGGCGGCCTGCATCTACAAGCCGGTCGCCGGGGAGCGGCCCCTGTGGGACTTCCCCGACGGGACGCTGGCCCAGCGCGAGGTCGCCGCGTACGAGGTCTCCGAGGCGACCGGCTGGGGCCTCGTCCCGCCCACCGTGCTGCGGGACGGCCCCTACGGCGAGGGCATGTGCCAGCTGTGGGTCGAGGCGGCGCCGGAGGCCGAGTTGCTCGCCCTGGTCGACGCCGAGGAACCGGAGCCGGGCTGGAAGGCGATCGGCTTCGCCGAGGTCGGCGAGGGCCGCACCGCGCTCCTCGTGCACGCGGACGACCAGCGGCTGCGGCGGCTCGCGGTGCTGGACGCCGTGCTCAACAACGCCGACCGCAAGGGCGGGCACCTGCTGCCGACCGGCGAGGGGCGGCTGTACGGGATCGACCACGGGGTCACCTTCAACGCCGAGAACAAGCTGCGGACCCTGCTGTGGGGGTGGGCGGGGGAGCCCCTCACCCAGGAGGCCCTGGACGTCCTCGAAGGCCTCCGGAAGGACCTGGCGGACGACGGTCCCCTCACCGCCCGGCTCCAGCCGCTGATCACCGGCGCGGAGATCGACGCCACCCGCGCGCGGGTCGCCGCGCTCCTCGCCTCGGGGAAGCATCCCGAGCCGAGCGGGGAGTGGCCGGCGATCCCGTGGCCACCCGTGTGAGCGATTCCCCGGGCCGCTCGCGTAGCAGCACATACGCCGAGTTCTCGCAAGAGCGCCTTCTCGGCCGTCCGGCCCGCTCCCATTCGTATATGGAACTTCAGTCCGGTTAGGCTCAAGGCATGCATGCCTGGCCCGCTTCCGAGGTCCCCGCCCTGCCTGGTCAGGGCCGCGACCTGAGGATCCACGACACCGCGACCGGCGGCCTCGTCACCCTCGACCCCGGTCCCGTCGCCCGTATCTACGTCTGTGGCATCACCCCGTACGACGCCACCCACATAGGACACGCGGCGACCTACAACGCGTTCGACCTCGTGCAGCGCGTGTGGCTCGACACCAAGCGGCAGGTTCACTACGTCCAGAACGTCACCGACGTCGACGACCCCCTCCTGGAGCGGGCCCAGCGCGACGGCCTCGACTGGGCCGCGCTCGCCGAGCAGGAGACGGCCCTCTTCCGCGAGGACATGACGGCCCTGCGGATGCTGCCGCCGCGAGAGTACATAGGCGCCGTCGAGGCGATACCCGGGATCGTCCCGCTCGTCGAACGCCTGCGGGACATGGGCGCGGCCTATGAACTCGACGGCGACGTCTACTTCTCCGTCGAAGCCGACCCGCACTTCGGCAAGGTCTCCGGGCTGGACGCCGCGGCGATGCGGCTGCTGTCCGCCGAGCGCGGCGGCGACCCGGACCGGCCGGGCAAGAAGAACCCGCTCGACCCGATGCTGTGGATGGCGGCCCGGGAGGGCGAGCCCAGCTGGGACGGCGGATCGCTCGGGCGCGGACGGCCCGGCTGGCACATCGAGTGCGTGGCCATCGCCCTGGACCACCTCGGCATGGGCTTCGACATCCAGGGCGGCGGCTCCGACCTGGCCTTCCCGCACCATGAGATGGGCGCCTCGCACGCCCAGGCCCTCACCGGCGAGTTCCCCATGGCCAAGGCGTACGTGCACGCCGGCATGGTCGCCCTCGACGGCGAGAAGATGTCCAAGTCCAAGGGCAACCTGGTCTTCGTCTCCACCCTCCGGTGCGACGGCGTCGACCCGGCCGCCATCCGGCTCGCGCTGCTCGCCCACCACTACCGCGCCGACTGGGAATGGACCGACCAGGTCCTCCAGGACGCCGTCGCGCGGCTCGGCCGCTGGCGGGCCGCCGTGTCCCGGCCCGACGGGCCCCCGGCGGAGGCGCTCGTGGAGGAGATCCGCGAGGCCCTCGCGAACGATCTGGACGCCCCGGCCGCGCTCACCGCGGTCGACCGCTGGGCCGCCCTCCAGGAGCGCGGCGGCGGCACGGACGAGGGCGCCCCCGGGGTGGTCTCCCGGGCGGTGGACGCGCTGCTGGGCGTCGCGCTGTAGCCGCAGAGCACACGAAGGGGCGCCACCCGGCCGGGAGGCGCCCCTTCTTCCGTCCTTCAGCTGGACTCGGCCCCGCTCACTCCTCCGACGACTCCTCGTCGTCCGTACCCGGCTTGGGCGGCTTCGGGGGCCGTGTACGGCCGCTGGGGTTGTCCCGCAGGTACGAGGAGCTGTCGCTGCCGTCCGCCGTGGCGTGCCCGCCGGAGGCGGTCGGTCCGCCGCCGTCCCGGCGCCGCAGATACCGCTCGAACTCGCGGGCGATCGCCTCACCGGACGCCTCCGGCAGCTCGGCGGTGTCCCGGGCCTCCTCCAGCGACTGGACGTACTCGGCGACCTCGCTGTCCTCGGCGGCCAGCTGGTCCACGCCGACCTGCCAGGCGCGCGCGTCCTCGGGCAGCTCGCCCAGCGGAATGCGCACGTCGATCAGGTCCTCCAGCCGGTTCAGGAGGGCCAGCGTGGCCTTCGGGTTCGGCGGCTGGGAGACGTAGTGCGGCACCGCCGCCCACAGGGAGACGGCCGGCACGCCCGCGTGCGTGCAGGCCTCCTGGAGGACGCCGACGATGCCCGTGGGGCCCTCGTACTTGGTCTCCTCCAGGTCCATGCGGCGGGCCAGGTCCGGGTCGGACGTCGTCCCGCTGATCGGAACCGGGCGGGTGTGCGGGGTGTCACCGAGCAGGGCGCCCAGGACGACCACCAGTTCCACGCCGAGTTCGTGCGCGAAGCCGAGCAGTTCGTTGCAGAACGACCGCCATCGCATGGACGGTTCGATACCCCGGACGAGGACGAGGTCGCGTGGCTTGTCCCCGCCGACCCGGACCACCGACAGTCGTGTCGTCGGCCAGGTGATCTTGCGGACGCCGGCTTCCATGAACACCGTGGGGCGGTTGACCTGGAAGTCGTAGTAGTCCTCGGCGTCCAGCGCCGCGAAGACCTCGCCCTTCCACTCCCGGTCCAGATGCGCGACCGCGGTGGAGGCGGCGTCGCCGGCATCGTTCCAGCCCTCGAACGCGGCCACCATGACCGGGTCGACCAGCTCGGGAACCCCCTCGAGCTCGATCACCCAGCGCCTCCTTCCGACGTGCCCTCGCGTACCCCCCAACCTTACGGCGTGCCAAGGGGGCGCCCGCAGCCCCCTCGCAGGGGGAGTGACCCCATCACTGCCCCGTGATCCACCCCTGAACACCCCGGAGTCGTCCAAGCTGTCCGTGAGGCCCTGGTCACAGCGTGGAGCGCAGCCACTGCTCCACGCTCGCGATGTGCACCGTCGCCCACGAGCGTGCCGCCTCGGCGTCCCGGTCGCGCAGGGCCGCCAGGATCGCCCGGTGCTCGCGCAGCGTGCGGCCGACCGCGTCCTCCTGGGTCAGGCCGCGCCAGATCCGGGCCCGGGTGGTGGGGCCCGACAGGCCGTCGAGCAGCGAGCACAGCACGGAGTTGCCCGAGCTCTGCACGATGCCCCGGTGGAACTCCAGGTCGCAGGCGACGAGGTCCTCGACGGACGGGTCGTCGCCGAGCTTGTCCAGCTGGGCCGTGAGCGCGTCGAGCTGCTGCTCGCTGATCCGGAGGGCCGCCGCGGCCGTCGCCGCCGGTTCCAGGATCCGGCGCACGGCCAGGAACTCCAGGACCGTGTCGTCGCGGTGGAAGTCCACGACGAAGCTCAGCGCCTCCAGCAGGAGCTGCGGGTCGAGGCTGGTGACGTAGGTGCCGTCGCCCTGCCGGACGTCCAGGATCCGGATGAGGGACAGCGCGCGCACGGCCTCCCGCAGGGAGTTGCGGGACAGGCCGAGGTCGGCGGCGAGTTCGCTCTCCTTGGGCAGCCGGTCGCCCGGCCGCAGCGCGCCGGAGACGATCATGCCCTTGATCTTCTCGATCGCCTCGTCGGTGACTGCCATGGCCGGCCTCCCTGTCGATCAGGCCTCCGATGTATCAGGTCATTATGGGGGTCCGGAACGCGGAAGGGGCGGCTCCGTCGGTGTGGAACCGCCCCTTGCTGCGAGGGGACCCCTCTCCCGGGCCGGGCCTACTTCTTGTCGAGCAGGTCCTGGACCTTGGCGCGGACGTCGTCCGTGGCCAGGCCGCGGATCGTCAGCGTCGTGCGGCGGCGCAGCACGTCGTCCTGCGTCTCGGCCCACTCGTGGTCCCGGGCCCAGACGACCTGCGCCCAGATCTCCGGGGCGTCCGGGTGGACGCGCTCGGCGAGCTCGGGGCTCTCGTTGGCCAGGCGGGCGATGTCGAAGGCCAGCGAGCCGTAGTGGGTGGCCAGGTGCCTGGCGGTGTCGGCCGCCATGCGCGGGCCGGGCGCCGGGCGGTCGGTCAGCAGCCGGTGGGCGACCGCGCGCGGGTTGGCGATGCCGGGCAGCGGCAGCTTCTTCGGCAGCGAGCTGATGGGCTCGAAGTCGTCGCCCAGCGGGTGGCCCGGCAGCGACTCCAGCTTCTTCATGATCGTGCGGCCGATGTGCCGGAACGTCGTCCACTTGCCGCCCGCGACGGACAGCATGCCGCCCTTGCCCTCGGTCACCACCGTCTCGCGCTTGGCCTTCGCGGTGTCGCCGGGGCCGCCCGGCAGCACGCGCAGACCGGCGAAGGCGTACGTGATGAGGTCGCGGCTCAGCTGCTGGTCGCGGACGGAGAAGGCGGCCTCGTCGAGGATCTGGGATATGTCCTGCTCGGTGACCGCGACATCCGCCGGATCGCCCTCGAACTCCTCGTCGGTGGTGCCGAGGAGCAGCATGTCCTCCCACGGGAGGGCGAAGGTGATGCGGTACTTGTCGATCGGGGTGGCGAGCGCGGCCTTCCAGTGGGAGGTGCGCTTCAGGACGAGGTGCGCGCCCTTCGACAGGCGGATGGACGGGGCCGCGTTCGGGTCCTCCAGCTTCCGCAGGTGGTCGACCCACGGTCCGGTCGCGTTCAGCACCAGCCGGGCGCTGACGCCGAACTCGTCGCCGGACAGCCGGTCCCTGAGCTCGGCGCCGGTGACGCGGCCCTGGGTGAAGCGCAGGCCCGTCACCTCGGCGTGGTTGAGGACGACCGCGCCCGCCTCCACAGCGCCGCGGACCGTCATCAGCGCCATGCGCGCGTCGTTCATCTGGTCGTCGCCGTACACGGCCACGGCCTTGAGGTTCTCGGTGCGCAGCTCGGGCACGTCCTGCGCGGCCTTGGCCGGCGAGAGGAGATGCCCGACGCCGTCACCGAAGGCCGACAGAGCGGAGTAGGCGAAGACGCCCGCCCCGAGCTTCGCCGCGCCGTGCGGCCCGCCCTTGTACACGGGGAGGTAGAACGTGAGCGGGTTCGCCAGGTGGGGAGCCACCTGCCGGGAGACCGCACGGCGCTCGAAGTGGTTCTCCGCCACCAGCTTCACGGCGCCGGTCTGGAGGTAGCGCAGACCGCCGTGGAGCAGCTTGGAGGATGCGGAGGAGGTGGCACCGGCGAAGTCGCCGGCGTCGACCAGAGCCACCCTGAGGCCGGACTGCGCGGCGTGCCAGGCGGTGGAGATGCCCAGGATGCCGCCGCCGATCACGAGAAGGTCGTACGACGCCTTGGCGAGCTGCTCCCTGGTCTCGGCTCGGCTCGGGTTCGAGCCGGAGGACGGGCGCGTCCCCAGGGCAGGCACGGACTTCAGGGTGGACTGAGTGGTCATGCTGTTTCTTACTCCTCGTCCTCGAGCCAGCCCATGGTCCGCTCGACGGCCTTGAGCCAGTTCTTGTACTCACGGGCGCGGGTGTCCGCGTCCATGCGGGGGGTCCACTCGGCGGCCCGGCGCCAGTTGGCGCGCAGGTCGTCGGTGCTGTTCCAGAAGCCGACGGCGAGACCGGCGGCGTAGGCGGCGCCGAGGCAGGTGGTCTCGGCGACCATCGGGCGCACCACGGGCGCGTCGACGAAGTCGGCCAGTGTCTGCATCAGCAGGTTGTTGGAGGTCATGCCGCCGTCGACCTTCAGGGCGGCGAGCTCCACGCCGGAGTCCTTCGTCATGGCGTCGGCGATCTCGCGGGTCTGCCAGGCGGTCGCCTCCAGGACGGCACGGGCCAGGTGCGCCTTGGTGACGTACCGGGTCAGGCCGGCGATCACACCGCGGGCGTCGGAGCGCCAGTACGGGGCGAACAGGCCGGAGAAGGCCGGCACGAAGTAGGCACCGCCGTTGTCCTCCACCGACAGCGCGAGCGTCTCGATCTCGGCGGCCGTGGAGATCAGGCCCATCTGGTCGCGCATCCACTGCACCAGCGAGCCGGTGACGGCGATCGAGCCCTCCAGGGCGTAGACCGTGTCCTGGTCGCCGATCTTGTAGCCGACGGTGGTCAGCAGGCCGCTGTACGAGTTGATGATCTTGTCACCGGTGTTCATCACCATGAAGGTGCCGGTGCCGTACGTCGACTTGGTCTCGCCCTCGGCGAAACAGGTCTGGCCGAACAGGGCCGCCTGCTGGTCGCCGAGCGCGGAGGCGACCGGGATGCCGCCGAGCAGATCGCCCAGCTTGCCGCCGGTGATCTCGCCGTAGACCTCGGCGGAGGAGCGGATCTCGGGCAGGATCCGCTTCGGGACACCGATGGACTCGCAGATCCTGTCGTCCCACTCCATGGTGTGCAGGTTCATCAGCAGCGTGCGCGAGGCGTTGGTGACGTCCGTGACGTGCTTGCCGCCGTCGACACCGCCGGTCAGGTTCCAGATGACCCAGCTGTCCATGGTGCCGAAGAGGATGTCGCCCGCCTCGGCGCGCTCCTTCAGTCCGTCGACGTTGTCGAGCAGCCAGCGGGCCTTGGGACCGGCGAAGTAGGAGGCGAGGGGGAGGCCCGTCTCGCGGCGGAAGCGGTCCTGGCCGACGTTGCGGCCGAGCTCGCGGCAGAGGACGTCGGTGCGGGTGTCCTGCCAGACGATGGCGTTGTGGACGGGCTCACCGGTGTTCTTGTCCCACAGCACGGTCGTCTCGCGCTGGTTGGTGATGCCGATGGCCTTGATGTCGTCGCGGGTGATGCCGGCCTTCTCGATGGCCCCGGCGACGACCTCCTGGACGTTGGTCCAGATCTCGGTGGCGTTGTGCTCGACCCAGCCCGGCTTCGGGAAGATCTGCTCGTGTTCCTTCTGGTCGACGGACACGATCCGGCCGTCGCGGTCGAAGACGATGCAGCGGGACGAGGTGGTGCCCTGGTCGATGGCGGCGATGAACGGGCCGGCGGTGTGCGCGTCGGTCACTGTGTGCTCCTGATAATTCCGGGTTCAAGGGGCTTTACGTACGGCGCGTGCTGGAAGTTTCGCGACGGGCGCGAGGACTGCTTCTAGGCGAAAGCGACGTTGTAGATGCCTGCCGCGATGGCGCCGCCGATCAGCGGACCGGCCACCGGGACCCAGGCGTAGCCCCAGTCGGAGCCGCCCTTGTTGGGCAGGGGCAGCAGGGCGTGCACGATGCGCGGACCGAGGTCACGGGCCGGGTTGATCGCATAGCCCGTCGGGCCGCCCAGGGACAGGCCGATGGACACCACCACGAGCGCGGTGATCAGCGCGCCCAGCGTGCCCAGGCCGTTGCCCTTGTCGTTCAGGCCCTGGGTGAGCACGGCGAGTACCAGCACGATGGTGCCGATGATCTCCGTGGCGAGGTTCTGCCAGGCGACCCGGACCTCGGGCCCGGTGGAGAAGATGCCCAGCACGGGGCCGGCGGCCTTCTCCTGGGCCTCGACGGCCTTGGCCGTGGTGTCCTGCGCGCCCGGACCGCCGACGATCTCCCGGTCGGTGAGGTGGGCGTGGAACTGGCCGTAGTAGGCGATCCAGACCAGGGCGGCACCGATCATGGCGCCGAGGATCTGTCCGGCCCAGTAGACCGGGACGTTCTTCCAGTCGCCGTCCTTGATCGCGATCGCCAGCGTCACGGCCGGGTTCAGATGGGCGCCGGACAGCGGCGCCGAGGTGTAGACCGCCGTGAGCACCGCGAAGCCCCACCCGAAGGTGATGGCGAGCCAGCCGGCGTTACGGGCCTTGGAGGCCTTCAGTGTGACGGCGGCGCAGACCCCGCCGCCGAGGAGGATGAGTATGGCGGTACCGATGGTCTCGCCGATGAAGATGTCGGAGCTGGACACCCGCGACTCCTTTGTCCTTCGTCCAGGGGTGAAGTTCTGTACCGGCCTGGCGTTGTCACACTCTAGCGCGTATTGCCGGTAGCTGTTCGACAATGTCGACCGATGGACGGGAGTCTTGCTTCGGCGTTACGAGCACGTCAAGGGCTGTGTTGTCGAAAACACGATCGTTACTGATCGCCGCGGCCCCGTGGATCTCCGGCGGGGATCTCCGCCGGTCTCCAGTAGGGATCTCCGGTGGCCGGTGAGCAGGGGCATGCCGAAGACCGGACCGCCCTGTGGCGCCCCGGTCCGGCCTCGTGTCCCGTCAGAACCGCCCGGCACCCAGATCCCGCGACACCGCGCGGGCGCAGTCCCGGACCGCCGCGATCAGCTCGGGGCGCAGCGCTCGCTCTTCGTCGGGCCGGCACAGCCGCTCCACGGCGCCCGTGATGCCGACCGCGCCGACCGGCATGCGCCGCCGGTCGTGGATGGGCGCGGCCAGGGAGGCGACGCCCTCCCAGGTCTCCTCGACGTCCGCCGCGTACCCCCGCGCGCGGGTGACGTCCAGGATGTGCTCGAAGTCCTCCGGCTCGCACACGGTCCGGTCCGTGAACGCCTTGCGGTCGGCCTCCAGCGCCTCGCTGTGCGCCACCGGGTCGTAGGCGGAGAGCACCTTGCCCAGCGCCGTGGAGTGCAGCGGCTGCATGGCCCCGATCTCCAGGACCTGCCGGCTGTCGTCGGGCCGGAAGACGTGGTGCACGATCAGCACGCCCTGCTGGTGCAGCACGCCCAGGTAGACGCTCTCGCCGCTGGAGCGGGCCAGGTCGTCGGTCCACACCAGGGCCCGCGCCCGCAGCTCGTGCACATCGAGGTAGGTGGTGCCCAGGCGCAGCAGCTCCGCGCCGAGCTGGTAGCGCCCCGAGGTGTCGTCCTGCTCCACGAAGCCCTCCTGCTGGAGGGTGCGCAGGATCCCGTGGGCGGTGCCCTTGGCCAGGCCCAGCGACGAGGCGATGTCCGACAGGCCGAGCCGCCGCTCGCCGCCCGCGAGCAGCCGCAGCATCGCGGCCGCCCGCTCGAGCGACTGGATGTTCCGTGCCATCGCCGTACTGCCTCCGTCCCCTTCGAGCGCCGACCAGCGGCGCCCGCAGCCTTTGTTCGGCAATGCCGAACACTACCGGTCGATGCCGACCTCTCGCTAATGGCGGGTCACCATTTGTTGCGCCGGCGGGTCGTCACCCATGGCTCACCAGGGGCACAGCAGTGGGACATCAGTGCCACACGGCCGGTTCGGGACGCCACGCGCGTCCGTCCCGTGGACGCCCTGCCCATACCGGCCCGCGCCCGGTTAGGCTGGCGCGGTGCGCCGTTCCCCCGGATGCCCCCCGTGTGTCCGGGAAGCCGCATAGCCGACAGCCGTCGCACTCGAGGGAGCCCTTTACATGGCCTCGTTGCCACCGACCCCTTCCGACAGCCGGACCCGCGTGTCCGCCCTCCGAGAGGCCCTGGCCAGCCGTGTGGTCGTGGCCGACGGGGCCATGGGCACCATGCTCCAGGCGCAGGACCCGACGCTCGAGGACTTCGAGAATCTCGAAGGCTGTAACGAGATCCTGAACGTGACGCGGCCGGACATCGTCCGGTCGGTCCACGACGCGTACTTCGCGGTCGGCGTCGACTGCGTCGAGACCAACACCTTCGGCGCCAACCACACGGCCGCGACGGAGTACGAGATCTCCGACCGGGTGCACGAACTGTCCGAGGCGGGTGCCCGGATCGCCCGCGAGGCGGCCGACGAGTACGCCGCCCGGGACGGCCGGCCGCGCTGGGTGCTCGGCTCGATCGGCCCCGGCACCAAGCTGCCCACGCTGGGCCATGTCGCCTACAGCACCATCCGTGACGGCTACCAGGCCAACGCCGAGGGCCTGCTCGCCGGCGGCGCCGACGCGCTGCTCGTGGAGACCACGCAGGACCTGCTCCAGACGAAGGCCTCCGTCCTCGGCGCCCGCCGGGCCATGGAGGCCACCGGCGTCGAGGTGCCCCTGCTGTGCTCGATGGCCTTCGAGACCACCGGCACCATGCTGCTCGGCTCCGAGATCGGCGCGGCGCTGACCGCGCTGGAGCCGCTCGGCATCGACATGATCGGCCTGAACTGCTCCACCGGCCCCGCCGAGATGAGCGAGCACCTGCGCTATCTGACGCGCCACTCGCGCATCCCCCTGCTGTGCATGCCGAACGCAGGCCTGCCGATCCTCACCAAGGACGGCGCCCACTTCCCGCTCGACCCCGAGGGCCTGGCCGACGCCCAGCAGAACTTCGTCCGGGACTACGGCCTGTCCCTGGTCGGCGGCTGCTGCGGCACCACGCCGGAGCACCTGCGGCAGCTGGTGGAGCGCGTCCGGGACGTCGCCCCGAGCGAGCGCGCCCCGCAGCCCGAGCCGGGCGCGGCGTCGCTGTACCAGAGCGTGCCGTTCCGGCAGGACACCTCCTACCTGGCCATCGGCGAGCGCACCAACGCCAACGGCTCGAAGAAGTTCCGCGAGGCCATGCTGGAGGGCCGCTGGGACGACTGTGTGGAGATGGCCCGCGAGCAGATCCGCGAGGGCGCGCACATGCTCGACCTGTGCGTGGACTACGTCGGCCGCGACGGCGTGGCCGACATGGAGGAGCTGGCGGGCCGCTTCGCCACCGCCTCCACGCTGCCGATCGTGCTGGACTCCACCGAGGTCGACGTGATCCGGGCGGGTCTGGAGAAGCTCGGCGGCCGCGCGGTGATCAACTCGGTGAACTACGAGGACGGCGCCGGCCCCGAGTCCCGCTTCGCCAAGGTCACCCAGCTCGCCAGGGAGCACGGCGCCGCCCTGATCGCGCTGACCATCGACGAGGAGGGCCAGGCCCGCACGGCCGAGAAGAAGGTCGAGATCGCCGAACGGCTCATCGACGACCTGACCGGGAACTGGGGCATCCACGAGGAGGACATCCTCGTCGACTGTCTGACCTTCACCATCTGCACCGGCCAGGAGGAGTCCCGCAAGGACGGCATCGCCACCATCGAGGGCATCCGCGAGCTGAAGCGGCGCCACCCGAAGGTGCAGACCACGCTGGGTCTGTCCAACATCTCCTTCGGCCTCAACCCGGCCGCCCGCATCCTGCTCAACTCCGTCTTCCTCGACGAGTGCGTCAAGGCGGGCCTGGACTCGGCGATCGTGCACGCGAGCAAGATCCTGCCGATCGCCCGCTTCAGCGAGGAGGAGGTCCAGACGGCTCTGGACCTCATCCACGACCGCCGCGCCGAGGGCTACGACCCCCTCCAGAAGCTGATGCAGCTGTTCGAGGGCGCCACCGCCAAGTCCCTCAAGGCCGGCAAGGCCGAGGAGCTGGCCGCCCTGCCGCTGGACGAGCGCCTGAAGCGGCGCATCATCGACGGCGAGCGCAACGGTCTGGAGGCCGACCTCGACGAGGCCCTGCAGTCCCGCCCGGCCCTGGACATCGTCAACGAGACGCTGCTGGAGGGCATGAAGGTCGTCGGCGAGCTGTTCGGATCCGGCCAGATGCAGCTGCCGTTCGTGCTGCAGTCCGCCGAGGTGATGAAGACGGCCGTCGCCCACCTCGAACCGCACATGGAGAAGACCGACGAGGCCGGCAAGGGCACCATCGTGCTGGCCACCGTCCGCGGCGACGTGCACGACATCGGCAAGAACCTCGTCGACATCATCCTGACCAACAACGGCTACAACGTCGTCAACCTGGGCATCAAGCAGCCGGTCTCCGCGATCCTGGACGCCGCCGAGGAGCACAAGGCCGACGTCATCGGCATGTCCGGTCTCCTGGTCAAGTCCACCGTGATCATGAAGGAGAACCTGGAGGAGCTGAACCAGCGCGACCTGGCGGCCAAGTACCCGGTCATCCTCGGCGGCGCCGCCCTCACCCGCGCCTACGTCGAGCAGGACCTGCACGAGATCTACGAGGGCGAGGTCCGCTATGCCCGCGACGCCTTCGAGGGCCTGCGCCTGATGGACGCCCTGATCGGCGTCAAGCGGGGCGTGCCCGGCGCGAAGCTGCCCGAGCTGAAGCAGCGCCGCGTGCGGGCCACCGCGCCGGCCGCCGTCGAGGAGCGCCCCGAGGAGGGGCACGTCCGCTCCGACGTCGCCACCGACAACCCCGTCCCCACCCCGCCCTTCCGCGGCACCCGCGTGATCAAGGGCATCCAGCTCAAGGAGTACGCGAGCTGGCTCGACGAGGGCGCCCTGTTCAAGGGCCAGTGGGGCCTGAAGCAGGCCCGCACCGGCGAGGGCCCGTCGTACGAGGAACTGGTCGAGAGCGAGGGCCGGCCCCGGCTGCGCGGGCTGCTGGACAAGCTCCAGACGGAGAACCTGCTGGAGGCGGCCGTGGTCTACGGCTACTTCCCGTGCGTCTCCAAGGACGACGACCTGATCATCCTGGACGAGCAGGGCAACGAGCGCACCCGCTTCACCTTCCCGCGCCAGCGCCGCGGCCGGCGTCTGTGCCTGGCCGACTTCTTCCGCCCGGAGGAGTCCGGCGAGACCGACGTCGTGGGCCTCCAGGTCGTCACCGTCGGCTCGCGCATCGGCGAGGAGACCGCGCGGCTCTTCGAGGCCAACGCCTACCGCGACTACCTCGAACTGCACGGCCTGTCCGTGCAGCTGGCCGAGGCGCTCGCCGAGTACTGGCACGCGCGCGTGCGCTCCGAACTCGGCTACGCCGGCGAGGACCCCGACGAGATGCAGGGCATGTTCGAGCTGAAGTACCGGGGCGCCCGCTTCTCCCTCGGCTACGGCGCCTGCCCCAACCTGGAGGATCGCGCGAAGATCGCCGACCTGCTCCAGCCGGAGCGCATCGGCGTCCACCTGTCCGAGGAGTTCCAGCTGCACCCCGAGCAGTCCACGGACGCCATCGTGATCCACCACCCCGAGGCGAAGTACTTCAACGCCCGCTGAGCAACCCGTCGGGCACATCGGGCACACGCCACAGCGCCCCCCGGCGTATGCACGGTGTGCCCGGCGGCACAGCGGTTAAACGAGGCACTTCGGCCGCACACGACGTAGACTGGTCGGTCCACTGCAGGCCGGTTCCCCCGTGGGAACCGGCCTGATCGTCCCTCAAGGAGGTAGGTGGATGACCAGTACGGTCCCCGCGCTCGGTACACGTACGGCCGAGGGCTCGGCCCTGCAGGCCGTGCTCCTCGACATGGACGGCACCCTGGTGGACACGGAGGGCTTCTGGTGGGACGTCGAGGTCGAGGTCTTCGCCTCCCTCGGCCACAGGCTGGACGAGTCCTGGCGCCATGTCGTGGTCGGCGGCCCCATGACCCGCAGCGCGGGGTTCCTGATCGAGGCCACCGGCGCGGACATCCCCCTCGACGAGCTCACGGTCCTGCTGAACGACGGCTTCGAGGAGCGCATCGGCCGCGCCCTGCCGCTGATGCCCGGCGCCGGCCGGCTGCTGGCCGAGCTGTACGAGTACGAGATCCCCACAGCCCTGGTCTCCGCCTCACACCGCCGCATCATCGACCGGGTGCTGACCTCCCTGGGCGCGCACCACTTCGCCCTCTCGGTGGCCGGAGACGAGGTCCCGCGCACCAAGCCCCACCCGGACCCGTACCTGGCGGCCGCCGCCGGCCTGGGCGCCGACCCCGCCCGGTGTGCCGTCATCGAGGACACCGCGACCGGAGTCGCCGCGGCCGAGGCCGCGGGCTGCCAGGTCGTGGCGGTGCCCTCCGTGGCCCCCATCGCCCCGGCCCTCCGGCGTACGGTCGTCACCTCTCTCGAAGAGGTCGACCTGACATTTCTGCACGGTCTGATGACGGAAATGCGCTAGGTGTTCACCCAGCGTGCAGCGGTGTTAGGACGGTAATTCCGAAGGTGAATTCGAACTCCTCCGGATGACTGAATTCCCGTACCTTCGCACCCGTTTACGGGTGTGACGTTCCCCACGCGATCCGGGGTCGACAGCGGGGCCGCCGTGTGCCGCACACCCCCTCCAGGGGCCTGTCGGCGTGCCTTTGTGTCCCGATTGATGGACGGCTGCACCAAAGCTTCCGCTGTCAGGTTTTCGGTGTGTCCACGCCCGGTTCCGCAGCGTGATGGGCCCTCAACTCCGGTGACTGCGAACCCTCCTGCCGGCCGCGACTAATCTCGTCGCGAGAACATCGCCCCACCCCCGTGATCCGCTGCGCCACCCCTGCATGCCGGGTACACGGAGTCGACAGCTCTGGAGAAACTCGAGCATGAACCGCAAGACTTTGGTGCTGCCGGCCGTGATCGGCCTGCTCGCGCCGGTGCTCGCCGCCTGCGGCGGGTCCGACAGCGGGAGCGACAACGGCGACGCGATCGTCGTCGGCACCACCGACCGGTTCACTGCCTCGAACGACGCCCCCGCACCCCTCGACCCGGCGTACGCCTACGACGTCGGCACCTGGAACATCCTGCGCCAGACCGTGCAGACCCTGATGATCCAGCCGCGCGGCGAGGGTGAGCCGGTACCCGAGGCCGCCGAGCGGTGCGGCTTCACCGACACCGGCAACGAGCGCTACGCCTGCACCCTGCGCGACGGCCTGAAGTTCGCGAACGGCGACCCCGTCACCGCGGCCGACGTCAAGTACTCCATCGACCGCGCCCGTTCCCTCAAGGCCGACAGCGGCGTCTTCGCGCTGCTGTCCACCATCGACACCGTCGAGACGCAGGGCGACCGCGAGGTCATCTTCCACCTCAAGACCGCCGACGCGACCTTCCCGTACAAGCTGTCGACCCCGGTCGCCGGCATCGTCGACCCCGACGACTACCCGAAGAACAAGCTGCGCGACGGCTTCGACCTCGAGGGCTCCGGTCCGTACAAGCTCACGGCCGAGGTCGAGAACAACGAGATGGTCAAGGCCCGGTTCACCCGCAACCCCCACTACAAGGGCAGCCTGACGGTGAACAACGACAAGGTCGAGATGGTCTCCTTCAAGGACGCCGACGCCATGGGCACCGCGCTGAACAAGGGCGACATCGACCTGATGACCCGCGCGATGTCGCCGGAGCAGATCCGCAAGCTCTCCGGCGACGCGGACACCGGCATCGACCTCGTCGAGATGCCCGGCCTGGAGATCCGCTACCTGGGTTTCAACACCGACGCCCCGACCGTGAAGTCCAAGGCCGTACGACAGGCGATGGCCCAGGTCGTCAACCGCAGCGCGCTGGTCTCCAAGGTCTACGGCTCCCAGGCCGAGCCGCTGTACTCGCTCGTCCCGGCCAGCGTCACCGGCCACTCCAACTCGTTCTTCAACAAGTACGGTGACCCCAGCGTCACCAAGGCGCGCTCGCTGCTGAACCAGGCGAACATCACCACCCCGGTGAAGCTCACGCTGCACTACACGACCGACCACTACGGTCCGGCCACCAAGCAGGAGTTCGAGGTCCTCCGTGACCAGCTGAACTCCAGCGGCCTGTTCGACGTCGGCATCAAGGGCACGCCGTGGGACACCTTCCGCCCGGCCGAGAAGAAGGGCAAGTACGACGTCTACGGGATGGGCTGGTTCCCGGACTTCCCGGACGCCGACAACTTCCTCGCGCCGTTCCTGGACAAGGACAACACCCTCGGCTCGCCGTACGACAACGGCCGGATCCGGGGCACCCTGATCCCGGAGTCCCGCCGTGAGGCGGACCGGTTGTCCGCCGCCACCAGCCTGACGGACATTCAGGACATCGTCGCCTCCGACGTGCCGGTGCTGCCGCTGTGGCAGGGCAAGCAGTACGTCGCCGCGCGCGACGACATCACGGGTACCGCCTACGCCCTCAACTCCTCGTCGACGCTCCAGTTGTGGGAGCTCGGCCGGGGCGTGAGTGGCTGACGGACCCACAGGAACCCCGGGGCCGGTGACCGCGGCCCCCGGGGAACCGTGCCCCGGAGCCAGGGACATGCTCCGGGCGTTCTCGAGAACCGACGACAGGGCACACACGTGAACATACGCAACCAGTGGCCGGTCCTGCCCCTCGTGGCGGGGCTCGCCTCCGGCCTGCTGACCGGCTGTGGCACGGAGACCGGAGACTCCGCGGGGGACGGCTCCAACGTGGTGGTGGGGATGTCCGACGACGTCCTGGCCACCGACCCGGCCTCCGGCTACGACCCAGGCTCCTGGCTGTTGTTCAACAACGTCTTCCAGTCGCTGCTCAGCTTCCCCAAGGGCGCAACGGAACCCCAGCCGGAGGCCGCCGAGAGCTGCGCCTTCAGCGACACGCAGACCACGGTCTTCAAGTGCACGCTGAAGGACGGCCTGAAGTTCAGCAACGGCGACGCGCTCACCTCCGAGGACGTCAAGTTCTCCTTCGACCGCATGCTGAAGATCAACGACCCCGACGGGCCCGCGATCATGTTCCCCACGCTGGAGAAGGTCCAGACGCCGGACGAGAAGACGGTCGTCTTCCGGCTCAACACGGCCGACGCCACCTTCCCGAGCAAGATCGCCTCCGGCGCCGGCTCCATCGTCGACCACCGCCAGTACGACGCGGACGGGCTGCGCAAGGACGGCAAGGCCGTCGGCTCCGGCCCCTACCGACTCGACTCGTTCGACGACAAGCAGGCCGTCTTCTCCGTCAACGAGAACTACAAGGGCACCGCCAAGGTGAAGAACGCCGGCGTGACCCTCAAGTTCTTCGACGGCGACCAGACCGCCCTGAAGCAGGCGATCCAGGCCGGGGACGTCGACATCGCCTACCGCGGCCTGACCGCCGGCGACATCGCGGACATGGAGAAGGCCGACGACGGCACCGGCGTCGAGGTCGTCGAGGGCAGCAGCGCCGAGGTCCAGCACCTGGTGTTCAACATGAACGACCCGGTCGCCGGAAAGGCCGGCGTACGCAAGGCCATCGCCCACCTGATCGACCGCGAAGCCCTCATCAAGAACGTCTACCAGGGCACCGCGACCCCGCTGTACTCGATCATCCCGGCCGGTATCGCTGGCCACAACACGGCCTTCTTCGACACCTACGGCGCCCGCCCCTCCCAGTCCAAGGCGGCCGACGCGCTGCGCGCCGACGGCATCACCGGCAAGGTCAAGCTGACCCTCTGGTCGACTCCGTCCCGCTACGGCCCCGCCACCGACCAGGAGCTGAACGCCATCGCCGGCCAGCTCAACGCGAGCGGCCTGTTCGACGCCACCGTCAAGTCCGTCCCCTTCGGCCAGTACGAGAAGGACATCGCCGCCGGCAAGTACGGCGTCTACGTGAAGGGCTGGGTGCCCGACTACCCGGACGCCGACAACTTCACGGCCCCCTTCTTCGGCAAGGGCAACGTGCTGGGCAACAACTACGACAACAGCACCATCACCGGCACGCTCATCCCGCGCACCGCCGCCGTGACCAACCGCGCCGCCACGGACCAGGAGTTCGGCGAGCTCCAGGACATCGTCGCCGACGAACTGCCCGTCCTGCCGGTGTGGCAGGCCAAGCAGTACGCGGTCGTCCGCGACGGCGTCTACGGACTGGAGTACTGCCTCGACGCGTCCACCGTGTTCCGCTTCTGGGAGCTGAGCAAGGACGCCTGACGCACCCGCGCGCGTGATGCAAGAGGGCGCGTGACGGAAGAGGGCGCTCCCTGCTGGGCAGGGGGCGCCCTCTGTGCGTCCGGTGCGCGGGTGGCTACTGCGCGCCGGGGCGCACCAGCCCGCTCTCGTACGCGTACACCGCGGCCTGTACGCGGTCGCGCAGGCCCAGCTTGGTGAGCACATGCCCGACGTGTGTCTTGACGGTGGTCTCGCTGACGAACAGGTCCGCGGCGATCTCCGCGTTGGACAGCCCGCGCGCCACCAGCTTCAGCACCTCCACCTCGCGGTCGGTGAGCGTGTGCAGGGTGTCCGGCACCGGCTCCTCGCCCGACGGCAGATGCGTGGCGTACTTGTCGAGGAGCCGCCTGGTGATGCTCGGCGCGAGCATCGCCTCGCCCGCGGCCACGACCCGGATCGCCTGCACCAACTCGTTGGCCGGGGCGTCCTTCAGCAGGAAGCCGCTGGCACCGGCCCGCAGGGCCTCCACCACGTACTCGTCGAGATCGAAGGTGGTCAGCACCAGGACCTTCGCCGGACCGTCCCGCCCGGGGCCGGTGATCTGACGGGTCGCCTCCACGCCGTCCATCCGCGGCATGCGGATGTCCATCAGGACCACGTCGGGCTGCAGTGCCCGCACCTGGTCCAGCGCCTGGAGGCCGTCTCCGGCCTCGCCGACGACCGCGAGGTCCTGCTCGGCCTCCAGGATCATCCGGAAGCCCGTACGGAGCAGTGGCTGGTCGTCGACCAGTAGGACGCGGATGGCCACGTAAGTCTCCTTCGCTAGTCCGGCCCCATTCTGCCCTGCGCGGGGCCGCCGGACTCAGCCGCCCTGGCCGGTCGCCGGCAGGGACAGCGGCAGCGGGTACGGCGGGGGAGTGCCGCCGAACTCCGGGCAGTGGGCCTGGTGGTCGCACCAGCCGCACAGCTTCGTGGGGCGCGGCCGCCAGTCACCCGTCTCGGTCGCCAGCCGGATCGCCTCCCACAGCGCGAGCAGCTTGCGCTCGACCCGCTCCAGGTCGGCGAGGACGGGGTCGTACGTCAGCACCTGGCCGCTGCCGAGATAGACCAGCTGGAGCCGCCTCGGGACCACGTTCTTCAGCCGCCAGACGACGAGGGCGTAGAACTTCATCTGGAACAGGGCGCCCTCGGAGTACTCGGGCCTGGGGGCCTTGCCCGTCTTGTAGTCGACGATGCGGACCTCGCCCGTGGGCGCCACGTCGACCCGGTCGATGATCCCGCGCAGCCGCAGCCCGGACTCCAGCTCGGCCTCGACGAACAGCTCCCGCTCGGCCGGCTCCAGCCGGCTGGGGTCCTCCAGGGTGAACCAGCGCTCGACGAGCTGTTCCGCCTCGCCCAGCCAGCGCGCCAGCCGCTCGCCCTGCGGATCGTCGGCGAACAGCTCCACGACTTCCGGCCGCGTCTCCCGCAGCCGGTCCCACTGGCCCGGGATCAGCGACTTCGCCCGGGGCGCCGTGCGCTCGGCCGCCGGGGCGTCGAAGAGGCGCTCCAGGACCGCGTGCACCAGCGTGCCCCTGGTCGCCGCCTCACTCGGTTTCTCCGGCAGCCGGTCGATCACCCGGAAGCGGTAGAGCAGCGGGCACTGCATGAAGTCACTGGCACGCGAGGGGGACAGCGAGGCGGGCGGTATGGCCGGGGGCGCGGTCCCGGCAGCCGTCTCGGCCGCCGTCTCCCCTGCCGTCTGCGCAGTCTCCGCGGTCTCGATGACCGCCCCCACGGGCCCGGCCGGGACCGGCGGATCCACCGCCGCGGCAGGACTGCTGTCGGGCTGCGCCGCGCCCTCGCTGCTCGTCTCCATGCCCCAGACCATACGGGCCGCCACTGACAGTGACGCAGCCGCGGTCACGCCGCGGGCAGGAGTGAGGAGGCGGGACCGAGGGAAACTCAGGGGTGCCGGGGCGGAAGGCGGCTCGACGGACGCATACCATCGACTCGAGACCCTCCCGTCCGGCAGGCGCGGGAGACGAAGCGAACGAGGGGACACCGGTGGACGAGAGCGGCGGGCGCGGGCAGCCGCGGTCCGGCAACGAGGAGTCGGCCGAGCGCCACGCAGGGCCTCCGGCCCGGGCCACCGACCCGACCCCCGCCGACGAACAGTCCACGGACGTACGGCGGTTCACCTCCATGAGCGACGACGACGCCCCTGCCACGACGCCGCCGACCCGACCGGCCGACAGCCCGTCCGGCCAGACCCCGGAACCGTCGGCGGACGAGCCCTCCGGCACCGACGGCCCGGCCGCGCGACCGACCCCCACCACCGACGACCCCCCGGAAGCGTCCCCCGACCCCGCCGAGGCCTCTACTGGCGGCGAGGACAACGGCAGCGGCCGTTCGCAGGGCGCAGCGGACGCGGACCGCCCCGGGGGCTCCGGTCACGACGCAGGCAGCCACCTTTCCGGGGGCGCCGCGGACCGCCGGGAGGCCGATGCCCTGCGCAAGGCCTCCGCCGGCGGCGAGGACAACGGCAGCCGGCCGGACGGGGACGCGCACCCGGCCGATGCCCGCGGCCACGACGGCAGTCGCCGGTCGGAGGCCACGGCGCCCCCGGACCGCCCGGAGGCCGATGTCCTCCGAGAGGCTGCCGCCCGCGGCGAGGGGGAGGGCAGTGGATCGGCGGACGAGGACGCGCACCCGGACCGCGCCCGGGCCGATGCCCGCGGCCACGACGGCAGCCACCGGCCGGAGGCCACCGCGCAGCAGGACGGCCCCGAGGCCGATGCCCGCGGTGACCACGACGGCAGCCACCGGCCGGAGGCCCCCGGCCACCCCGAGCCCGATGCCCTGCGCAAGGCCCCCGCCCACGGCGAGCACCACGGCAGTCGGGCGGCCGAGGGTGACGCGCACCCCGACCGTGCCTATGCCGCCGGTCCGTACTCGGACTCTGCCGCGGGCAAGCCCGAGGCGAGCAGCCGGCACGCCACCCCCGGCGCCGGTGAGCGCCACCTCGCGCACTCGGCCGACGGCAAGGGACCCGCGCCCCAGCGCCCGGAGCCGCGAGGCGGGCTGCTGATGGGGCGGCCGTTCGGCGTGCCCGTCTACGTCGCGCCCAGCTGGTTCCTCGTCGCCGCGTTGATCACCTGGGTGTTCGGCGGACAGCTGGAGCGCGTGCTGCCCGAGCTCGGCGCCGCCCGCTACCTGGTCTCCCTGTTCTTCGCGGTCGCCTTCTACGCGTCCGTGCTGGTGCACGAGCTGGCCCACACGGTCGCCGCCCTCCGCTTCAAGCTCCCCGTCCGCCGCATCCAGCTCCAGTTCTTCGGCGGCGTCTCCGAGATCGAGAAGGAGGCCGAGACCCCCGGACGGGAGTTCGTGCTCGCCTTCGTCGGACCGCTGCTCTCCCTCGTCCTGGCCGGCGTCTTCTACGCCGCCCTGCAGACCGTGGAACCCGGCACGGTTCCGGGCGTCCTGCTGGCCGGCCTGATGATCTCCAACCTGATCGTGGCCGCGTTCAACCTCCTGCCCGGCCTGCCCCTGGACGGCGGCCGCATGCTCCGCGCGGTCGTCTGGAAGATCACCGGCAGGCCCATGACCGGCACCGTCGCCGCCGCCTGGGTCGGCCGCGCCCTCGCCGTCTCCGTCCTGATCGGTCTGCCCCTGCTGACCCAGTCCGGCGCCCTGGGCACCGACGCCGTGGACAACGTCGGCATGGACACCGTCCTGGACGCCCTGCTCGCCGCCATCCTCGCCGCGATCATCTGGACCGGCGCCGGCAACAGCCTGCGCATGGCCCGCCTGCGCGAGCACCTGCCCGAGCTGCGCGCCCGCGCGCTCACCCGCCGTGCCGTCCCGGTCGAGACCCACACCCCCCTTTCGGAGGCCCTGCGCCGTGCCAACGCCGCCGGTGCCCGCGCCCTGGTCGTCGTCGACGCCCACGGCAACCCCGTCTCCCTCGTCCGCGAGGCCGCCATCGTCGGCGTACCCGAACACCGCCGCCCGTGGGTCGCGGTCAGCGGCCTCGCCCAGGACCTGACCGACGGCATGCGCGTCTCGGCGGAACTGTCGGGCGAGGAGCTCCTGGACGCGCTCCGGGCCACCCCCGCGACCGAGTACCTGGTGGTCGAGGAGACCGGCGAGATCTACGGCGTGCTGTCCGCGGCCGATGTGGAGCGAGCCTTCGTGAAGGCCATGGCCCGCCCCTCCTAGAGGGCGGACCGTGGTCGGCGGCCCTCTCAGGTGCCGGTAGGCTGGTCACATGTCCGAACCGACCGGTGCCGCCCGCAGGCGCGGGCCCTTCAAGGTCGGGGACCAGGTACAGCTGACCGACCCCAAGGGCCGCCACTACACGTTCACGCTCGAGGCCGGGAAGAACTTCCACACCCACAAGGGTTCCTTCCCGCACGACGAACTGATCGGCGCTCCCGAGGGCAGCGTTGTCCGCACCACAGGAAACGTCGCCTATCTCGCGCTGCGCCCCCTGCTCCCCGACTACGTCCTGTCCATGCCCCGCGGGGCAGCCGTCGTCTACCCGAAGGACGCGGGGCAGATCCTCGCCTTCGCCGACATCTTTCCCGGCGCCCGCGTCGTGGAGGCCGGCGTCGGCTCCGGCTCGCTCAGCAGCTTCCTGCTGCGCGCCATCGGCGACCAGGGCATGCTGCACAGCTATGAGCGCCGCGCGGACTTCGCCGAGATCGCCCAGGCGAACGTGGAGCGCTACTTCGGCGGCCCGCACCCCGCCTGGCAGCTCACCGTCGGCGACCTCCAGGACAACCTCTCCGACACCGACGTCGACCGCGTCATCCTCGACATGCTCGCCCCCTGGGAGTGCCTGGAGGCCGTCTCCAAGGCGCTGGTCCCCGGCGGCATCCTGTGCTGCTACGTGGCGACCACCACCCAGCTCGCCCGGACCGTCGAGTCCATCCGCGAGATCGGCTGCTTCAACGAGCCGACCTCCTGGGAGACGATGATCCGCAACTGGCACATCGAGGGCCTGGCCGTCCGCCCGGACCACCGGATGATCGGCCACACCGGCTTCCTGCTCACGGCCCGCCGCCTCGCCGACGGCGTCGAGCCGCCCATGCGCCGTCGCCGCCCCGCCAAGGGCGCCTACGGCGAGGACTACGCCGGCCCCAACGCCGACGGCGGCACCGGCCGCTGACCCGGCCCGCCGTCCCGCACAACGCACAGGCGCCGTGGCGGAGTTCCCCGACCCACTGTGGGAACTGCGCCCCGGCGCCTTCCTGTTGCCGCGGGCCGCCGCCGCGGGTGAACCGGCGCATGTCCCCCTTGACCCGAAACAGGCTCCCGGCGACCCCCCTTGCCGACATGGCGCGGGG
Source organism: Streptomyces sp. NPDC007991 (assembly GCF_042958445.1). Classification (NCBI taxonomy): domain Bacteria; kingdom Bacillati; phylum Actinomycetota; class Actinomycetes; order Kitasatosporales; family Streptomycetaceae; genus Streptomyces; species Streptomyces sp. NPDC007991. Next base: position 176,392 of record NZ_JBIBJD010000010.1, read on the forward strand.
GCCCAGCGGTCCGCGACCGCACCTGTGCGCTGACAGCGGCAGGGACCGCAACCCTTCCGGCTTCCCCGGCACAGGACCTGCCCACCCCGCCGTTCCCTCGCGGTGTGACGTGTGGCACCATCTTGGCCACCCACCGGCACAGCCCTCAGGAGACACTCCTAGTGCAGCCTTCCGCCGTCCCGGAGCTCGCCCACACCCACACCCGCCCCATCCACTGGCTCGCCACCGCGACAGCCGTCGCCGGCGTCGTGGCCCTCTCCTCGCTCTTCCAGCCGGGAGCGGCCACAGCGGCCCAGCCGTCCGCACCCGAGACCAGAAGCGCACCGGCGAACGTGGCCGCGCCCGACCCGGCCGCGGTGGACTTCCCCATCGAGTGCGGCCCCGTGAAGGCAGTGGTGGAGAAGAAGGCCTCGGGGGACCTCGACGGCGACGGCATCCCCGAGACGGTCGCCGTGGTCCACTGCGACTCCCCGATGGGCACCCCGCCGGACGGCGTGTACGTCCTCACCCGGGGCCGGGACGGCGGCGCGCCGCGCGTGGTGGCGACCCTGCTCGACCCCAAGGACGGCACCACCGTCAGCGGCTTCGCCGTACGTGACGGCGCCGTCACGGCCGCGCTCCTCGGCTACTCGTCGTCCGATGTGCCGCGTTGCTGCCCCGATGTGCACAGCGACGCGAAATGGCGTTGGCAGAAGGGCGCGTTCGTGCGTTCCGCACCGGCCGGTGCCCGCAGCGTGTGAGGCTCCTGCGCCACCACGTGTGAGATATCAGACAGTAGTAACGGAACGTAGAGAAGTAGTCACTCCGCGTCCGGTCCGTAGACCTCGGTCCTGTCCGAAACTCGACGTACGTGGATGCAGTCGCCCGGACACTCCTTCGCCGAGTCGATCACGTCCGTGAGAAGCGGCAGCGGAACGGGCGTTGTCGCGCCCTTGTCCTGGAGCAACTCGTCGTCGGGGCTCTTCACATAGGCCAGACCGTCGATGTCCAGCTCGAACACCTCGGGCGCGTACTGGGCGCAGATGCCGTCACCGGTACACAGGTCCTGGTCGATCCAGACCTCCAGCGCCTCGCCGTCGACCCCGGCCTCCTGCTGCACGCTCATGTCTCCTGCCGTTTCCTGCGTCGAGCCGTACCGGGAATCCGGCCAGCTCTGACGGGTGTTGAACGCTTCGACCCTACCCCCGGCTGGGTTCCAATCATGTTCGCTGGGTATTCCCCTGGCGTGAGGGAGAGCGCAAGGGTGAAGATCGGACACACCCCGACCGTCTTTGTGATCTAGGGGTTTCAATCGACACCCGCCCAGGTAGGGTCTGGAAGCGTCCAGCTCCCCTTGGAGGAGGTGAGGACCGTGGCAGCCCACGACGACGACATGAACCGCGGCATCCGCCCGGGACGCGGGTCCGACGACCCGGCCGGGCAGATCGCCTACCTTGAGCAGGAGATCGCCGTCCTGCGACGCAAGCTCGCCGACTCTCCGCGACACACGAGGATTCTCGAAGAGCGGATCGTCGAGCTGCAGACCAATCTGGCCGGCGTGTCCGCGCAGAACGAGCGGCTCGCCAACACGCTCCGTGAGGCTCGTGACCAGATCGTGGCCCTCAAGGAGGAAGTCGACCGGCTCGCGCAGCCGCCGGCCGGCTTCGGTGTCTTCCTGACGGCCAACGAGGACGGCACCGCCGACATCTTCACCGGCGGCCGCAAGCTCAGGGTGAACGTCAGCCCCAGCGTCGAGCTCGACGAGCTCCGGCGCGGCCAGGAAGTGATGCTCAACGAAGCGCTCAACGTGGTCGACGCCATGGAGTTCGAGCGCGTCGGCGACATCGTCACACTCAAGGAGATCCTCGAGGACGGCGAGCGGGCCCTGGTGCTCGGGCACACCGACGAGGAGCGGGTGGTACGGCTCGCCGAGCCGCTGCTGGACGTCACCATCCGCCCCGGCGACGCCCTCCTGCTCGAACCCCGCTCCGGCTACGTCTACGAGGTCGTGCCCAAGAGCGAGGTCGAGGAGCTCGTCCTCGAAGAGGTCCCCGACATCGGCTACGAGCAGATCGGCGGTCTGGGCGGCCAGATCGAGGCCATCCGCGACGCCGTCGAGCTCCCGTACCTCTACCCGGACCTGTTCAAGGAGCACGAACTGCGGCCGCCGAAGGGTGTCCTGCTGTACGGGCCCCCCGGATGCGGTAAGACCCTGATCGCCAAGGCCGTGGCCAACTCGCTGGCCAAGAAGGTCGCCGAGGTGACCGGCCAGGCCGCCGGCAAGAGCTTCTTCCTCAACATCAAGGGCCCCGAGCTGCTGAACAAGTACGTCGGTGAGACGGAGCGGCAGATCCGCCTCGTCTTCCAGCGGGCCCGTGAGAAGGCCAGCGAGGGCACCCCCGTCATCGTCTTCTTCGACGAGATGGAGTCCCTCTTCCGCACCCGTGGCTCCGGTGTCAGCTCGGACGTGGAGAACACCATCGTCCCGCAGCTGCTCGCCGAGATCGACGGCGTGGAGGGCCTGCAGAACGTGGTCGTGATCGGTGCCTCCAACCGTGAGGACATGATCGACCCCGCCATCCTGCGTCCCGGCCGGCTGGACGTGAAGATCAAGATCGAGCGTCCGGACGCCGAGGCGGCCAAGGACATCTTCGGCAAGTACCTCACCGAGCGCCTCCCGCTGCACAGCGAGGACCTCGCCGAGCACAGCGGATCCAAGGCGGCCACGGTCCAGAGCATGATCCAGACGGCTGTCGAACAGATGTACGCCGAATCCGAGGAGAACCGCTTCCTGGAGGTCACCTACGCCAACGGTGACAAGGAAGTCCTCTACTTCAAGGACTTCAACTCCGGCGCCATGATCGAGAACATCGTGGGCCGCGCCAAGAAGATGGCGATCAAGGACTTCCTCGAGAAGAACCAGAAGGGCCTCAGGGTCTCCCACCTCCTCCAGGCCTGCGTGGACGAGTTCAAGGAGAACGAGGACCTGCCCAACACCACCAACCCGGACGACTGGGCCCGGATCTCCGGAAAGAAGGGCGAACGGATCGTGTACATCCGTACGCTCATCACCGGAAAGCAGGGCGCGGACACCGGACGCTCCATCGACACGGTGGCGAACACCGGTCAGTACCTGTAAAAGGCAGGGCGGCTGCGGGTGCCCTCGGCGGGTACCCGCAGCCGACTGTTTTTCAGGCCACGGCTGGAGCAACGCAATGACGCAAATGATCTCCCCACCAGCGCAAAGGCGTTCTAGGCTCTTGCGTACCGCCACGTCGCACAGTGCGGGGACGGGCACCGCACACGCAACCGAGCGCCAGCGGTATCTGAGTGGCGCCCACGACCGAGGGCGCCGCCGGGCAAGGAGGGCCGCATGACCGTACGGCGAGTAATGGGCATCGAGACGGAGTACGGAATCTCCGTCCCCGGCCACCCCAACGCCAATGCCATGCTCACCTCGTCCCAGATCGTGAACGCCTACGCGGCGGCGATGCACCGGGCCCGCCGGGCCCGCTGGGACTTCGAGGAGGAGAACCCGCTGCGGGACGCCCGAGGCTTCGACCTCGCCCGCGAGGCCGCCGACTCCAGCCAGCTCACCGACGAGGACATCGGCCTGGCCAACGTGATCCTCACCAACGGCGCACGGCTCTACGTCGACCACGCACACCCCGAGTACAGCGCGCCCGAGGTCACCAACCCGCGGGACGCCGTCCTCTGGGACAAGGCCGGCGAGCGGATCATGGCGGAGGCCGCGGAACGGGCCGCCCAGCTACCCGGTGCCCAGCCGATCCACCTGTACAAGAACAACACCGACAACAAGGGCGCGTCCTACGGCACGCACGAGAACTACCTGATGAAGCGGGAGACCCCCTTCTCGGACATCGTGCGCCACCTGACGCCGTTCTTCGTCTCCCGCCAGGTCTTCACCGGCGCGGGCCGCGTCGGCATCGGCCAGGACGGGCACGAGCACGGCTTCCAGCTCAGTCAGCGGGCCGACTACTTCGAGGTCGAGGTCGGCCTGGAGACGACGCTCAAGCGCCCGATCATCAACACCCGCGACGAGCCGCACGCGGACGCCGAGAAGTACCGCCGGCTGCACGTGATCATTGGCGACGCGAACCTCTCGGAGATCTCGACCTACCTCAAGCTGGGGACGACCTCCCTGGTCCTGTCGATGATCGAGGACGGCTTCATCGCCGTCGACCTGGCCGTCGACCAGCCCGTCCGCACCCTCCACCAGGTCTCGCACGACCCGTCCCTGAAGCGCCTGGTCACGCTGCGCAGCGGCCGTACGCTCACGGCGGTCCAGCTTCAGATGGAGTACTACGAGCTCGCGCGCAAGTACGTGGAGGAGCGGTTCGGCGCGGACGCCGACGACCAGACCAAGGACGTCCTCTCGCGCTGGGAGGACACCCTCACCCGTCTGGAGCACGACCCGATGAGCCTGGCCGGCGAGCTGGACTGGGTCGCCAAGCGGGAGCTCATGGAGGGCTACCGGCGCCGGGACAGCCTCGACTGGGACGCGGCGCGGCTGCACCTGGTCGACCTGCAGTATGCCGACGTACGGCCCGAGAAGGGCCTGTACAACCGTCTGGTGGCCCGCGGGCGCATGAAGCGGCTGCTGGACGAGGCGGACGTCGAGCGGGCCCGTACGGCGCCGCCGGAGGACACGCGCGCCTACTTCCGCGGCCGCTGCCTGGAGCAGTACGCGGACGACGTTGCGGCGGCCTCCTGGGATTCGGTGATCTTCGACCTGCCGGGCCGCGATTCCCTCCAGCGCGTTCCAACCCTGGAACCGCTTCGCGGAACGCGTAATCACGTCAAGGAGCTTCTGGACCGCTGCCGCACCGCGGAAGACCTGGTCAGGGTCCTTTCGGGAGGGTGAGCGCGGTCAACGGGTACTCGGGTGGAGCCCGCCGGACAGGGTGGAAAATCCCAGGTCCGGGAATCATCGAGGTGGTCCCCGTACGTTGGAGCAACAGCGGGGCCATTGTCAGACCCGGCGAGTAGGGTCTGATCTTGACCGAGCAACTGTGTCGGGCGAACCGAGCGGGGTGAGGGATATGGCGACCAAGGACACCGGCGGCGGACAGCAGAAGGCCACCCGGTCCACCGAGGAGGTCGAGGAGCAGGCGGCAGAGGCGCAGGCTTCGGAGGACGTCAAGGAGCGTCACGAGAAGCTGAGCGACGACGTGGACTCGGTTCTGGACGAGATCGACGACGTCCTCGAGGAGAACGCCGAGGACTTCGTGCGTTCCTTCGTTCAAAAGGGTGGTCAGTAAGGCGCCTGAGCCTTCATTCCGAAGGTGAGCGGGGTGTCGTGAGTGAGGGACGAGCCGAGCGCGGAGCGCTGCGCGCGGGGCACCGCAGGACCTGATGCCCCCGTGTGCGGCGCTCCGGGCGTCGGTGGCGCCCGGAGCCGGTGGCCCGCCGGGTGGGAGGGCCGGCAAGTGCGGCGAGGCTCCCGCGGAGTTGGTCCCGCCGGGCATGTGGATCACCGCCGAAGGACGGGTAGGGTCCGTGGCATACCAAGCCCCCGGCCGCGACCGGACCGGGGTTGTTCCAAGGATCGGCCCGACGTCACAGGGCGGGCTGTCGCATACGTGGAAGGAATCGCGTGGAAGCCAACACTCGTAGCACCGGGCGTCTACCAGCTGCCTTCCTGACGCCAGGGTCTTCCTCCTTCATGGATTTCCTCTCCGATCACCAGCCCGAACTGCTGCCGGGCAACAAGAAGTTGCCGCCGGTGCAGGGCGCCATCGAGGCGCCGCACGGCACGACGATCGTGGCCGTGACGTTCCCAGGCGGCGTCGTCCTCGCCGGTGACCGGCGGGCCACCATGGGCAACGTCATCGCGCAGCGGGACATCGAGAAGGTCTTCCCGGCCGACGAGTACTCGGCCGTGGGCATCGCCGGTACGGCGGGTCTGGCCGTGGAGATGGTGAAGCTGTTCCAGCTGGAGCTGGAGCACTTCGAGAAGGTCGAGGGCGCGCAGCTGTCGCTGGAGGGCAAGGCGAACCGGCTGTCGACGATGATCCGCTCCAACCTCGCCATGGCCATGCAGGGGCTGGCCGTCGTCCCGCTGTTCGCCGGGTACGACGTGGACCGGGAGAAGGGCCGGATCTTCTCCTACGACGTCACGGGCGGGCGCTCCGAGGAGCAGAACTTCGCGGCCACGGGTTCCGGGTCGATCTTCGCTCGCGGCGCCATGAAGAAGCTCTTCCGGGACGACCTGAGCGAAGCCGAGGCCACGACGCTCGTGGTCCAGGCGCTCTACGACGCGGCAGACGACGACTCGGCGACCGGCGGTCCCGATGTCGCCCGCCGGATCTATCCCATCGTCACCGTGATCACCGAGGACGGCTTCCGCCGGCTCTCCGAGAACGAGTCGTCCGAGATCGCGCGGTCGGTTCTGGAGCGGCGGCTGGAGCAGCCCGACGGTCCGCGGGCCGCGCTGCTGTGAGCGGCGGCTGTCTTCATGAGGGTGGTCCAGTGAACCGACGGAATCTTCAAGAGAGGGACGGATAACCGGTGTCGACGCCGTTCTATGTCTCACCCCAGCAGGCGATGGCCGACCGGGCGGAGTACGCCCGCAAGGGCATCGCGCGTGGTCGCAGCCTGGTCGTGCTGCAGTACGCCGACGGCATCGTGTTCGTCGGGGAGAACCCGTCCCGTGCGCTGCACAAGTTCAGCGAGATCTATGACCGGATCGGCTTCGCGGCCGCCGGCAAGTACAACGAGTACGAGAACCTGCGGATCGGCGGCGTGCGCTACGCCGACCTGCGGGGTTACACCTACGACCGGGGCGATGTGACGGCCCGGGGCCTGGCGAACGTGTACGCGCAGACGCTGGGCACGATCTTCTCCAGCGCGGCGGAGAAGCCGTACGAGGTGGAGCTGGTCGTCGCGGAGGTCGGGGAGACGCCCGAGGGCGACCAGATCTACCGGTTGCCGCATGACGGCTCCATCGTGGACGAGCACGGCTCGGTCGCGGTCGGGGGCAACGCGGAACAGATCAGCAGCTATCTGGACCAGCGGCACCAGGACGGTATGACGCTGGCCGAGGCGCTGAAGCTGGCGGTGCAGGCGCTGTCGCGCGACACGAACGGCAGCGAGCGGGAGATTCCCGCGGAGCGGCTGGAAGTGGCGGTGCTGGACCGGACGCGGCCGCAGAAGCGCAAGTTCAAGCGGATCAGTGGGCGCCAGCTGGGCCGGCTGCTGGAGGCGGACGGGGCGACCACGGCGTCGGAGGCCGAGGCGGACACCGCGGCGGAGGCGTCTGACGACGAGTGATCTCCACTGCCGCGCGCCCCTCGCCGTTGTGCGGCTGGGGCGCGCGGTCTTGTGCCTGCGGCGGCCTGCGGCTGCTTCGGTGGGGGTGCGCGTAGCGCCTGCGCGGCGGTAGTGGGTCGGGGCCGCGCCGGGGGGTGTCCGTCCTCGGAACGGCGCGATGGGGTCGGGGACCGGCTGACTGTCCGTTGACGCGCCAACCGCTGCGGGCGGACACCCCCCGACACGTCCCCTTCGCGCCGTGCGCGGGTGCGGGTGCGTCTCGCCGTACTCCGCTCCGCCGGGTTGCGCAGTGCCCCGGCCCGGACACCAACGGCCGTTACGCCGCTCCCGGCGGTGCCGTGGAGGCCCGTACGACCAGCCGCACGGGGATGTCCCCGCCCTCGGGCTCGCGGCCCTCCAGGACGGCCAGGAGCGCCGCCATGCCCCGTTCTCCGAACAGCTCGGCGTCCAGGCGGACCGTCGTCAGCTCCGGGTCGATCGCCGTGGCCAGGGCCAGATCGTCCAGGCCGGTGACCGACAGGTCGTCCGGGACGCGCAGGCCCAGGCGGCGGGCTGCCTTGTACGTGCCGGCGGCCAGGAGATCGTCGTCGCAGACCACCGCCGTGGGGCGGGGGCCGGGCGCCGAGAGGGCGGTTTCGGCCGCGGTCACCGCGCCCTTGATGGAGATCGGTGAGCGAGCCGTACGGACGGACGTGCCGGGCACCCCGGCCAGGCGGGCCGCCAGCTCCCGGGCGCGTACCTCGAAGGTCCAGGACGGTACGTCCGCCGCGAGGTGGAGGAACCGGCGATGGCCCAGGGACAGAAGGTGTTCCGCGACCTGGCGGACACCGTCGGCGATGTCCAGGTTGACCGTCGCCGCCCCCAGGCTGCCCCCCGGGTCACTGTCCAGCATCACCAGCGGCAGCGCCTCCCCGCGGATCGCGCTGAGCGCGTCCGCGGCCATGGAGGACGCGATGACGCCGTCGAGGGCGGCCTGCGCGGAGGCGAAGGGGTCCCGGGCGGGGCCGATGCCCTCGGGGGAGGGGTAGAGGACCACGCCGAAGCCGTGCGCGGCGGCGACGCGGGTGGCGCCCGTGTAGACACCGGCGAAGAACTCGGTGGTCAGGGCCGGGACCACTAGGAGGACCGTGCGGGTACGGCCCAGGCGCAGGTTGCGGGCGGCCAGGTTCGGGCGGTAGCCCAGCTCGCGGGCCGCCTCGCGGACCCGCTGAGCGGTTGCCTCCGAGACGCGGCCGTGCCATTTGTCCCCCAGGACCAGGGAGACCGCCGCCTGGGACACGCCGGCGGCCTGGGCGACGTCCCGGCTCGTGGGGCGGGTGCTGCCTCGTGCCACCGTCGGGATGCTCCTTCGTCTGGACGCGTGAACAGCGGCCATGGTACGTATGGAGGCAGACGTTATACGTAAAACTTGGGCGGGGGACATGGTCACGGGATACCTGGAGATCCTTCGGGCGCGACACGCCGCCCGGCTGCTCGTCGGCACGCTCGTCGGCCGGCTGCCCAACGCCACGGCGGCCATCGCGATCCTGCTGTTCGTACGGGCCGAAGGCGGTTCGTACAGCCTCGCCGGGGCGCTCGCGGGCGTGTACGGCGTCGCCAACGCCGTGGGGCAGCCGGTGCTGGGCCGGCTCGTGGACCTGCGCGGGCAGCCGCGCGTGCAGCTGCCGGCGGCCGTCCTCTCCGCGCTCGCCATGGCCCTCTTCGCCTTCGCCGGGATCGGATCGCTGCCGCTCGCGTATGCCGCCGTGGCCGCTGCCGGGCTCTTCACGCCGCCCCTGGAAGGCGGGCTGCGGGCCCTGTGGTCGTCCGTCCTCCGCAAGGAGGAACACGTGCACACCGCGTACGCCATGGACGCCGTGGCCCAAGAGGTGATGTTCACCGTCGGGCCGCTGCTCGTGACGCTGTGCGTGTCCCTGTGGTCCGCCCAGGCCGCGCTGCTCGTGCTGAACGCGGCCGGGGTGCTGGGTGCGCTGTCCGTGGTGGTGTCGCCGCCCTCGCGCGCGTGGCGGTCGGCGCCGCGTGAGGCGCACTGGCTGGGCGCGCTGCGCTCGGCGGGGCTGCTGGCGCTGCTGGCGGCGTTCCTGTTCATCGGGATGGCGCTCGGGTCCATCACGGTCGCCTCGGTGCCCTACGCGGACGACCACGGGGGTGACGTCGTGTACGGCTGGCTGATGGCGGCCCTGGGGTTCGGGGCGCTGGTCGGCGGCGCGGTGTACGGGGCCCGGCAGTGGGCCGGTGAGCCCGCCCGGCGACTGCGTGTGCTGGTGGCCCTTCTGGTGGTGTGTTACCTGCCGTTGATGCTCATGCCGGACGCGGTGCCGATGGTGGCGCTGACCGCGCTCGCCGGGGTCTTCCTCGCGCCCGCAATCGCCTGTGCGTTCGTCCTGGTCGACCGGCACGCGCCGCGCGGCACGGTCACCGAGGCGTTCTCCTGGCTGGTGACGACGTTCACCGTGGGCCACTCGGCCGGAACGGGCGTCGCGGGGCCCGTGGTAGAGACGGGCGGGGCCCTGTGGGGCTTCGTCCTGCCGGGTGCCGCGGGTGGCGTGTCCCTGCTGGTTTTGACGGCCACGGGGCGGGTACTCGCAGCTCCCGGCGGGGGAGCGGTGGTTGCCGCCGGTTCGGAAAATGATCCAAACCGTGCCGTCGAACCCCGTTTCAGTTCAGGGGATCGGGCGTAATGTTCCCTCATGGACCGCCGCATTTTCGGGCTGGAGAACGAGTACGGCGTCACGTGCACGTTCAGGGGACAGCGCCGCCTGTCTCCTGACGAGGTGGCGCGGTACCTCTTCCGCCGTGTCGTGTCATGGGGCCGCAGCAGCAATGTCTTTCTGCGAAACGGCGCCCGCCTCTATCTCGACGTGGGTTCACATCCGGAATACGCCACACCGGAATGTGACAACGTGATCGAACTGGTCACCCACGACAAAGCGGGCGAGCGCATTCTCGAAGGACTCCTGGTGGACGCCGAACGACGCCTGCACGAGGAGGGAATCGCGGGCGACGTCTACCTCTTCAAGAACAACACCGATTCGGCGGGCAACTCCTACGGCTGCCACGAGAACTATCTGGTCGCCCGGCACGGGGAGTTCTCCCGGCTCGCGGACATTCTGATTCCGTTCCTGGTCACACGGCAGTTGCTGTGCGGCGCGGGCAAGGTGCTCCAGACGCCGCGCGGTGCCGTGTACTGCGTCAGCCAGCGGGCCGAGCACATCTGGGAAGGCGTCTCCTCGGCGACGACCCGCTCCCGGCCGATCATCAACACGCGTGACGAGCCGCACGCGGACGCCGAGCGCTACCGCCGCCTGCACGTGATCGTGGGCGACTCCAACATGTCCGAGACGACCATGCTGCTCAAGGTCGGCGCCACCGACCTGGTGCTGCGCATGATCGAGGCGGGCACCGTGATGCGGGACCTCACCCTGGAGAACCCGATCCGGGCGATCCGCGAGGTCAGCCACGACATCACCGGCCGCCGCAAGGTCCGCCTGGCCAGCGGCCGCGAGGCCTCCGCCCTGGAGGTGCAGCGCGAGTACTACGAGAAGGCCGTGGACTTCTGCGAGCGCCGCGGCATCCGCACCGGCACCGTCGAGCAGGTCCTGGAGCTGTGGGGCCGCACCCTGGACGCGATCGAGACCGAGGACCTCGACCGCATCGGCACCGAGATCGACTGGGTCATGAAGTACAAGCTCCTGGAGCGGTACCGGGCCAAGCACAACATGACCATGTCGCATCCGCGTGTCGCGCAGATAGACCTCGCCTACCACGACATCCACCGCCGTCGTGGCCTGTACTACCTGCTCGAGAAGAAGGGTCAGGCAGCACGCGTCTGCAACGACTTGAAGATCTTCGAGGGCAAGTCCGTTCCGCCGCAGACCACTCGGGCCCGGCTGCGCGGCGACTTCATCCGGCGCGCGCAGGAACAGCGCCGTGACTTCACGGTCGACTGGGTGCACCTCAAGCTCAACGACCAGGCCCAGCGCACCGTGTTGTGCAAGGACCCGTTCCGTTCCGTGGACGACCGGGTGGAGAAGCTGATCGCCGGAATGTGAGGAAATGCGCCGGCGGGGAAATCGCCGGAACGCCACACAGGCGCCGTACGTTACAAGTACGGCGCCCTTCTCACGCCGTAGAGTTGCGCGCACGCCATCAACGAGATCGACCGATTACGAGGCCCCCACAGTGCGCCGACGCTCACTTCTCATCTCCGTACCCGCCGGACTGGCCACGCTCGCCGCATGCGGTGACGACAAGTCCGAGTCGAGCAAGGCCAGCGACAGCCCGTCGCCCTCGGCGTCGGCCCCGTCCGCGGCCCTGCCGCCGAAGATCGTCGACGGTCCGCTGCCGGCGGTCACCGCGGGCACGAAGTTCGACGAGAAGCCGACGATCGCCAAGGGCAGCGGCGAGCCGTCGAAGCAGCTCGCGGTGAAGACCCTGATCGCGGGCAGCGGCAAGACCGTCGCGGAGAACGACTTCGTCGTCGCGAACTACCTGGGCCAGGTCTGGAGCACCGCCAAGGTCTTCGACAACTCCTACGACCGCAAGGCCCGCCTGGCCATCCAGCTCACCCAGGGCCAGATCATCGACGGCTGGCGGTACGCGCTGACCGGCAAGAAGGCCGGCAGCCGTGTCGAGATGGCCGTCCCGCCCACCTGGGGGTACGGCTCGCAGGGCAACCCGCAGGCGGGCATCAAGGGCACCGACACCCTGGTCTTCGTCGTCGACGTGCAGGACACGTTCAACGCCAAGAGCTCCGCCCAGGGCAAGAAGGTCCCGCAGGACGACGCGGACCTGCCCAAGGTCGGCACCAACACCGACGGCAAGGCGCCCTCCATCGAGGTGCCCAAGGCGGCCGCCCCGAAGAAGCTCGTCGCGGAGTACGTCCTGGAGGGCGACGGCGAGGAGGTCGCCGCCGACAACAGCGTCCTGGTGCAGTACAAGGGCGTGCTGTGGGACGGCGGCAAGGAGTTCGACTCGTCGTACGCCAACAAGCAGCTGGTGTCGTTCTCGCTCCAGCAGGTCGTCAAGGGCTGGGCGCAGGGCCTGACCGGCAAGAAGGTCGGCAGCCGCGTGCTCATCGTCATCCCGCCGAAGCTGGGCTACGGGGACAACCCGCCGCAGGGCAGCGGCATCAAGAAGGACTCCACGCTGGTCTTTTCCGTGGACATCCTCGCGAAGCTGTGACGCGCCCGGGATGTAAGACTGTGCGTGTTCGCCTTTCCGCAGACAAGCAGGAGCTACAGACGTGAGCATCGACAAGCCCGAGGTCGACTTCCCGGGCGGCGAGCCCCCGGCGGACCTCGAGATCAAGGACATCTGGGAAGGCGACGGCCCGGTCGCGCAGGCGGGCCAGACCGTCACCGTGCACTACGTCGGTGTCGCTTTCAGCACGGGCGAGGAGTTCGACGCCAGCTGGAACCGCGGCACCCCCTTCCGCTTCCCGCTGGGCGGCGGCCGGGTCATCAAGGGCTGGGACCAGGGCGTGCAGGGCATGAAGGTCGGCGGCCGCCGCCAGCTGATCATCCCCGCCCACCTCGCCTACGGCAACCAGAGCCCGTCCCCTCTGATCAAGCCGGGCGAGACGCTGATCTTCGTGGTCGACCTGCTCGGCGTCTGAGCAGGATCCGGACAGACTCGATCACGTGGGGCCCATGCCTGTTCGGGCATGGGCCCTCGGCTTTTGCCGTACCACCGTGTGGCGGTACGGTCATCGCTCGTAAGCACCATAGGGAGGCGAAGCGCGTCGATGGCCATTGCCAAGGCCGAGCGGCTGATGAACCTGGCGCTGTGTCTGCTGGGGACGCGGCGGCCGCTCAGCAAGCGTGAGCTGCGCGACTCCATCGAGGCCTACGTCGAGGCCTTCGGGCCGGGCAACGGCGCGGGCGGCAACGACGACTCCTTCAACCGCATGTTCGAGCGCGACAAGGACGACCTGCGCGAACTCGGACTGGTCATCGAAACCGTCGAGAGCCTCGACGGCGAAGTCGGCTATCTGGCCCGCCGCGACAGCAACCGCCTCCCGCCCATCACCCTGGACGCCGAGGAGGCCGCCGCGCTCGGGCTCGCCGCCAAGGTGTGGCAGCAGGCCCGGCTCGCCGGTGCCGCCAGCGGCGCCCTCCAGAAGCTGCGCGCGGCCGGACTCCCCGAGGACGTCGACCCGTACGGGGCGCACGGCGCGCTGGAGCCGCGCATCCCCGTGCACGAGGCGGCGTTCGAGCCGCTGATGCTCGCCTGCCGGGACCGCCGGCCCGTCGTGTTCGACTACCGCAAGGCCACCGCCGCCCGCCCGGAGCAGCGGCATGTGGAGCCATGGGCGCTGGAGTGCTGGCGGGGCCACTGGTATCTGGCGGGCTGGGACCGCGACCGGGGCGCCGAGCGGGTCTTCCGCCTGTCCCGGATCACCGGCAAGGTCCGCTCGCGCGGCGGCCGGTACACCGCTGACGTTCCGGACGTCGTCACCGTCCGTGAGACCGTCGCGCGCTGGGCCGGGGAGATCACCGACCGCTCGGCGCGGATCCGGCTGCGCTCGGCCGCGGGGTACCCCCTTCGGGCGAAGGCCACCTCGGTCCGGGAACTCGGTGACGGCTGGGACGAGTTGGAGATTCCGTACGGGCACGGGCTGGACGCCTGGCTGGTGGAGTTCGGGCCGGACGTGGTCGTCCTGGAGCCCGCCGAGCTGCGGGCCGACGTGGTGGACCGGCTACGGGCCGTGGCCAAGGGCTGAGGGGGAGCGGACGAGACAGTGGCAGGCAAACCGGTCAGGCCCGTGAACGCCATCGACCAGACCAGACGGATGCTCTCCCTGGTGACGTATCTGAGGGAGCGCCCGGGGGCCCGGGTCGAGGACGTCGCGCGCGCCTTCGGCATCACCGAGGACGAACTGGTCTCCGACCTCGACGTGCTGCCCATGTGCGGCACCAGCTTCCGCGGCGGTGACCTGCTCGACATCGACACCGACGGCGAGCGCATCTGGTGGCACAACCCGGCCGCCCTGGCGGCGGAGGCGGCCGAGCCGCTCAGGCTCGCCGCCGACGAGGCCACCGCCCTGCTCGTCGCCGCCCGGGCCGTGGCCACCCTGCCCGGACTGCGCGAGAGCGACCGGCAGGCCCTGTTGCGAGCCACGGCCAAGGTGGAGACCGCGGCCGGCGAGGCGGCGGGCGCCAGCTCGCGGCTGTCGGTGACCTTCGAGTCCGAGGGCGGGGTCTTCGCGGACGTCGACCGGGCGATCGCCGAGCGCCGCCGGCTGTGGATCCGCTACTACTCGCCCGCGCGCGACGAGGTCACCGAGCGGGAGATCGACCCGATCCGCCTGGTCAGCGTCGGGCACACCTATGTCGAGGCCTGGTGCCGCCGCTCGGAGGCGCGCCGCACCTTCCGGCTCGACCGGGTCGCCGAGATCAAGATCCTGGACGAGCCGTCGGCACCGCCGGAGATCGAGCTGCGGGACCTGTCCGAGGCGCTGGTGCAGCCCGCGGCCGAGGACCCGGAGGTGGTGGTCGAGGTCGGGCCCGGCGGTCGCTGGGTCGCCGAGTACTACCCGCACGACAGCGCGGATGAGCTCGCGGACGGCGGCCTGCGTATCACTCTGCGGACCCCTGATCCGGCGTCGCTGCGGCGCCTGGCGCTGCGGCTCGGGCGGGACGGCCGCATCGTGTCGCCGCCCGAGCTGGCGGACAGCGCCCGGCAGGCGGCCCGCGAGGCGCTGGCGGCGTACGACGGGATCGAGGCCGTGGCGGCGGCCGGCGGGGCGGAGGCCGCCGGCGCGGGCGGGCCGCGTGCGGTGCCCGCCGTGGCGGACGGGCCGGACGGCAGACGCGAGTGAGCCGTGGGCGCCACCGGCGTCGAGGGCCGGAGACCGCCGTCCCGTGACACCGGCCGTGGCGCCCCGGAGGCGAACGACCCGAGAAAGAGGAGCCAGGGCTGTGAGCGAGTCGGTGACGTCCGGTGCGATGGGCATGACGGTGGAGTCCGCGTTCGCCGGGATGAGAAGCGTGGCCCCCGTGATGTTCCGGGCGGGCTGCCCGGACTGCCGGGAGCGTTTCGAGCTCACCGCGGGCGCCCTGCGCCTGGCCATCGGCGCGACGAGCCGCACCACCTTCTACTCCTTCACCTGCCCGCAGTGCGGCGCCTGCGTCCGCAAGCCCGCGGGGGAGCGGATCGTGGAACTGCTCACCGACGGCGGTGTGCGCACGCTGCGGCTGCACTCCACGGTCTAGTGGGCCGGGGCATCGGCCTCGTCAGGAGGGTCTAGGCTCGGCGTCATGTTCTGGCCGATGTTCGCGATTGCCGTGGGATTCGTGGGTCTCGCCGTGCTCGGGGTGCTCGCCGTGCGGGTCTTCGTCGAGGCACAGCGCCTGGGCAGCCAGGTCACGGACTCGGCGCGCCGTATCAACCGGGCCGCGGAGGACCTGGAACGGGCGGCGGAGAGTGCGGCCCGGTCCGTCGACGCCCTCTGAGCTGTCCGGCATGTGGCTGTGAGTCCGGCACGGGGACACTTCGCCCTGTCACCCCGGCGGTTCGGACAGGTACGCTGCTGGTCGCGGCCCGGTTAACGAGGCACTGGCCGCGGACGGGAGTACGCACAGGGGATGCAGAGGGATTGCCCCACGTTTACCCCTGAGCGTTACGATCGCTGTCAACACGGTCGTTCGGACACATGTCCGACCGGTCGGACAGCACCCCACCACAGCCGCCTCGGTGAGAAGGTAAAGACTTATGTTCGGAAGGCTCGGAGCTCCCGAGATCATTCTCATCCTCGTCGTCATCATCCTGCTGTTCGGCGCGAAGAAGCTTCCGGACATGGCTCGGTCGCTCGGCAAGTCGGCCCGCATCCTCAAGAGCGAGGCCAAGGCCATGAAGGATGAAGGCAAGTCGTCCACCACTCCGGCCGGCCCGCCCAACACCGACGAGCCCTCGCAGCGCACCATCCAGGCCGCCCCCGGTGATGTGACCAGCTCGCGCCCGGTCAACGAGCCGACGGACACGACCAAGCGCTGACGCAGGGCCGGTGACCTCCGGCCCGCCGCACGAGATGGGAACGTGGGTTGCTGAAGTCTGCCCGCAAAAAGGAGAGGGATCCCGAGGGGCGGATGCCCCTCGCGGAGCACCTTCGCGAGCTCCGCAACCGGCTCGCCAAGGCGATGCTGGCGATCGTCATCGTCACGGTCTTCGCCGCCTTCTTCTACAACGACATCATCAACTTGATCACCAAGCCGATCCTCGACTCGGTCGGCTGTGACAAGACCTTCGCGGAACTGGCCAGGTCGCAGCCGGGCTCCAAGCCGTGCGCGCAGATCACCATCAACGGCCTGCTCACCCCCTTCACGCTGGCGTTGAAGGTGTCCCTGATGGCCGGTGTCGTGCTGGCCTCGCCCATCTGGCTCTACCAGCTGTGGGCCTTCGTCGCGCCCGGTCTGCACCGGCACGAGAGGAAGTACGCCTACGCCTTCGTCGGCACGGGCGCACCGTTGTTCGTCGCCGGTGCCTACTTCGCGTACACGGTCCTGCCCACCACGGCGAAGGTGCTCCTCGAGTTCACCCCGGGCGGCACGTCCAACCTCCTCCCGCTGGACGACCTGCTCGACCTGGTCATGCGGATGGTGCTCGTCTTCGGCCTCTCGTTCGAGCTGCCCCTGCTGCTGGTCATGCTCAACCTCACCGGGGTGCTCACCGGCAAGCGCATGCTCGGCTGGTGGCGCGGCATGATCATGGCCATCACGGTCTTCGCGGCCATCGCCACACCCAGCACCGACCCGCTGACCATGCTGGCGCTCGCCGGGCCGATCTGGCTTCTGTACTTCGCCGCCGTCGCCTTCTCCCTGCTCAACGACCGCCGTCGCAGCCGCCGCGACGCCCTGGGCCCCGCCGACGACGAGGCCTCCGAGCTGGATCTCACCCCCGAGGACATCGGCGAGATCGAGCCCGTGACGACCGGGCGCGCCGCCCTGCCCGAGCAGGCGAGCGGAGACCGCACGGACCGGGTCAACGGTTATGACGACGTGACCTGAAGACCGCCGAACAGCTCATAGGGTCGGTCGCGTGACCAGCGAGATCACCCTCTTCGTCAACCCCACCGCGGGTCGCGGCCGGGGCGCCCGCGCGGCGCAGCCGGCCGCTTCCGCGTTGCGGGCGGCCGGTTTCTCGGTGCGTACGGTGCTCGGGGAGGACGCCGCGGACGCCCTCACCCGGGCGCGGTCCGCCGTCGCCGGCGGCACCGGAGCGCTGATAGCCGTCGGCGGCGACGGCATGGCCCATCTCGCGCTGCGGGCGGTCGCGGGCACGAGCACCCCGCTCGGCCTGGTCGCGGTCGGCACCGGCAACGACTTCGCCCGCGCTCTCGGTCTGCCCGTGCGCGAGCCGGCCGCCGCGGGCCGCATGATCGCCGACGCCCTCAAGTGCGGCCGGCTCCGCGACATCGACCTCGGTCGGGTGGGGGACCGCTGGTTCGGCACGGTCCTCGCCTCCGGCTTCGACTCCCGGGTCAACGACCGGGGCAATCGCATGCGGTGGCCCTCCGGCCGCTTCAAGTACGACCTGGCGATGATCGCCGAACTCGCCGCGTTCCGGCCCGTCCCGTACCGGATCCGCCTCGACGACGGTGAGGTGCGCGAGGTCGAGGCGACCCTCGTCGCCGTCGGCAACGGCTCGTCGTACGGCGGCGGCATGCGGATCTGCCCCGGCGCCGACCTGACCGACGGGCTGTTCGACATCACCGTGGTAGGGGACTGCGACCGTACGACGCTGCTGCGGGTGTTTCCGCGGGTGTACCGGGGGAGGCATGTCGAGCATCCGAAGGTGACCGTGCTGCGGGCGGCCCGGGTCGAGATCGCCGCGGAGGGGATCACCGGGTACGCGGACGGGGAACCGCTGGGCCCGCTGCCGCTGACCGCGTGTTGTGTGCGTGGGGGCGTGCGGGTCGTCGGCCCCTGAGCAGCGCTGCCCCTGAGCTGCGCCGATCCCTGGTTTCACAGGAACGGATCCGGATAATGATCGTCCTGTTGTCAGTGCGGCCCGGTACGCTCGAAAGCACGATGACAGAGGACCTCTCACCGGCCGAGCGGTACGCGGCAGCCCGTAAGCGTGCTGCCGAGCAGGCCACCGCGCTCGCCTCATTCCGCGAGATGTACGACTTCGGCCTCGACCCCTTCCAGATCGAGGCCTGCCAGGCCCTTGAGGCGGGGAAGGGCGTGCTGGTCGCGGCGCCCACCGGATCCGGCAAGACGATCGTCGGCGAGTTCGCCGTCCACCTCGCCCTCCAGCAGGGCAAGAAGTGCTTCTACACGACACCCATCAAGGCGCTGTCGAACCAGAAGTACGCCGACCTGTGCCGCCGCTACGGCACGGACAAGGTGGGCCTGCTCACCGGCGACAACAGCGTCAACTCCGGCGCCCCGGTGGTCGTGATGACCACCGAGGTGCTGCGGAACATGCTGTACGCCGGTTCCCAGACCCTCCTGGGCCTCGGCTACGTGGTCATGGACGAGGTGCACTACCTCTCCGACCGGTTCCGCGGCGCCGTCTGGGAAGAGGTGATCATTCACCTCCCCGAGTCGGTCACGCTCGTCTCCCTCTCGGCGACCGTGTCGAACGCCGAGGAGTTCGGCGACTGGCTCGACACGGTCCGCGGCGACACCGAGGTGATCGTCTCCGAGCACCGGCCCGTGCCGCTGTTCCAGCACGTGCTGGCCGGACGGCGGATCTACGACCTGTTCGAGGAGGGCGAGGGCCACAAGAAGGCCGTCAACCCCGACCTCACGCGCATGGCGCGCATGGAGGCGACCCGGCCGTCGTACCAGGACCGCCGGCGCGGCCGGCTGCGCGAGGCCGACCGCGAGCGTGAGCGCAGACAGCGGTCCCGGGTGTGGACGCCGAGCCGGCCCGAGGTCATCGAGCGGCTCGACGCCGAGGGGCTGCTGCCCGCCATCACCTTCATCTTCAGCCGCGCCGCCTGCGAGGCCGCCGTCCAGCAGTGCCTGTACGCGGGTCTCCGGCTGAACGACGAGGAGGCACGCGAGCAGGTCCGCTCCCTCGTCGAGGAGCGCACGGCCTCCATCCCGCACGAGGACCTGCACGTCCTCGGTTACTACGAGTGGCTGGAGGGCCTGGAGCGCGGTATCGCCGCCCACCACGCGGGCATGCTGCCGACCTTCAAGGAGGTCGTCGAGGAGTTGTTCGTACGCGGCCTGGTCAAGGCCGTGTTCGCGACCGAGACCCTCGCCCTCGGCATCAACATGCCCGCCCGTTCGGTGGTGCTGGAGAAGCTCGTCAAGTGGAACGGCGAGCAGCACGCGGACATCACCCCGGGCGAGTTCACACAGCTGACCGGGCGGGCCGGGCGGCGCGGCATCGACGTCGAGGGCCACGCCGTGGTGCTGTGGCAGCGCGGCATGAACCCCGAGCACCTGGCGGGCCTGGCCGGCACGCGCACGTACCCGCTGCGGTCCAGCTTCAAGCCGTCGTACAACATGGCGGTCAACCTGGTCGAGCAGTTCGGCCGGCACCGCTCGCGCGAGTTGCTGGAGACGTCCTTCGCGCAGTTCCAGGCGGACAAGTCGGTCGTCGGGATCTCCCGGCAGGTGCAGCGCAACGAGGAGGGCCTCGAGGGCTACAAGGCCTCCATGACCTGCCACCTCGGGGACTTCGAGGAGTACGCGCGGCTGCGCCGCGAACTGAAGGACCGGGAGAACGAGCTGGCCCGGCAGGGCGCCGCACAGCGCCGCGCGGAGGCCGCGGTCGCGCTGGAGAAGCTGAAACCCGGCGACGTCATCCATGTGCCCACCGGCAAGTACGCGGGCCTGGCCCTGGTGCTCGACCCGGGCCTGCCCGCGGGCCGTTCGAACGGCCATCGCGGATTCGAGCACCACGACGGGCCGCGCCCGCTGGTGCTGACCGCCGAGCGGCAGGTGAAGCGGCTGGCGGCCATCGACTTCCCGGTGCCGGTCGAGCCGCTGGAGCGGATGCGGATCCCGAAGTCCTTCAACCCCCGTTCCCCGCAGTCCCGTCGGGACCTCGCGTCCGCGCTGCGCACCAAGGCCGGGCACATCCCGGCCGACCGGCACCGGGGGCGGCGCTCGCAGGCGGCCGACGACCGCGAGATCGCCCGGCTGCGGACCGCGCTGCGCGCGCACCCCTGCCACGGGTGCAACGACCGCGAGGACCACGCCCGTTGGGCCGAGCGCTACCACCGGCTGCTGCGGGACACCTCGCAGCTGGAGCGGCGCATCGAGGGCCGTACGAACACGATCGCGCGGACGTTCGACCGGATCGTGGCGCTGCTGACCGAGATGGACTACCTGCGCGGTGACGAGGTCACCGAGCACGGCAAGCGGCTCGCGCGGCTGTACGGCGAGCTGGACCTGCTCGCCAGCGAGTGCCTGCGCGAGGGCGTCTGGGAGGGGCTCGGCCCGGCCGAACTGGCCGGTTGCGTCTCGGCGTTGGTCTACGAGGCGCGGGTCGGCGACGACGCGCTGGTGCCGAAGCTGCCGTCGGGCAAGGCCAAGGCCGCGCTGGGCGAGATGGTGCGGATCTGGGGGCGGCTCGACGCGCTGGAGGAGGAGTTCCGGATCAGCCAGACCGAGGGGGTCGGGCAGCGGGAGCCGGACCTCGGGTTCGCCTGGGCCGCGTACATGTGGGCCTCCGGCAAGGGGCTCGACGAGGTGCTGCGCGAGGCGGAGATGCCGGCGGGGGACTTCGTGCGGTGGTGCAAGCAGGTCATTGACGTGCTGGGGCAGATCGCGGCGGCTGCGCCGCAGGGGTCTTCTGTGGTGAAGAACGCCCGTAAGGCCGTTGACCTGTTGCTGCGGGGAGTTGTCGCCTACTCGTCGGTGGGGTAATTGCCGCTGCGCGGGTGCCGGTGAGGCTTCCCTGGAGCCCCTCACCCGATGGGGTGAGGGGCTTTCGTATGCCCGTACGCCATCACTCGTCGTGTTCGAACGATTTCGCAGCGTGTAAATGGCCGAGCATACTATCCCTTCGCGTCCGGTTTCCGGCAGTTGCTGAATATGACACGGCGATGATCCGGTCGGACTAAGCTCGCCCGCAGCGCACCGGCTTGAGCTGAATTCGTGCGCTTGTTCCCCAATGTGCGGAAGAGTCCTACAGCTTCGTGACATACCCCCTCGCAAGTCCTCCCGAACCCCAGCCGATCTTTTTCAGAAGGCCCACATGGTGAGTGTTCAATCCCCACCCGGTCGCGGTGAACTTCCTTACGCGCGCGTGCTGCTGCTGCCGGCCATAGTGATGGCCGCGGCGACCGGAGCCGCTGCCGCCCTGGTGACGGCGCCGGCCCGGCTCGCCGTCGGCTGGTGCGGTGGTATCGCCACCGTGCTGGTGATCGCGACGGCGGCCGAGGCGGTGCGCCGTGGCCGTGCCCTGCGCAGGCAGCGGGGCGAGCACGCCCGTCACACCGCGCATCTCGAACAGCGGATCGCGGCCCACGAGAACGAGTTGGTCCGCTTCTCGCGGGACATCGTCCCCGCGGCGCTCCGGCTGCTGAGCACCGGGGAATCCCCCAGGGAGGTGATCCGCAAGCTCGGCCTCGCCAACCCCCAGTACCGCAACCTGCCCGCGCCGCAGGCGGAGACGCTGCTGACGGTGCTGAAGATCGTCGACCGCGAAGTGACCATGCGTGACGCCGCCGCGCGCTCCTTCGTCAGTGTCGCCCGCCGCGTCCAGGCGATCATCCATCAGCAGGCCGAGGAACTGAGGGAGATGGAGGAGGACCACGGCCGCAACCCCGAGGTCTTCGACGACCTGCTGCGCATCGACCACGGCAACGCCCTGATCGGCCGCCTCGCCGACTCCGTCTCCGTCCTCGGCGGCGGCCGTCCCGGACGGCAGTGGCCCGAGCCGGTGTCCCTCTACAGCACGCTGCGCGGCGCCATGTCGCGCATCCTGGAGTACCGGCGCATCCAGTTGTCCTCCATCGCGAAGGTCAGCGTCAAGGGCATCTACGTCGAGCCGGTCATCCACGCCTGCGCCGAACTCCTGGACAACGCCACGCGCTACTCGCCGCCGCAGACCAAGGTGCACGTCACCGCCACCGAGGTGCAGACCGGCGTCTGCATCGAGATCGAGGACGGCGGTGTCAACCTCAACGAGGAGGCACGCGCCCGGATCGAGGGCATGCTGGAGGCCGCTAAGGCGGGCGTCGACCTCCAGGACATCGGTGAGCACCCGCGCCTCGGCCTCGCCGTCGTCGGCCGCCTCTGCGCGGCGTACAGCATGCAGGTTTCGCTGCGCGCCTCCGCGTACGGCGGTGTCCGCGCCATCGTCATCGTGCCGAGCGAGATGATCACTCACGAGCGCGGTGTCGGACTCGCCCACGGCATCGGCGCCACCGGCATCCCCATGCCGGTCGGCCTTCCCGAGGGGCCGAAGCGCACGCCGAAGAAGCGCCGCCCCACCAACCCCCGCATCCCGGAGACGGTCTCTCTGGAGGACGACGATGTCCCCGTGGTCACCGAGTGGACGCCGAACGGCCTGCCGCAGCGCCGCAGCCGGGTGAAGACCTCCCTCACCGAGCGGATCGCCCAGCAGGCCGCCTACGACCGGGAAGACCGGGAGGCCGCGGCACGGGGCGAGGCGAACCCCTGGGCGACACCCGAGCCCGAGCCCAAGCCCCTGCGCGACATGAACGCCCCCGACGCCCCCGGTAAAGGCCTCGAGGCGTTCTGGGAGGGGCTCAAGCAAGGCATCGAGCCCGGCACCCATCCCACCGACTTCATCCGGAACCCGACCAAGTACCTGCACCTGCTCAACGACCCGGCCCCCACCGAGGCCGACGACGAGGGGGAACTCAAGTGATCCAGCAGCGAGGCAACTTCGACTGGATGCTCAAGCAACTCGCCGACGGCGTGCCGGGCATCGAGATGATCGTGGTCCTCTCGGCCGACGGTCTGCGCATCGCCCGCTACGGCGGCGAGCCCGACGCGGCCGACCGGGTCGCCGCGGCCTGCGCCGGCCTGCAGTCCCTCGCGGGCAGCGTCTGCCAGGAACTCACCGTCGGTGACGGCGAGATGAAGCTCGTGATGATCGAGATCGACCGCGGCTACTTCTACCTGATGAACGCCGGAGCCAACGCCTTCCTCGCGGTGCTCTCCGACGTGCGGTGCGAACCCGGCCGGATGAGCGCGATGATGCGCGACCTCGTCGTCCGTATCGGCGGCCACCTGACCAGTCCGCCCCGGCGGAACGGGCAGATCGTATGACGCCTCCCCAACGCCAGCGGCGCGACCCCGCCCCGGAACCGCCCAAGCCCCAGGAGGGCGAGGTCAGGAACCCGGAGCGCATGTACGTGGTGGCCGGCCCGGACGGTGAGCGGGCCGAGCTGGACCTGGTGACGTTAATCGTGGCGCGTGCCGCGGACCCGCCGCCCACCGCCTCGCCCGAGCAGGCGGCGTTGCTCCGGCTGTGCGCCGCCCCCCTGTCCGTGGCCGAGCTGTCGGCCTACCTCAGCCTGCCGTTCAGCGCGATGGGCGTGCTGCTCACCGAGTTGCTGACGGCGGATCTGGTGACGGCGCGCTCCCCGATCGTCCGCCAGGCGCTCCCCGACCGTTCCCTCCTCGAAGCGGTGATGAATGGACTTCAAAGGCTCTGACACCATCCCGGGCCCCCGGGCCGAGGACCAGCTGCCACACACGGCACAGGCCGCGGCCAAGATCGTGATCGTGGGGGGCTTCGGTGTCGGAAAGACGACCATGGTCGGCTCGGTCAGCGAGATCAAACCGCTGACCACCGAGGAGACCATGACGCAGGCCGGCATCGGTGTCGACGACGACTTCGGTTCCGCGTCCAAGACGGCCACCACCGTGGCGATGGACTTCGGCCGGATCAGCATCACCGACCAGCTCGTGCTGTACCTCTTCGGCACCCCCGGCCAGCAGCGCTTCTGGTTCCTGTGGAACGGCCTGTTCGAGGGTGCGCTCGGCGCGGTCGTGCTGGTCGACACCCGCCGCCTGGAGGTCAGTTTCGACGTCATGGGGCGCCTGGAGGAACGCGGCGTGCCGTTCGTGGTCGCCATCAACTCCTTCCCGGACGCGCCCCGTTACCCCATCGAGGAGCTGCGTACGGCGCTCGACCTCTCCCCGGACATCCCGATCATGGAGTGCGACGCGCGGCGGCGGGCCTCCAGCCGCGACGTCCTGATGACCCTCATGCGCTTCCTGCACTCGCTCGCCATGACGGGTTCGCTCACCTGATCCGTGTCCGTCCCACCCCACACCTCCCCCCAAGCCACCTGGAAAGTTCCGGAGCGACCACTGTGATGCCTGAATCCCACGCCTCGACGGGTACGGACACCCCCCTGCCCGGCCCGCCCCCCGGCTGCCCCGCGCACGGCCTCGGGCCCGGTGGGCTGCACCGGCTGCACGAGTCGGAGGACCTGGCAGGGCTGTACGAGCAGCTGCGGAAGGAGCACGGCCCCGTGGCGCCCGTGCTGCTCCACGACGACGTACCGATCTGGATCGTTCTCGGCCACGCCGAGAATCTGCACATGGTGCGCTCGCCCACGCAGTTCTGCCGGGACAGCCGGATCTGGACCCCGCTCAAGGACGGTCTGGTCAAGCCCGACCACCCGCTGATGCCGCACATCGCCTGGCAGCCCATCGCCTCGCACGCCGAGGGCGACGAGCACAAGCGGCTGCGCGGCGCGGTCCAGGGCGCCATCTCCACCATCGACTTCCGCAGCCTGCGCCGCTACATCAACCGCAGCACGCAGGCCATCGTCAACCGGTTCTGCGAGGAGGGCGAGGCCGACCTCGTCGGCCAGTTCGCCGAGCACCTGCCGATGGCGGTGATGTGCGAGATCCTCGGCATGCCCGACGAGTACAACGACCGTCTCGTCGAGGCCGCCCGCGACGCGCTCAAGGGCACCGAGACGGCGATCGCCAGCCACTCCTACGTCATGGACGCCCTGAGCCGGCTCACCGCCCGGCGCCGCGCCCAGCCGGAGGAGGACCTGGCCAGCTACCTGATCACCCACCCGGCCCGGCTGACCGACGACGAGGTCAGGGAGCACCTGCGCCTGGTGCTCTTCGCCGCCTACGAGGCCACCGCCAACCTGCTGTCCAACGTGCTGCTGACGGTGCTGATCGACCCGCGCTTCAGGGCCCAGCTCAACGGCGGCCAGATGACGGTGCCGGAGGCGGTGGAGCAGTCGCTGTGGAACGAGCCGCCGTTCAGCACGGTCTTCGCCTACTTCGCCAAGCAGGAGACCGAACTGGGCGGGCAGCGCATCCGACGGGGCGACGGGCTGCTCTTCGCCCCGCTGCCGGCCAACGTCGACCCCAGGGTGCGGCCGGATCTGAAGGCCAGCATGCAGGGCAACCGGTCGCACCTCGCCTTCGGCGGCGGCCCCCACGAGTGCCCCGGACAGGACATCGGCCGTTCCATCGCGGACGTGGGCGTCGACGCGCTGCTGATGCGGCTGCCGGATGTCGAACTCGACTGTGATGTGCACGAGTTGAGCTGGACGGCGTCCATCGCCTCCCGGCACCTCGTGTCACTGCCGGCGGTGTTCGCGCCCAAGCCGCCGCAGGACGTGACCGAGACGCCGAACCACAACCACGTCCCCGCCCAGCGCTCCGACTGGCAGATCGGTATCACACAACCGCAGCCCCAGCCGCAGTCCGTACCGGTCGCCGCCGCGCAGCCGCAGCCGGCCCCCGCGCAGCCCCAGCCGGCACCCGTACCGCCGCAGTCGCAGCCGGTGGCGGAGGAACCCGCCCGGCCCAGGGGTGTCTGGCAGCGCTTCCTGAGCTGGTGGCGCGGTTACTGACCGTCCGACGGGCCGTCGCACGTCCCGGCGGCCCACCGGTCGTACGACGCCCAGGCCGTGAGCACCCGGCCACTGCGCAGCCGGTGCTCCTCGCCCGTGACCGGGTCGGTGAACTCCATGGCCCGGGCCAGCAGTTGCAGCGGGCGCCGGAAGTCACCGGCCGGCACGGGAGCGGTGACCTCGGGGTAGAGCGGGTCGCCGAGGATCGGCACGCCCAGCGCGGTCATGTGCACCCGCAGCTGGTGGGTCTGCCCGGTGCCGGGCACGAGCCGGTACCGGGCGAGTCCGCCGGCCCCGTCCGGGCGGTGGTCGACGAGCTCGACGCGGCTGACGGCGTTGGGCTCGCCCGCCACCTCCCGGGCGGTGAGCTCGCCGCGCTCCTTCACGATCCGGCTGCGCACGGTCCGGGGGAGTGCGAGACCGGGAGCGTACGGGGCGACGGCCTCGTACTCCTTGCGCACGAGCCGGTCGCGGAAGAGCGTCTGGTACGCGCCGCGCTCCTCGGGGCGCACGGTGAACAGCACGAGTCCGGCGGTGAGCCGGTCCAGACGGTGCGCGGCGGCGAGCGCGGGGATGGCCAGCTCGCGGCGCAGCCGGGCCAGTGCGGTCTCGGCGACATGGCTGCCGCGCGGGGTGGTGGCGAGGAAGTGCGGTTTGTCGACGACGACGATGTGCTCGTCCCGGTACACGACCTCCAGCGGGAACGGCACCGGCACCTCGTCGGGCAGTTCCCGCTGGAACCACACGAACATCCCGGGTACGTAGGGCGCGTCCGCCGGCACGGCTCGCCCGTCCGCCGCGACGACGAGCCCCGCGTCGAACATCCCGTCGACGACCCCGTCACCGGCGCCCGAGAGCCGCTCCACCAGGTGTTCACGCACCGTGGCCCACGCTCCCGCGGCGGGCAGGCGCACCCGCACCGGGTCCACCCCGTGGCGCTGCGGCAGGGGAGCGGGCGGGATGCGTCTCTTCCGTCTCATCGCGGCCCAGCGTACGAGGCGGGCGGGCACCGGCGGAAAGCCGCTGCGGCCGCCCGTCGCCCCCCTGGTCGGTCAGGCGGCAGGGGTGTTCTCCTGTTCCGCCTCGATGCGCGCGTTCCACTCCCGCTTCGAGGCCTGCCAGCCGTCCTCGTTGTGGCCGCGGCGCCAGTAGCCGGAGATCGACAGGTCCTCGCGCGCGATGCCGCGCTCGACGCGGAGCAGCCGGCGCAGTTCCTTGACGAAGTGCGCCTCGCCGTGGACGAAGGCGTGCACCCGGCCCTCGGGGAACGCGAGGCCCCGCACGGCCTCGACGAGTGCCTCGCCGAGCGGCCGGTCACGGCGGTGCAGCCAGACGACCTCCACATCGGAGTCGATCTTCTGCTCCTCCTCGGGGCCGGAGACCTCGATGAAGGCGTGGGCCTTCGCCCCGCGCGGCAGTGCCTCCAGGGAGCGGGCGATCGCGGGCAGTGCGCTCTCGTCGCCCACGAGCAGGTGCCAGTCGGCGTCCGGGTCCGGCGCGTACGCCCCGCCGGGGCCCATGAACCACACGGTCTCGCCCGGCTGGACGCGCGCCGCCCACGGGCCGGCCAGGCCCTCGTCGCCGTGGATGACGAAGTCGAGCGTCAGCTCGCGATGCTCGGCGTCCCACTGGCGCACCGTGTAGGTCCGGGTCACCGGCCACTGGTCGCGCGGCAGCTCGTCGCGGACGCGCTGCATGTCGAAGGGTTCCGGATAGGTCACGCCCTCCGGCGGGAACAGCAGCTTCACATAGTGGTCGGTGCACGTGTCCGCCGCGAAGCCGGTGAGGCCCTCGCCGCCGAGCACCACGCGCTGCATGTGCGGGGTCAGCCGCTCGGTGCGGACGACCTGAGCGGAGTGCGGCCTGCGCGGCTGGCGTCCCGGTCGCTCTGCCATGGGGACCTCCCTGATTTGCATAGTTAGGTTTACCTAAGCTAGCACCTCGCCCCCGTCTGACACCTCTCGGACGGCGAGTTGCCGGGGGTCACCGGACTCAGGAGGCCCATCGGCTTCCGCACGGGTCACGCCGCGAGCGTCGTCAGCAGGCGTTCCAGTGACCCGCCCAGTCCCCAGCGGGCCGCCAGTGCCTCCAGCTGCGCGGGGTCGCGCGGCGTCCGGGGCACCGCCGTCGTGACGTCCGGCAGCGGCACGTCGGCCGCGACCCGGACCACCTTCGGCGCGACCGCGAGATACGGGCGCGCCTCGTCCAGCCGCCTGCGCTGCGTCGGCGTCAGCTTCGACCCCCGGTCTTCCGCCGCCGCCAGGATCCCGGCCAGATCCCCGAATTCCGCCAGCAGCTTGGCGGCCGTCTTCTCGCCGATGCCCGGCACGCCCGGCAGGCCGTCGCTGGGGTCGCCGCGCAGCAGGGCCAGATCCGCGTACCCGCTGCCGTCGACCCCATACTTCCCGCGGAGCCATGCCTCATCGGTGAGCTGCAATGTGCCCACGCCCTTCAGCGGGTACAGCACGCGCACCCCGCGCGCGTCGTCCACCAGCTGGTACAGGTCGCGGTCGCCCGTGACGATGTCGACCGGGCCCTTCGCCCGCGCCGTGAACGTGCCGATCACGTCGTCGGCCTCGTATCCGGCGACACCCACGCGCGCGATACCCACCGCGTCCAGCACCGCCTCGATGACCGGGACCTGCGGCGACAGCGTGTCCGGCACCTCCTCCTCGTCCGGGCCGGCCGCGCGCTCCTCGGCGACGCGGTGGGCCTTGTAGGAGGGGATCAGCTCCACCCGCCAGTGCGGCCGCCAGTCGGCGTCCATGCAGGCCACGAGGTGGTCCGGCCGGTGGTCCCGGACCAGGCGGTCGATGAAGTCGAGCAGCCCGCGCACGGCGTTCACCGGCGTGCCGTCCGGAGCCTTCACCGAGTCCGGGACGCCGAAGTAGGCGCGGAAGTACAGGGAGGCGGTGTCGAGGAGCATCAGTCGTCCGGTCACGTCACGCATCATGCCGTACGCCACCGACAGCGACCCGTCTCCTGTGTGACGCGCCCCACTTGTGCGTTTGGGATCCGGAATCGGGGGGAGGCGCCGCCCCGCAGCGAGGCTGGTTGCGTAATTCAACTTTTGCGCCCTGCCCTCGCTCTGTTCCATTGCCGTCCAAATTGAGGTGCACGTGTCAGCAAGGCTTCAGGCAGAGAGCCTGTACAAGGTGTTCGGCAGGAGACCGGACCAGGTGGTCGAGCGGCTCCGCGCCGGGGCCGGGCGGGAGGAACTGCGCGCCGAGGGCGCGACCGCCGCCGTCATCGACGCGTCCTTCACCGTCGAGCCCGGCCAGATCTTCGTCGTCATGGGCCTGTCCGGTTCCGGCAAGTCCACCCTGCTGCGCATGCTGAACGGCCTGCTGGAGCCGACCGCCGGACATGTGCGCTTCGACGGCCAGGACCTGACCACGCTCGGCGACCGCGAGCTGCGCGAGGTCCGCTCCAAGAAGATCAGCATGGTGTTCCAGCACTTCGCGCTCTTCCCGCACCGCAGCGTCCGCGAGAACGCCGCCTACGGCCTGGAAGTGCAGGGCGTGCCCCGCGCCGAGCGCGTACGCCGCGCCGACGAGGCGCTCGCCCTGTGCGGCCTGGCCGGCTGGGAGAAGTCCTGGCCCGACGAGCTGTCCGGCGGCATGCAGCAGCGCGTCGGTCTCGCCCGCGCCCTCGCCACCGACGCCGACCTGCTGCTGATGGACGAGTCCTTCAGCGCCCTGGACCCGCTGATCCGCCGCGACATGCAGGACCAGCTGCTGGAACTCCAGCAGAAACTGAAGAAGACGATCGTCTTCATCACCCACGACCTGAACGAGGCCATGCGCCTGGGCGACCGCATCGCCGTCATGCGCGACGGCGAGATCGTGCAGATCGGCACCGCGCAGGACATCCTGCTGCGGCCCGAGAACGACTACGTCGCCTCCTTCACGCAGGACGTCGACCGCTCCCGCGTGCTGACCACCGGCGAACTGATGGACACTTCGGTCACCGGCGACGACCCCGGCTGCCACTGCGAGACCGCCACGGCCGACACCCCGTTCACGGAGCTGTGCGCGATCAGCGCCCGGCTCTCCCACCCCGTCTCGGTCGTGGACGCGGACAACAAGCTCATCGGCGTCGTCCCCCGACAGCGCCTGGTCGGCTTCCTCGGCGACGAGCAGGACACCACCCCGGAGCCCTGCGACTCCCCGCGGGACACGGGCGGAGAGAAGGTGACCGCCCGTGCCTAGAATCCAGCTCGGCACCTGGGTCAACGACGCCGTCGACTGGCTCACCACCCACATGGGGTGGCTGTTCGACTTCTGCAAGACCGTCTTCCTCGGCCTCTACGACGGCATCAACGCCGTCCTCCAGGCCCCCGAACCGCTGCTCCTCGCGGGCATCTTCGCCGTGATCGCCTTCTGGCTGCGCGGCACCCTCGCCGGTGTCCTCACCTTCGTGGGCTTCGCGTTCATCGTCTCCCTCGACCTGTGGGAGAACGCGATGATCACCCTGACGCTCGTCCTCGTGGCGACCGTCATCGCGCTGGTGATCTCCATACCGGTGGGCATCTGGGCGGCCCGCTCGGACCGCGTCAGCGGTCTGGTCCGGCCCGTCCTGGACTTCATGCAGACGCTGCCCGCGATGGTCTACCTCATCCCGGCGATCCTCTTCTTCGGCACCGGCGCCTCCGCCGGCATCGTCGCCACCCTGATCTTCGCGCTCGCCCCGGGCGTGCGCATGACCGAGCTGGGCATCCGCCAGGTCGACAGGGAACTGGTCGAGGCCGCCGACGCGTTCGGCACCACACCCCGCAACATCCTGCTGCGCGTCCAGCTGCCCCTCGCCCTGCCCACGGTCATGGCAGGCGTCAACCAGGTCATCATGCTCGGGCTGTCCATGGCCGCCATCGCCGGCATGGTCGGCACCGGCGGTCTCGGCGGCGACGTCAACCAGGCCATCGGCCAGCTCAACGTCGGCCTGGGTGCCGAGGCCGGTGTCGGCATCGTGATCCTCGCGATCTACCTCGACCGCATGACCAGCGCGCTGGGCACCCAGGTCTCCCCGCTCGGCCGCCGCGCCGCCGCCCGGCTGCGCGCCGCCCAGGGGCTGAAGATCTGGTCGTACCGGCCCCGCCCGGCCGTCGCCGTGATCGGCGTCGTCGTGCTCGCCCTCGTCTCCGGCGGCATGGGCGTCTTCGGCGGCGGCACCGGCACCACCGCCGCGGCCGGCGGCAAGGACGTCGGCCAGGGCAAGAAGATCAGCATCGGCTACATCCCCTGGGACGAGGGCGTCGCCTCCACCTTCCTCTGGAAGGAGGTCCTGGAGCAGCGCGGCTACCAGGTGGAGGCCAAGCAGCTCGACGCCGGTCCGCTCTACACCTCCCTCGCCCAGGGCGACGTCGACTTCCAGACGGACGCCTGGCTGCCCACGACCCACGCCCAGTACTGGAAGAAGTACGGCAAGCAGCTCGACGACCTGGGCGCCTGGTACGACAAGACGTCCCTGGAACTCTCCGTGCCCTCCTACATGAAGGGCGTCGATTCCCTGGCGGACCTCAAGGGCAAGGCGTCCGAGTTCGGCGGCAAGATCACCGGCATCGAGTCCAGCGCGGGCGAGATGGCCCTGCTCAAGAGCAAGGTCCTCAAGGAGTACGGCCTGGACAAGGAGTACAAGGTCGTCGACAGCTCCACGCCCGCGATGCTGGCCGAGCTGAAGCGCGCGTACGCCAAGAAGGAACCGATCGTCGTCACGCTCTGGTCGCCGCACTGGGCGTACAACGACTACAAGCTGACGAAGCTCAAGGACCCCAAGGGCGCCTGGGGCGCAGGCGACGGCGTGCACACCCTGGCCCGCAAGGGCTTCGCGGACGACGACCCGACGGTCGCCGGCTGGCTGAAGAAGTTCAAGATGAGCGAGAAGGAGCTCACCAGCCTCGAAGCCGAGATCAACAAGGCCGGCAAGGGCAACCAGCAGCAGGCCGTCCGCGCCTGGCTGAAGCAGCACCCCGGCTACGTCGACAAGCTCGCCCCCGTGAAGGGCGCCGGCGGCACACCCGCCGAGGCGAAGCGACCGCTGGACGTGGCGTGGTTCCCCTGGGACGAGGACATCGCCGTCACCTACCTCTGGAAGAACGTCCTGGAGCGGCGCGGCTACAAGCTGGACCTCAAGCAGATGGACGTCGGCCCCGTCTACACGGGTCTGGCCTCGGGCGATCTCGACCTCAACTTCGACGCCTGGCTGCCCTACGCCCAGAAGAACTACTGGGACAGGAACAAGGACCGGCTCAAGGACCTCGGCACCTGGTACGAACCGACCTCCCTGGAGATCGCCGTGCCGTCCTACGTCAAGGGCGTCGACTCCCTGGCGGACCTCAAGGGCAAGGCCGGCACCTTCGACGGGAAGATCATCGGCATCGAGCCCGGCACGGGCGAGATGGACCTGCTGAAGAACAAGGTCCTGCCCGGCTACGGCCTGGACAAGGAGTACGAGGCCGTCGACGGCTCCACCCCGGCCATGCTGGCCGAGCTGAAGCGCGCGTACGCCAAGAAGGAGCCGATCGCCGTCACCCTCTGGTCGCCCCACTGGGCCTACAGCGACTACGAGCTGACCAAGCTGAAGGACCCCAAGAAGGCCTTCGGCGAGGGCAACACGATCCGCACCATCTCCAGCGAGAAGTTCCCCGAGCAGTACCCGCAGCTCACGAAGTGGATCAAGAACTTCAAGATGAGCGAGGACGAGCTCGGCAGCCTGGAGAGCGAGATCAAGAACCGCGGCCAGGGCCATGAGGAAGAGGCCGTCGCCGCGTGGCTGAAGCAGCACCCCGACATGGTGGAGCGCATGACGCCGCAGTGAGGCCCGGTACGGGGCGGGACGCGACACACCGCGTCCCGCCCCGTACGCGTACCCTCATCCGTACCCGGACCAGCAACCGGGGCCCGGACCCACGAGCAGGATCCGGACAACCACAGAGCGCTACGGCACCCCCCGAACCCGTTCTCCCCGCCTGTTCCTCCCGTAGGAGGAATC
The DNA here is from genome assembly GCF_042958445.1 of Streptomyces sp. NPDC007991. NCBI lineage: Bacteria > Bacillati > Actinomycetota > Actinomycetes > Kitasatosporales > Streptomycetaceae > Streptomyces > Streptomyces sp. NPDC007991. The sequence continues at coordinate 209,429 of NZ_JBIBJD010000010.1, forward strand.
CGCGCCCCGCCCCCGGGAGCGGCGCATCCCCTGGCGCGAAGTATGAGGTGGCACACCACCCGGTCCGGCGTCGATGTGACAGGCGCATGCACCGGTTTGCCGAACATGCGTAGGGTGCAGACAACTCAACAGAAGCAGTGCGCCGGACCCCCGGCGCACCAGGAGCGGATCGACGGGCGAAGGAGGGAGCCGGAGCGATGGGCGACCACAAAGAACAGCCCCTTCGGGTGGGCGCGGCCGTGCGGCGGCGGCGCCGCGCGCTGCAGCTCACCCTCGCCGTCGTGGCCGAGCGCAGCGGCCTGTCGGTCCCGTTCCTCAGCCAGGTCGAGAACGATCGGGCGCGGCCCAGCACCAGTTCCCTGGAGAAGGTCGCCGACGCCCTGCGCACCACGGCGGTCGAACTCCTCGCCGCGGCCGACCCGGCGTGCAGCGTGGACGTCGTACGCGCCGACGGCACTGAACCGCTGCCCCACCCCCAAACCCGGTCCCTGGTGCGCGGCCACCACCAGATGCACGCCTCCGAGTTCACCGGCGACCACGACGCCGGACGTGAATTCCAGTACCGCAACGACCAGTTGATGTACGTCGCTGACGGCGCGGTGGAGATCGAGGCGGAGGGCCGCGCCTACCGGCTCGGCCGCGGCGACACGCTGTACCTCACCGGCGGTGTGCGGCACCGCTGGCGGGCGGCGGAGTCCGACACCCGGGTGATCGTCGTCGCCGTGGCCGAACACATCGAGGCGGTCCGGGACCGGCCCCGCCGGTGAGGGTCGTCTCGCTGGTCCCGTCGCTGACCGAGGCCGTGGCCCGGTCCGCGCCCGGCGCCCTGGTCGGCGTCACCGACTGGTGCACGCACCCGCCCGGCCTCGACGTCGTACGCGTCGGCGGCACGAAGAACCCCAAGACCGACCGGATCGTCTCCCTCGCCCCCGACCTGGTGATCGCCAACGAGGAGGAGAACCGCGAACCCGACCTCGCGGCCCTGCGCGCGGCGGGAGTCGAGGTCCTGGTCACGGAGATCCGCGAGGTGCCGCAGGCCTTCCGGGAACTGGCCCGGGTCCTGGACGCCTGCGGGGTGGCGGCCCGCCCGCGCTGGCTGGACGAGGCGGAGGAGACCTGGTCGTCCCTGCCGGGCCCGGTCGCCCGGCTGACTGCGGTCGTGCCGATCTGGCGCCGCCCCTGGATGGTCCTGGGCCGCGACACCTTCGCGGGCGACGTCCTGGCCCGTCTCGGCGTCGACCACGTGCACGCGAGGCACCCCGACCGCTACCCGCGCGTCCCGCTGGAGGAACTCCGCGCCGCCGCGCCGGACCTGGTGGTCCTCCCGGACGAGCCGTACCGCTTCACCGCCGACGACGGGCCCGAGGCCTTCCCCGGCCTGCCCTGCGCGCTCGTCAGCGGACGGCACCTGACGTGGTACGGGCCGTCGCTGGCCGAGGCGCCACGGGTACTGGGCAGGGCCCTGCGAGCAGCTCGCTCCTGAGCAGCCCGCGGAGCATGTCTTCATAGCGACATAAGCTGGCTTTATGAGCAGGACGGAAGAGCAGGGCGAGGTCCCGGCCGGCGGGTCTCTCGCGCACCGGGTGCCGGATCTGGGCGGACTTGAGCTGCTGCTGGCGGTGGCGCGGCTCGGCAGCCTCGGCGGGGCGGCGCGGGAACTCGGCATCACCCAGCCCGCGGCCAGCAGCCGGATCCGGTCGATGGAGCGGCAGCTCGGCGTGGCGCTGGTCGACCGCTCACCGCGCGGGTCCCGGCTCACGGACGCCGGTGCGCTGGTGACGGACTGGGCGCGGCGGATCGTCGAGGCGGCGGAGGCGTTCGACGTGGGGGCGCAGGCGCTGCGGGACCGGCGCGACTCGCGGTTGCGGGTGGCGGCGAGCATGACGATCGCCGAGTATCTGCTGCCGGGCTGGCTGCTCGCGCTGCGCGCCCAGCGGCCCGACACGGCGGTGTCCCTGCATGCCGGGAACTCGACGGTGGTGGCGGAGCGGCTGCTGGCGGACGAGGCGGACGTGGGGTTCGTCGAGGGGCTGACGGTGCCGACGGGGCTGGACTCCGTGGTCATCGCCCATGACCGGCTGATCGTGGTCACGGCTCCTGCCCATCCGTGGGCGCGGCGACGGCGGTCCCTGGCGGCGGCGGAACTGGCGTCGACGCCGCTGATCCTGCGCGAGAAGGGCTCCGGCACCCGGCAGGTCCTGGACGCGGCGTTGGGCGGGCTGGCCCGGCCGCTGATCGAGCTGTCGTCGACGACGGCGGTCAAGGCGGCGGCGGTGAGCGGGGCGGGGCCGGCGGTGCTGAGCGAACTGGCGGTGGGGGAGGAGTTGGCGATGCGGCGGCTGGTGCGGGTGCCGGTGGAGGGGGTCGCGCTGGCGCGGGACCTCCGGGCGGTGTGGCCGACGGGCCATCGCCCCACCGGGCCGGCCCGGGATCTGCTGTCGCTGACACGGGGGTAGTGTCCTCGCCCCCACCGCCCCTACCCGACCCATCCCCAGGGGCTCCGCCCCTTCACCCCGGCTGGGGGCTGTGTTCCCGGGCCTGCGGGGGGTTCGCTCCTTGGCCCCGGTTGGTGGCTGTGCTCCGAGGCCTCGGGGGGTTTCGCTCCTTGGCCCCGGTTGGTGGCTGTGTTCCCGGGCCTGCGGGGGTTTCGCTCCTTGGCCCGGCTGGTGGCTGCGCCCAGGCCCCCTGAGGGCTGTGCTCCCAGGCCCCCGGGGGCTTCGGCTCCGGGCCCCTCTGGGGGCTTCTGGCTCCGGGCTTCTGCGGGGCTTCGCCTCCGGGTCTCTGAGGGCTGCGGCTCCAGGGACCCGCGGGGCCGCGTCTCCGGGCCGCAGGCGGGGCTGCGTCTCTGGGCACAGGCGGGGCTGCGCCCAGACCCCCGGGGGCGCTTCGCCTCCAGGCCTCCGCGGGGGCTTCGCCTCCAGGCCTCCGCGGGCGCTTCGCCCCCAGACCTCCGCGGGGGCTTCGCCCCCCCCCGCACCCCCACCGGGGCGGCCGCCCCAGGCCCCGTCGGTCCGAACGGCCTCGTCCTCAAACGCCGGACGGGCTGGGGGCCCGGCTGCTTGGCCGACCGCTTCGGGGGGGTGGGTGGGCATAGGTCGGGGGTCCAGGGGGCGGAGCCCCCTGGGGCCTTGCGCTCACCGGGTCAGGCGACCCAGTGCCGCCTCCACCAACGCCCGCATCACCCGGACATCCTCGCCCATCTCCGGATGCCACTGCACCCCAAGCACCCACCCCTTCCCGGACGGCAGTTCCAGCGCCTCCACCGTGCCGTCGCCCGCGTAGGCCGACGGCACGAGTCCCTCGCCCAGGCGGTCCACGGCCTGGTGGTGGTACGACGGCACCGTCGTCTCCTCCGGCACGGCACCGGCGTACAGACTCCCCGGCACCGGCTTGACCGCATGGCTGCCGAAGACGCCCACGACCTCCGCATGACCGTCCAGGTGCTGCACCAGCGTCCCGCCCAGCGCGACGTTCAGCAGTTGCATGCCCCGGCAGATGCCGAGCAGCGGAACCCGCGCCGTGAGGGCCGCGTCGATCAGCGCCAGCTCCCAGGCGTCCCGCTCTCGCGCGGGCGGCCCGGTGCGGGGATGCGGCTCGGCGCCGTACCGCACGGGCTCCACATCCGGTCCGCCCGCGATGACCAGCCCGTCCAGCCGGGCCACGGCCTCGGCCGCGTACGCCGGGTCGTCCGGCGGAAGCATCGCCGCAAGGCCGCCCGCCCGCTGCACGAGCCGGGGATAGCCGGCCGGCAGCAGCGCGGCCTCCAGTTCCCACACCCCCCAGCGCGCACCGGACTCCAGATAGGTGCTGACACCGATCAACGGCCTGGCCACCACAACTCCCTCACCGATCGACGCCTCAGTCCCGTGTCAACTCTGCCTCGGCCGCGGCCAGCGCCGCGAACTCCTCCTCCGGCGCCTTCGCCACCAGCCGCTTGCGGCTGTACAGGCCGAAGTACGCGAGAGCCACGACGTACACCGCGAGCGCGATGACCGCCGCCGTCACATCCACCAGGAACGTCGCCACCAGCGCCGCGCAGGCCAGCACCAGGGCGACGGAGGAGGTCAGCACCCCGCCGGGTGTGCGGTACGGCCGCGGCAGCTCCGGCTCGCGGCGGCGCAGCACGATGTGCGACAGCGACATCAGCGCGTAGGAGATGGTCGCGCCGAAGACCGCGATGTTCAGCATCCGCGCGCCGTTCCCGGACACCGCCGCCAGCAGGAAACCGATCGTGCCGGGCACCAGCAGGCCCAGGTAGGGCGCCTTGCGGCGGCTGGTGAGGGACAGGAAGCGCGGCAGATAGCCCGCGCGGGACAGCGCGAACAGCTGCCGCGAGCCCGCGTAGATCAGGGAGAAGAACGACGCCACCAGACCGGCCAGGCCCGCGTAGTTCACGATCCGGCTCAGGGTCGTCGCCCTGCCGTCCGGCTGGAGCGCCTCGACGAGCGGGTTGCCCGCCTCCTGGATTGCGGCGGAGCCGCGCGCACCGGCGGCCGCCACGAAGGTCACCACCGCCAGCACGACCAGGATGCCCATCGACCAGCGGATCGCCTTCGGCAGCGTGCGGGCCGGATCCCTGGTCTCCTCGGCGGCCAGCGGCACGCCCTCGACGCCCAGGAAGAACCACATGCCGAACGGGAACGCCGCCCAGATGCCCAGCAGACCGAAGGGGAGCCAGGAGCTCGACCCCGCGGCGGCGGTGTCGACCGGGATGTCGTCCAGCGAGGCCATCGAGAAGTCGGGCAGGGCCGCCAGCGCGAACACGATCAGCGCGGCCACCGCGATGCCGGTGACGACGAAGCTGAAGCGCAGCGCCTCGCCCACACCCCACAGGTGGATGCCGAGGAAGATCGCGAAGCAGACCAGGTACATCGGCCAGCCGGACTCCAGGCCGAACAGGCCCAGCGACTCGACGTAGTCGCCGATGAAGATGACGATGGCGGCGGGCGCGAGCACGTACTCGATGAGGATCGCCGTACCGGTCAGGAAGCCGCCCCACGGGCCCAGCGCCCGGCGGGCGAAGCCGTAGCCGCCGCCCGCCGTCGGCAGGATCGAGGACAGCTCGGCGAGCGCGAAGACCATGCACGCGTACATGGCGCCCATCAGCACCATGGCGATCGCCAGGCCCCCGAAGCCGCCCTCGGCCAGGCCGAAGTTCCAGCCCGAGTAGTCACCGGAGACGACGTAGGCGACGCCGAGTCCGGTCAGCAGCACCCAGCCGGCGCTGCCGCGGCGCAGTGCCCTGCGTTCCAGATAGTCGTCCGCCTGCGCGGCGGCGGGTGGGCTGGTGGATTCCTGGGACATGGGCAGACTCCCGAGCTCCGGCTCAATGGAATGGATCCATACCTTTTCGGTGCCGACCCGGGGATGGCAAGACCCGTGCGTTAATCGCCCGTAAATCCTCACGCCGCCCACGGCTCGGCACGGCTCGGCACTGCTCAGCACTGCTCAGCCGAGGAAGCCGCGCAGCAGCGCCGCCGTCCCCGCGCAGTGCTCGCGCGTGATCTCCCGCGCCTGGTCGGCGTCGCCCTCGATCACGGCCTCCACCAGGGCGGTGTGCTGCCGCTGCGAGTGCTCCAGGTTGCGCACGAGCAGCGGGATGCAGTCGAGCAGGTCGTTCACCGTGGCCCGTACCGCCGCGTACTGCGCGGTCAGCGTCGGCGAGCCGCACAGCTCGGCCAGTGTCAGGTGCAGCAGCGTGTCCAGGCGGCGGTAGTCGGCGAGCGGGGCGTCCTGTGTGCGCGCCAGGGCCTCCCGGAGCCGCCGCGCCTGCTTGTCGTCCAGCCCGTGCGCCGCGCACAGCCCGGCCGCGCCCACCTCCAGGACCTCCCGGAAGCGCAGTACGTCCTCTATGTCGACCTCGGCGATCCGGCGCCGCAGCTCGTCCTCGCCGCCGGCGTCCGTGCGGGGGAGCACGAACGTGCCGCCGTACCGGCCCCGCCGCGACTCCACCAGCCCCTGGTCCTGGAGCACCTTCAGCACCTCGCGCAGCGTCACCCGGCTGATCCCCAGCCGCTCCGCCAGCTCCCGCTCGGCCGGCAGCCGCTCACCCCCCGGCACCAGGCCCAGCCGTACGACCTGGAGGATCTGCTCCAGCGCCTCCTCGAAGCCGTTGCCCGCGCGCACCGGCCGCAGTACCGGCGTCAGCCCGTCCCGCATCTCGCCGTCAGCTTCCTCCGGCATGTGGCCGTACCCCCTTCCCAAGCAATGGTTCTCAGGAATACCTTATGGCTCCCGGCGGACCCAAGGAGCCAAGGAGGCCCTCCCGTGGCAGACCGCACACCCCCGCTGAGCGTCGAGGAACTGCACGCCCTCGTCGCCGGCGGTGAGATCGACACTGTCGTCCTGGCCTTCCCCGACATGCAAGGGCGGCTCCAGGGCAAGCGGTTCGCCGCGCGCTTCTTCCTCGACGAGGTCCTCCAGCACGGCACGGAGGGCTGCAACTACCTGCTCGCCGTCGACACCGAGATGAACACCGTCGACGGCTACGCGATGTCCTCCTGGGACCGCGGCTACGGCGACTTCGCCATGCACCCGGACCTGAGCACCCTGCGCCGCGTCCCCTGGAACGAGGGCACGGCCATGCTCCACGCCGACCTCGCCTGGAACGACGGCTCGCCCGTGGTCGCCGCACCCCGCCAGATCCTGCGCCGCCAGCTGGAGCGCCTCGCGGACCTCGGCTACACCGCCCAGGTCGGCACCGAGCTGGAGTTCATCGTCTTCAAGGACACCTACGAACAGGCCTGGGACGCGGGCTACAGAGGCCTGACCCCGGCCAACCAGTACAACATCGACTACTCCGTCCTCGGCACCGGCCGCATCGAGCCCCTGCTGCGCCGCATCCGCAACGAGATGGCGGCCGCCGGCCTCACCGTGGAGTCCGCCAAGGGCGAGTGCAACCCCGGCCAGCACGAGATCGCCTTCCGCTACGACGAGGCCCTGGTCACCTGCGACCAGCACGCCGTCTACAAGACCGGCGCCAAGGAGATCGCCGCCCAGGAGGGCATGTCGATCACCTTCATGGCCAAGTACAACGAGCGCGAGGGCAACTCCTGCCACATCCACCTCTCGCTCGCCGACGCCGACGGCGCCAACGCCATGGCGGGGGACGGCGAGGACGGCATGTCGGACGTCATGCGCCACTTCCTCGCCGGCCAGCTCGCCGCCCTGCGCGACTTCTCCCTCCTCTACGCCCCCAACATCAACTCCTACAAGCGGTTCCAGCCCGGCTCCTTCGCCCCGACCGCCGTCGCCTGGGGCCATGACAACCGCACCTGCGCGCTGCGCGTCGTCGGCCACGGCCGCTCGATGCGCTTCGAGAACCGGCTGCCCGGCGGCGACGTCAACCCCTACCTCGCCGTGGCCGGGCTGGTCGCGGCCGGACTGCACGGCATCGAGCAGAAGCTGGAACTGCCCGAGCCCTGCCCCGGCAACGCCTACACGGCCGACTTCGCCCACGTCCCCACCACCCTGCGCGAGGCCGCCGAGCTCTGGGAGAACAGCCCCATCGCCCGGGCCGCCTTCGGGGACGAGGTCGTCGCGCACTACCGCAACATGGCGCGCGTCGAACTGGACGCCTTCGACGCCGCGGTGACCGACTGGGAGCTGCGCCGCTCCTTCGAACGCATGTGAGGCCCTCGTTGTCTTCCGAGCACGTGATGGACGTACTGAACCCCGCGACCGAGGAGGTCATCGCCGCCATCGCGGCGGCCGGCCCCGCCGACGTCGACACGGCCGTCGCCCGCGCCGCCCGGGCCCAGACCGCCTGGGCCGCCCTCGCCCCGGGCGACCGCGCCCGGCTGCTGCGCCGCTTCGCGGCCACCGTCGACGAGCACCTGGAGGAACTGGCCCGCCTGGAGGTCCGGGAGGCCGGCCACACCCTCGGCAACGCCCGCTGGGAGGCGGGCAACGTCCGGGACCTGCTGGACTACGCGGCCGGGGGCGTGGAGCGGCTCACCGGCCGGCAGATCCCGGTGCCCGGCGGGCTCGACGTCACGATCCTCGAACCGCTCGGCGTCGTCGGCGTGATCGCGCCCTGGAACTTCCCCATGCCGATCGCCGCCTGGGGCACCGCCCCCGCCCTCGCGGCCGGGAACGCGGTCCTCCTCAAGCCCGCCGAGACCACCCCGCTCACCGCCCTGCGCCTCGCCGAACTCGCCCTGGAGGCCGGGCTCCCCGAGCACCTCTTCCAGGTCCTGCCCGGACACGGCGCCGTCACCGGCGACGCGCTGGTACGCCACCCCGGCGTCGCCAAGATCGTCTTCACCGGCTCCACCCGGACCGGCCGGCGGGTCGCGGCGCTCGGCGCCGAGCAGGTCAAGCCGGTCACCCTCGAACTCGGCGGCAAGAGCCCGAACATCGTCTTCGCCGACGCCGACCTGAAGGCCGCCGTCGACCCCTTCTCCTTCCTGGACAACGCCGGCCAGGACTGCTGCGCCCGCACCCGCATCCTGGTCCAGGAGCCGGTGTACGACGAGGTCCGCGAGCTGCTCGCCGAGGCGCTGGCCGCCGTGGTGGTGGGCGATCCGGCCGACGAGAAGACCCAGATGGGCCCGCTGATCTCGCGGCAGCAACTCGACCGCGTCAAGGGCTTCGTGCCCGAGGACGCCCCGGCACTGCGCGGCAGCGCGCCCGAGGGGCCCGGCTTCTGGTTCCCGCCGACCGTGCTCACCGGGGAGCGGCCCGACTCGGCGGCGGCCTGCGAGGAGATCTTCGGCCCGGTCGCCGTCCTGCTGCCCTTCACCGACGAGGCCGACGCGATCCGCCTCGCCAACGACACCCCGTACGGCCTCTCCGGCTCCATCTGGACCCGGGACGTCGGCCGCGCCCTGCGCGTCTCCCAGGCCGTCCGCGCCGGCAACCTGTCCGTCAACTCCCACGCCAGCGTCCGCTACTGGACCCCCTTCGGCGGCTACAAGCAGTCCGGCGTCGGCCGTGAGCTCGGCCCCGAGGCCCTGGCCGCCTTCACCGAAACCAAGAACGTCTTCATCAGCACGGAGGGCCCCGCACTGTGACCGCTCAGGAAAGCATCTGCCGCCGGCTGGTCGGCCGCACCGCCGTCGTCACCGGAGCCGGCAGCGGCATCGGCCTCGCCGCCGCCCGCCGCCTCGCCTCCGAAGGAGCCCACGTCGTCTGCGGCGACGTCGACGAGGTCCGCGGCAAGGCCGCCGCCGAGGAGACCGGCGGCATCTTCGTGAAGGTGGACGTCACCGACCCCGAGCAGGTCGAGGCCCTCTTCAGGGCGGCCCACGACACCTACGGCAGCGTCGACATCGCCTTCAACAACGCCGGCATCTCCCCGCCCGACGACGACTCCATCCTGGAGACCGGCCTGGAGGCCTGGAAGCGCGTCCAGGAGGTCAACCTCACCTCCGTCTACCTCTGCTGCAAGGCCGCCATCCCGTACATGCGGCGCCAGGGCAAGGGCTCGATCATCAACACGGCGTCCTTCGTGGCCAGGATGGGCGCCGCCACCAGCCAGATCTCGTACACGGCCTCCAAGGGCGGCGTCCTCGCGATGTCCCGTGAGCTGGGCGTGCAGTTCGCCCGGGAGGGCATCCGGGTCAACGCCCTGTGCCCCGGCCCGGTCAACACCCCGCTCCTCCAGGAGCTGTTCGCCAAGGACCCGGAGCGCGCCGCGCGCCGCCTGGTGCACATCCCGCTGGGCCGGTTCGCCGAGGCCGAGGAGATCGCCGCCGCCGTGGCCTTCCTCGCCAGCGACGACTCCTCCTTCGTGAACGCCACCGACTTCCTGGTCGACGGCGGGATCGCGGGGGCGTACGTCACACCCCTGTAGAAGCCGTGCCCGGACGGCCGGGCTCGCGCTCTACAGTGCCGGGATGAGCATGACGCCACCGCCCGGCTGGTACCCCGACCCGCACGGCCCCCATCTGGAACGCTGGTGGGACGGCACGGCCTGGACCGAGCACCGCCGTGCGCCCGGGGCCCAGGCGGGCCCGGTGCCCCCGCCCCCGGGCGGCGGCACCGGGCGCGCGAAGGCCGTCGCCCTCGTCGCCGCCGGAGCCGTCCTCGTCGCGGCGATCGTCACCGGAGCCGTCGTGCTGAGCCACGACGGGGAGGATGCCAGGACGCGGACGGCTCCGACGTCCGCGCCCCCGGACCCGGACGGCCCGTCGGCGACGACCCCCGAGGCGTCCCCGTCCCCGTCCGAGCCGTCCGCCGACGACCCGGCCGTCGTCGAGGACCAGCTCAACGGCGTCACCTTCCCGCTGCTCGACGGCTGGGTCCGCCCGCAGTACGTGGCGCAGGACGACGTCGTCATGACGACGGACGGCACCTACGACTGCCCCGGCGGCGTCGGCCTGTGCCGCCACGGCATGGTCTTCTCCCGCACGGTGACCGAGAACGACGAGAAGTCCCCCGAGGCCCTCGCCAAGGCGGACATCAAGGACGCGGCCGACGAGGCCTACGACCGCGACACGCTCGGCCGCGAGCTCTACGGGGGGATGACATCCCACCAGGTCGTGAAATCCGGGCCGGTCGCGGTGGCGGGCCGCGCCGGGTACCTCGTGCGCTGGCGTGTCGAGACCGCCAAGGGGCCGGGCGGCTACGTCCAGTCGCTCGTCTTCCCGTCCAGCGTCGGCACCGAGTCACCGGTGCTCGTCCGCTACGTCTTCGACGCGGGCGAGGACGGACCGCCGCTCGCCGACATGGACCGCATCACCAAGGGCATCCGGCCGTTCGGCGACGCGGACACCGGCGGCGGCGTGGGCAGCAGCATCGGCCCGCCGGACTGACGCCTAGGGCCCTAGAGGAACGTAAGGCCCTCGCCGCGGTATGTCGGCACGGTCGCCGTCACGGCGTCCCCCTCGACCAGGTGCAGCACGTCGAACCGCTCGCACAGCTCACCGGCCTTCGCGTGCCGGAACCACACCTTGTCACCGATCAGCAGGTCGTCGGCGGGCGAACCGAGCAGCGGCGTCTGCACCTCACCGGCCCCCTCCTGAGGGTCGTAGCGCAGCCCCTGCGGCAGATACGGCACGGGCAGCCGGTCGGGCCCGGCCGCGCCGGAGGCGGGATACCCGCCACCGAGGACCGTCACCACCCCCACCCCCGGCCGCCGTACGACGGGCTGGGCGAACAGGGCCGCCGGACGGCCGCTGAACGACGTGTAGTTGTCGAACAGCCGCGGCACGTACAGTCCCGACCCGGCGGCGATCTCGGTGACGGCGTCCTCGGCGGCCGTGTGCTGCACCGAGCCGGTGCCGCCGCCGTTGACGAACTCCAGCCCCGGCACGACGGCCCGCACCGCACGCACCACCTCCGCGCGCCGCTCGGCGAGTTCACGCCTGGCGGCGGCCTGCATCAGCCGGATGGCACGGGACCGCAGCGGACGCCCGGCCACGGCGTCCCCGACACCGGCGACATGCCCCTCGTACGCCATGATCCCCACGACCTCGAAACCCGGCCGGCGGGCCACGGCCCGGGCCACGGCCGCGACCTCGGCGGGGGAGTGCAGCGGCGAACGCCGGGCGCCCACGCGCACCCGCCCGCCGAGCAGCTTCAGGGAGGTGTCCAACTCCAGGCAGACCCGCACGACTTCACGCCCACCACCCCGTGAGGCGTCGATCAGATCCAGCTGGGCGACGTCGTCGACCATCACGGTCACGGCGGCGGCGAGCTTGGGATCACCGGCGAGTTCGGCGTACCCGGCCCGGTCGGCGGACGGGTAGGCGAGCAGCACGTCGTCGAACCCGGAGCGCGCCAGCCACAGCGACTCGGCGAGGGTGAACGACATGATCCCCGCGAAACCGTCCCGGGCCAGGACGCGTTCCAGCAGCGCCCGGCACCGCACGGACTTGCTGGCGACCCGGACGGGCTTGCCCCCGGCGCGACGGACCAGGTCGGCGGCGTTGGCGTCGAAGGCGTCCAGGTCCACGATCGCGAGGGGGGCGTCGAGATGGGCGGTGGCCCGGTCGTAACGGGCCCGGTCGGAGGCGCGCGCAGTCATGAACGCAGCCTGCCAGACTGGATTACCGCAGGGTAGGGGGACGTTCCGGGCAGATGCCCCGGGCTCGTGGACTGGTTCCCGTTCACGCAGGAACAAGCCGTAGAGTGACGCGCACGTACGGCGGAGCGGCGCCGGCCGGACTTCCGCGCCGGGATGACGCTCCCTCCGTGCGGGTATGTGTGCCCGGGACGACTCAGTGCCGGGCCTCGGGCAGGACGACACCGGCCCGCGCGGTACGCAGCGGCCCGGGTGAGGAAACGGGGGGTGCATGAGCACGGAAGCGCAGCGTGCCTCTTTCCCTCCACGCCCCTCACACCCCCCGGCCCCGCCCGAGAACACCCAGGCGGCACCTTCCGACCCGGCCTCGGCGCCGGAGCGAGACACGGACTCGTCGGATCCTGCCGCCCGAGGCGACACCTCCAACCCCGGCCCTCGTTTCCCCAACTTCACCACCACGACGTCCCGCCGCACGGAACCTGCCACGCCCTGGCGTGGTGAGTCCGCTGCTCCTCGCGGCAGTGAGCCTGCTCCGCCCTGGCGTGGTGAGTCCGTTCCTCCCCGCGGTGATGAGTCCGCTGCTTCCCGGCGTGGTGAGATCGGTGCTCCGCGCGGTGGTGATGCCGCCGGATCCCGCCGTGGTGAGCCGGCCGCGCCCGGCAGTGGCGAGTCGGCTGTGTCCTGGCGTGGTGAGTCTGTTCCTCCCCGTGGCGATGAGTCCGCTGCTTCCCGGCGTGGTGAGATCGGTGCTCCGCGTGGTGGTGATGCCGGCGGATCCCGCCGTGGTGAGCCGGTCGCGCCCGGCAGTGGCGAGTCGGCTGTGTCCTGGCGTGGTGAGTCTGTTCCTCCCCGCGGCGATGAGCCTGCTGCTTCCCGCCGTGACGAGACCGCCGCACCCCGCCGTGGCGATGCCGCCGGATCCCGCGGTGGCGAGCCCGCCGCACCCCGGCGTACCGAGCCCACTACCCCCCGCGGCGGCGAACCCACCGTGTCCCGGCGTACCGAGCCCACTACCCCCCGCGGCGGCGAACCCACCGTGTCCCGGCGTACCGAGCCCACAACCCCCCGCCGTACCGAACCCACCGCCCCGCCCCCACCCCGCGCCTCCGACCGGTTCCCGGACGGGCAGAGCGGTGTCGGGCGTGTGACGCGACCAGGGGCGAACAGGTCGTCCACGCCGCCCGACGTCCCGCCGCGACCGCGGCACCTGCCCACACAGGGCTTGTCCGGCCGGCCGGGGTACACCCCTACGTCACGCCGTACCGGCGCCCCTGGCGAGAACTCCTCCGAGACGACCGCACGCCTGCGACCGGTCCCCGGCGACCCGTCGCCCTCCGGGCCTGCTGAATCCTTCGGCCGTCCCGGTTCCGCGCGGCCCGGTGTTCCGCCGCGCCCCTCGCGGGAGCCGCAGGCCGCCGCCGGCACCACCACCGGGCGTGGCATGCGGATGCCCGCCGACGTCTCTCCCGACCCGTCCCTCTCCTGGAACGCACCTGCGCCCTCCGGCATGCGCCCCGTCGTGTCGTTCGGGGAGCCCGAGGGGTACGACGGCGACGCGCGGCCCCGGCCGCTCGGGCGGCGCGGGGCGTCCCAGGCCGCCGCTGCCGCCGTCTGTCTCGTCCTCGGGCTGGGACTCATCTCGGGCGCGGTCACCGGGAGCTGGCTCGTGGGGGACTCCGGGGAGGAGGGCACGCCCAGCACCTTCGCCGCGGCCGGCAGCCTCTGGCACAGCGTGCCCGTCGACCAGCTGTTCCCGCCCACCGTGCAGGGCCAGGGCGCCGGCCCCGGCGGAGCCGACCGCACCTGGACCCGGATCGCCGTCGCCCCGGACAGCGGCTGCGCGGACGCCTTCGACCCCCTGTTGCGCAAGGCCCTCGCCCCTGTCGGCTGCGAGCGGCTCCTGCGCGCCACCTACACCGACGCCACCGAGAGCTACGTGACCACCGTCGGCCTGCTCTTCACCACGGCCGACGCCCCGGGCATGACCTCCCTCGCGAACCGTTTCCGCAAGGAGCGCCTGGACCGCCGCAGCGACCTGATGCCCCTGCCGTACGCCGCGAAGGACACGCCTGCCGCCCGCTTCGGCCCGGAGCAGCGCGCCGCCTGGACCGTCTCCGTGCTGACCGACGCCCCGGTCGTCGTCTACGCCGTCTCCGGCTGGGCCGACGGCCGTACCGTCGACGACCCGCAGCCCGCCGGGGACGCCGCGCAGCCCGGTGCCACCACCGCCCCCGCCCAGGCCGGCCTCGGCCACGAGGCCCAGGGCCTCGCCGACCGCGTCGAACGCGGCCTGCGCAAGAACGTCCGCTCGGCCACGGAGCAGCCGTCGTGAAACCCGTCATGTCCCGCGCGGGCGGGTTCCTGAGTGTTCTCCTCGCCGCCGGCCTGGTCCTGGCCCCCGCCGCCACCGCCCACGCCGACGGCATCCGCGCCCAGCAGTGGGCCCTGGAGGCCATGCACACCCAGGAGGCCTGGCGGACCACGAAGGGCGAGGGCGTCACCGTCGCCGTCCTGGACACCGGCGTCGAGGCCGACCACCCTGACCTGATCGGCAACGTCCTCACCGGCAAGGACCTGGTCGGCTTCGGAGCCGAACCCGGCGACCGCGCCTGGGCCCGGCACGGCACCGCCATGGCCGGCATCATCGCCGGGCACGGCCACGGCCCGGGCGGCGCCGACGGCGTCATCGGCATCGCTCCCGAGGCGAAGATCCTCCCCGTCCGCGTGATCCTCGAGGACGGCGACCCCTCCCGCGCCAAAGCCCGCAGCACCCGCGGCAACGCCCTCGCCGACGGCATCCGCTGGGCCGCCGACCACGGCGCCGACGTCATCAACCTCTCCCTCGGCGACGACTCCGCCTCCGCGCATCCGGAACCCGCCGAGGACCAGGCCATCCAGTACGCCCTGAAGAAGGGCGTCATCGTCGTCGCCTCCGCCGGCAACGGCGGCGAGAAGGGCGACCGCATCTCCTACCCGGCCGCCTACCCGGGCGTCATCGCCGCCACCGCCGTCGACCGCGCCGGAACCCGCGCCCCCTTCTCCACCCGCCGCTGGTACGCCACGGTCAGCGCCCCGGGCGTCGACGTCGTCATCGCCGACCCCGACCACAAGTACTACGAGGGCTGGGGCACCAGCGCCGCCGCCGCCTTCGTCTCCGGCGCCGCCGCCCTGGTCAAGGCCGCCCGCCCCGATCTGACCCCGGCCCAGGTCAAGTCGCTCCTGGAGGACACCGCCCGCAACGCCCCGTCAGGGGGCCGCGACGACTCCCGCGGCTTCGGCTTCGTCGACCCGGCCGCCGCCATCAAGGCCGCCGACCGGCTGAAGCCGCAGGGCCTCCACTCGGCGGCGTACGGCGCGAAGTACTTCGGCAGCGGCCCGGACGCCACCGGCTCCGGCGACGACACAGCCGACTGGGCCGCCCCCCTCGCGGGCAGCGCGGGCGGCGTCCTGCTGGTCGCGGCCGTGGTCCTGTGGCGCGGCCGCCGCGCCGGCCACGACGAGTTCTGACCCCCGGGCACTTTGCCGGCCGGCAGGGCCGCCCGCCGGAGGGGCGGCATCCGGCCGATAGGGTCGACGACCGTGGCGAACAAGAACATCCCCGACTCCGGCTTCTCCGACGACGACGGCTCCGCCGACCCCCGGCTGAGCGCGGCACTCGCCGCCTGGTCGGAAGACCGGGGTGCCGTGGGCCCGGTCCTCGAGGCCCTCAAGGGCGCCCGGCTGCTCGTCCCCGTCGTCGCCGTGCTCGGCGAGGTCGAACAGGACGAGCGGGGGCTGCGCCGCGAGAAGACCAGCGACATGGCCGTACCGACCCTGAAGGCCGGGAACCGCACCGCGCTGCCCGCCTTCACCTCCACCGACTCCCTCGCCCGCTGGGACCCGGCGGCCCGCCCCGTCGCCGTACCCCTGCACCAGGCCCTCCAGGCCGCCGCGCACGAGAAGGCGGACACGGTCGTGCTCGACCTGGCCGGGCCCGTGCCCTTCGAACTGACCGGGCCCGCCCTGCTCGCCCTCGCGGAGGGCCGTGCGACCACCGACCCGCTCGCCGACCCGGCCGTCGTCGGGGCCGTACGCGACGCCGTGGCCGCCGAGCCCGCCGTCCTGCGGGCCCACCTCGGCCCGGGCCAGGCCGACGGCACCCTCGCCCTGGTCCTGGACCCGGCCGCCGCCCCCGCCGAAACGGCCCAGGCGGTCGCCCGGCGGCTCGCCGCCGACGAGACACTGAGGGCCCGCCTGGTGCGCGGCCTCGACCTGGCACTGCTGCCGGCCGGGGCGACGCCACCGGGCGAGCCCTTGTACGAACGCTGAGGCGGGATCTGTCGGACGCGACCTAGCCGTAGACCTAGCCGTAGACCGGGCCCGTGTACTTCTCGCCCGGCCCCTTGCCCGGCTCGTCCGGGACGAGCGACGCCTCGCGGAAGGCCAGCTGGAGCGACTTCAGGCCGTCGCGCAGGGGCGAGGCGTGGAAGGAGCTGATCTCGGTCGCGGACGCGTCCAGCAGACCGGCCAGCGCGTGCACCAGCTTGCGGGCCTCGTCCAGGTCCTTGTGCTGGGCGCCCTCCTCGGTCAGACCGAGCTTCACCGCGGCGGCGCTCATCAGGTTGACGGCGACCGTCACGATCACCTCGACGGCCGGGACCTCGGCGATGTCACGGGCCATGGCGTCGAAGTCGGGGGACTCAGGAGGGGTCTCACTCATGCCCCACACGATAGGCGCAGGCCGGGCGGGCGCCGTACCAGGGCCCGGGGCGCCGCGATTAGCCGTTCCTGGCCGTTGCTGGTAATCTCGGTTAACGACCGGTCGGACCCGTATGCCTCGCGGCCCGCGAGCCCGACCCACAAGTGGAGGCTTTCGAACTCCCACCTGACCGCCCCCAGGGTGGCGGGTCACCGGTCAGGCGGTCCCGCCCCAGCGGCGGCGATCCGTCCGAAATCGCGCCCCGCGGCTCCCCGCGGCGGTGCTCCGGTAGTTCGAGGAGCCCCGCCTGGGAATCGTCCGGGGCATTTTTTGTGCTTCGACGCGGTTAGGTCTATCGAACAGAGACGTTACGCGGCCGTCCGCCAGACCGTCGCGTGGTGCTACCGAGGAGGATCCATCAGCGCCGAGCCCCGCATCAACGACCGGATTCGCGTTCCCGAGGTGCGACTTGTCGGTCCCAGTGGCGAGCAGGTGGGCATCGTCCCCCTGGCCAAGGCACTGGAGCTTGCGCAGGAGTACGACCTGGACCTGGTCGAGGTCGCGGCGAACGCCCGTCCGCCCGTGTGCAAGCTCATGGACTACGGGAAGTTCAAGTACGAGTCGGCCATGAAGGCCCGTGAGGCGCGCAAGAACCAGGCGCACACGGTCATCAAGGAGATGAAGCTCCGGCCGAAGATCGACCCGCACGACTATGACACCAAGAAGGGTCACGTCGTTCGGTTCCTCAAGCAGGGCGACAAGGTCAAGATCACGATCATGTTCCGTGGTCGCGAGCAGTCCCGGCCCGAGCTGGGCTACCGACTGCTCCAGCGGCTCGCGGAGGACGTCCAGGACCTCGGTTTCGTCGAGTCGAACCCGAAGCAGGACGGCCGGAACATGATCATGGTCCTCGGTCCGCACAAGAAGAAGACCGAGGCGATGGCCGAGGCTCGCCAGGCGCAGGAGGCCCGCAAGGCGGAGGCGAAGGCCAACCCCGGCCGCTCGCAGAACGCCGCGGAAGCCGAGGCGCCGGCTGAGGAGCCCGCCGAGGCGTGACTCCCGGGACGCAAGTCCCAGGAAGCAACCGAAACAAGACGACGCTCCACCGTGCCCGGTTTCGCGACCGGGCACCGGAGCGCCACCGACGAGGAGAGTACGGCGTTATGCCGAAGAACAAGTCGCACAGCGGGTCCAGGAAGCGCTTCAAGGTCACTGGCTCGGGCAAGGTGCTCCGTGAGCGCGCCGGCATTCGCCACTACAACGAGCACAAGTCGTCCCGCGTGACGCGTCGCCTCACCGGCAACGCCGAGATGGCCCCGGGCGACGCCAAGAAGATCAAGAAGCTTCTCGGCAAGTGACGCTCCGGCGCCTGAGCGCCGTACGTCAGGACCGGGACCCAATCGATACCGGGCCGTGTGAGGACCACCGCGGCCCCGCTACAAGGAGTTAAAAAGTGGCACGCGTCAAGCGGGCAGTGAACGCCCACAAGAAGCGCCGGGCGATCCTCGAGCAGGCCTCCGGCTACCGCGGTCAGCGTTCGCGCCTGTACCGCAAGGCCAAGGAGCAGGTCACCCACTCGCTGGTCTACAACTACAACGACCGCAAGAAGCGCAAGGGTGACTTCCGCCAGCTGTGGATCCAGCGCATCAACGCGGCTGCCCGCGCCAACGGCATGACCTACAACCGCTTCATCCAGGGTCTGAAGGCCGCGAACGTCGAGGTCGACCGCAAGATCCTGGCCGAGCTGGCCGTCAACGACGCCGGTGCGTTCGCCGCGCTCGTCGAGGTCGCCCAGAAGGCGCTGCCGAGCGACGTCAACGCCCCCAAGGCGGCCTGACGCCGGCTCCGAGCCGATGTGACGGAAGGACCCGCAGGCCCGAGCGGCCTGCGGGTCCTGCTGTGCACCCAGCCACTGAGAAAGCGAACGCCATGCCCCCCGCCACCCCCGAGCTCATCTCCCCCCGCTCCCCCCGCGTCTCGGCGGCGCGGCGGCTGGCGAAGCGGAACTTCCGGGGCAAGGAGCGGCTGTTCCTCGCGGAGGGCCCGCAGGCGGTAAGGGAAGCCGCCGGGCACCTGGCCCAGGGTGCGGCCACGCTAGTGGAACTGTTCGCCACGCTGGAGGCCGCCGAGCGGTACGCCGACATCGTGGGGGCGGCCCGGGACGCCGGTGCCCGGGTGCATCTCGCCGCCGAGCAGGTCATCGCGGACATCTCCACCACCGTCACCCCGCAGGGCCTCGTCGGCGTCTGCCGGTTCCTGGACACGCCCTTCGAGCAGGTCCTCGCGGCGCGCCCCCGGCTCGTCGCCCTCCTCGCCAACGTCCGCGACCCGGGCAACGCCGGGACCGTGCTGCGCTGCGCCGACGCCGCCGGTGCCGAGGCCGTCGTCCTGACCGACGCCTCCGTCGACGTGTACAACCCCAAGGCCGTCCGCGCCTCCGTCGGCTCCCTGTTCCACCTGCCCGTCGCCGTCGGCGTCCCCGTGGAGCGGGCGGTCGAAGGGCTGCGGGCCGCCGGTGTGCGCGTCCTCGCCGCCGACGGGGCCGGCGACCGCGACCTCGACGACGAGCTCGACAAGGGCACCATGGGCGGGCCGACCGCCTGGGTCTTCGGGAACGAGGCCTGGGGCCTGCCAGAGGAGACTCGCGCCCTCACCGACGCCGTCGTCCGCGTCCCGATCCACGGGAAGGCCGAGAGTCTGAACCTCGCCACCGCCGCCGCCGTATGTCTCTATGCGTCGGCGCGTGCACAGCGCGCCGCCGGAGGGTGCCGCTCCGTCACCGGGAACTAGTAGGGTGACCAGCTCAGGGACCCCTCTGCGGAGCCTTGGAGGTGGGGTACGGGGATGAGCGTGGGCACGAGCAGCGCACCGGGGCAGGGCGCCGGGAGCCCGCCCGCCGCGTCCCGGCCGCCCGGTGATCTCGCCGACCTGGGCATCGACCCCGACATGCTGCCCGACGGACTCGTCGTCGCCGACGAGCAGGGCCGGGTCGTCTGCTTCAACGCCGCCGCCGAGCGCATCACCGCCGTCCGCGCCCGGGACGCCCTCGGGCAGCCCCTGGAGAAGGCCCTGCCATTAGAGGACCTGGAGGGGCGACGCTGGTGGCAGCTGACCGACCCGTACGGCGGGCTCGCGATCCGGGTCGGACAGCCCGAGCGCAACCTCCTCCTGCCCGGCGGCCGTGAGGTGCTGGTCTGCGCACGCTACGTCCGCACCCGGCCCACCGGGCCCCTGAGGCGCCTGGTCGTCACCCTGCGCGACACCGAGGCCCGCCGCCGCACCGAGCGCAGCCACGCCGAGCTGATCGCCACCGTCGCCCACGAACTGCGCTCCCCGCTCACCTCCGTCAAGGGCTTCACCGCCACGCTGCTCGCCAAGTGGGAACGCTTCACCGACGACCAGAAGCGGCTGATGCTGGAGACCGTCGACGCCGACGCCGACCGGGTCACCCGGCTCATCGCCGAGCTCCTCGACATCTCGCGGATCGACTCCGGCCGGCTGGAGGTGCGGCGCCAGCCCGTCGACATCGGCGCCGCCGTCGGCCGTCACATCCAGGCCTACGTCGCCGCCGGGCAGAGCGCCGACCGGTTCCTGCTGCGTGTCCAGCAGCCGCTGCCCGATCTGTGGGCCGACCCCGACAAGATCGACCAGGTGCTCAGCAACCTCCTGGAAAACGCCGTGCGGCACGGCGAGGGAACTGTCACCATCGACGTCACGGCCACGGCGTCCCTCCGCGAGGGCGAGTACGCCGAGAACGCAGCCACGTCGGTCACGGTGAGCGACGAGGGGCCCGGCATCCCGGAGGAGTCCATGAACCGCGTCTTCACCCGCTTCTGGCGGGGCAGCAAGCGCGGTGGCACGGGCCTCGGGCTCTACATCGTCAAGGGCATCGTGGAAGCCCACGGCGGCACCATCACGGTCGGCCGCGCCCCCGGCGCCGGCGCCGAGTTCCGATTTACGTTGCCCGTGGCGGCTCCGGCGTATCTCGCCTGAGGAGCACGGGCGCATCCGTACACCTCCACCCCGTTAGACTCGGCCCTTGGCACCTTTGTGTCCCGCAGACGGCCGTCCGAGTCGGTGACGGGGACCTCCAGCCAGCAATCGGAAGCACGGGAAGAGATGTCGGCACCGAATAAGTCGTACGACCCTGTAGAGGTCGAGGCGTTGAAACCGGAAGAGATCGAGCGCATGCGGGACGAGGCGCTCGCCGCCTTCGCCGCCGCGGACTCCCTCGACGCGCTCCACGAGGCCAAGGTCGCCCACACCGGCCCCGCCTCTCCGCTGGCCCTCGCCAACCGCGAGATCGGCGCCCTGCCCCCGCACGCCAAGGCCGACGCCGGCAAGCGCGTCGGGCAGGCCCGCGGCGCCGTGAACA
Source organism: Streptomyces sp. NPDC007991 (assembly GCF_042958445.1). Lineage (NCBI taxonomy): Bacteria > Bacillati > Actinomycetota > Actinomycetes > Kitasatosporales > Streptomycetaceae > Streptomyces > Streptomyces sp. NPDC007991. The sequence continues at coordinate 230,450 of NZ_JBIBJD010000010.1, forward strand.
AGGGCCTCGCCGCCCGCCAGGCCGAGCTGGAAGCCGAGCGGGACGCCCGCGTACTGGTCGAGGAGGCGGTGGATGTCACACTGCCCTACGACCGCGTACCGGCCGGCGCCCGGCATCCGCTCACCACGATGATGGAGCGGGTCGCGGACGTCTTCGTGGCCATGGGCTACGAGATCGCCGAAGGTCCGGAGGCCGAGGCGGAGTGGTTCAACTTCGACGCCCTGAACTTCCTGCCCGACCACCCGGCCCGGCAGATGCAGGACACGTTCTTCGTGCGGGGCCCCGAGGGCACCGAGGAGTCCGGCTCAGGCGTCGTCCTGCGCACGCACACCTCCCCGGTGCAGGCCCGCGCCCTGCTCGACCGTGAGCTGCCGGTCTACATCGTCTGCCCCGGCCGGGTGTTCCGCACGGACGAGCTGGACGCCACGCACACCCCCGTCTTCCACCAGATCGAGCTGCTCGCGATCGACGAGGGCCTGACCATGGCGGACCTCAAGGGCACCCTGGACCACATGGTCCAGTCCCTGTTCGGCGCGGACATGAAGACGCGGCTGCGGCCGAACTACTTCCCCTTCACCGAGCCGAGCGCCGAGATGGACATGCTCTGCTACGTCTGCAAGGGCGAGTCCATCGGCAACCCCGACCGGCCCTGCCGCACCTGCTCCTCCGAGGGCTGGATCGAGCTCGGCGGCTGCGGCATGGTCAACCCCCGGGTGCTCACCGCCTGCGGCGTCGACCCCGAGAAGTACAGCGGGTTCGCCTTCGGGTTCGGCATCGAGCGGATGCTGATGTTCCGCCACAACGTCGAGGACATGCGAGACATGGTCGAGGGTGACGTCCGGTTCACCCGGCCGTTCGGGATGGAGATCTGATGCGGGTCCCGCTTTCTTGGCTGCGGGAGTACGTCGACCTGCCGGCCACCGAGACCGGCCGCGACGTCCAGGCCAAGCTCATTTCGGCCGGTCTGGAGGTCGAGACCGTCGAGCAGCTCGGCGCCGACCTCAAGGGGCCCCTGGTCGTCGGCCAGGTCGCCACCATCGAGGAGCTGACGGAGTTCAAGAAGCCGATCCGCTTCTGCACCGTCGACGTCGGCCAGGCCAACGGAACAGGTGAGCCGCAGGAGATCGTCTGCGGCGCCCGGAACTTCGCCGTCGGCGACAAGGTCGTCGTGGCCCTGCCCGGCGCCGTCCTGCCCGGTGACTTCCAGATCGCCGAGCGCAAGACCTACGGCAAGATGTCCCGCGGCATGATCTGCTCCAGCGACGAGCTGAACATGGGCGACGACGGCACCAAGGGCATCATCGTGCTGCCCCCGGAGACCGAGGTCGGCAAGGACGCGATCGAGCTGCTGGAGCTGGTCGACGAGGTCCTCGACATCGCCGTCACGCCCGACCGCGGCTACTGCCTGTCGATGCGCGGCGTCGCCCGCGAGACCGCGATCGCCTACGGCCTGCCGCTGCGCGACCCGGCTTTGCTCGACGTGCCCGGCCCGAACGCGTACGGCTACCCGGTGCGGATCTCCGACCCGATCGGCTGCGACCGCTTCACGGCCCGCACGGTGACCGGCCTCAGCGCCGAGGCCCGCTCCCCGATCTGGCTCCAGCGCCGGCTGCAGAAGGTCGGCATGCGCCCGATCTCGCTCGCCGTCGACGTCACCAACTACGTGATGACGGAGCTCGGCCAGCCGCTGCACGCCTACGACCGCGGCCTGGTCCAGGGCACGATCGGCGTGCGCCGGGCCGAGCCGGGCGAGAAGCTCACCACCCTCGACGGCGTCGAGCGCACGCTGGACGCCGAGGACCTGGTGATCACCGACGACCGCGGTCCCATCGGGCTCGCCGGCGTCATGGGCGGCGCCAACACGGAGATCGCCGACCACGACGACACCGAGAACGCCACGGCGGACGTCGTCATCGAGGCCGCCCACTTCGACGCGGTGTCGATCGCGCGCACGGCCCGCCGCCACAAGCTGTCCTCCGAGGCGTCCCGGCGCTTCGAGCGCGGCGTCGACCCGCAGGCCGCCGCTGCCGCCGCGCAGCGCACGGTGGACCTGCTGGTCCTCCTCGCGGGCGGCACCGCCGAGGCCGGCGTCACCGAGGTCCTCGCCCCGACCGCGCCCCGCACCATCACGATCCCGGCCGACCACCCGGACAAGGTCGCGGGCGTCGCCTACGGCCGCGAGACCGTCGTACGGCGGCTCCAGGAGATCGGCTGCGACGTGTACGGGCAGGACGAGCTGATCGTCACCGTGCCGTCCTGGCGGCCCGACCTCACGGACCCGAACGACCTGGCCGAAGAGGTCATCCGCCTGGAGGGCTACGAGAACCTGCCTTCCACACTGCCCAAGCCGCCGGCCGGTCTCGGCCTGACCAGCCGGCAGCGGCTGCACCGCCGCGTCGGCCGGGCCCTGGCCGGTGCCGGCTACGTCGAGGCGCTGAACTACCCGTTCATCGGCGAGCAGGTCTTCGACCAGCTCGGCCTCGAAGCGGACGACCCGGCCCGCCGCGTCGTGAAGCTCAGCAACCCGCTGAGCGACGAGGAGCCCGCGCTGCGCACGACGCTGCTGCCGGGTCTGCTCACCGCTCTGCGGCGTAACGACGGCCGTGGCTCGCACGACCTCGCCTTGTTCGAGACCGGCCTGGTCTTCCGGCCGCGCGAGGAGCAGCGGATCGCCGCCGTGCTGCCCGTCGACCGGCGCCCTACCGACGAGGAGCTCGCCGAGCTGAACGCTGCGCTGCCCGAGCAGCCGCGGTACGCCGCCGTCGTCCTCGCCGGCGCGCGCGAGCAGGCAGGCTGGTGGGGCAAGGGCCGTCCGGCCGACTGGGCCGACGCGGTTCAGGCGGCGCGGTCCGTCGCCCGCGAGGCCGGTGCCGAGCTGATCATCCGCAAGGGGCAGTACGGGCCGTGGCACCCGGGGCGGTGCGCCGAACTGGCCGTCACCGTGGACGGTGCCGAGCGGGTCGTGGGGCATGCCGGTGAACTGCATCCGCGGGTCGTGAAGGCGCTGGGTCTGCCCGCGCGCACCTGCGCGATGGAGATCGACCTGGACGCGGTGGAGTCGGCGGGTGACGCCACGGCGCGGGCGCCGCGGATCTCCACGTTCCCCGTCGCCACGCAGGATGTCGCCCTGGTCGTCGACGCGGTCGTTCCGGCGGCGGAGGTCGAGCAGGCCCTGCGCGAGGGGGCCGGGGAACTGCTGGAGTCGATCCGCCTGTTCGACGTGTACGAGAACGCCGAGCAGCTGGGGGAGGGGCGCAAGTCGCTGGCGTACGCGCTGCGGTTCCGGGCCCCTGACCGGACGCTGACCGTGGATGAGGCTTCCGCGGCTCGGGACGCGGCGGTGGCCCTTGCCGGTGAGCGTGTGGGGGCTGAGCTGCGGAGTTAGCGCCGCCTCACTCGTTTGAGTGGTAAAGGTAGGTAAGCCTGCCCTTCGGGGCGGGCTGTCGACAGAATCGGACCGGCCTCATACGGGCCGGTCCGATTCTGTGTCAGGGCCTATTTGGGGGGCCATCGGCATGATCCGCATCAGGGGTCGGGTGCGAACTCTCGGTCTGCCGATCGCGTGGGGCGCGGCGGCCGTCACATACAAGCTGGCCTGTCCGCTCGCCCAGGAGTCCGGCCTCGAAGCGCGGATCGTCACCAGTACCGTGTTCTTCGCGGTCGGCACCGGGCTGATCCTCCATGTGCGGCAGACGCTGCTGCGCGAACTGCGGCGAGTGCGCCGCGTCGCGGGCGCCGCGCAGAACGCGCTGGTGAGACCGCTGCCCTCGTGTGTGGACGGACTGGACGTCGCCGCCGCCCAGTTGCCCTCGGAACGGGGAGCGGCCATCGGCGGTGACCTGTACGAGGTGATCGCCACCGAGTACGGCGTACGGGCCGTGATGGGTGACGTCCGCGGGCACGGGACCGGGACGTTCGGGACCGTCGCCGCCGTGCTCGGCTGTTTCCGTGAGGCCGTGCACGACGAGAAGGATCTCGGCGGTGTGCTGCACCGGCTGGAACGCGCGCTGGACCGGCATCTGCGCCAGGAACAACCGGCGGGCGCCGCCGAGGAGTTCGTGACGCTGCTGCTCGTGGAGATCCGGGCCGACGGGGAGATGATCGCCCTGAACTGCGGGCACCCGTGGCCGTACCGGCTGAGCGGCACCGACGTCGACCAGCTCGCCCCGGCCGATCCGCACCCGCCCCTGGGCGTGTTCCCGCTTCCGGCCGACCTGTCCCCCGTAGGGCTGGGGTATCTGGAGCACGGTGACGCCCTGTTCCTCTTCACGGACGGTGCGCAGGACGCGAGGGATGCCCGTGGCCGGTTCTTTCCGTTGCCGCATGCTCTGGCGCGGGCAACCCGGGACGCGCCGTTCTCCTCGCAGACGATCCTGAGCAGGATGTCGCATGACCTTCTGCACCACACGCGGGGCGGACCGGCGGACGACATCGCCCTGATGATCCTCACGAGGAGCGGGTGCACGTCACTCAGGGGTGCGGGGAACTGCGCGACCGGCCACGACGCACCAGCAGCCGGCAACGCACCCTGCACACCACGGCGATGAACCCCCCGGCGGAGCCGTCCGCCCCGCCACGGAGTGTCGGGCAGGCGGCCGGGCGGACGGCGGAAGCGGGCCGCCGCACTGTACGAGGGGGAGCCGGCGGCCCGGCCGGCCTCTTGCGAGGCATTTCAGTCAACCGGCTGACGACTCTCCGCGACAGTGCGCACACAGTGCGGATTCGAGCACTCCGTTCACACCCCGTGTGAAGGCGGAGCCACTAATCTGGCCGCACCGAGCCTACGGGGGCCCACATGCAGCCCAACACTCTGCTCGACGCGATCCTGGACGAGGCCGGGATCTCGCACGCGGGGCTGGCCGCACACGTCAACCAGGCGGGACGGGCGCGTGGTCTGTCCCTGAGGTACGAACACACCGCCGTCGCCCGGTGGTTGAAGGGGCAGCGTCCCCGCGGGCAGGTGCCCGACCTGATCTGCGAGGTGCTCGCCGCCCGCTTGCGGCGGCAGGTGACCCTCGACGACATCGGCCTGGGTGTGCCCGGAGAGCCGTCCGCCGCGCACACCGGCTCGCTGTCCGGCTTCGTCGAACGGGCCACCGCCCTGTGGCGCTCCGACCAGCAGCAGCGCCCGCACATCCTGGGCGCGCCCGCGCTCACCGGCACGCCCGCCGTCATGCCGGTGTGGGAGTGGGAGAACCCGCCCGAGGACGTGGACGTCTCGCGCGGCGGCCGGCACCGGGTCACCCCGGGCGACCTCGACATGCTGCGGGCCGCCCGCACGCACTACGAGCAGCTGTACCGCAAGGCCGGGGGCATCGCGACACGGGCCCGCATCGTCGGCTTCCTCAACACCGAGGCAGCGCCGCTGCTGCGCGGCAGCTACACCGACGAGACGGGCCGTCAACTTCACCGCGCCACCGGCGGACTGGTGGCCGTCGCCGGGATCTGCGCCTACGACTCCGACGCGCACGGCCTCGCACAGCGCTACTTCCACCAGGCGCTGCGGCTCGCCAAGGCCAGCGGGGACCGGGGGCTCGGCGCCTACGTCATCGCCCTGCTGGTCAACCAGTCGCTGTTCATGCGGGAGTACCGGCAGGCCGTCGCCTTCGCGGAGGCCGCGCTGCGGGCCGCCGGCAAGCGCATCACCCCGGCTCTCGCCTCGGATCTGTACGCGATGCAGGCCAAGGCGTACGCGCATCTCGGCGACGGCACGAGCGCCCTGGCCTGCATCCGCCGGGCCGAGCAGGCAGCGGCCCGTATCCGGCGTGGCCACGAGCCCGACGAGACCGGTTACGTCCAGCCGGGGCTGGTCAACGTCCAGGTGGCGGAGGCGCTGCTGAGCCTCGGGGAGATCGCGGCCGCCGGGGAGCACGCCGCGGCCGCGGTCGACAACCCGGCGCACGACCGCGGCCGGGTGCACCGGCTGGCCATGCTGAGCACGATCGAGCTGCGGCAGGGCAACGCGGACAAGGCCGTGGCCATCGCCGTGCAGATGGCCGAGCAGGCCCGCGGCATGGAGTCCCAGCGGCTGCGCGACCGGCTGCGCGCGGTGCGGGAGCACCTGGTGCGCAGCGGCTGCGCCGGCACGGCCGAGGCGGCCGAACTCATCGACGGGGCCCTGCGCGTACCGTTGTAGACCCCGGGCGCCGTCGCCCGCGTCATCCCGAGCGACGTCCTGTGCGCCTGCTGTCCGTACGTCCCTCCTGCGATATTGCCACTTACTCGACGGAAGGTGGCAGAACCGTGCAGTGGACGAAACACAACGAACAAACTGTGTACTCAAATCGCTGGTTCAGCGTCAATCTCGCGGATGTCGAACTGCCGGACGGCCGGCACCTCGACCACTTCCTCATACGGCTGCGGCCCGTGGCCGTGGCCACGGTCGTGAACGAGGCCAACGAGGTGCTGCTGCTCTGGCGGCACCGCTTCATCACCGACAGCTGGGGCTGGGAACTCGCGGCGGGCGTCGTGGAGGACGGCGAGGAGGTCGCCCGCGCGGCCGCCAGGGAACTGGAGGAGGAGACCGGCTGGCGGCCGGGACCCCTGCACCACCTCATGAGCGTGGAGCCGTCCAACGGGCTCACCGACGCCCGGCACCACGTGTACTGGGCCGACGAGGGCGAGTACGTCGGGCACCCCGTGGACGACTTCGAGTCGGACCGCCGGGAGTGGGTCCCCCTCAAGCTCGTCCCCGACATGGTCGCCCGCGGGGAGGTCCCGGCCGCCAACATGGCGGCCGCGTTACTGCTGCTGCACCATCTCAGGCTCGGGCAGGACACCTTGCCCTGAGCTAACGTCCCAGTGCCTGCCAGATCGCCACGACGAGGGCACCCACGGCGGTGAGGGCGGCGACCGCGGGCAGCGGCCAGCGCGCGTGTTCCAGTGAGTTGATCCGGGTGTTGAGCTCGTCGAGTTCCTTGGCGGTCTCCTCGGTACGGTGGCTGAGCAGCGCCAGCCCGCCCTCGACTCGGGCGTACGCCACATCGAGGCGGCGTCGTAACTCTGCGAGTTCTCCATGGACGACCGGATGCTCGGGATCGACGGTCACGAGTCCGCTCCTTTCCGTAGTCGTTGCACATCCCTTGCATGCGCATGAGGAGTCAACTCGCCTGGTGGGCGGCTGGGGAGAGTGTGCGACGGGCATATGCGAGCCCGGCGCGCACACGGTGTGTGAATGCCGCGGGCCCGGCACCCGTTCCGGTGCCGGGCCCGTCGGTTGGCCGAATTATGACCGTCCGTAATCAGCCGCGGGGGGTGTGCGCGGGGTCAGTCGTACGTGTAGAAGCCCGACCCCGTCTTGCGGCCCAGCCGGCCCGCGTCGACCATGCGCTGCAGCAGCGGCGGAGCGGCGTACAGCGGCTCCTTGTACTCCTCGTACATCGACTGGGCCACCGAGGCGACCGTGTCCAGGCCGATGAGGTCGGAGAGCTTCAGCGGGCCCATCGGGTGGGCGCAGCCCATCTCCATGCCGTTGTCGATGTCCTCGCGGCTGGCGATGCCCGTCTCGAACATCCGGATCGCGGAGAGCAGGTACGGGATCAGCAGTGCGTTGACCACGAAGCCGGAGCGGTCCTGGGCGCGGATCGCGTGCTTGCCCAGCAGTTTCTCGGTGAACAGCTGGGCCCGGCTCAGCGTGCCCTCGGACGTGGTGAGGGCCGGGATCAGCTCGACGAGCTTCTGCACGGGGGCCGGGTTGAAGAAGTGGATGCCGATGACCTGGTCGGGCCGCGAGGTCGCCACCGCCAGCTTCACCAGCGGGATGGAGGAGGTGTTGGAGGCCAGGATGGCGTCGGGCCGGGTCACGACCTGGTCGAGCACCTGGAAGATCTCGGTCTTGACCTGCTCGTTCTCCACGACGGCCTCGATCACCAGGTCGCGGTCGGCGAACTCGCCGAGGTCCGTGGTGAAGCTCAGACGGGCTTGCGTGGCCTCCAGCTCCTCCTCGGTGATCTTGCCGCGCTCGGCTGCCTTGGCCAGGGAGTTGAACAGCCGGGTCCGGCCGATCTCCAGGGCCTCGCCGGTGGTCTCGGCGACCATGACGTCCAGACCGGCCCGGGCGCACACCTCGGCGATCCCCGCGCCCATCTGACCACAGCCCACGACTCCGACGCGTGCAATGTCTCCCGCTGGGGTGTCCGTCACATCGTCCCTTTCGCCGCTGATCCACTTCCGGGCAGGTGCTCCGGGTCCCGGTGCCTGCTCCGTTCGTGCACGTTACTCCCAAGTATCGATGATCGATCGCGGGGGTCGCGCCCGCTTCGGGCATGCTGGTCGCGGAGCGATCCGCGACCGGGCGGATCCGCGGCTTTTTGGGGCATGCGGATGGGACGAGTGTCACGCAGGGCGTTCGCGGTGGCGGCGCTGTCGGCTTTCACGATGGTGCCTCCGGCGTCGGCCGCGCCCCAGCGGGGCGGCCGGGGCGACGACCGGGCTGCCTCCGAGATGCGGGGCGTGTGGCTGGCCACCGTGGCCAACCGCGACTGGCCGTCGAAGCCGGGGCTGACCGTCGCGCAGCAGCGGGCCGAGCTGATCACCCACCTCGACAGGGCGGTCCGCGACCGGCTCAACACCGTGGTCTTCCAGGTCCGGCCCGCGGCGGACGCCCTGTGGCCCTCGCCGTACGAGCCGTGGTCGCACGTCCTGACCGGCACCCAGGGCAAGGACCCCGGCTGGGACCCGCTGGGCACGGCCGTTCAGGAGGCCCACGCCCGCGGACTGAAGCTGCACGCCTGGTTCAACCCGTACCGGGTCGCCGCCCACGCCGACCCGACCCGGCTGGCAGCCGGCCACCCCGCCCGTGAGAACCCGGACTGGGTGGTGACGTACGGCGGGAAGCTCTACTACAACCCCGGGCTGCCCGAGGTCCGCAGCTTCGTGCAGGACGCGATGCTCGACGCGGTGGAGAAGTACGCCGTGGACGGCGTCCACTTCGACGACTACTTCTACCCGTACCCGGTCGCGGGCCAGAGCTTCGACGACGACGCGGCCTACGAGGAGTACGGCGCCGGCTTCCCCGACCGGGCGGCGTGGCGGCGGGACAATATCGACAAGCTGGTGCGGGAGACGGCGCAGCGCGTCAAGCGGGTCCGGCCCGGCACCCCCTTCGGCGTCAGCCCCTTCGGCGTGTGGCGCAACGCCGCCACCGACCCGCTCGGCTCGGACAGCCGGGCGGGCGTACAGACGTACGACGACCTGTACGCGGACACCCGCACATGGGTGCGCGAGGGCTGGATCGACTACATCGTCCCGCAGCTGTACTGGAACATCGGCTTCGCCGCCGCCGACTACGCGAAACTGCTGCCCTGGTGGGCGGAGGTCGCACGCGGCAGCTCGACGCGGCTCTACGTGGGGGAGGCGCTGTACAAGGCCGGTGACCCGGCGCAGCCCGCGGCCTGGCAGGACCCGGCCGAGCTGTCCCGGCACCTGACGCTGGCCGGGGACCACGCGCAGGTGCGCGGGCACGTCTTCTTCGCCGCCAAAGACGTGGCGGCCGATCGGATCGGGGCGATGGCGAGGGTGGTCGCCGACCACTACGGGCAGCCGGCGCCGCCGCCGCGCTGAATCACGGCCCGGTGGTGGTCTCCCGGTGCCGGATCTCGGTGTCGGGTCCCGGCGAGCACACGCCCTCGTGCCCGTCCTCGAACCGGACGCGGTACGGGGGGTTGCCCTCCTCGCCCAGCACTTCGACGATCTCGCCGACCTTGTCGTGCTGACCGACCACCCTGCCGTGCTGGACAAGCTGGTCGCCCACGGTTGCGCGCATCTGGAGCCTCCTCGCGATCTGCGGAGCAGCGGTGGTCCGTGGCCTTTCGAGTCTACGGCCCAGGGCGCCACGCGGCAGGGGCCGCGGGTGCCCGGCTCAGCCGCGCGCCCGTTGTGTGACGGCGATGCAGACCAGCACCGCCACCGCTGTCAGCGGGGCGGCCACGGGCAGGTGCTCGCCCAGCAGCAGCACCGACCACACCAGTGTGAGCAGGGGCTGGGCGAGCTGCAACTGGCTGGCCTTGGGGATACCGACGGCCGCCATGCCCCGGTACCAGACGACCAGCCCGAGGAACTGCGAGCCCGCCGCGACCCACAGCAGCCCGGTGACGCTGTGCGCGGTCAGCCGCAGCGGTTCCTGCGCCAGGGCCAACGCGGCGACGGGCACGGTCAGCGGCAGGCACAGCACCAGCGCCCAGCCGATGACATGCCAGCCCGGCATGACCCGGGCGAGCCGGCCGCCCTCGGTGTAGCCGGCCGCGCACACCAGCAGCGCGGCGAAGAGGTACAGGTCGGCCCTGTTCAGGGCGCCGCCGCTCTGCTGCGCGGTGAAGGCCGCCACCGCCGCCGCGCCGGCGAGGGCCGCCGCCCAGAACGTGCGCGAGGGGCGGGTGCCGACGCGCAGGGCGGACAGCAGCGCGGTGGTCAGCGGCAGCAGCCCGACCACGACGGCGGCGTGCGCGGTGGTCGAGGTCTCCAGCGCGAGCGTGGTCAGCAGCGGGAAACCGAGCACCACACCGGCCGCCACGACCGCGAGCCCGGACCAGTGGCGACGGGCGGGCAGCGGGACGCGAAGAGCGAGCAACGCACCGCCCGCGATCACGGCGGCCAGGACGCTGCGGACGGCGACCAGCGACCAGGGCCCGAAGCCCTCAAGCCCCCAGGCGGTGGCCGGGAAGGTGAGGGAGAAGGCGGTGACGCCCAGGGCGGCCTGGAGGGTGCCGAGGCCGGGCCGCTGCTCCCGCTCCTCGGCGACCGCTATCCGGGAAGCGGTAGTAGCGCTACTCTGTACTCTCATGCAAGAGCGTAGCAGCGTCGGTGAGCTGGCGGAACAGCTGCGGCGGGAGCTCGACCGCTACTCGCCTGGTGGAAAGCTGCCGTCGAGCCGGGCCCTGGTCGAGCGGTTCCGGGTCAGCCCCGTGACCGTGTCGCGGGCGCTGGCTCAGCTCGCCGCCGAGGGACTGGTCGTCACCCGGCCCGGCGCGGGCGCGTTCCGCGCGCAGGCCAGGACCGCACCGGCCCCCGCCGGGGACACCTCCTGGCAGGAGGTCGCGCTCAGCGCGGAGGGTGCCGCCGATCTCGTGCCGCGCTCGGTGGACGCCTCCGGGGTCCTCGTCTCGCTGGCCGCCCCGCCGCCCGGCGTGATCGAGTTCAACGGCGGCTATCTGCACCCCTCGTTGCAGCCGGAGCGCGCGATGGTCGCGGCCCTGTCGCGCGCCGGACGCCGCCCCGGAGCCTGGGGTCGCCCGCCCATGGAGGGGCTGGCGGAGCTGCGCGAGTGGTTCGCGCGCGGCATCGGCGGATCCTTCACGGCCGCCGAGGTGCTGATCACCGCGGGCGGACAGTCCGGGCTCACCACCGCCCTGCGCGCCCTCGCCCCGCCCGGCGCCCCCGTCCTCGTCGAGTCGCCGACCTACCCGGGCATGCTCGCCATCGCCCGTGCCGCGGGCCTGCGCCCGGTGCCCGTCCCGGTCGACCCGGACGGGGTGAGACCGGCGCTGCTCGCCGACGCCTTCCGGGCCACCCGCGCCCCGGCCTTCGTCTGCCAGCCGCTCTTCCAGAACCCCACCGGTGCCGTGCTCGCCCCCGAGCGGCGCCAGGAGGTGCTGCGCATCGCCCGTGAGGCGGGCGCGTTCGTCGTCGAGGACGACTTCGTACGGCGGCTCGTGCACGAGGACGCGGGACCGCTGCCACGCCCGCTGGCCGCCGACGACCCCGACGGTGTCGTCGTCCACGTCTGCTCGCTGACCAAGGCGACCTCGCCGAGCTTCCGGGTCAGCGCCCTGGCCGCGCGCGGCCCTGTCCTGGAGCGGTTGCGCGCGATCCAGGTCGTCGACACCTTCTTCGTGCCCCGGCCCCTCCAGGAGGCGGCGCTCGAACTCGTCGGCTCGCCCGCCTGGCCGCGCCATCTGCGCGCGGTGGCCGCCGAGTTGAAGGCGCGCCGGGACGCGCTGACCGCCGCGCTCGCGCTGCGCCTGCCGGAACTCGCCCTGGCGCACGTGCCGTCCGGCGGCTACCACCTGTGGCCGCGGCTGCCGGACGGGCAGGACGAATCGGCTCTCGTGGCGGCCGCCCTGCGCGCGGGCGTCGCGATCACCCCCGGCCGCCCCTACTTCAGCGCCGAGCCGCCGGCCGCCCACATCCGGCTGAGCTTCGCGGCCGTCGCGGGGACCGGGGAGATCGCGGAGGGCGTACGGCGGCTGCGCACGGCCTGCGACGAGGTGCTGGGATAAGCGTTCGACGCACGGCCGCCGGCCTGCCAGCATCCCGTCATGACCGATACGCCGAGCCTGCCCGAGGGCTACGAGATCTCCACCGACCCCGCCCGCGTCGACGCCGAGCGGGTCCACCACTGGCTGTCCACCGACGCGTACTGGGCGCTGGGCCGCCCCCGCGAGAAGCAGGACCGGGCGATCGAGGGGTCGCTCAACTTCGGGGTGTACGAAACGGTGTCGGGCGAGCAGGTGGCGTACGCCCGGGTCATCACGGACCGGGCGACCTTCGCATGGCTCTGCGACGTGTACGTCGACCCGTCGGTGCGCGGCAAGGGCGTCGGCACCGCACTCGTGGCGGCCGTACGGGAGGAAGTGCGGCCGTACGGGGTGCGCCGGGTCCTGCTCGCCACGCACGACGCGCACGGCGTCTACGAGAAGCTCGGGTTCGCGGCGCTGGAGCGGCCCGAGCACTGGATGGCGCTCATCTTCGGCCCGTGAGGGCCGGTGCACCCTGGGTAACTCCCTGGTAACGGCTCTTGACCTGCGCACTTGCGGCACCCACCATCACCGCATGCCACTTCGGGTCACGTTCGTCGCCGCCGCCCGCAGCTCCCCGCTGCTCGCCGAGCGCTTCGAGGACGACCGGCCACTGGACCCGGCCGGCTGGGGTGAGGTGGAGCGCGTCGCCCACGAGCTGCTGCCGCTCGCCGCGGCCGAACTGCGCTACTGCTCGCCGACCCCCCGCAGCCGTGCGACGGGGGAGGGGCTCGGGTACGCGCCGCTCGTCCAACTCGGCCTGCGGGACTGCGACATGGGCCGGTGGCGCGGGCTGACCCTGGGCGAGGCGATGGCCCGGGAACCGGAGGCCGTGGACGCCTGGCTCGCCGATCCGCGCGCCACACCGCACGGCGGTGAGTCGCTGGTGGACTTCATCACCCGCGTCGGCGGCTGGCTCGACACCCGGCCCGTCGAGGACGGCTGCCGGGTCGTGGCCGTCGCCGAGCCGTCCGTGATCCGCGCCGCCTTGGTGTACGCCCTGAAGGCACCGCCCTCGACGTACTGGAACATCGACGTCCGCCCGCTGTCGACGACCGCCGTGACGGGCCGGGCGGGGCGCTGGAACCTGCGCTTCGACGGAGTGCCGGCTCAGCCGTCGCGCGCGTAGTCCGTGCGCAGCACCAGATCCTTGGCCGGGCCGCGCACGCGCCACACCGTCCGCCAGTGGTCCGGGTCGTGGACGGTGAACTCGCCGCGGTAGAGGTCCGCCGCGCAGGGGTGGTCGGCGACGTGCCGTCCGGACGTCAGGTCCAGGTCGTGGAACGGACGGCCGTCCGCGAACCGGACGTCCGCCGTGCCGCCCGGGCCGGGCAGGAACCGCAGCGTCCGCTCGGCGGGCCGGGCGACGCCCTGCCAGACGAAGCTGCCGGACTCGTGGTGCAGCAGCCCGCCGTCCTCCTCTGCGGTGAACACCGTGGTCCCGGCGAACTCCCCCTGCTCGCCGCTCGCGAGATCCCGCACCGACCGGGCCACGCGCCAGTGCCCTGCCAGATAGGCCAGTGCGTCCGGAACTGCCCAGAACTCGCCCATTGCGTCCCGCTCTCCGTAACAACCGTCGCTGCGCGACCCATTGACGTGCATCAGCCCCCTCCCTATCTTGCCGTTCGAAGTGCTGATCAATGTCTGATATTTCGAACACTCCTCTACCAGAGAGCCGCGGAGTATCCATGCCACGCACCGCCCGCACCCGATGGAGAGTCGGTCTCACGACCACCGCCCTCCTGACGGCAGCAGCCCTCGTACCGGCCCCCGCGCACGCCGAGGACGTCGCCGACTACGCGATCACCGTCGACCCGTCCGCCAAGGGCCCGGCGATCGACGACACCATGTACGGCGTCTTCTTCGAGGACATCAACCGGGCCGCCGACGGCGGTCTGTACGCCGAACTCGTGCAGAACCGCTCCTTCGAGTACTCCACCGCCGACAACGGCTCCTACACGCCCCTGACCTCCTGGACGGTGGGCGGCACGGCCGAGGTCGTGAACGACTCGGGCCGCCTCAACGAGCGCAACCGCAACTACCTCTCCCTGGGCGCCGGTTCCTCGGTGACGAACGCCGGCTACAACACCGGCATCCGGGTCGAGCAGGGCAAGAAGTACGACTTCTCCGTGTGGGCCCGCGCCGAGAGCGGCAGCACCCTCACCGTCTCCCTCAAGGACGCGACGGGCGCGCTGGCCACCGCCCGGCAGGTGGCCGTCAAGGGCGGCTGGGCCAAGTACCGGGCCACCTTCACCGCGAGCCGCACCAGCAACCGCGGCCGCCTCGCCGTGGCCTCGTCGAACGCCGCCGCGCTCGACGAGATATCCCTCTTCCCGCGCGACACCTACAAGAACCAGCCGAACGGCCTGCGCAAGGACCTCGCCGAGAAGATCGCCGCCCTGAAGCCGGGCTTCGTGCGCTTCCCCGGCGGCTGCCTGGTCAACACCGGCTCCATGGAGGACTACAGCGAGGCCTCGAACTGGCAGCGCAAGCGCAGCTTCCAGTGGAAGGACACCATAGGCCCGGTCGAGCAGCGCGCCACCAACGCCAACTTCTGGGGCTACAACCAGAGCTACGGCCTCGGCTACTACGAGTACTTCCGCTTCGCCGAGGACATCGGCGCCATGCCGCTGCCCGTCGTCCCCGCCCTGGTGACCGGCTGCGGCCAGAACAAGGCCACCGACGACGACGCCCTGCTCAAGCGGCACATCCAGGACACCCTCGACCTCATCGAGTTCGCCAACGGCCCCGCGACCTCCACATGGGGCAAGGTCCGGGCGCGCATGGGCCACCCCAAGCCCTTCCACCTGACCCACCTGGAGGTCGGCAACGAGGAGAACCTCCCGAAGGAGTTCTTCGCCCGCTTCCAGCAGTTCCGGGCCGCCATCGAGGCCAAGTACCCGGACATCACGGTCATCTCCAACTCGGGCCCGGACGACGCCGGCACGACCTTCGACACCGCCTGGCAGCTCAACCGCGAGCACGGCGTCGACATGGTCGACGAGCACTACTACAACAGCCCGAACTGGTTCCTGCAGAACAACGACCGCTACGACTCCTACGACCGCAAGGGCCCCAAGGTCTTCCTCGGTGAGTACGCCTCCCAGGGCAACGCCTGGAAGAACGGCCTCTCCGAAGCCGCCTACATGACCGGCCTGGAGCGCAACGCGGACGTCGTCAAACTCGCCTCCTACGCCCCGCTGCTCGCCAACGAGGACTACGTCCAGTGGCGGCCGGACATGATCTGGTTCAACAACCGGGCCTCCTGGAACTCGGCCAACTACGAGGTCCAGAAGCTGTTCATGACCAACGTCGGCGACCGCGTGGTCCCCTCGAAGGCCACGACCACGCCGAACGTCAGCGGCCCGATCACCGGTGCCGTCGGCCTGTCCACCTGGGCGACCAGCGCCGCGTACGACGACGTGAGGGTCACCTCGGCGGACGGCTCGACGCTGCTCAGCGACGACTTCTCCGGTGACGCCTCGAAGTGGAAGCACAACGGCGCCGGCAGCTGGAGCATCCAGGACGGGCAGTACGTCCAGACCGACACGGCCGCCGAGAACACCATGGTCACGGCGGGCGACCCGGCCTGGAAGGACTACGACCTGCATGTGAAGGCCACCAAGAAGTCCGGCAAGGAGGGCTTCCTCGTCGCCTTCGGCGTCAAGGACACCGGCAACTACTACTGGTGGAACCTGGGCGGCTGGAACAACACCCAGTCCGCGATCGAGCAGGCCGTGGACGGCGGCAAGGGCACGCTGATGACGAAGGCCGGATCGGTCGAGACGGGCCGCGCCTACGACATCGACATCAAGGTGCGCGGCCGTCAGGTCACCCTGTTCCTGGACGGCAAGGAGTGGGGCAGCTTCAAGGACGACAAGCCGGCCGAGCCGTTCCGCCAGGTCGTCACCAAGGACGCGAAGACCGGTGACCTGATCGTCAAGGTCGTCAACGCCCAGTCCGCCGAGGCCCGTACGGCCGTCGACCTGGGTGGCGCGAAGGTCGCCTCCACCGCCCGCGTGACCACGCTGGCCGCCGACGAGGACGCGGTGAACACCGAGACGGACACGCCGGTGACGCCGGTGACGTCCACGTTCCGGGGGGTGGCGCAGAAGTTCACCTACACCTTCCCGGCGAACTCCGTCACGTTCCTGCGGATCAAGCAGAGGTAGCGAGCACCTCGCGTGGGCCGCCGCCTCCTGGGGTGGCGGCCCACGCACGTGATCCAGCAGGTCGTGACCTGCAGCCGTTCGTGGAACTCGTCGACACCTACGGCCCGCAGGCCATTATCGCTGCGGTCGATGCGCTGGCCGACGAGGGGCAGGCCGATGTCACGGTCTCGACCGCTCACACGGCCAAAGGCCGAGAATGGCTCAAGGTCAAGATCGCCGATGACTTTCCGCCGCCCCCAGACACCGACCGCCTCGACGACCGGGGCTGCCCGGTCCCGGAACCCGTGAATGCAACCGACGCGCGCCTCGCGTATGTAGCCGTCACGCGCGCCCGCCATCATCTGGACCTTGGAGGACTTGCGTGGATTGAGAACCACCCAACTCGCAGGGACTAAACCCCATCCCTCGGGTGGGTGTCGCGCAGAAGGCGTCACCGCCCATGCCTCACGCTCCTGCCCGCGGACGGCGGCGATCAAGGGGGTGGCGATGGACGGCAAGATCGGCATGATCACCAAACAGAGGGCAGCCAGAATGATGCCTGAGTGGAGGGCCTCCGCCCGCCCGAGGCTGACAGCGTGCCCATGAATCGACCGTGCTGTGCAAGGCGAGGTGGTGCGGCAGGGGGTGGCGGAGCGTCGGCAGGTAGACGTGGCCTCGGCTTGTGCCATCGCGCGACCCAACCGTGTGAACGCGACTTGATTCAGACTTTGCTGAATTCAGATTTTTCTGTATCGTCTCCGCTGTGCTGAATCTCGCGTCCGACATTGAGGTGCTGGCGCGGTTCGGTCGTGCGCTCGCCGATCCGATCCGCTGCCGGCTGCTGCTTGCATTGCGTGCTGCTCCGGCCTATCCGTCCGATCTTGCCGACGCCCTCGGTATCTCCCGTACCCGACTGTCGAACCACCTGGCGTGCCTGCGTGACTGTGGCCTTGTCGTGGCCGTGCCCGACGGCCGCCGCAGCCGCTACGAGCTGGCCGATCCTCGTCTCGGCCACGCGCTGGACGATCTGCGCACCGCCGTTGTGGCTGTCGCCGAGGACAGTACGTGCCCGGACGCGGAGGAGAAGGGCTGCTGCTGATGACCGCGATTTCTCTCGAGCCCACTCCGGACCGCCGCGAAATCCTTGCGAAGCGAATACGGCTCCTCGTGGCCGCAACGATCACCTACAACGTCGTCGAGGCGATCGTTGCGATCACCGCGGGCACGCTGGCTTCCTCCACTGCGCTGATCGGTTTCGGTCTCGACTCGATCATCGAGGTCTCATCCGCCGCTGCGGTCGCCTGGCAGTTCTCCGCCGCCGAGCACGCCGTGCGAGAGGCACGTGAGAAGACCACCCTGCGCATCATCGCGGTGTCGTTCTTCGCCCTCGCCGCCTACGTCACCTTCGACGCGATCCGCGCCCTGACGGGCAGCGGTGAGGCCGAACGCTCCATCCCTGGCATCGTGCTCGCCGCGCTGTCTCTGGCGATCATGCCGTTCCTGTCCGCGGCTCAGCGTCGCGCCGGACGGGAGATCGGCTCCGCGTCCGCAGTCGCCGACTCCAAGCAGACCCTGCTGTGCACCTACCTGTCCGCCGTGCTCCTGGTGGGCCTGGTCCTCAACGCCACTCTCGGCTGGTCGTGGGCCGACCCCATCGCCGCCCTGGTCATAGCCGCGATCGCGGTCAAGGAGGGCCGGGAGGCATGGCGCGGTGACGGCTGCTGCGCACCGAGCGGTCTGAGCACGCTCAAGGCAGGCGCAGAGCCGGACAAGGGCGAGGACGCCTGCGGCTGCGCCCCGGGGTGCTCCTGCTGCAACTGACCTGACGGTGCTGCCGCTTACGGCAGCGTCTGACAACTTCATGAGGGGGACTTTCGACTCGGCCCCCTGAGTGCCATGCAACGGCTCAGGGGGCTTTCGCGTGCACCCGTATGCACGTCGGCCACGGCAGATCAGCCCGTGGCCCCACTGGCCGGGCAGTCGGCCCGGCCCATTCATCGACTTTGTGTTTGCGCCCTGCTGAGGAGCATCCATGGCAATGCCCGGCACCACCGCAACTGATCAGCCAGCACTGCTGGCACGCAACCGCTGGCTCGCTCTGGCCGCACCCGTCTTCGGCCTGATGATTGTCGGCCTGGACGCGACGATCCTTACGGTCGCGCTGCCGACGCTGGCCACCGAACTCGAGGCCACCACCACCGAGTTGCAGTGGTTCACCGACGGCTACACCCTTCCCTTCGCCGGTCTGCTGCTGCCGCTCGGCGTGCTGGGAGACCGGATCGGACGTCGGCTTGTCCTGATTGGCGGTCTGCTGCTGTTCGGCGTGGGCTCGGCGATGGTCATGGCGGTCGACAGCCCTGACGGGCTCATCGTCGCCCGGGTGGTCATGGGCGCGGGCGCTGCCGCGATCACTCCGCTGGCTCTCGGGATGGTGCCGCTGCTGTTCCCGCCCTCAGAGCGGTCGAAAGCGATGGCGATCGCCACCGCCGGCTTCGCGCTGGGACTGCCGCTCGGGCCGCTCGCGGGCGGTTGGCTGCTGAGCAACTTCTGGTGGGGATCGATCTTCCTGATCAACATTCCCGTCGTGATCGTCGCCGTCCTCGGGATCATCCTGTTCGTGCCAGAGTCTCGCGACCCGCACGCGAAGAAGCTCGACTTGATGGGCGCCGCGCTGTCGCTGGTGGGTGTCTCCGCGTTCGTCTACGGCGTCATCGAGGTACCTAACGCCGGATGGTCCGACCCGACCGTCCTGGTCACCATGATCGGCGGCCTGGTTCTGCTGGCGCTGCTGCTGGTGTGGCTGCGCCGGGCCTCCAGCCCGCTGGTGGACCTCGGGTTCTTCCGCAACGCCCGCTTCACCTGGTCCAGCGTGGCGATCTCGGCGGTGATGTTCATCCTGTTCGGCGTGCTGTTCGTGGTGCCGCAGTTCCTGCAGCAGGTGCAGGGCAAGGACGCCATGGACACCGGGCTGCACCTGCTGCCGATGATCGGCGCCCTGATCATCGGGGCGGGCGTGGGTGGTCGGCTGGTCGGCAAGATCGGCACCAAGATCATCGTTACGGCGGGCATGGTGCTGTGGGTGGCCGGGCTGGGGCTGCTGGCCACGGTGGACGCCGACACGGACTTCACTGTGACGGGCACTGCGCTGGCCGTCATGGGCCTGGCCCTGGGCTTCACAATGCCCACCACGCTGGACGCGATCCTCAGTTCTCTTCCGGCCGACCAAGTCGGCGCGGGCTCCGCGCTGGCCAACAGCATGCGGCAGATCGGGGCGTCGGTCGGAGTCGCCGTCCTCGGCAGCTCGCTGAACTCCGCCTACCGCAACAACATCGACGACGACATCCCCGCCGCGCTGCCACCACAGGCGCAGGAAGCGGTCAGGGACAACGTGGCCGGGGCCATCCAGGTCGCCGAAAAGCTCCCCGCTGCCCAGGCGGGTTCCCTCGCGGACACGGCTCGGGAAGCCTTCGTGGCCGGCATGTCGACCGTGTCGTGGATCTGCGCCGGACTGGCCGCAGTCACCGCGGTGGTGGTGGCCGTGCTGCTCCCGGCACGGGAAACCAGGCCGCTGGTGGCCGAACCGGCCGAGGCGCAGGCGAAGGCGGAGAGCACCGCACCATAAAGGGCTCCTGGCTCCGTCGGCCCGTGCCGGAGGAGCCAGGAGGGCGTGGTGCGGTTCTCCCCCGTGCCGTGCCACGCCCACCCGCTGCCGGGCCGGCGGCTTACCCGTCCGGCCCGGCAGCCGGCTCGCTGATCGCTTCGCGGCCGTCGGCGAGCAGCCTCTGCCGCACCGAGCCTGCTGAGGCCAGCCGTCAGGCGGACTGGTGGTCCTTTTCCAGCGTCTCCTTCAACCGCTCAAGTGTGGTTCGCATCGACTGGCGGTTGTAGGCGGCACGGTCGTGGATGCCGCTGACCCGGGGACCGATGAAGCGCATGAACCAGCCGCGCTCGTCGATCCAGGTCTCGGTCACCTTCGTGGCCCGGCCGTAGCTGAGAGGCTCGAAGCGGTAGCTCCAGATGGAGATGCGCAAGCCGGCGGCCTTGGCCAGGAAGGTGAACTTCTGCCCCGGCTCGGCGGCGGTGACGGTGCAGTGGGTCGACCAGCGGCGCTTGGCGGAGGCATTGTGGCCGGTGAACCGCATGCCCGGCTTGACCTGACGGTCCAGGATGTCCTCGCCCTTGACCTCGCCGCCCGTGCACTCCGGGCTCCAGCGCCCCATGTCGGCCACGTTCGTCACCGCCTCGTACACCACGCTCGGCGGCACCTCGATCTCGATGGACTCCTCGACTCTCATTTCCATGGCATCCCTTCTCGAAGACGTTCTCCGGTCAACAAAAAGGCCCTTCGCATGAGGTGCGGAGGGCGGTCATCGGCAGATCCAGGTACACGCTGCGGCCAGGACGCCGAGTGCCGTCAGAACGGCGGGCGCCACGGCGACGGCGCAGGCCACGCAGAAGACCGCGGATGCGGTCAGGGAGTTGCAACATCGCGCGTTGCTCAGCAGATGACGGCGCCGGGTGGCCACCGGGCACTGCGAGCCGGGCTCGGGTTCCGGGCTCTTGTCGTACGCCATGCGGGCCAGGGCGCTGGCTGTGACGTGGCGGCCGCACTTGACGCGGGCCGCGCAGTCGGCACGCATCTCGATCAGCCCGTGGAAGCGTTCGGCGAAGCGGACCGCGAACAGCCGCTTGGGCAGGGCCGTGCAGAACGCCTCGCTGAGCTGGGTCAGCAGATGGTGGCGCTGGCGCAGGTGGGCCTGTTCGTGAGCGAGGACGGAATCGACTTCCTCGCGGCTGAACTCGGCCAGCACCACATCGGAGATGACGGCGTGGCCGCCCTCAGGTCCTGGCACGCTGTAGGCGAGGGGCTGGCGGCTGGGCAGGATCACCGCCCGTTTCTTCTGGTCCGCGCGGCCGAAGAGTGACAGCAGGGTCAGATGCCGCTCACGCCGCTGGGAGCCTTGGCGGTGTATCCGCGTGTAGGCGTGGATCACGCGGGCGACGAAGGCCCAAGCGATCACGACGGAGGCCAGGTCTGCCGGCAGCCGTAGCGTCCGGTGCCGGGCGATCTCCTCGAAGTGCACGGCCAGCCCGTAGGTGGCGCACATCAGACCGGTCAGTGCACCGAGGCACCCTGCGAGCCACAGGGCCAGCGCCGCGCAGGGTGCCCGGTAGGCCCACTTGGCATGGGTGACGACGGCTGAGACCCCAGCCAACAGCAGGACAGACAACAGCACGAAACACAGCGCATCCACGTAACCCCCCGTTACTTTGGTTCACTTGTTCTCGTCCGCGCAGCCGACTCCGCCCCCCGGAGTCGGCCCGCTGCCCGGCGCCTGTGCAGGTCGGCCGCGCGTGATGTGCCCTATGTCCGCGGGCTGCGCTCCTCCCGCTGAAGGCGTTCGGTCAGCGCCGCACGCGCTTCAGGACTGATGCCGTCGACGAACCGGAGCATGGCCTCGTGCTCGTCGCCGGCGATCCCCAGGGCGTCGGTCATGAGCTCGGCGAACAGCTCATCGCGTGTGGCGACCGCGCTGAACCGGTGCGCCCTGGCCTGGGTGTCCTGGGTGACCAAACCTTTGCGGGCCAGGCGCTGCAGCGTCGTCATGACTGTGGTGTAGGCCAGCTGCCGTTCCGTCAGCGCCTCATGCACCTCGCGTACGGTCTGCGGCTCCTCGGACTGCCACAGGGCGTCCAGTACCGCTCGCTCGAGGTCACCCAGTCTCGCCATGGCCAGAAGCATAGGACATCGGCCGATCCTTGACTATCCACGTAGTACTACTGCAATAGTAGGTCGCGCCGTGGTCGGGGCTTTCACGCCATCTGCCCGACTGCGCTGTGCAGTTCTTGCTGCCCAAATCTAGGGGGATTCATGGAACTCGCTGCCATGCTCGGCTGCCCGGATGTCGCTTTCCGGCAGGCCGAGGGCGAGTGGGAAGCATCCGTCACCACCGCGCTCCGCGAGGTGTTCTCCGAGCATGCCGAGCGCAACGCGTTCTACCGCGCCCAATGCGAGGCCGCCGGTGTGAAGGCGGAGGACATCAAGACCCTGGCTGACCTGGTCAGGGTTCCGCTGCTGCCGGTCCGCATGTTCAAACAGCCCGACGCGCACGTTCTGATGACCGCTCCGCTGACCGACGTCGAGCTGGAGATTCGCTCCACCGGCACCGGAGGCGTGCCGAGCGTGGCCCGGCGCGACGTGACGACCGTCAGCCGCGTGATGACCGCGATCTTCGCTCAGTACCGGGAGTTCTTCCAGGTGGGTAAGGGGGCGGGCCTGTTCCTGTGCCCGTCGACCGCCGAGACGCCGGAGATGGGCATGGTCAAGGCGTTCAACGTCCTCAACGGCCTGCTGGACGACCACGCCTACATCGTGCGCGACTACGCCTTCGATCCCGAGGAAGCCCTCGCCCAGCTGGACAAGTGGGAGGAGTCGATGACGCGCCACATCATCGGCCCGCCGTTCCTCGTCGGCCGGCTCCTGCGCTACCTGGAGCTGGAGGACATCACCCTCAAGCTCGACCCCGAGTCCCTCGTGATCACCCTGGGCGGATGGAAGCGGTACACCGGCGAGTCCATCAGCCGCGAGGAGTTCAACGCCAAGGTCGAGAAGTACCTGGGCATTCCCGCGGACCGGGTCCGCGACATGTACGGCATGATCGAGTCCAACATGCTGGCCATGGAGTGCCAGCACCACCGCAAGCACGTGCCGCCGTGGTCCTACATCTCCATCCGCGATGTCGAGGACACCGACGTCGAACTCGCGCCCGGCAAGACCGGCGTGATCGCTCTGCTGGACGCGCTGTCCACCGGCTACCCGGCGTTCATCCTCAGCGAGGACGTCGGCGAGGTCGACCACACCCCCTGCCCGTGCGGCCGCACCGGCCAGACGGTGTCCTTCCGCCGCCGCCTGCAGGGCGCCGAGCTCGGCTGCTGCGCGGTGAGCATCGAGAAGTTCATCGACAACCAGGAGATCGTCGCCGAGTGCGAAGTCCCCGCCGCCGCTGCACCGGTGGAGGGCTGACACGTGTCGCGATACAGCCAGACCGTGGTGGACCACTTCACCAATCCACGAAACGCCGGTGAACTCGACGAGCCGGACGTGCGGGCCTTCATCGGCAACCCGGTGTGCGGAGACCAGATCATGCTCACCGCCCGCATCCGAGACGGCGTCGTCGAGGAGATCCGCTTCCGCGCCCACGGCTGCGCCGCCTCCCTGGCAACCGCCAGCGTCATCACGGAGGCCGCCCAGGGTGCCAAGCTCACCGACATCGAGTCGTGGGACGACCAGCGGGTCGAGGAACTGCTCGGCGGCCTCGCCCCTGACCAGCGACACGTCGCCACGCTCGGCACGCAGGTGGCGCACCGCCTGGTGACCAACCACCGGGAGGGAGTGGACGATGACGCGCCTCTCATCTGTGCCTAGCCCGTCCCAGCCCACGGCGGGCGGAACGGGCATCTACCTCGACCACGCTGCCACCAGCCCCGTCTGCCCCGCAGCGGCCGAGGCGGTGGTGCGGGGCATGGGCATCACCGGCAACCCCTCAAGCCGACACGCGGCCGGCGACGAGGCCAGGGAGGCACTGGAATCCTCCAGGGCTCAGATGGCCGCGCTGCTGGACTGCACCCCCGACGACGTGGTGTTCACCGGCGGTGGGTCGGAGGCCGACGCGCTCGCCATTTGCGGCACCGTCCTGGCCGCCGCCGACCGTCCGGTCCATGTGATCACGACAGCGGTCGAACACTCCGCCGTCCTGGAATCCTGCGCCATGGCTGGCGAGTTGGGCGCCGAGGTCACCATCCTGCGGCCGGACTCTCGCGGCTGGATCGACCCCGACGATGTACGGCGCGCACTGCGGCCGCACACGCTTCTCGTGTCGGTGATGCACGCCAACAACGAAACAGGTGTCCTCCAGCCGGTCGCGGACATCGCCGACATCGCTCACGAGGCCGGTGCGCTGATGCACACCGACGCGGTGCAGACCGCGGGCAAGGTGAGCCTGGCGGAGATCGGCGCGGACCTGGTGTCGGTCTCCGCGCACAAGTTCTACGGCCCCAAGGGCGTCGGCGCGCTGAAGGTCGCGCCCGAGGTGCGGCTCGCGCCGCTGATCCGCGGCGGCAGCCAGGAGCGCGGTCTGCGCGCCGGCACGGAGAACGTGGCGGGTGTCCTCGGTATGGCTGCTGCCGCGAGCGCGGCCCTCCACCACCTGGACGACCCGGAGTTCCAAGAACACCGGCACGCGCTGCGAGCCCACCTGCTCAAGGAGCTGGAGGCGGCGGGCGACATCGCGGTCAACGGGGAAGGCGCTCCGTGCCTGCCGGAGACGCTGAACGTCTCCTTCGCCGGTGTGCGCGGCGACACCCTCGTCGACATGCTCGCCGTGCACGGCATTTGTGTCTCGGCGGGTTCCGCCTGCCACGCCGGCAGCGACGAGCCCTCCCACGTGCTCACCGCGATGGGCATCCCTGCCGAACGCGCCCGGTCCTCTGTCCGGTTCAGCCCCGGCCGCACCACCAGCGTTGACGAAGTCACCGTGGCGGCCGCCAGGACCGTCGACGTCGTGGGCAAGCTGCGGGCGCTCGGCCCGGCGGACACACCACAGCCGACCCACGCCTAGGGGACCGGCGCAGCTACCGACCTGACGGGCCGACAGCACAACCAACACCAACGTGCAACGGGGGCGGATGGACGTGTCTGATGTAACCGACCAGTGGGCAATGGCCCCGCCGCACACCGATCGGGAGGCCGCGTTCGTGGCC
Organism: Streptomyces sp. NPDC007991; assembly: GCF_042958445.1. Lineage (NCBI taxonomy): Bacteria > Bacillati > Actinomycetota > Actinomycetes > Kitasatosporales > Streptomycetaceae > Streptomyces > Streptomyces sp. NPDC007991. The sequence goes on from NZ_JBIBJD010000010.1 coordinate 255,594, forward strand.
GTACCGGACCCGGCTGCGGCGGCATCGGTGGCGCTCGATGCGCCGGTGCGCAACCTGCAGATGCTGGAGCTGCAGGTCACCGGTGGCGCCACCGAGATCTACCTCGCACATCGACCCCCTGCCGAAGCGGCCAGCAGTTTCGATGCGCTGCCCGGCAAGAGGGACGGAGATCCCACCCAGGTGTCCAACCGGCGCCTGCTGAAGGAGATCATCGCGCAGGCCCATGCGGCCGGCATGAAGGTCCACCTGTGCGCGGACGCCCCCGCGGTCACCGCGGGCGACAAGGACGCCTTCCTGGCCCATGTCGCTCAGGGCATCGAGGCGGGCGCGGACAACGTGGTCGTCGGCGCCCTGCCCGCCGCCCGGTGGATCGCCGATACGCATCCGGACGTCCCGCTCGTCGCCGGTGCTCCCCTCGGGGTCAGTACCGTCGCCTACGCGAAGCGGCTGCAGGAGGCGTACGGCGTGCGGCGGATCGTCGTCCCGCATGCCACGACGCTCGACGAGATCGCCGCGTTCTGCGCCCTGGACGGCCTCGAGGTGGAGGTCCCGGTCCAGACCGGGTCCGGTGCCGATTGCCATCACTGCCGACTGCCCGACCAGCAAGGGTCCGGGCTCGGTTGCCGGGCGGGCTATCAGGGCCGATCGGCAGCAGGCGACGGCACTGTGGATCTGGGCGGGTTCCTCGACGGAGGGTCGGACTGCGCGCTGTGCGACGTGCCGTCGCTGGTGGCGCTCGGCGTGGCGGCGCTGCAGATTCCCGGCCGGGAAAGCCCGATCATCCGCCAGAACGCCAAGATCACCCAGATGTACCGACGGGCGCTGGACGGCGTGGCGAAGGGCTGGAGCACCAAGCAGACCATCGCCGACATCGATCGCGTCGAACTGACATGGCAGATGGGCTGGGTGCCGCGAATGTGCGAACAGCAACGCTGCCGCTTCCGCGACACCGCCCGCCGCCGCGCCCACGTCTAGGCCGCAAGGAGACACGTGACTGTCGAAGTCCGTCTGACCACCTGCGACCGGCTGGAGGAAGTCCTTCGCCTGCCCGTCGACGCGGTGAGCATCGGGCAGGAAGGCTGCGCGGCCAAGCTGCCCGACGCGAGCACGCTGCGGCGTGCAGTAGGCCGCATCACCGAGATCGGGCTGCGGGCCGGCATCGTCCTGCCCGCCGCCTGGCAGCGCAGCGAAGCCCAACTCATCGATGACGCCCTGGCCTTGGCACAGCGGAGCCCGCTCACGGTGACCGTCAACGATCTCGGCACTGCCGCCGGCCTCGCCGGCACTGCGGGCTGCGAGCTGGTCGCCGGACTCGCCCTGCTGCCCGGACGGCCGCACGACACGGGGGAGACGCCGCGTCACCCGCTACAACCGCCGATGTTCGAAGAGGCATACCTAGAGGAGCTCGAAACCTTCGGCATCCGCATGCTGGAGGCGGAGGCAGCAGCCACCGTGCCCGAACGGGAGGGCTGGCGCGTGCGCCGCCTGGTGGACGTCACCCCGCTCGCCTGGGCCCGCTCCTGTCCCACCGCCCGCCACCATCAACTGGCCCTGCCCGACTGTGCGAGCGCCTGTGACCAGTCGATCGACATGGTGGCTACCCACCGCTGGCAGCTCGGCCACGGACATCGCGAGCCCATCCCGGTCGCCGACCGCCCCGCGCAGGTGCCCCTGGTCGTGTACGGCAACGCCGTCTACGCCACCACACCCACCGTGGAAGCCGGTGACGACCTGATCATCGATGCCCGCTTCTACAGCCCGGATGCCCTGGCCGAGCGTCTCACCGCCCTGCGCCCCTCCGTATCCGCGGCGTCCCTTTAGGAGCCACCTATGGTTGACCTCGCATTGAGCAGTGACCAGCAGGACATCGTCGACCAGGCGCGAGCGGTCGCCCGCCGCTGCCTGGCACCGCGCGCCGGCGAGCACGACCGCACCGGTGCCTTCCCCGCCCAGAACATCGCCGACCTCCACGACGCCGAGCTCCTCGGGCTCCTGGTGCCCACCCAGTACGGCGGCACCGGTGCCGATCTCATCTCCTGGGGGCTGGCGGTGGCCGAGCTCGCCGAAGCCTGCGGATCCACCGCGCTGATCTTCGCCATGCACTCCGGTGCCGCCCGGCTGCTCGCCGCCGACGCCGCCACCAACCCGGTCGCCGAACGCGTCCTGAAGGAGATCACCTCCGAGGGCAAGCTCCTCAGCTGGGGCTTCTCCGAGCCGGGCACCGGCGGCAACATCCTCAACCCGCAGCTTCGGGCCACACCGGACGGCGACAGCGTGCACCTGGCCGGGACCAAGGCGTTCTGCACCGGCGCCGGGCACGCCGACTACTACCTCATCAACGCCCACAGCGGCGAGACCGAGTTCCGCCGCAGCCAGACCATGGCCATCATCCCCGCCGGACAACAGGGCCTGGACGTCAAGCAGTCCTGGGACGCGATGGGCATGCGCGCAAACTGCGCCAACACCCTCATGCTCGACTGCCGCATTCCCACCCAGCACTGCGTCGGCGGTCCGGGAGGCGGCATGACCCGCCTCACCCACGCCCTGCCCGCCCTCATCCTGGGCTTGGCCGCCGCCTCGCTCGGCATCGCCCGTGCCGCCCAGAGCTTCGCCAACGATCACGTCATGCGCCGCAAGCTCGCCCCCACCGGCCAGCCGCTGGCCGCGTTCCAGGGCGTACGGCTGCACGTCGCCGACATGGCCACCACCGTCCACACCGCCCGCCTGTCCCTGTTGCACGGCGCCTTCACGGCCGAGACCGACCAGCTCGAAGCCCTCCCGGCGCTGAACATGACCAAGTACATCTGCAACAAGGCCGCCATCGCTGTCGCCGACACCGCCATGCAGGTCACCGGTGGCCACGGCTTCCTGCGCGCCAATCCGCTGGAGCGGCACTACCGCGACGCCCGGGCTGGCGCCGTCATGGGCGCCAACCTCGACGCCTTGCGCGACATGATCGGCAAAGCAGCCCTGGGCCTCGACCCGCGCAGTGACACCATCACCGCACCCACAGGAGAGAACCGGCCGTGACCACCACACCCGCCGCTGCCACCCCGACCGACGCCGAGCTGCTGACGGCGCTGCGCGAAGCCCTCGCCGACATCCTCGATCCGTCCGACCTCGCGAACGTCGACCTCGACGGCCTCGACCGCGACACGCCGCTGCTCAGCCTGCCGCTGGACTCCATCACCCTGGTCGCCGCGATGAGCCGCATCGAGAACACCTTCCGCGTTTTCATCCCGGAGCAGAAGGCGTTCGCCTTCACTCACGTCGGCGACCTTGCTGACTTCGTCCGCGAGCGGGTGGCCGCCAAAGCGGCCCGCGCCGACAAGTGAAGGATCAGCCGATGACCATCACACAGGTCGAACGGTCACCGCTGCTCGACTACCGCACGCTCGGCAACCACCAGGCAGGCGTCACCTTCCTCGACTCCCGCGGCATCACCGCCGAAGCCACCTACCGCCAGCTCGCAGAGCGCGCCAGGGGAGCCGCGGGGGCGCTCCTGGCCCGCGGCCTGACGCGCGGTGACCGTGTCCTCATCCCCCTCGGCACGGGCCCCGACCACCTGGCCGCCATGTGGGGCTGTCTGATCGCCGGTCTGGTTCCCTGCACGATCGTCGTCCCGCCCCACCCGGCGGACGAAAGGGCGACCGGCACGCGCCAGTTCCGCGCCGTGGTCACGGTAACCGAACCTGCAGCCGTCATCACCGCGGACGCCGAGACCGCCAGTGCGCTCGCCACCGACGAAGGGCCCCTGTACCTGACCGTGGCGGACCTCGACCACGCACCCGCCACTGATGAACAACTCGGCGCCCCGCACCCGGACGACGCGCATCACATCCAGCTCACCTCCGGCTCCACCAGCGCCCCCAAAGCCGCGGTGCTGACCTACGCCCAGGTCACCGCCAACGTCCGCGCCATCCACCGCGCGCTGGACATGACGCCTGAACGGGACCGGGTCTGCCACTGGCTGCCCCTCCACCACGACATGGGCTTCATTCTGACCCTGTCGACCATGACCCGGGGCGTGCCGCTGAACCTCATGCCGTCCATCAGCTTCCTGCGCGACCCGCTGTCCTGGCTCCGGCACATCTCCGAGCGCGGCGCGACCATCACCACCGCCCCGCCCTTCGGCTACCGCACTGCCACCGACCGCTTCCGCCGCACCCCCGACACGGAACTTGACCTGTCCACACTGCGGCAGGCGTACGTGGGGGCGGAACCCATCCCGCTGCAGGTACTGACCGACTTCCGCGACACCTTCGCCAAACAGAAGCTCGACGAAGCCGCGATCATCCCCTGCTACGGGATGGCCGAGACCGTGCTTGCCGCCACGATGTCCCTCGACCGGCGCCCGCCCGGCGACCTGTCCTGGGGGCGGGTGAAAGCCCTGCGCCTGGACCGCGAGGACCTGCACCAACACAACAAGGTCGCCGAGGCCAGCCCGGACCGGCCCTCGATCACCGTCCTCGCCTGTGGCCGGCCGCTCGGCGGCCTCACCGTCCACATCCGCACCCCGGACGGCGCCGAGTGCGCCGACAACGAGATCGGCGAGATCCACCTGCGGGGCGACTCCGTCATGGCCGGCTATCTCCGCCCCGGCGGCACAACGACACCCGTGGCCGACCGCACCCATGCCACCGGTGACCTCGGCTTCACACGAGACGGTGACCTCTACATCGTCGGCCGCGTCAAAGAACTCCTCATCGTCAACGGCCGCAACCTCCCGCCCTACGACGTAGAGGAGAGCATCGAGGCCCATCCCGACATCGGTGCCGGCAACAGCGCCGTCTTCTCATACACCGACGACACAGGTGAACACGTCGTCGCCGTCGTCGAATCCCGGCTGCGCGCCGACGACCACGCACGCATCAAAAAGGAAGCCGCCACCCTGGTCCGCCAGTCATTCGGATTCAACGTGCACGACGTGATCGTGCTGCGCCGCGGCGGCATACCCCGCACCACCAGCGGCAAGCGGCAACGCGGCCGCCTGCGTGAGGACTACCTGACCGGGAGGCTGGCCTAGATGCCGCACAGCACCGTGCCCCGCACACCCCCAGCCGCCCCCGACGCCGCCACCAGTAAGCGACAGCAGCAGTTCCGCCGCGTCATGGGCGAACTGGCCGCCGGGGTCACGGTGCTGACCACCACGTCCCCGAGCGGCCCCGTCGGCATGACAACCAGCGCCGTCACCTCACTGTCACTGGACCCGCTGCTCGTCCTGGCCTGCCTGGCCAACTGCTCCGGCACGCTCGCCCTCATCCGGGAACACGGCACCTTCGCGGTGAACATCCTCGCCGCCGCCATGGACGACACTTCTCAAGTCTTCGCTGAAAAACCCCTGCTGGAGCGGTTCGCCGGCGTCCCGCATCACTACCAGGACACCGTGCCGATCCTCGACGAGGCCGTCGCCGCAGTGACGTGCCGCGTCCACGCCACTCACCCCGGTGGCGACCACACCATCCTCATCGGCGCCGTCACGACCACCAGCCACCGGCAAGGCGAGCCCCTACTGCGCCACCGAGGCTCCTACCGCCGCCTCGCCTGACAAGGCACCACCGCGGACGCCGCCCACATTCATCGACCGTCGAACACCGCGACCAAGCCCCATGGGGCGAGAGGAACAGCTGCGGATGACAGTCTGGGCACCACACCACCTCCTGCCCCACCTCACCCTTCCGCCAGCGGGATACCGCCCGCCGCCCGGCCACATCGATGTCTGGACCCTGCACGCCGACCCGGACACCGCCAGCCGTTCACAACATCTCAAAGGCCTGCTCGACGCTACTGAGCGCCAACGCGCGAACAGCTTCCTGAGCACCGACCGACGAGACACCTACGTCCTGGCACATCTGGCCCTGCGGCTCATCCTCGCCAACTGCCTTGACACGCCCCCGCGAGCCGTGCCCATTTCTCGCGCCCCGTGTCCCACCTGTCACAGGCCGCACGGACGGCCGACGGTGCGGCAGAGTGACCTGCACTTCTCCTTGTCCCACACCCGTACGACCATCATGATCTCCCTCGCTCGGACCCCTGTAGGCATCGACCTCGAAGCGGTCGACCGCGCCGAGGCGGTGCTGCTGCACAGGCTGCATCAGAACGAGAAGGAGGCGATCCGCCAACTGCCGTCAGCCCACCGCTCCCGAGCCCTGATCGAATGCTGGGTCCGAAAAGAGGCGTACCTCAAGGGGCAGGGAACCGGCCTTGCGGCAGGTCACCTTCACACCGTGGACGTTGGACTGGGACCTGAGTTCGGCGGCCATCCTGACGCACCCGCTGGCTGGCTTTTGACACCACTCGCTGCGCCTCCCGGGTATGCGGCCGCCGCGGCCCTGCAGTCCCGTACCGCAGCCTGCCAGCAGTTGACCCTCGCACATCACGGATGCGGCCTGTGCAGCCATCCGGCACACGCCGTCGATGCCGGAGCCACGTTGTCCGCGTAACGCGGCCCGCAGGAGGCAGCTCGGCTCCGCCGAGTGCGCCCTGCTGATGGACGGCCGCCCCCGCCTGATGCTGGGGTCGAACAACTATCTCGGCCTCGCCGACCACCCGCTGGTCATCGAGGGCGCGCGCGCCGGGCACTGGAACGCTTCGGAGCCGGGTCCACCGGCAGTCGGCTGCTTAACGGCACGATCGACCTGCACCTCGAACTCGAAGCAGAACTCGCTGACTGGTTCGGCACCGAGGCCGCGATCGTGTTCACCACCGGACACTAGGCGAACCTGGGGACCGTGGGCGCCCTGGCCGACCGCGGCGACGTGATCGTCTCCGACTCCGACGCACACGCTTCTCTCCACGACGCGGCCAAATTTACCGACGCGCAGTCCGTCCGGTTCCGTCACAACGACATCGACAACCTGGCCGAGAAGCTGGCCGCAGCGGCCAAGCGCGGCCGGCCGGCCATGGTCACCGTTGACGGGGTGTACTCGATGGAGGGCGACCTGGCGCCGATCGACCAGATCGCGGAGGTTTGCCTGGAGCACAACGCGCTCCTGCTGGTCGACGAGGCGCACTCGGTCGGCGTGCTCGGCCCGAACCTGACCGGCGTCACCGAGCTGTACGGCAAGGCCGGCAAGACGCCACTGCGCACCGGCACGTTCTCCAAGAGCATCGCCTCGACCGGTGGCTTCGCGGTGGGCTCGCACGACCTCATCGACACGATCCGGACGAACGGGCGAGCGTTGCTGTTCACCGCGGCAGGGGTGCCCGCCGCCATCGGCGGTGCGCTCGCCGCGGTCCGGCTCATCCGGTCCGCCGAGGGCCAGGAACGGGCCAAGCGGTGCCTGGCGAACGCCCGATTCCTGCGAGGCTCCCTTGCCTCGCTGGGGGTTCCGCTGGCCGACCCGGCGATCGGACCCGACGGTGCCGAGGCGGTGACACCGATCGTGCCGGTGGTCGTCGGCGAGTCTCTGCGCGCGTTCGCCAAGTGGCACGAGCTGTACGAGCGCGGTGTGTTCGCCGCCCTCGCGCACTATCCCGCGGTGCCGCTCAACCGTGCCCTGCTGCGGCTGGCCGTGACCGCCGAGCACACCTTCGCCGACCTGGAAGAGGCGGCCAAGTCGGTCCACACCGTACTGAAGCTGGATGTTGAGCACCAACTCGTCGCATAACAACACTAGGGGGATATCGTGACGATCCGCATGATGGCGACGGAGCGCGCAGCCCTTGAGCGCTACCTGCCCGATCTGCAGAAGGAACTCGCCGGGCACAGCCTGCTCGGCCTTGAAACCCGAGGCAGCGGGGTCATAGAGATGTTCAAGAATTCCGACGCGCCCGCGCTGGTGGTGCCCGAGGAATGGGGTGGTCTCGGCGCATCCGCGTTGGCCGCGACCCGCGTGCACCGGGCCATCGGCGCATTGTCGCCGTCGCTCGGTGCCGCCACCACCATGCACCATCTGTCGATCGCCACCCTCATCGAGCACAGCGCCACCGGCACCGACGAGGAGAAGGAACTCCTCAAGGCCGTGGTGCTCGCGAGGATGTTGCTTGCGTCGGGCTTTTCCGAGGGCAACCCCGGCACCAGTGCGGCGAGTGCCTTCCAGCCCACCGTGACGGCGCAGCAGGTCGAGGGCGGCTTCAAGGTCAACGGCCGCAAGCAGCCGTGCAGCCTGTCCGCGTCGATGGACCTGCTCACCGCCAGCGTCGCCGACGAGGCGGCCGGCCGTCGCGGCGTCATCGTGGTCCCGGCCGAGTCCGAAGGGATCACGGTCGAGCCGTTCTGGGAAACCCACGTCCTGGCCGCCTCGCAGAGCGACACCGTCGTGCTCAAGGAAGTGTTCATTCCCACGGACATGCTGTTCTGGAACGACGTCGACGACCCGACCGGCCGGCACGAGAAGACCGGCTATGTCTGGTTCGGCCTGCTGATCTCGGCCACTTACCTTGGTGCCGCGTCGCTGCTGCTCGAGCGGATGCTGGCGAATCCGAAGACCAGCCCGATGCTCTACGCCGACGCCGCGTGCGAGATCGAGACGTCGATGGCGGCGCTCGAGGCCATCGCCCGCGCCTTCGACGAAGGCGACCGCTCCGACGAGCTCAGCGCGCGGGTCCTGTTCGTGCGCGAGGGGATCCGGCACGGCATCAAGCGTGCCGTGTCGACGGCGGTGGACGCGCTGGGCGGCATCGCCTTCATCAAGTCGCCTGAGATTGCTTACCTGTTGGCGGCTGTGCAGGCGGCCGGCTTCCACCCGCCGTCCCGCCGGGCGACCGCGGACACGCTGCACGCGTACCACGCAGGCACCGGCGCGGTGAGCCTGGGCTGACCGAGCTCCGTCCTGCCGCCGAGACCGCAGTACACGGCATCGCTGACGAATCAATGCGGGTCAGTGTTCGTGCGGCCCGTCTCGGTGAATCGGCCCGTGTGACTCCTTGCAGTGCGAGGCGTCGTTCACAGGCAGTAGTTCACGAGTGGCGGGCGACGTCAGTTGCATCACCGGATCGGGAGCGTGGTCGACCTGGAGAGTGGTGTGTGTGATGCCGTAGCCGTGCCGGAGCAGTTCTTCGAGGTCACGGCGGACGGCATGGCAGTCGCCGCCGGGTTCGACGAGAACGTGGGCGGACAATGCGGCCTGGCCGGACGTGATTTCCCAGACGTGTAGGTCGTGGACCTCCACGACGCCCGGCTGGGCGACAAGCTTGTCGCCGACGGTGTCGGGGTGGATGTGCGTGGGGGCGGCCTCAAGGAATATCCGGCCGGACTCGCGAACGAGCCCGTACCCGGCCTTCACCATGAGCGCGACGACGACGAGCGTGGCGATGCCGTCGGCGCGGGCGAAGCCGGTCAGGACGACGATCAGCGCGGCGACGGCGGTGCCGATGAAGGCGAACAGGTCGTTGAGGATGTGCTGGTAGGTGCCCTCCACGTTGAGCGAGGAGCGGTTGGCCTTCGAGATGCACCAGGTGGCGATCACGTTCACGACGATGCCGGCGAGTGCGGTGGCCAGCATGAGGCCGCCCTCGACTTTTGGCGGATCGATCAGGCGATGCACAGCCTCGTACGCCAGCCAGGCGCCCAGCAGGATCAGAGTCAGGCCGTTGGCCTGGGCGGAGAGGATCTCGGCGCGCTTGAGACCGTAGGTGTAGCCGCCGCGGGCGGGGCGCGCGGCGAGCCGCATGGCGATGAGCGCCAGAACGATGGAGACGGCGTCGGTCAGCATGTGCGCCGCGTCCGAGATCAGGGCCAAGGACTGGGCGATGATGCCGATGACGACCTCGACCGCCATGAACGCGGTGATCAGTGCGAGTGCGATGGCCAGCCAGCGGCGGTCGGCGTCCGCTGATACTCCGTGGGAATGTCCGGAGTGACCGCCTGGGCCGTGCTCGTGTCCTGGGCCGTGATCGGGTCCGTGACGGTGATCGCTCATGCGGTACGCCCTCCCCCTCGTGACAGATGCTTCACCTGGAGTGAAACGCATCCATGCACATATTGCAAAGTCTGCATCTGTGACCGTTGTCATGTCCGTTAACAAGCCTCTGACCTGTGCAAACTTGTCGATCATGTGAAGCGGGCGGGCAGCGTTTCCGCAAGCTCTACCCTGTCGTGAAGCTGCGGTCAGGGTGGCCGGTACGCTGCCGGGTGTGCGGGGCTGCGATCCCATGCTCCGTCACCCGCCCCGTCCGCTCCATGTTGCACCAACTTCCTGAAGGCCTCGATCTGATGCGTACGCACTGGCTGCGAGGACCCGGCTCGCCGGCGTCCGGTGTGCTGCGCGGGCTTCGGGCCGGGGTGCTTGCCCTGCTCTGCGTGCTCCTGCCGCTGGCCGGGCACGTGCTGGCGCAGTGCCACGCACCCCGCTGGATCATCGTGGCAGCGATGGCCGCTGTGGCCGTGCCTGGTGCTGTGCTGCTGACGCGGCGTCGGCTGACGGACGCCCAGTTGCTGGGCGTGCTCGCGGCTGCGCAGTTGGCCTACCACGCTGCTTACTCCCTGCCCGGGGCTTGTGCGGCGGTCACGAGCCAGGACGGTTTCGCCGGTGGCCTGTCCGGGCTGGTCGACCATGACGCGGTCGCCGGGCAGCCGCCCGGAGTGATGTTGGCCGGTCACCTGGTCACCCTGCTGCTCGCTGCGCGTCTGCTGGGCACCACTGAGCGGCTGCTGTGGCAGAGCAGGTCGTTGCTGAGGGTCGTCCGCCGACTGCTGCTGTTCCTGTGGCCGCTGCTGAGTGGCCGCCACGACACAGGCCCGCGGACCACGTTCCCGGAGAGCACAACGCCGCCGATGTCGGCGCTGCTGGTGCGGCTGCATGAGGGCCGGGCGCCCCCACGGTACGGGCGCCGCCCGCTTGCCCTTCTCCGGCCGATGCCGATCAGCGGTCCCTGCTTGCCCTGACGGGCACTGTGCGAGGGTGACCGCGCGGCGGGCCGGCCCCTTCGTCCCGGCGGCCAGGTCGCCGGGGGACAGAGAGTCCCGCACCATGAACGTCACCGACCGGCGTGCCGCCCGCACGGCGGCGCGCGTCCTCGTCGCACCCGCCGCCCTGGCGGTGCTGGCAGTCGCGGCTCCGCAGGCCGCCGCGCACACCGAGCTCGACACCAGCAGCCCCGGCAAGAGCGCCACCCTCGCCGGGCTGCCCTCGCGCGTCACTTTGACCTTCAGCGACGCGATGACCCGGAAGTACGCCAAGGTCGCCATCACCGGCCCGGACGGCAAGTCGGCTGCCGCAGGAGACCCACAGGTCGACGGCAAGACCGTGGCCCTCCCAATCGACACGGCGTCCCCGCCCGGCCGTTACACCGTGGGGTACCGGGTGGTCTCCGCCGATGGCCACCCGGTCTCGGGCTCGTACACCTTCATCGTGCGGGCGACCGGCAGCCCGAGCGCGTCGCCGCGGGCTGCGGAGACAGCCGACGCGCCGGCCCCGCCTACCTCCCGTACGGCCGCAGCGGACCAGGCCGGTGAGGAGTGGTCCGGCATCGGTGCCTCCGCCCTCTTCGGTGGAGGGGCGCTGGCCCTGGTCGTGGCGGCGGTGGGCGCGTACGCGGCGCGGCGGAGGCGGGCCGGTCATGGCGACTGAGGGCGCCACCAGGACCGGGCGACTGTCACGGCTTCCCCTCGTGCTGCTCGCGGCGGCGGGTGTGGCCGTCGCCGTGACCGTGGTCGGGATGTGGGCCGGTGGCGGTGCGGCGGTCGGGACCCCCGGCATCGAGGATGCCGGCGCCGTGACCGCGTGGGGTCTTCCGGTGGCCCGCACTGTCACGGACGCCGCCGCGGTGGCCACCGTCGGCGCACTTCTGCTGGTGGTCGTTCTGCTGCCTGGCGGCAAGAAGCTGTGCCCTGCGCAGTTGCGCTACCTGAACTGGGCTGCGGCTGCGGCGACGTTGTGGGCCGCCGGGTCGGCCGCCGCCCTGGTCTTCACGCTGTCGGACCTGTTCGCCCAGCCGGCCACGGAGATCGTCTCTCCCGGCGTGCTGGCGGACTTCGTCACGACGGATGCCCAAGGACGCTCGTACGCCCTGATGGCAGCGGCCGGCTGCGTGATCGCCATACTCTGCATCGGTATCGGAACAGCCCGATGGGCGCGATGGGCGCTGCTGGTCGCTGTCGCGGGCCTGCTGCCACCCGCCTTCACCGGCCATTCCTCCGCCTCCGGAAACCACGATGCCGCGGTGACGAGCCTCGCCCTGCACCTGGCGGGCGTGGCCGTGTGGGTCGGCGGACTGGTCTTCGTGCTGATCGCCGCTGCCCGGCGAGAGGAACAGGCAGCGGACGCGGCCCGGCGCTTCAGCCCGCTCGCCGCCTGGGCCCTGATCGCGGTCGCGGCCAGCGGGCTCGTCAACGCCACAGTCCGGCTCCCGTCCCCGGAGGAGGTGTTCACCAGCCGGTACGGGCTGATGATCCTCGGCAAGGTGATCGCGCTCGCGCTGCTGGGTGGCATCGGCTGGTGGCACCGGCGGCGCACATTGCCCGCGCTCGCGAACGGCGTAAGGGGGGCGTTCGTCCGACTGGCGGCCGGTGAACTGCTGCTCATGGCGGCGGCGATGGGCCTCGCGGTGGCCTTGTCCCGGACACCGCCGCCCGGCGAACAGGACGCTTCGCTCTCGCCCACCGAGGAACTTCTCGGCTTTCCCATGCCGCCGCCGCTGGGCGACTTTCCCTGGACTCCACTGTTCACGCAGTGGCACTTCGATCCGCTGTTCGCCTTCGGAACGGCCGCTGCCGCCCTGCTGTACCTCGCGGGGGTGCGGAAGCTGCGAGCCCGGGGCGACAAGTGGCCGGTCGGGCGGACGGTGTCGTGGCTGCTGGGTCTGGCGGTGGCCGTCCTGGCCACGATGAGCGGCCTCGCGGTGTACGGCAAGGTGCTGTTCAGCGTGCACATGGGCCAGCACATGATCCTCGCGATGACGGTGCCGATCCTGCTGGTGCTGGGCGCGCCCGCCACGCTGGCTTTGCGTGCGCTCCCCGCCGTCCCGAAGGGGGAACCGGACGGTCCGCGCGAGATGCTGCTGAAGCTGCTGCACAGCCGCTACGTGAAGCTCGTCTCGAATCCGGTCGTGGCGAGCCTGCTGTTCATCGGCAGTGCCTTCGTCGTCTACTACACCTCGCTGTTCGAGACGCTGATGGGCAGCCACCTCGGGCACATGTTCATGCTGGTGCACTTCCTGGCCGCCGGGCTGCTGTTCTTCTGGGTGATCATCGGCATCGACCCCGGCCCGCGCCGCCCGCCGCACCTGGGCCGGCTGTTCGTGCTCATCCTCACGATGCCGTTCCACTCCTGGTTCAGCATCTCGCTGATGAGCTCGTCCGCGCTGATCGGAGAGGGCTGGTGGTCGCTGCTCGACCGGCCCTGGGTCGAGGACGCGATGGCCGACCAGTACGACGCCGGGGCCATCGCCTGGGCCACCGGTGACATCCCCGTCCTGATCACCACGATCATCCTCGCCATCCAGTGGGTCCGCTCCGACCTGCGTGAGGCACGCCGCGTCGACCGGCAGATCGACCGCGGCGACGCGGGCGACCCGCTCGCCGCCTACAACGCCTACCTGGCCGGCCTGCACTCCCGCGATCGGCGTCCCGCCCGCACCACAACCCCCACCGAGGAATCATGAAGAAGCTGTACAAGCACCTGATCGTCGTCGCAGTCCTAGTGGCCGGCTTCGCCGCCGCCCTGGGCTCCTACCTGCTCTTCAGGCCCGACGACCGCGGCAGCGCCGGGGTGGACGTGCAGCCCGCCGCCCAGGCGCAGCCCGTCCGTGCGTCCAGCCACCGCCTGAGCGAGCCGAAGCGGAGCGAACTCACGGTCGTCGAGTTCCTCGACTTCGAGTGCGAGGCGTGCGGGGCGTACTACCCCGTCGTGGAGCGGCTGCGCGAGGAGTACGGCGACCGGGTCACCTTCGTCGCCCGCTACTTCCCCATGCCCGGACACCGCAACGCCGAGCCCGCCGCACGCGCCGCCGAAGCCGCCGCACAGCAGGGCAAGTTCGAGGCGATGTACACCAAGCTCTTCACGACCCAGAAGGAGTGGGGCGAGTCGCAGGAGTGGAAGGAGTCCGTCTTCCGGGGCTACGCCAAGGATTTGGGGCTGAACATGAAGAAGTTCGACGCCGATTTCACCGATCCGGAGACGGCCGGACGCGTTCAGTACGACCAGCGTGACGGCGTTGGCTTGGGCGTCCAGGGCACTCCGACCTTCTTCCTCGACGGCACCAAGATCCAGCCCCCTGCCTCGTACAAGGAGTTCAAGGCACTCATCGACGACCGGCTGTCCGACTGACGGATGGGGGAGGCAGCATCATGCACCACCTGATCCACCAGGCCCGGCTCCTTCTGTGCTCGCGGCAACCCGCTCCGAAGGAGGCTGAGCTGTGGTGATCGCGGCCGGGTTGGAGGCCACTGTGCTCAGCGGCTCGCTCATGATGGCGCTGCCGATCGCGGTTCTCGCCGGGCGGTCTCCTTCTTCTCCCCGTGTGTTCTGCCGCTGGTTCCCGGTTATCTCTCCTACGTCACCGGGGTCAGCGGCGCCGACCTGGCGGAGGCGCGGCGTGGTCGCATCCTGGCCGGCACGCTGCTGTTCCTGGCCGGGTTCACCGCGGTGTTCGTCTCCTTCGGCGCCGCGTTCGGTTATGCGGGCAACGCCCTGCTGCAATACCAGGAGCCGCTGATCCGGATCCTGGGCGCACTGACGATCGTCATGGGCCTGTCCTTCATGGGTGTGCTGCCCGGGATGCGCAGGGAGTGGCGTCTGCACCGGCGCCCGACGATCGGGCTGGCCGGAGCGCCCATGCTGGGCGTGGTCTTCGGCATCGGCTGGACGCCGTGCATCGGCCCAACCCTGGCCGCTGTCCAGGCACTCGCATTCAGCGAGGCCAGCGCCGGGCGTGGTGCGTTCCTCACTGTCGCCTACTGCGTCGGTCTGGGGGTGCCCTTCATCGTGGCGGGGTTGGCGTTCCGCAAGGCGCTCGGGGTGTTCGCCTGGGTCAAGGCTCACCACCAGTGGGTGATGCGGATCGGCGGCGGCATGATGATCGCCACCGGCCTGCTGATGGTCACCGGCGTGTGGGGCTACCTGATCAGCCAGATGCAGACCTGGTCCGCTGATTTCACCGTCGGCATCTAGATGCCACTGGAGCAGCCATCAGGCGAGCGCGCACACGGCCAGCGCGGCCGCGCTGACTCCTCACGCATCCGTCCGCGCGTCGTTGCGCGCGTGAACACGTCCCACCCGACTGACGTACACGACAAGGTGAACGCCCGTGCTCCGTACCAGCCGACTCCTCTACGACGAACGTCTGACCGCTCCCAGGTCCTGGTGGGCCATATCCGTCCTCTTCGGTCTCTCCCTGGCCGCGGTCTTCATGCCCTACGGGCTCATTGCGGCCCTCATAGCCCTGGCCATCGGCACCTGTCTGGCCGGGATGTACGTCAGCGCGCAGGGATCGACCCGCATCCGGGTCACCGAGGACACGCTGTTCGTCGCGGATGCCCGCATCCCGCTGGCCGCGCTGGGGCAGCCGGAGGTCCTGGAGGGCGAGGAAGCCAGGGCCTGGCGGACGTACAAGGCCGATCTGCGGGCTTTCATGGTGATGCGCAGCTTCATCCCCGGGGCGGTGCGCGTCGAGGTCCTCGACCCGGGCGATCCCACTCCGTATCTCTATCTGTCCACCCGGACCCCGGACCGGCTCGCCCAGGCGATCGCTACCCGGGACTGACCGCGCCGCCCGGCGAGTCGGGCCTCGTACGGCTGTTTCCGGGACGGCCGCCGAACGGCGGAGGATGATGGGCGATCGTGCAGCGTGATCGCGTGACCAGGCACGAAGCGCTTGCCTCAACACGTTTGGCGAGCCGCGCGGGAGCGTGCGCCCGGGCCGGCCTGTTCGCTGTGCTCGGAACCGTGCTGGCGACCTTCGGCCACCACGCGATCGTCGAAAGCGCAGTGCCCTGGCGGCTCATGGGCCTGGCGATGGTGGCTCAGCTCGCGGCCGTCTGGCCGCTGGCACGCCGCCGCTACACGCCTGCCGCGACCGTCGTGTGCACGCTGGTCACGCAGGGTGTGCTGCATGTCGCGCTGTCCTTCATGGACGGCGACACTCGGCGGGCGATGCCCGGGCACGCGATGCACACCGGGCACGGCTCGGCCGAAGTCGGGGACGGGCACACCTGGCATCATGCCGGTACGGCGATGACCACGGTGCACGTGGTCGCCGCGCTGGTCGTGGCCTGGCTGCTGCATCGGGCAGACGCACGCATGACGGCCGCGCTCGGCGTGCTGGGCACGCTCGCCAGGAAGGCTGCGGCTGCACTGGCCCATGTGCTGCCGCGGCTGGTGCGCCGCACCGGCGGGATGCCGTTCGCGTTGCCCGACCGGGGGCTCGGCGCCTGTGTCGAGGTAGCGGCACGGGTATGGGACGACGTACTGGAGCATGCGGTGGTGCGCAGGGGACCACCGCGATCAGAGCATCTCCGGTCCGTCACCCGGCCCGGCGTCTGAGGGCCGACTCTTCCCCTATCAGCAAGGAGTTCCCCTGTGCCAATGTCCATGTCCCCGGTGGCCCGAACCGGTCGCCAGATCGCTCTTGCCGGTGCCGCCGCGCTGACGGCCACGCTCGCCCTGGCCGCACCGGCCGCCGCGCACGCGGAAGTCGAGGCCGACACCCCGCAGGCCCTCGCCGAGAACGTCACCCTCACGTTCGTCTCCGAGGCTGAATCCGCCTCTGCGGGCTTCACCCAGATGCGTGTCGTGCTGCCGGACGGCATCGCCTTCGGAGACGTGACGCTCACCGAAGCTCCCAAGGGCTGGAAGCTGAAGGCCACCGACGGCGGATACACGGTGGCCGGCCCCGCCCTGAAGGCGGGAGTCGACGCCGAGCACAAGATCAAGGTCCGGCAACTGCCCGATGCGAAGGAGATCGCGTTCAAGACGATCGAGACCTACAGCGACGGCGAAATCTCCCGCTGGATCGAGCTGCCCGGCGGGGACACCGAGCCCAAACAGCCCGCGCCCGTCCTGAAATTGAAGGCGGCAGCGCCCGGAGCGACTGCGGTCAGCCCCAGCCCGACCGAGAGTGAGGCGGCCAGCCCGACCGAGAGTGAGGCGGCCAGCCCGACCCCGTCGGCCACGGAGTCGAACACCGCGGCCACCGGTTCTGACACGGACGACAAGGCCGCCGAGAGGGACAGCAGTTCGGCGGGCCTGGGCATCGCCGGGGTGGTCGTGGCGCTGCTCGCCGTGGGCGGGGGCGCGTGGTGGCTCGTGAAGCGACGCGCCAGCGCGTCGTCCAGCTGACCGTCGCTGACGTCTAAGTGGGGCGGAAGTGGTTCCGCCCCACATACGGCCGCAGTTGGCCCGGAAGTGGTGGTGCCGCCGGTCCGCTGCTGACCGGGGCCCTTCGAGGTGACGGCCCGGGGCAGCAAAGCTGAGCAGTGTCGTCGTCCGGTCAGGTCGGCGACGGCTTGATGGTCACGTTCTTGGTGACGGTGACCTGGTCGATGTCGGTGACACGTACGGCGACCCGCAGGGTCCAAGTGCCGGGTACCGGAATGCGCAGGCGGTCGCTGATCCAATATCCGCCCCGGTTGATGAGCTTCGCGTCTAGGGGGCCGATCCGCTGGGCGTGCTGGGTGAGGGTGAGCTGGAGTTCGGGGACCGCGATCACGCCCCCGTCGGCACCGAACAGCAGAATTTCCACCGTGTTGTCGCCCACGCGGCCGGGCAGGAAGGTGATCTGCACCCTGCCGTTGCCGTTCGGTGTGCCGGTGTCGAACGGAATCACCGCCACCTGCGCCGCCGGTGCCCGGGCTGCCGCGAGCGCGGCGGCGCTCTGGGTGGCGGCGCGGCTGGGCTGAGTGCCCGTGAGCAGCGTGGTGATCGCCAGGACGACGACACCGAGCAGGGCTTCGACGGCGACAGACCGGCGCAGGGCGCGTCGGTGGTGGTCGGTGGCTGGCGGCGAGGAAGTGTCGGCAGAGTCCGGGCCGTCGGCCGAATCGTACGGAGCGGAAGACTCGGCGGTGCTGGCGCCGCCCACAGCGGTCGAAGCACCGGCGCCTACGGTCTGCGCCGCAGGTACGGGATGGGGTTCGGCTGCCGAGACGGATTCCTTCGGCGGATGCTCCTGGATGAGCTGAGCCGTCCACCGGCGGGAGGACGCAGCCACGGTCAGCACCAGCACCACGGCGATGGACTTGAAGACGAGGAGTCGGCCGTACTCGGTGGTGGACAGGGCCTCGACGGAGCCCACCTGCCGCCAGGACTGGTAGATGCCGGTGGTGACCAGGACGACGACCGCGGCGAAGGCCAGCCGAGAGAAGCGCGCGACCGCCGCCGCCGGGATCACTGTGTGGGCGGGGGCCGGGAACAGGGCGACCACGAGTGCGACCAGACCGCCGAGCCACACCGCCATGGCGAGCAGATGCAGCACGGCGACCGGGATCGCCAGCGGAACATGGAGACCGGCGGAGGCGTGCTCGGCGGCGGCCCAGGTGAGGGCCAGACCCACGGCGAGCAGCGCGCCGACGACATGTACGCCGATGCCGGACTGCGGTTTCTCGGCGGGCTGATCGGTCGGTGCGGATCCGCTGGCCGCACGGCTCGGTTGCCTGTCGGCTTCGCGGCGGAGCCGCACGGCGAACAGAGCCAGGAGGACGCCTGCCACCATGACCAGGACGAGCCGTGAGCCCAGTGCCAGCCCGCTCCTGCCCATGAGGGTTCGGCCCAGCAGCGACAGGTCGAGCACCGCAGTAAGGCTCTTGCCGCTCTCATAGGGGCCGCGCAGCAGCAACAGCACGATGGTGGAGGCGAACAGCGCTGCCCATCCGGTCAGTAGCAGCTTGCGCAGCGGGCGCAGTGTGGCGCTGGCCGGCCAGCAGTGGAGGGTGAACAGCGCGATGCCGATGAGCAGGGCTAGAGCGCCGTAAGCGACGTAGCGGAAGAACCCGTACGGGCGGGTAAGGGACGTGTCGGGGCGGGACTCGGCCGGCACTGTGGCGGCGTTGGGGGAGGGCTCGCCGATGGAGAAGGTGAACGCGCCGGAGATCGGGTGGCTGTCCGAGGAGACGACCCGCCAGGACACGGTGTAGGTACCTTCGGGCAGCTTGTCGGTCAGTCTGACGCGGGCGGTGTTCGTCTTCCCGGCCGCGTGCTGGACCGATCCCCGGTCGACGCGCAGGTTCTTCGGGGACAGGACGCGCAGGGAGCCGTCGGCGAGGCGGACGGCTTCGTTGAAGGTGAGGGTGACCTGCTTCGGTGCGGTTTTGAGGACGGAGACGTCCGCTGGGTCGGATCGGGTCACGATGGCGTGTGCGGAGGCGGGTCCCGCGCCGCCGAGCAAGAGGGCGAGCACAGTGCCGACCAGGACCAGCGCGGCCAACGGGGTCTTGGCCCGGCGTGATGCCGTGGGCATGAAGCAGCCTCCGAACAGGCAAGTCGTACGTGGCCGTGGGGGGTGGAGGGGGAGTGCCGCTACGACGCCTTCGGGGCGGGCGTCGGACCTATGCCCCGCAGCTGCTGAATGGTTCCGCCGAGCTTGGAACGGAACTCGTCCAGCATCTTCGGCTCTTTCGCGCTGACGATCCACCGCGAGCCGACCAGGTACTTGCCCCCGTAGATGGCAGCGGACTCCAGCCAGGTCTGCTTGTACTTCTCCTCAGGGAAGGTCGTGATGAGGTAGTCGACCTTCGGCGTGTGGCAGAGGCCCTGGCGCAGTTCGTCCGCCTCGATGCGGATCTTGGGCTTGCAGCCGGTCAGTTGCGCGATCACCTCTACTTTCGCCGGTGCTACGACCCCGGCTGCGGGAGCGGCTGAGATCTTCGAAGGGTCGCTGTTCACCGCAGCGTCGTCCGCTCCACCGCTGCACGCTGTGGCAAGGGGGAGAAGGGCGAGGCTTCCCGCGAGCGCGGCGCCGCGTATCAGGCGGGTGGTGGGCAGAGTACGGCTGGTGCGTCCTCGGTGCGGCTGCTGTGGCACGTGCCTTCTCCGTCTCCGGGCTGTTCCTGCCGCACCGGGCGGTGAGGCATACGACTACGACTAGGGGTACGGGTGAAAGCTCATCCCTGTTCACCCCGGTATGTCACGGCTGGTCCGTGGAGCGGCCGGAACACCGCCCCACGGACCGATGGCTCACGCCGAGGCGGGGGCGCGCTCGGGGTGAACGGTGTGGGCGTTGTGCTGATCCGCCCAGTGCTGCAGGGCGCTCATGCAGGCGTGGTCGAGGTGCCGCAGTCCGGCGAGGTTGAGCTCCACCGGTCGGTCGGCGGGCAGCTGTTCCAGGGCGTCGAGGATGCGCGGCAGGCGCAGGAAGGTGGCGTGGCCGCGGATCCGCACTCGCACCGGCCCTTCACCGGCATCGTCGATGTCGATGTGGACGTGTGAGGTCTCCCAAGCCGCCTTGACCACGGCGAGCAGCAGTCCGATCAGGACGCCCTCGAACATGTTGGTGACCAGGATGGCCCCCGCTGTGATCACCAGCACCACGGCTGAGGGCGGCGAACAGGAGCAGCCACACGCCGTGCAGGACGCGGGAGACCTTGGTCTTGGCGCCCGCTTGGACGTTGGCTGCGCTGCGAACGATCACCGCGGTCATCGGCAGGGCGCCCAGCATCCCGCACAGGGTGTTGCCGGCGCCCTGGGCCATCAGCTCCTTGTCGTAGTCCGTCTTCGGGCCGTCGTGCAGGCGGTCCACCGCGGCGGCGCTGAACAGCGACTCGGCTGAGGCGATCAACGTGAACGCGACGATGGTGGTCAGCAGACCGACTTCCGCCAGGCGTGCGAAGTCGCTTCCGCCGGGCGGCTGGATCGCCTCCACCAGTCCGCTGACCTCGACACGGGCGATGGGCAGGTCGAGGAGGGCGGTGGCGAGGGTCGCCACACCGACCGCGACCAGCGGACCGGGCAACAGCTGGGCCTTATCGGGCAGCTTCTTCCACAGCGTCATGACGACGACCGTCCCGGCGCCGATGCCGACGGCGATCAGGGCGGGGTCCGAGGTGATGACGTCGAACGCCAGCCCGGGCAGTCCGGCGATGTTCGATGTGCCGCTGCCCGGTGCCTTGCGGTCGGCGAGGGCGTACACCTGTCCGGCGATCAGCACCAGGCCGATACCGGCGAGCATCCCGTGCGCCACGGACAGTGAGATGGCGCGGAAGAAGCGGCCCAGACGCAGGGCGCCGAGGGTGAGTTGGAGCAGGCCGGAGGCCAGCACGATCACGCCGAGGGCGGACAGCCCGTAGTCGTTGACGGCGGTGAAGACCAGGACGGTCAGGCCGGCCGCCGGGCCGCTGACCTGGAGGCTGCTGCCGGGCAGCAGTCCGGTGACCAGACCGCCGACGATGCCGGTGATCAGGCCCAGTTCGGCCGGGACGTCGGAGGCGACGGCGACGCCCACGCACAGCGGGACGGCGACGAGGAAGACGACCAGGGAGGAGGTGAAGTCGGTGCGCAGGGCGGACCGTAGGGATGCGAAGGGTGAGGTCATGGCGTTCTCTCTGTGGGGGAAGGAACGTCGCGTGGCACGCGACCGGAACGGGTGTGTGCGGGGCCGTGGTCCGGTCGGTCACAGGGGCTTGAAGGCGCGGGTGCCGGGCATGGCGAAGAGGACTTCGCCGGTCTCGACGGTGTAGTACCAGCCGTGCAGCCGCAGCCGCCCCGACGACAGACGCCGGGAGATGAAGGGGTAGCTGCGCAGGTGGGCGAGCTGAGTGAGCACGTGCTGCTGGGTCACGGCGGTGGGGTCCTCGCCCAGGCCCTGGATCTGCCACGGCTCGTCTGCCTTGCCGCGGTGGCCGGCCCGGGACAGCCAGCGTCGTACCAGCGGCATCGTGTGGACGTTCTGCTCGCGAATCAGTCCCTGGACGGCGCCGCAGTGGGAGTGGCCGCACACGATGATGTCGGGCACCTGCAGGGCCTGGACGGCGAATTCCAGGGATCCGGCCACACCGCAGGCGGCCTGCCCTCGGTAGGGCGGGACGATGTTGCCCGCGGTGCGCACTTCGAACAGGTCACCGGGGCGGGCACCGGTGATCATGGCGGGGACGACGCGGGAGTCGGAGCAGGAGATGAACAGGGCCTGGGGCTGCTGGCCCCGCGCCAGTTGAGCGAACTCCTCCTGCTGGTCGGCGGCGACCTTCTCGGGGAACGAACGAGCGTGCTCGATGAGAGCGTGCATGGGAATGGGCCTCGTGACTCTTCGTAGGGCTCTCTGGATGAAAGGGTGCGAAGAGGGCGTGCTGCGGGCTTCCGGGTATGCCGGCTCCACCGCGGTCGGCGATGGGGAGCAGCGGACGATGGAAGTGTGCTCGCAGCACGCTGCCGATCAGCAGCGGAACGTTTGCAAGCTACTGGGCGTGGGCGCTGCTCCCGAGGCCGGGTTGCGGACGTCTCTTGCCGTGCGTGGCAGAGCTGGGCGGGATCCGGCGGTCACGATGGCGGGGTCTTCCGCGGCCTTGTCCAGCTGTGCGGGCTCGGAGACGGGCTCGCTCGCTCGGGGCAGCCACGCTGGAGCGTCGAGTGCCTCCGCATGGAGCTCGGAGCTCTTGTGCGAGTGCACCAGCAAGGCTGTGGGGTCGTACGTCTTCCTGGACTCCGGTTCGACGGCCGGGGCCATCGCGGGCGTGGCCAAGGGAGCGGCTGTGGAGTGGTGGGGCGTGGCGATGTGCAGCAGCAGGGCGGCAGCCAGCAGCACGATGGCTGCCGTCATGCGCCGTATCACTGCTGGACCCCCGATGGTTCGCTTTCTGCCGATGCCGGAACGTTACCGGGCCGTGCTCCTCGTGCGTGCTGAACTCCGCAGAAGAAGGGGTGAGATGACCAACACGCCGTCCCTCATCGCACGAGCAATCTCCCAATTGGGAGAGAGTCGCCCGTTGTAGCGCGCGAGTGGGTCCGGCCTGGGGCGGCCATGGCCGGCCCTGTCGGACGCGCTGGATTCCCCCGTTACGGTGAATGACCGCATCCGGTGTCCTGGCAGCGCTGACCCGCTCGACCAGCGACGAAGCTTGGATTCAGCGCCGGATGGCGGATGCCGCAGCTGACGGCGACTCCAGTTCCCGACGCGCACTTTATGCGCATGGTCAATTACGTTCTGTGTTGATGGGTGTCTGGTCGGCGAGCCGCAGCAACCGCCCCGTGTCGCGGACCGGGGTGGTGCTCGCGGTGCTCTTGGCCGCACTGGTACACGTGCTGGCGTGCGGCCACGGACCCGCCCCGGCTGGAGGGGGCCGTGCGGATGCGATCCTGATCGTCTCCACCGCATCCTCCGGGCCGTCTTCTTCGGCGGCCTGCGATGCGTCGCCCCAGGCGCCCGATCCGGCCAAGGACGGCAGGGTGCACTGCTTCGGCCTGGACGAGCCGACTGCGCAGCCGTCGCGTGACGGCACGCCGGTCGCTGATTCGGTTCACGATCGGCCGACCGCCGAGCCCGTCGGCACGTCACCCGATGACCTGCGACAGTGGCCACAAGCGTCCCCGGATCTCGCCCCCTCGTCCGTTCACCGCGAGCGGGCCCGCCTCGGCGTGTGGCGGACCTGATCGCTCCTGAGCCGGTAGTCCGGACGGCACTCGTATGCCCCGGCGTCGGCTCCCGCTCAGTCCAGCCTCCTCCACCACTCAACGGCCGTCAGCCGTGTGCGCCGCCGGCCGCGGGAGAAGCACGCCATGAACCAGACCACCCCCACCGCGAGTCTCGTCGCACCCGCCCAACTCCTCGCCGACACCAAACGCCCGATGCACACCCCCGCCGGACTGGTCGGTGACACCCCCGTCCTGTGGATCGGCGCACCTTTCACCGCTGCCGGACGGGGCTTCTGGGCCAAACTCGAGGGCCACAACCCCGGTGGCATCAAGGACCGCACCGCCCTGCACATGCTCCGCGCCGCCCGGGACCGCGGGCAGCTCCTGCCCGGCGCCCGCATCGTCGAGTCCACCTCCGGCACGCTCGGCCTCGGCCTGGCCCTGGCCGGTGCCACGTACGGTCACCCGGTCACCGTCGTCACCGACCCCGGTATGGAACCCCTGATGACCGGGCTCCTCACGGCGTACGGCGCCGAAGTGGAACTCGTCGACACCCCACACCCCACAGGGGGGTGGCAGGAGGCCCGCCGTCGGCGGGTCGAGGAACTGCTCACCGTCCACACCGATGCCTGGTGCCCGGACCAGTACAACAACCCCGACAACGTCGCCGCCTACGCCCCGCTCGCCCACGAACTCGTCGCCCAGCTCGGCCGGATCGACACTCTCGTCGTCTCCGTCGGCACCGGCGGCCACTCAGCCGGGATCGCCTCCGTGCTACGCGGCTTCTTCCCCCGCCTTCGCGTGGTCGGCGTGGACACGACCGGGTCGACCATCTTCGGCCAGCCCGCTGCACCACGGCTGATGCGGGGCCTGGGCAGCAGCATCCACCCCCGTAACGTCGCCTACGACCTGTTCGACGAGGTGCACTGGGTCGCCGCTCCAGAAGCCGTCTGGGCGGCACGCTGCCTGGCCCGTGACCACTACGCCACCGGCGGCTGGAGCGTCGGCGCCGTCGCGCTCGTCGCCCGCTGGCTGGCATGCACCCTGTCGGCCGAGAACCGGGTCGTCGCAGTCTTCCCCGACGGGCCGCAACGCTACGTGGGCACCGTCTTCAACGACGCCTACTGCCGTGAACACGGCCTCCTGGACCACCGGCCCGCCGATGAGCCCGACATGATCACCCACTCCAGCGACCGGACCGTGACCCGCTGGACGCGCTGCACGCATGTGATCGATCCCCTCGCCACGGCCGAGCCCGATGCCGCCGCCCACACCCTCGCAGGAGCCGTCCGATGAACAACCTGTGGCGGCAGACCCGCTCCTTCCCGCCCGCCGCGCGGCTGCTGATGGCCAACCAGTTCGCCATCAACCTCGCCTTCTACATGCTCATGCCCTACCTCGCCGCCCACCTCTCCGGTGGGCTCGGCCTGGCGGCCTGGGCGGTCGGACTCGTCCTGGGCGTGCGGAACTTCTCCCAGCAGGGCATGTTCCTCGTCGGCGGCACCATCGCGGACCGTTTCGGCTACAAGGCCCCGATCATGGCGGGCTGCCTGCTGCGCACCGCCGGCTTCGGCCTGCTCGGCTGGGTCGACAACCTCCCCGCCCTCATCGCCGCCTCGGCAGCCACCGGCTTCGCGGGCGCCCTGTTCAACCCGGCCGTCCGCGCCTACCTCGCCGCCGAGGCGGGCGAGCGGCGCGTGGACGCCTTCGCCACCTTCAACGTCTACTACCAGGCCGGCATGCTCCTCGGCCCGCTGGTGGGGCTGGCCTTGCTGGCCACCGACTTCCGCCTCGTCTGCACGGTCGCCGCCGCGATCTTCGCCGTCCTGACCGTACTGCAAGGGCGTGCGCTGCCCGCCCGGAGAGGTGAGACGGCCGGCTCGAAGCCGGAGAAGGTCCTGACCCAGTGGGGCACGGTCGTGACCAACCGGCCCTTTCTGCTCTTCGCCACCGCGATGATCGGCTCGTACGTCCTGACCTTCCAGGTCTATCTGGCCCTGCCCTTGGCCGCCGACGACACCCTCGGCTCCAAGGGGACGTGGGTGACGAGCGGTTTGTTCGTCGTCTCGGCCGCAGTCGCCGTCATGGGGCAACTGCGGCTGACGGGCTGGGCCAAACTACGTTGGAGTCCCGCACAGGCGATGGTCCGCGGACTGGCCGTGATGGGCCTGGCCTTTCTGCCGTTGGCCCTCACACCGCCCGACGCCACCTCCGCCGTCCTCTTCGCCCTCGTGGGCGCCGTGGCGCTGCTCGCGGCCGGTAGCACGGTGGTCTATCCCTTCGAGATGGACACCGTCGTCACGCTCTCCGGCAACCATCTCGTCGCCACCCACTACGGCCTGTACAACACCGTCTCCGGCCTCGGCATCACTCTCGGCAACCTCGCCACCGGCGCCCTGTGGGACTTCGCCGAACGGCACGACGCCCTATGGCTGACCTGGTGCGCCCTGACCGTGACCGGGCTCGCCTGCGCGGTCTCCGTGAAAGCGCTCGCCCGCAGCGGACGCCTTGCCGCGCCGCGGGAACAGACAGCCGCCCTCGCCTGACCGGGCTTGGGGGCCGCCCCTCTCTGGCGTCCCCCGCACGGTTCGGCTTCCACGGTTGGCGCCCGAACGCCCCAGGACCCACAGGACCGATTAACATCACCGTGATGACGAGCAGGACGCCGCCGGTGCAGCGCAGACCCCGCGGAGCGTGGTGGACCACGTGGGCCCCGGACCTCTGCCTTGCTCTCGCCGTCCTGCTCACGGCTGTGGTGATGTGCCTGGACTACGCGGAACACGGCGACAGCCGTAACCCAACCGCTTCCCTAACCACCATGACCGACGCTTCCAGCCCGCCGATGCCGGCAGGCGACCCAGCCGAGCACCGCACCAGAGCGGTCGTACACGCGGGCGACTGTCCGACTGGCGATGTGTGCTGCGCTACAGCCGCACACGCGGCAGCCGCGGTACTCGCGGCCCCCGTTCAACCGATGTCGGCACTCCTGCCCCGCATGCCGGATCTCCCTTGGTGGCAGGTCAACCCCGCGCTTCTCGCCCAGCCTCCCCCGACCACCGGCGCTCCTGACCTCCACGTCCTTCAGGTGCTGCGGACCTGAGCGGATGCCATGACGCTGTGCGCTCACCCGTGCGCACGCGCTCAAAGACATCCACTCCATCCCCGCACCGACCGCCGTACGGCGGGACGGAAGGACACCCAGTCATGAGCAAGACGAGCAAGAAGGCCGCCGCAACGTCTCGCAAGGCCCGCATAGAGGAGATGCGCCGCGCCGAAAGAGCCCGCGAGCGCCGTAACCGCATCCTCACCATCACGCTCAGCGCGGTCATCGTCGCCGGAGTGGCCGGCTTCGGCGCGTATGCCCTGAACAAGGCCAACGAGAAGGACGAGCAGCAGGCCGCCGCCGCGAAGAAGCCCGTACGCGGAGAGAAGACGTGGGACGCGAAGAAGCTCGGCCGCAACCACGTCCAGTCCGCCGTCGACTACCCGATGAACCCGCCCGTCGGCGGCGACCACAGCCAGGCGTGGATGACCTGCGACGGCACCGTCTACACCAAGGCCATAGGCAAGGAGAACGCCGTCCACTCCCTCGAACACGGGGCGGTCTGGGTGACGTACAACGACAAGGCCGCCGACGCCGACATCAAGAAACTCAGCGACAAGGTCTCCAAGACCCCCTACACGCTGATGAGCCCCGTCGACGACCAGCCCGGGACGATCACGCTGTCGGCCTGGGGTTACCAACTCACCGTGGACAAGGCGTCGGACCCGCGAGTCGAGCAGTTTCTGACCAAGTACGTCCAGGGCTCGCAGACTCCTGAGCCGGGCGCCGCATGCACGAACGGACTGACCCAGACATGATGGACACACCCGTCATCGAGCACGGCACATCGGACGCCGACCAAGCCCCACGCGGTAAACCGGTGCTCGGCCGATGGGCGTTGGTGGCTATGGCGTCCCTTGTGGCCCTCGGTCTGGTGCTCTGGATCGTGGCTGCCTCCGGCAGCAAGGAGTCGCCCGGAACCCCTGCCACCGACTCGGCCGACGCCGGCTTCGCCCGCGACATGGCCGTCCACCACCAGCAGGCCGTCGAGACGTCCTTCATCGTCCGCGACCGCACCGACGACGAGGATGTACGCCGCCTCGCGTACGACATCGCCCAGACCCAGGCCAACCAGCGCGGCATGCTGCTGGGCTGGCTGGATCTGTGGGGCCTGCCCAAGGCGTCCACGGACGGCTACATGACCTGGATGAAGGACGCCCACGGCGGCCACTCGGGCCACGAAATCAAAGACGGTTCCCTGATGCCCGGGATGGCCACCAACACCGAACTCGACCAACTGCGCGAGGCCGAGGGCAAGGACGCTGAGATCCTCTATCTCCAGTTGCTCACCGACCACCACATGGGTGGAGTCACCATGGCACGAGGCTGCGCCCAGCAGTGCACGGTGCCGCAGGAACGGCAGCTGGCCCAGGGCATGGTCGAAGCCCAGCAGTCGGAGATGACGCTCATGGCCGACATGCTCAAGGAGCGCGGCTCGGCACCGAGGTGACGGAATGGTCCGTGGGCCCTTCGCTGTACCAGTTTCGGCGAAGGCTCACGGGCCGTCGCTCCGACATTAGCGGCACGCCGTTGAGGGTGGCTATGCCGGGCTGGAATCAAGCAGGCTCAACGTCGTTGCCACCGGCTCAGCGGCCTGCCGCGGCGGCGAGCACTCGGACCCTTTGAAAGTGACCTGCATCACTCTCATCTCGGGGCGCCCGCTATCAGTGCGCTCTCATGTTGAGGTGCACACTCTCACTCCACTCTTCCGTCCTCACCTGAGTCGATGTCCCAGGCGAGTCGTTGCGCGTACTTGTCGAGAACGTTGCGCAGGTCCGCATAGTGGCGCAGTGGACTGGGGCGGGACATCTGGAACCACGTGGTGTTCCGCCGTGCGGCCCACTGTTGCTGGATTTCAGTGGGTTGCGCGGCTTCGAGTGGGCGGGGAGCGAAGAGGTGCTCGCCTTGCGTGACCAACGTCCAGATGAAGACTGAGACGTTCTGGCGCTTGCGGTCATCGGTGAGAGTGCGGGACTGGCCGAGCGTAGGCGGAAATTCCCTGACCAGCGCATTCCATGCGTCGATGCTGAGTACCCACTCCTGGAGTGCTTTTCGTCGGCGCCGGTAGTCAATGAGTGGTTGGAGTGGTGATTGCAGCTCGGAGGCAAGAGCGCGGAGGGCTCTGTCGAATTCAAGAGGGTTGCAGCCTGTCCGCGCCGAGCGCCGGGTCTCGCGTGCAGTGAGTAGGCGTGTCTGGACGGGTGTGATCCCGAGGAACTGCGCGGCCTCGTCGTAGGTTCCACCCTCGGCCCACTGGACGAGTCGGACGGCGGCGGCCCTGCGCACGGACTTGGCTTCCGAGCCCGCGCAGCTGGCCAGGTGGCGTTGATACCAGTCCGGCTCCAGGAATGCCGGGATGTGCTCGGGCTGGTAGTTGCGTCGGAGTGGTGCTTGTGTGCCGCTGCGGCCGTTGACTCGGGGAAACGTTCGAGTGACGGGTTCAGCGACCTGGCGGAGTCGCTCGAAGCAGTCGCTCTTGTGCTTGTCGTAGAGAACGGCCCATGGCGTTCGGCTTGATGGGCTGCCGAAGGCAGCGCGCGTGAGTTCCGAGGTGAGGTCAGGCAGGTCGTCTCTTGAGAGCAGTCGATCTGCGGCCATGAGCAGATTTCCGCAGCAATGGGGTCACGCGGTGGTGTGTCGCGAACTTGTTGGGTTTGCCTCCCGCCCGGACCGGCATGCGGTTTCCGCGAGTTGGAATCGAGTCGCTGAGCGGTGTCGGCGTCGAGGAGGCACCGACTATGAGGCCATGTTGCGCTGATCAGTGCCGTGGCGAGCCGGAGATCAGTGAAGTACTCGGACGCGTCCGTGGTTCGAGTGGGCGCTTTCAGGCGGCCACGTAGAGCTCTCTGGAAGCGGAGGATGTCCGCAGTCGGTCGTGGCCGGTCAAGCGCAGAGACGGTGAGATGATCGAGTCTGCCGGCGCAGGCGAAAGACTTCCTCCTCGGGGTCTGTGCGTCGACGTCCATCGGCATTGCGCTGGATGCAGCGTATGGTCGTTGGCTCGCTGGACCAGAGGTCCTAGCGTGTCGTGCGGCTGACCGCAGTGCGGGCAGTCGGCTTCCAGATAGATCCTGTGCTTGGTGCAGGCGAAGACGATGGGCAGGTGCCAGAGCTTGAGCCAGGGCCCGCCGTGCAGTTGCTGGGCCCTAGTGCCGTCGCCCGCGAGGCAGGAGGGGCAGAAGCGGGGCGAGCCGACGTAGAGCCATGCGTCTGGCCTCATCAAGCGTCCCGGGCCGGGCAGGGACCGGGCGATCGGTGGATAGCGGGAGCAATAGTCAAGACTTGTGGATCGGCAGTTGCTCAGCTTCGAGTTGATCGGAGCGTGGTGAGTTCTCCGACCGCCGAGAGCTCGTCGCTGAGAGGCTCGGCCGCGGCCGGCGAGGTGATGAGCAGGAGTACCGACATGTCGGGGTGCTCGTCGTCGTAGAGATCGTCTTCCCCGTCGTCTCCGGGAATGGCGTTCGGCTGGATCTGGAGGCGGGTCGTGTCGGCGAGGGTGGCCAGGAAGTAGACGCCGAGGTAGTCGCTCTCGCGTTCGGTGAAGGTCACGTCGAGTCGGTCGGCGAGCAGGCTGGCCAACTCCTTGGCCGTGTAGGAGTTCGTGCCGTAGGTGTCGGAGACGGTCATCTGGGCATTCTCCTCAGGCCGCGTGGCTTTCGGTGCGTTCGACCAGCAGGCCGTTCTCGAATCGGGCCCCGGCCCGGACGAGTGGGACCAGGTGGGCTCCGGTGATCGCCCGCCAGCGGGCCTGGGCGGATTCGACGAGCTTGAACACCATGGCCAGGGCCGCGGCCGGGCTGCCGGCGCCTCGGGTGACCTTGGTCCGGAGCTTGACGGTGGAGAAGGTCGACTCGATGGGATTCGTGGTCCGCAGGTGGACCCAGTGCTCGGCCGGGAAGTCGTAGAACGCGAGCAGTTCGTCCCGGTCGTCGGTGATCTTCGCAACGGCCTTGGGCCACTTTGTGCCGTAAGTGCGGGAGAACGCCTCGATCGCCTTCTCGGCGTGGGCCCTGTCCTCTGCGTTGTAGATCTCCTGCATGGCCTTCGTCGCGCCCGCGTGTGCGGACTTCGGAAGACAGTTCGTCACGTTACGGGCTTTATGGACCCAGCAGCGCTGGTGCCGAGCGGTCGGGAACACCTCGATCAGGGCTTTCCACAGGCCCATCGCGCCGTCTCCGATGACGAGTTCGGGGTCGCGCATGCCGCGGCGGCGGCAGTCGCGCAGCAGGTCGGCCCACGACTCGGTGGACTCCCGCAGTCCCTCGGCCAGCGCGACCAGCTCCTTGGTGCCGTCCAGGCGGACGCCGAGGAGGACCAGCACGCACGAGTGCGCCTGGCCGAGCCGCACCTTCGGGTGGACCCCGTCGGCCCATACGTAGACGAAGTCGCGGTCGGACAGGTCCCGGTCCTGGAAGGCGGCGTGGTCGTCGCTCCACTGCTTCGTCAGCCGGGTCACCGTCGCGGCCGACAGTCCGGCCGTGCCGCCGAGGAACTGCTCCAGCGCGGGCACGAAGTCTCCGGACGACAGTCCGTGCAGGTAGAGCAGGGGCAGCACCTCCGAGATCTTCGGTAACTTGCGGCACCACGGCGCAAGGATCTTGGAGGAGAACCGCTTGCGCTCGCCGGTGGCCTCGTCGATGCGGCGGTCGTTGACGCGCGGCGCGGTGACCTCGATCGGCCCGGCCGCGGTGACGACTGTCCTGGGCCGGTGGTGGCCGTTGCGTACGACCAGGCGCCGTCCGCGCTCGTCAGTATCGGCAGCCAACTCGGCTATGTACTGGTTGACTTCCGCCTCCAGCGCGGCGGCCAGCATCCGGCGAGCGCCCTCGCGGACGATCTCGTCGATCAGGGAGCCGGACGCGATACTTCCGTCGGCGTTCACTACGCTCAGCACGGGCGTGCCTTCCCGACCCGCGCTGCGAACGCGGGCCTACTCGGAGACCTTCAAGGGATCATCGGGAAGGTACGCCCTCCGCGTTCCTCCCAGCACCGATCCACAGGTTCCGAGCATTGCTCTGGATAATAGCGGTCCCGCCACTGCGTCAACGTAAGAGCGGATACTTCCCTGGCAGTCTGTCCTGTGAGCCGGGCGAATGCTTCGGTCTGAGGCTTGGGAAGATCCAGCAGCAGACTGCCGGGGAAGTGATTGGGGTTGCCTTGCTTGATCCAGTCCGCCGCGCGGATCAGGTGCAGAGGTGAGAGACCGAGACGGTGCCCGAGTCGAAGCAGATAGCTGACAAGGGACTCTCCCGACAGGGGTTCGAGACTCCGAGGCAGTGGATGCATCACGGCTCCATCCGTCAGGCGCCTGCCCGGGCAGCCGGGCCAGAGTCATCGAAAACGGTGTTCCGGGGGCGTTTCGCCTGCCTGGTCTTCTTGCCGACAGTCAGTGGGTCGGCTGGGATCAGGGGCTCGTCCGGTGGCTGCGCTGGTTCGTCCCGACGGAGCACGATCTCGTCCAGTAGGCTCTCGTCGATCAGTTCCTTCCCGGACTCCACGGCCTCCTGGGCGCCGTCCTCGAGCAAGCGTCCCAGCAGGCCGACGACGCCACCGGTGCGACGCATCAGGTACTCCGGCATGGTGCCGCCGGTGAGCATGCCCTCCGTCCCTTTCAGCAGCCGCAGGTGCCGCTCGATTCCCTTCAGGTGGTCGACGAAGGCTTGAATCTGCTTCGGGGTGGTGTAGCGGAAGCGGTCGAGCTCGATGAGCTCGAAGCGATGCTCGGTCTGGGTGATCTCCAAGCCGTGGATGCGGGTCGACTCCAGCTGTGGCATCTCCCACTGCCTGCTGTTCCTGTTCCACTTTGGCCTCGCGTAGCAACCCGATACCGGCGATGTTGACACCGGTCAGGATGAGGGTGACGTCCAGGCTCATGAAGGCCCGCATCAGGTCGAGGACGTCCTGGTCGTCCGCCCGGTGCATCCGCAGTCGGCTGATGTCGTCCAGAATCAGCGCTTTGACGCCGTGGTCGTGCAGAGAGTCAGCGACCTGCCGGACCAGCTCCGGCAGCGTGGCCGACTTGCGGGTCTGGGCCCGGAAGAAGCCCAGGATCGACGCGCAAAGGCTCTTCGGGGTCGCTGTCACCGGGGTCGAGACATAGACAACCGGCGCATGGAAATCCCGAGTGCCCGGCAGAGCCCCGGGGTTGAGGTAATTGTGCAGTTCCAGCCACTGGTCTTCAAAGGCGGCCCCGGCAGAGCAGACAGACGCGGTCTTGCCGTAGTTGCCCCAACGGCTGACCATGACGCCGGCGCGGGTTGGATCGTCCTGCTTCATCGTGTTGCCGTGCAACCGGCGCCGGATCAGCTTGCCGACCTTGTCGTGCATGGGCGTGTCCTGCAGCGGCAGGTTCGCATTCGTCAGCTGCCGGTAGAGGTCGTAGTCAACCTGGCGGCTTTCGGGGATCATCGACCACTGCTGTGGCGAGATCACCGGGGCGGGAACGAGCAGGCCGCAGTGGGTTCGGTAGTGCTGCCAGCCGACATAGGTGTCGCGGGGCGGGTGGCCGCCCAGAATCAACTCGGCGATCTCAGCCCGTGAGGGCAGGCCCTCCAGCGGATCGTCGTGGGAAAGGGCCTGGGGCACTCTTCCTCCCCGACTATCGTGTCGGCTTCTGAGCCGCCGCGGGGTGGAAGCAGGAACATGGGCCGCCGTCTCAGGGCCTCGTGCAGCGACGGAGGGGCCACAGGCCTGGTTCCGGCGAGCGCTTCCTCGCGTCGCCGACGACGGTCGGCGTCGACCGCGTGGTCGATCGTGCGAGCGTGCTCGGCCCAGGCCACGGGCATGTCCGCCGGAACCTGCTCGTCGTCTACGGCGGCCGGTGCGGGGCGGTCGGCTGCCGCGGCCTGTGCTCGGGTGATCTCGCGGGCCTGGGCGACGCGCCGCTTCTTCCCGGCCTTCTTCTTGGCCTGGCTGGGCCACTGCTCGACGGGGGTGACCGAACCGAGGATCCCCAGCAGATGTTCCAAGAGCTCGCTCTCGGAGTGGATCCTGATGTTGTTCGCCTTCACGTGTGCCAGGAGAGCGTCGGCGGTCTTGTCCGAGAAGGCGGGGATCTCGCCTTCGGGCGGCAGTCCTCGCCAGCGCAGGATGTGCCAGGTCTCGTGGTCGGCAGGGTCCTGGAAGAACACCTGCCGGCGGTCCCTTCGGTCACTGCGGACCACCCACGCCCCCGCGTGCTTGCCGCCTCGGGCGGAGGGCTGCTGGAAGCGAGGTTCGTCGAGGACCGCGTGGTGATACCAGAGTCCGAGGATCTTCACCCCGCGACGCGGATGGATCTTCACGTGGTGTTTGCGCAGGACCTTGTAGTAGAAGCTCGGTTCGGGGAAGTCCAGGTCGAAGCCGCCCTGTTCCATCGCCGCGGCGAACAGGGTGTTGGGGCTGTGGTCCTCACCAGGAGCCCAACTCGGGGCGTATTCGCCTAGTTTACGGTTCTGCCAGATCTGGACGATCCAGGTGGCAATGATGTGCTCGGCTTGCGCGAGGGTGAGGCTCGCATCGCGTTCCGGGTCGGCCCCGCGGTCCGCGACGTCACCGCCGGTGAAGCCCAGTAGGTGCTCGAAGAGCATGGTCTGGATGGTGAGGAACTGGCGCTCGACCGCGAACTTGTCGGTCTGCCGCAGGACGCGAGCGGGCAGGATCCGGCAGCCGATCTCCCTTTCGGCTTCCACCAGGTCGTGGTTCTTGTAGGGGCCTCCGTGGTCGGTGGTGACCGTCTCCGGGGCAAAGAACGGCAGAGCGGCGACCCGGTGCCCGGTGAACTCGGCGATCACCTCGGCCGGCACCCCTGCGTAGGGCCATTCCATGTCCTCGCCCCAGCCGTCCCGCATCGGAAGCGGCAGCATCACGTCCCGCAGCAGCATCGCGATGTCGACCGAGGTGTCGGACTGGAGCGTGAGCCGGAAGGCCGGCAGTCCGTGCGTGTAGAGATCGAGTGCGAGGGTCAGCGTCGCGGTGATCGCGTCGCCGAACACGGCCTCGCGCAGCTTCACCGGCATCGGGGTCGAGTCCAGCACCAGAACCTGGCCTGGCCGGTGTATCACCATCCGGCCGGAGACCCCGGCCTCCGCGGCGGCCTCGGCCGTCCGCCCGTAACGCGGCCGGGCTCCGCCGGGCCCGAACCACTCCTCCCAGACGGTCGCGAACGTCCAGCGGGAAGGGATCTTCTCCGTGGGAAATATCGGGAACCGCTCACTCATGTACTGGTGCATCAACCGGTGCCTGGCGGCCAGACTCACGCGGGCGCGTTCGCCGCACTCGGCCTTGACTGCGAAGATCGCCTCCCGGACCTCCTTCGTGATGCTGCGGTGCCCGCTGCGTCGCCGTGTCCAGCGGCCGTCCGCGCAGGCCAGCAGGAGACTGTCCCCTGCCAGTCCCGACAGACGTACCAGCGTCCGGTAGCTGAGGTGCTGCAGACCGCACCGGACCGCCTCCGGACGGGGCATCGCCTCCATCTCCGCAGCCTTCGCGTACCGACGCTGGGTCAGTGTCGTGCGGTCCGGGTCGTAGGCCGGCCGGGGCTCACCCTGCAGGGCCCGAGCCGGGTGGCCCTCCCGGAACCCCCGTCTCAGCTGCCAGCACATGCGCAGCCCGCAGCCGCGCCCGCTCCAACTGGTCCTCGGTCAGGTCGGCCAGTGTCCTCGGCTGCCGGGCGACCGGCGAGGGGCGGCCCGGCTTGACTGTCGGAAGAAGACGCAGGTCAGCAAGGTTGATGAGCCAGCGGAACGAGCGGGTCTCCACGCGGCCGTCGTCATCCACGAGGACGAGTCGGCCGAGTTGGCCGTGGACGTCTTCAACCGTCCACTCGACGCCATTGAGAGCGACCCGCCTGCCCGGCGCGATCTGCAAGAACCCCCTCGCTGTCATCACACCGCCCAGATCAGTGAGCTGTCGCGCAAGGGACTGCCCAGGTCAACCCCGAGCTCGCGTTGCCAGAGCAGCCGGACGATGTTTGCCCGGCCAACGGAAGGCACGCTGGTCGCGTCCGCCAGCTCGGAGAATGTCATTACTTGCCCCTGCTGCCCGCTGATAGTGGTGAGTAACTGATCGCGCATGCCGAGCAGGTCCCTCGCCGGCCGCCGACGTGAGGACAGGTGATCAAGGACGCTCCAGACATGCGGGCGCCAGCCCGCGACCACCGAGTACCGCCAGCCGCAGGCAGCGGCCACTTCCCTGGCCGCCGCGAACTTCAGCGCGTCCTCTTCCTTGATCAGCTCCATCGGGCGGACGTCCAGCAACCACATCCCGCTGCCGATCACGGCCAGGAAGTCCGGGATGTGCCAGGCGCGCCCGCCCGCATGCTCGAAGTCCAGCCGGAACGGCTGCGACAGCACTTCCGATGCCTTCAAGAAGTCCAGTGCGACCAGCAGGCGCATCTCCTCCAGCGACTCGAAGCCATGCTTCCGGCCCGTCGACGCCATCACCTCCAGGTCGGGGCGGTGCCGCTGTTTCGCCCGCCACGTGAACCCCCGCATCGGCCCGGACGACATCACCGGTACGTGAGCCATATCCCGGACCGGCCAGCAGACCTTGTCGGCACCCACATGCCACGTCGAACTCCACCGACGCGACCAGTCGTTCCCGAGCCGCAGCCGATCCCGCAGTCCGGCGTCCCCGTCGTACGCCGTGACAAGGTGGTCCAGCTGACTTGAATCCGACGGGATCTTCGCGATCGCTGCCTCGCCCACTCATCCAGAGAAGCACTATTCGATCGACAGCGGGGGCGTTTCTTCGATACTGCCCGTAACACAGCGTGACGGGACCAAGATTCGCCAACTAGCGTGCTCCATGTGCCAACTAAAAATCTCGGTCGCATTAAGCACCGCCGGGTTCGAGCGGTGATTGCATAAAACTGCAGAGCAACGTATAGTCATGCCCTCTGAGGAGGAGGTTCCATGGCGGTACGTGCGGCAGTGGCCGGAGCGAGTGGATACGCGGGCGGGGAGCTGCTGCGTCTGCTCCTGGCGCACCCCGAGGTCGAGATCGGTGCCCTGACCGGCAACACCAACGCGGGGCAGAGGCTCGGTGCGCTCCAGCCGCACCTGCTGCCCCTGGCCGGGCGCGTGCTCCAGGAGACCACCCCGGAGGTGCTCGACGGCCACGACGTCGTGTTTCTCGCCCTGCCCCACGGGCAGTCCGCCGCCGTCGCCGAGCGGCTCGGGCCGGACGTGCTGGTGATCGACATGGGCGCCGACTTCCGGCTCACGGACGCCGCCGCCTGGGAGAGGTTCTACGGCTCCGCGCACGCCGGAACCTGGCCCTACGGCCTTCCCGAACTGCCGGGCGCCCGCGCCGCGCTGGAGGGGTCCAAGCGCGTCGCGGTGCCCGGCTGCTACCCCACGGCCGTCTCGCTGGCGCTCTTCCCGGCGTACGCCGCCGGGCTCGCCGGGGCCGAGGCCGTGATCGTCGCCGCGTCCGGCACCTCCGGCGCGGGCAAGGCACCCAAGCCGCACCTGCTGGGCAGCGAGGTCATGGGCTCGATGTCCCCGTACGGCGTCGGCGGCGGGCACCGGCACACCCCCGAGATCACCCAGAACCTCAGCGCGGCCGCCGGCGAGCCGGTCTCCGTCTCCTTCACACCGACCCTCGCGCCGATGCCCCGCGGCATCCTCGCCACGTGCAGCGCGAAGGCGAAGGACGGGGTCACCGCCGAGTCCCTGCGCGCCGCCTACGAGAAGGCCTTCGCCGACGAGCCCTTCGTGCACCTGCTGCCCGAGGGCCAGTGGCCCGCCACGGCGTCCGTCTACGGTTCGAACGCCGTTCAGGTGCAGGTCGCGCACGACGCGGCCGCCGGACGGATCATCGTGATCAGCGCCATCGACAACCTCACCAAGGGCACCGCCGGCGGTGCCGTCCAGAGCATGAACATCGCCCTGGGGCTCGACGAGACCACGGGACTGACGACGATCGGAGTTGCGCCGTGAGTGTGACGGCAGCGAAGGGATTCACGGCGGCGGGCATCGCCGCCGGGATCAAGGAGAACGGCAACCCCGACCTGGCCCTCGTGGTCAACACCGGGCCCCGCCGCGCCGCCGCCGGCGTCTTCACCTCCAACCGCGTGAAGGCCGCCCCG
Source organism: Streptomyces sp. NPDC007991 (assembly GCF_042958445.1). Taxonomy (NCBI): domain Bacteria; kingdom Bacillati; phylum Actinomycetota; class Actinomycetes; order Kitasatosporales; family Streptomycetaceae; genus Streptomyces; species Streptomyces sp. NPDC007991. Next base: position 293,206 of record NZ_JBIBJD010000010.1, read on the forward strand.
GTGCTGTGGTCCGAGCAGGTCATGAAGAGCGGCCAGGTGTCCGCCGTCGTCCTCAACTCCGGCGGAGCCAACGCCTGCACGGGCCCCAAGGGCTTCCAGGACGCGCACGCGACGGCCGAGAAGGCCGCCGAGGTCCTCGGGCGGGGCGCCATCGAGGTCGCCGTCTGCTCGACCGGCCTGATCGGACTGCTCCTGCCGATGGACAAGCTGCTGCCGGGCGTCGAGTCGGCCGCCGCCCAGCTCTCCGAGCACGGCGGTGAGAAGGCCGCCATCGCCATCAAGACCACCGACACCGTCCACAAGACGTCCGTGGTCACCAAGGACGGCTGGACCGTCGGCGGCATGGCCAAGGGCGCGGGCATGCTCGCCCCCGGCCTCGCCACCATGCTCGTCGTCCTCACCACCGACGCCGACCTGGACAACGACGTACTCGACAAGGCCCTGCGGGCGGCCACCCGCACCACCTTCGACCGGGTCGACTCCGACGGCTGCATGTCCACCAACGACACCGTGCTGCTGCTCGCCTCCGGCGCGGCCGGGGTCACCCCGGAGTACGAGGAGTTCGCCGAAGCCGTACGGCAGGTCTGCGACGACCTCGGTCAGCAGCTCGTCCGGGACGCCGAGGGCGCCAGCAAGGACATCAGGGTCGAGGTGATCAACGCCGCGACCGAGGACGACGCCGTCGAGGTGGGCCGCTCCATCGCCCGCAACAACCTCCTCAAGTGCGCGATCCACGGCGAGGACCCCAACTGGGGCCGCGTCCTGTCCGCCATCGGCACGACGAAGGCCGCCTTCGAGCCCGACCGGCTCAATGTCGCCATCAACGGCGTCTGGGTGTGCAAGAACGGCGGTGTCGGCGAGGACCGCGACAAGGTCGACATGCGCTTCCGCGAGGTGCACATCGTCGCCGACCTCGCCGCCGGGTCCGAGACCGCCACGATCTGGACCAACGACCTCACCGCGGACTACGTCCACGAGAACAGCGCGTACTCCTCATGAGCACCACCCGCAAACACACCGCGCTGCCCAAGGCCCAGATCCTCATCGAGGCCCTGCCCTGGCTGGTGAGGCACAACGGCAAGACGGTCGTCATCAAGTTCGGCGGCAACGCCATGATCGACGAGGACCTGAAGGCCGCCTTCGCCCAGGACGTGGTGTTCCTGCACCACGCCGGCCTCAAGCCCGTCGTCGTGCACGGCGGCGGCCCGCAGATCAGCGCCGCCCTCGACCAGCACGGCATCGTCAGCGAGTTCAAGGCGGGCCTCAGGGTGACCACCGAGGACGCCATGGACGTCGTACGGATGGTGCTGGCCGGCCAGGTGCAGCGCGAGCTGGTCGGGCTGCTCAACCGGCACGGCCCGCTCGCCGTCGGCCTGACCGGCGAGGACGCGCACACCATCACCGCCACCAAGCACCAGCCCGAGATCGACGGCCAACTGGTCGACATCGGGCGGGTGGGCGAGATCACCGAGATCGACACGGGCGCGATCGAGGCCCTGCTCGCCGACGGCCGCATCCCGGTCGTCTCCTCGATCGCCCGCTCACAGGACGACGGACATGTCTACAACGTCAATGCTGATACGGCGGCTGCGGCACTCGCTGCTGCACTGGGCGCCGAAACCCTCATGGTCCTCACGGACGTCGAGGGACTCTACGAGGACTGGCCCAACAGCGACGAGGTGATCAGCCGCCTCACCGCCACCGAGCTGGAGCGGCTGCTGCCGGACCTGTCCTCCGGCATGGTGCCGAAGATGGAGGGCTGCCTGCACGCCGTCCGGGGTGGTGTCACCACCGCCCGGGTCATCGACGGCCGGGTCCAGCACTCGATCCTGCTGGAGATCTTCACCGACGAGGGGGTCGGCACGATGGTCGTGGCCGACGAGAAGCCCGAGGGACCGGGCGAACAGGGGGAGTCGTGAGCAACCAGGAACTGACCGCGCGGTGGCAGAACGCGCTCATGAACAACTACGGCACCCCGAGGCTCCCGCTCGTGCGCGGCGAGGGCACCAAGCTGTGGGACGCCGACGGCAAGCAGTACCTGGACTTCGTCGGCGGCATCGCGGTCAACGCGCTCGGCCACGCCCACCCGGCCGTCGTCGAGGCCGTGAGCCGGCAGATCGCCTCCCTCGGCCATGTCTCCAACCTGTTCGTCGCCGAGCCGCCGGTCGCGCTCGCCGAACGGCTGATCCAGCTCTTCGGCCGCGACGGCAAGGTCTACTTCTGCAACTCCGGCGCCGAGGCCAACGAGGGCGCCTTCAAGATCGGCCGGCTCACCGGGCGGAGCCACATGGTCGCGACCGAGGGCGGCTTCCACGGCCGCACCATGGGTGCCCTCGCGCTCACCGGCCAGCCCGGCAAGCGGGACCCCTTCCTGCCGCTGCCCGGCGACGTCACACACGTCCCCTACGGCGACGCGCAGGCGCTGGCCGCCGCGGTGACCGAGGAGACGGCCCTCGTCGTCATCGAGCCGGTCCAAGGCGAGAACGGGGCCGTGGTCCCGCCCGCCGGCTATCTGAAGGCCGCCCGGGCCATCACCGCCTCCACCGGCGCGCTGCTCGTCCTCGACGAGGTGCAGACGGGCATCGGCCGGACCGGGCACTGGTTCGAGTACCAGGCACACGAGGGCGTGCTGCCCGACGTCGTCACCCTCGCCAAGGGCCTCGGCGGCGGACTGCCGCTCGGCGCGACCGTCGCCTTCGGGCGTGCCGCCGAGCTGCTCCAGCCCGGCCACCACGGCACGACCTTCGGCGGCAACCCCGTCGCCTGCGCCGCCGGGCTCGCCGTCCTCGACACCATCGAGAACGAGGGGTTGCTGCAGAACGTCAAGCGGCAGAGCGAGAAGTTGCGGGACGGGGTCGAGGGCCTCGGTCACGAGTTGATCGATTTCGTCCGGGGCGCGGGTCTCCTCCTGGGTATCGTGCTCACCGAGCCGCTCGCGCCCCAGGTGCAGCAGGCGGCTCAGGACGCCGGCCTCCTGGTGAACGCGCCCGCCCCCGATGTCGTACGGCTCATGCCGCCGCTGAACATCGGCGACGACGAGGTGGACGCCTTCCTCCGGGCGCTGCCCGGCGTCCTCGACGCGAGCGCAGCCGACGGGGACGGACGATCCGGGGAATGAGACGACGATGAGCCAGGCGCAGGACCACGAGCAGCCGGGGGCGAACGGGCCCGCCGTGCCGCAGACCCGCACCGCACGGCACCGCCGGATCGTGGACATCCTCAACCGGCAGCCCGTGCGGTCGCAGAGCCAGCTGGCGAAGCTGCTCGCCGACGACGGGCTGAGCGTCACGCAGGCGACGCTCTCCCGGGACCTGGACGAACTGAACGCGGTGAAGATCCGCAACGACGACGGCGACCTGATCTACGCGGTGCCGAGCGAGGGCGGTTTCCGTACGCCCCGGGCGCCGCTGGGCGGGTCGGCGAAGGAGGAACGGATGCGGCGGCTCTCGCAGGAGCTGCTGATCTCCGCGGAGGCTTCGGCCAATCTCGTGGTCCTGCGGACCCCTCCGGGGGCCGCGCAGTTCCTGGCCTCGGCGATCGATCAGGCCGAGCTGCACGACATCCTGGGGACGATCGCCGGTGACGACACGTTGCTGCTGATCAGCCGGAACCCTGACGGGGGGCAGGCGCTGGCCGACCATTTGCTGAGGCTGGCGCAGAACGGGCACTGAGCACGCCGTGGGGGTTGCGGGTGGTGGTTGTGTGCGGGTGAGCCGTGGCTGGTCGCGCAGTTCCCCGCGCCCCTGCACAGCTGCGGGCATTCGTGCCTCCCCCCAGTGAGCGAAACGCCCCGCCCTCAGCCCCGACTCACCCCAGCCGCGCCGCCAACCCCCCAGTACAGCGCACCTCATCGCCGGCCGTGATCAACAGCGCCTCAACCCCGGGCAGCGACTCCAGCCAGGCCAGCCCCTCCCGCGACCCCATCGCGAACGCCGCCGTGGCCCAGCAGTCCGCCCACGTCAGCCGGGGCCCCACCACGGTCACGGCGACCAGGTCGGTCACAGCCGAACGCCCGGTCCGCGGGTCGACGATATGCGCCCCCCGCTCCGCGGTCCCGGACGTGGCCACGGCCAGTTCGTCCACCCCCGCCGCGGAGATCACCGCCGCGAGACCGCCCGGCCGCAGGGGATCCGACACCCCGACCCGCCACGGCCGCCGCGCCCCCGGAACCCCGAGCAACTGCACATCGCCGCCGCCGTTGACGCTCACCCCGCTCACCCCGGGCACCGCGGCCAGCAGGCGTGCCGCCCGCTCGACCGCCCAGCCCTTCACGATGCCGGTCGGATCGAGCCGGCCCCCGTACGACGTGCTGAACCAGCCGTCGCTCAGCCGCTCCGCCTCGGCCGCCAGCTCCAGGACCTCGGCGACCTCGGGATCACACTCCTCGACCGTCAGCCGACCGCGTTGCAGCCGGGAGATCTGGCTGTCCTCGCGGTAGGTGCTGAACACCTCGTCGACCCGGTGCAGCCCGGCGACGGCATCGTCCACCGCCGCGCGCACCGGGCCGGGTTCCCCGCCGCGGACGTCGAAGGAGAAGACGGTCCCCATCGTCTCCTCCGCATGACGTACCGCGGCGGGAGCCTGTTCGGAGTCGGCCACCGTGTCAGCCACCGGCCTGGTCCAGCGCCGACTGCAGGGACTCCTTGTAGCCGGTGCTGGTGTAGGTGGCGCCCGAGACGGCGTCGATGTCCGCGCTGCCCGCCGCGACGGCCGCCTGGTTGAGGCGGGGCACGGAGGCGGAGGTGACCTGGTCGCTGCGGCCGCCCTTGGGGGCCTGCACCGCCTCGGCCTTGGTGATTTTTCCGCCCGCGACGGTGACGCGGACCTGCACCGGGCCGTACTGCGTCTGTGCCACATCGCCGGTCAGCGTCTGGGCGCTGCCCGATCCCTGTGCGCCCTGTGCGGCGCCGGCCGAGGCCTTGGCCTTGTCCAGGGCGGACTGGAGGGACTTCTTGTAGCCGGTGCTGGTGTAGGTGGCGCCCGAGACGGCGTCGATGTCCGCGCTGCCCGCCGCGACGGCCGCCTGGTTGAGGCGGGGCACGGAGGCGGAGGTGACCTGGTCGCTGCGGCCGCCCTTGGGAGCCTGCACCGCCTCGGCCTGCGTGATCTTGCCGTTGGCCATGGTCAGGCGTACCTGCACCGGGCCGTACTGCGTCTGCGCCACGTCACCGGTGACCGCGCCGTTCACGCCGCCCTGCGGGGCCTGCCCGGCGGCCGCGGGCGGCACCTGACCGCCCGCGGCCTGGGCCGAGCCCGGGTCGGCGGCCGGCTTCAGTGACAGCAGCAGCACGATCCCGGAGACGGTGGCTGCGCCGGCGAGCACGGCACGCCGGACGGGGTGAGACTTCCTCATCGTTTCTCAAGCTCCTGAAGGGCCGTTGATGTCCCGTCGCTCACATCTCGAACGACTCGTGATGGATACGGCGGGCGGGGACTCCCGCACCGCGCAGTGCCTCGTACACCGACTGCGCGAAGCCGGGCGGCCCGCACATGAACACGTCATGGTCGCGGATGTCCGGGATCTTCCGCTGGAGGGACTCCGCGGAGATGTCCGGGCGTTCACCGCCCGGGCTGTTGACCGCGTACATCAGCCGGGCGCCGCGCTCGTCGGCGATCTTGGCGAGTTCGCCCCACAGCGCCAGGTCCTGGGTGCTGTTGGCCCGGTAGAGCAGCGTGATGTCCCCGGACGCGCCCGGCAGGGTCTCGAACAGGGCCCGCATCGGGGTGATGCCGACACCGCCCGCAACCAGCAGCACCTTGCCGCGGCTGCGGCGCTGCGCGGTCATCGCCCCGTACGGGCCCTCCGCCCACACCTTGGTGCCGGGCTGGAGTTCGCGCAGCCGGGAGGTGTGGTCACCGATCGCCTTGACGGTGATCCGCAGCATGTCCGGGCGGGGCGCCGCCGACAGCGAGTACGGGTGCGAACTGAAGCGCATGCCGGGCGCCTTGAACCGCCAGCGGAAGAACTGGCCCGCCTCCGCGCCCATCCGGTGCAGCTTGCGCCCGCCGATCAGCACGGACACGATGCCCGGGGTCTCCTCGATGACCGCCTCGACCCGCATCCGGTGCCGCAGGTTCAGCCGGATCGGCGTGAGGATCCGGTACCACAGGACGAGGGCGGTCACCACGCCGTACAGCCCGTACCAGAAGGTCTTCGCCGTGGGCTGGACGGCGAACTCGTTGCCGGTCGCGATCTGGTGCCAGAACGTCAGGTACACGGCCGCGTAGGTGAGCAGGTGCACGTGGTACCAGGTGTCGTACCCGATCAGACGGCGGACGCCGCCGATCGACAGGATCCCGATGACGAACAGCAGGCCCGTGCCGATGGCGGCCTTGCCCACGTCCGGCAGCTGGTTGATGGAGTCCATCGTCTGCTGGACGATGTCGCCGAGGCCCTTGCCCGCCTGGAGGGCGTAGCCCCACATGATGAGGAAGACGTGCGCGAGGACCAGGCAGAGCGTGTACCGGCCGGTCATCGCGTGCCAGCGGGCCACCCGGTCGGTGCCCACCCGCCGCTCCAGCGCGGGAACCCGGGCCATCTGGAGCACCACGAGCGCCATGAGGTAGCCGGCGAGCAGGCCGGTGATCCGGCCGGCGGCAAGGATCCTGCTCGTGTCGTCCGCGAGGGACGGTGTGTTGTCCCACCACAGCCACAGCACGGCCGCCGCACCCGCCCACAGAGCGATCAGCAGTGGTACGGCCGGGGAGCGGCGCGGGCGGATGCGGCGCATCGTCTGGCGGCGGGCGGCACGGCCGCCTGCGAGCGTGGTGGTCACGGTTCCTCCGTGGGGACTTGACCCTTGGCCCACAGATACGTGCGCCGACGCCGGTGCGTTCAGGTCCGTGCCGAGTCCAGGGCGGACTGGAGTGACCGCCGGTAACCGTCACTCGTGTACGTGGCCCCGGAGACCGTGTCGATGCTCGCGCTCTGGGCCTGCAGCGCCTCACCGCGCAGTCTGGGCAGGGCGAAGCTGTTGATCTCCTGGTCCCGCGGGTTGTCCGTCGGGTAGCTGACGGCGGTGACGTCGGTGAGCCGGCCGTTCTCGAGAGTGATACGGACCTGGACCGGGCCCCAGCGGGTCTGCACCGTGTCCCCGGTGACGGTCCTCGTGCCGGTGGCCGTCCGGCCGGACCCGCTCGACGCGCTCGCACTGCCGGACGGGGCAGGCAGGGCCAGGGCGGCCTCCGGCGCAGCGGGCGGTTCTTCCTCAACGCGTGCACGGGGGGCGCCTCACAGTTCGAACGACTCGTGGTGGATACGGCGGTCCGGCACACCGGCGGTGCGCAGCGACTCGTACAGATCGCGGGCGAACCCGTGCGGACCGCAGATGTACACGTCGTGGCCGACGAGGTCGGGCACGGCCGCGCGCAGGGACCGGGCCGTGAAACCCGGGCGCCGGCCGTCCGCTCCGTTCAGTGCGTACAGCACCCTGGCGCCCCGCCACCGGGCGATGGCCTCCAGCTCCCCGCCCAGGGCCAGGTCTTCGGCGGTCCGGGCCCGGTAGAGGAGGGTGACCTCGCCGGGCAGCGTCTCGAACAGGGCACGCATCGGTGTGATGCCGACCCCGGCGGCGATCAGCAGGGACTTCGAGGAGGTCCGCCGGTCCCCGGTCAGAGCGCCGTACGGACCCTCCGCCCACACCCGGGTGCCGGGCCGCAGCCGGGAGACGGCCGCGCTGTGGTCGCCGAGCGCCTTCACCGTGATCCGCATCAGGTCCCGGCGCGGCGGCGCGGACAGCGAGTACGGCGTCGACGTCCAGCCCATGCCCGGCGCCATGAACCGCCAGCGGAAGAACTGCCCGGCCCGTGCCCCGACCTCGTCCAGCCTCCGGCCCCGGATGACGACGGAGTACACACCCGGCGCTTCCGGGTGCACCGACTCGACCCGCAGCCGGTGCCGCAGGTTCAGCCGCACCGGCGCCAGGACCCGGAACCACAGCGCCAGGCACGCGACGCCGAGGTAGAGGGCGTACCAGGCGGCCGTGGCCACCGGGCGGCCGCTGAAGTCGTTGCCGAGGGTCACCTGGTGGAAGAACGCGAGGAAGACCGCGCAATAGGTGAGGAGGTGGACGTAATACCAGAACTCGTGACTGGTCCGGCGGCGCACGGCGCGCGCGGAGGTGATGCCGACCGCGACGAGGACGGCCGTGCCGAAGGCCGCCTTGAGCATGTCCGGGTAGTCCAGGACCACCGTCACCGTCTCGCGTGCGAAGGACACGCCGTCCTGGGCGGCGTACCCGAGAAGGATCAGCACGACGTGCGCGAGGAGCAGGCTGACCGTGTAGCGCCCGGCCATCGCGTGCCAACGGGCCACCCGGTCGGATCCCACCCGCCGCTCCAGCAGCGGCACCCGGGCCATCAGCCCGACGAGGACCGCGCAGGCGTACCCGCACAGCAGCCCCGCGATCCGCCCGGCCCCGGTGAGCCAGCCGGCCGCGCCGACCACCGGCCCGGTGTCCGTCCACCACAGGGCGACCACCGCCGCCGCCCCGGCCCACAGCAGCGCGAGTACGGCGCTCGCGGGGGAGCGCCGCCCCGGCGGTGCCACGGCCGGTGCCGCCCTGCGCTCGTACACGGTGGTCATGAATGCGTCCCTTCGCCCGTCGAGGGCGCCACTGTGCCTGCGCAACCTCTGAGCACCCTCTGAGCGGGGCCCCCGTCGGCGCACTCAGAGGAAACTCAGAGGGTCCCCCGCCCTTCCCCACGGGCCCGGGGGAGCGATCCTTGAGGAGAGATGAAGACCACCAGATCCGGACGCCCCGCCCTCACCCGCCCCGACGGCACCCCGCTGCGTGTCCTCGTCGTCGACGACGACCCCGACCTCGCGGAAGTGCTCTGCGGCGCCCTGCGCTACGAGGGCTGGCAGGTCCACTCGGCCTGCGACGGCGCCGCCGCCTTGGCCGTCGCCCGGGAACTGATGCCGGACGCTGTCGTCCTCGACGTGATGCTCCCGGACACCGACGGCTTCGCCGTGCTGCGCTCCCTGCACGCCGTGAAGCCGGACGTCTGCGTGCTGTTCCTGACCGCGCGGGACGCGGTGGAGGACCGGATCACCGGCATCACGGCGGGCGGCGACGACTACGTGACCAAGCCCTTCAGCCTGGAGGAGGTCGTCGCCCGGATCCGCCAGCTGCTGCGCCGCGCCGGCATGGCCCGCCGGCTGGAGGACGGACCGCGGCTCATCGTCGGCGACCTGGTCATGGACGAGGACTCCCACGAGGTCACCCGTGCCGGGGAGCTGATCGAGCTGTCGCCCACCGAGTTCGAACTGCTCCGCTTCCTGATGCGTAATCCGCGGCGGGTCCTGAGCAAGGCGCAGATCCTCGACCGGGTCTGGTCCTACGACTTCGGCGGCCGGGCCCATGTCGTCGAGCTGTACATCTCCTACCTGCGCAAGAAGGTGGACGCCGGGCGCGAGCCGATGATCCACACCGTGCGTGGAGCCGGGTACGTGCTCAAGCCGGTGACCCCATGAGCGGCCGGCGGCGCCTGCCGGTCCCGCACACGCTGCGGGCCCGGCTGACCTTCGCCCTGGTCGTGCTGCTCGCGGTGAGCTGTGCCGCGGTCGGCCTGGCCGCCGTGGTCGAACTGAACGGTTTCCTCATCGGCCGGCTCGACCAGCAGCTGACCCAGGCGGGCAACCGCTTTCCCGAGAGCCTGGAGCACGGCGGCCGGCCGCCGGACGACCACGACGGAGACGAGCGGGGCGACACCCGCAGGCAGGTGACAGGCACCTTCGGAGCCCGTCGGGTCGGCGACAGGGTGACCAACGCCGCCGTGGTCGGGCCCGGCGGCGTGACCCCCGTCGTCCTGAACTCCGGCGACGTCGAGCAGCTCGTCACCGTCGCGCAGGACGACAGGGGACACACCGTCCGTCTCTCCGCCCTGGACACCTACCGGGTCATGGCCTCCCGGGGCGCCGACGGCGACGTCCTGATCACCGGCCTGCCCCTGGAACCGGTGGAGGCCGCCGTCCACCGGCTGGAACTGGTCGCGGGGATCGTCTTCGGCGCCGCTCTGACCGTGACCGGCGTCGCCGGGGCCCTGTGGGTGCGCTGGGCGCTCAGACCGCTGAGAAGGGTCACGGCGACCGCCACCCGGGTCAGCGAACTCCCGCTGGCCAGCGGTGAGGTGACCCTGCCGCCGAGGGCTCTCGATGCCGACCCGCGCAGCGAGGTGGGCCAGGTCGCCGGGGCCTTCGACCGCATGCTGGGCCATGTCGAGGACGCACTGACCAAACGCCACGCCAGTGAGGAGCGGCTGCGGAGCTTCGCCGCCGACGCCAGCCACGAACTGCGCACGCCGGTGGCGTCGGTGCGCGGCCACGCGGAACTCGCCCTGCTGCACCCCGCGCCCGTGCCGCCGGAGATCACCCGTGCCCTGAGGCGCATCGCCGCCGAGTCGGGCCGCATGGGGGAGATGGTCGACGAGATGCTGCTGCTGGCCCGGCTGGACGCGGGCCGCCCGCTGGAACGCGGCCCCGTCGACCTCACCAGGCTGGTCCTCGACGCCGTCACCGACGCCCGGGCCGCCGGCCCGGGGCACCGCTGGACCCTGGAGCTCCCGCAGGAGCCGGTCGTCGTCACCGGTGACGAGCACCGCCTCCACCAGGTGGTGGGGAATCTGCTGGCCAACGCCCGGCTGCACACCCCCGCCGGCACCCAGGTCACGGTGTTCCTGGAGGAAGAGGGCACTTCAGCCGTGCTCAGGGTTCACGACGACGGCCCGGGCGTCCCGGAGGACGTCCAGCCCGGAGTCTTCGAACGCTTCACACGGGCGGAGCACCGCCGCCGCCCCGGCGCGGTGGGCGGCGGCGCCGGCCTCGGCCTGTCGATCGTGGCCGCGGTGGCGCAGGCGCACGGCGGCAGCGTGGAGCTGCGGAGCAAGCCGGGCTCCACCACGTTCACCGTGCGGCTCAGTACCGGGTGATCGCCGTACGCCCGCTCGACGTGCCGATCGCGACGTGCGGCTCGCGTTCCGGGCGGGCCCAGGTGAGGATCGTCCGCATCGCGTCCTTCGGCACGGACACGCAACCGGCCGTGGCCCCACGCCCGTTGACATGGAGGAAGATGCCCGCGCCGCGTCCGCGCACCGGACGCTCCTGGCACCACCAGGAGTCCCGGTGCACCCGGCGGTACGTGTACGCCGTCCCGCGCGGCGCCGCCTCGATCTGCGGTCCCACCAGGTGACCGTGTCCGTCGTCGAGGCCGTCCCCGGGGCAGACGGCGAGGGCGACGGCACCAGGGCGCATGCCTCAGACCGTGGAGGGCGGCAGCGGCAACGGCAGCCCGGGCAGTCCGTCCAGGCTGGTCGCGATGTGCTCCTTCTTGGTGAAGTACGCGCTGAGCGAGGCGTCGTCCTCGCGGGCGAAACGCTTGCCGTGCAGGTCGCGTTCCGCCTCGTACGCCATGAAGGGCACGGCGTAGCCGCAGGTGTCGCGGACGAGTTCGGCCGTGACGACGATGATCGCTCGCAGCCCGTGCTGCGCCGCGTCGATGTCCGGGAAATGGCCGAGCAACTCCCCGAAACGGGGGTCGTCCCGGAAGACCGGCTCCCCGCGGCCGTGCACCCGGACGATGTTCGGCGGGCCCTGGAAGGCGCACCACATCAGGGTGATCCGTCCGTTCTCCCGCAGATGGGCGATGGTCTCGGCGTTGGAGCCGGCGAAGTCGAGGTAGGCGACGGTGTGGTCGTCGAGCACCGCGAAGGAGCCCTTGAGGCCCTTGGGGGAGAGGTTGACCGTGCCGTCGGCGGACAGGGGAGCGGTGGCGGTGAAGAAGACCGGCTGCGCCTCGATGAACGAGCGGAGCCGGCCTTCTATGCGCTCATGAGTTTTTCCCATGCCGCCGATTATGGCGCAGGTCTTTCGACTGTCTAAAGAATGGCGTGTTCAAGGACTGGCGGGACCCGTGGCCGCCCCGGCCGGCGCTCCCGCGGGGCGGCCACAGCGCCTGTCACCTCACTTGGTGAGCGTGCAGGCGGCCAGGGAGTCCAGACCGGCCGGCTTCTCGGCCGTGCGGCCGATGGCCGTGGCGATGCGGTTGACGGTGGAGGTCCGCTTGTCCTCCAGCGGGCCGAGGATGGCGTTCTGGACGAAGTTGGGTCCGCCCTGGCCGACGGTGTCGACGAGGCGCTTGTTGGCCTCCGCGACCTGCGTGTCCAGCAGCGCCAGGTTGCGGTCGACCTCGGCCTTCGCGGAGGCCGGGATCGCCGGGAGCTGGGACGCGACGTCCGGGCAGCTGATCGTGCCGGCCCCGGCGTTGCCCGCCTCGCCCGCACCGGCACCGGCCTCGGCGCCCGCACCGGCCTCGGCACCGGCCTCTGCGCCCGCACCGGCTTCAGCGCCGGCACCCGCCTCGGCACCGGCACCGGCACCCGCCTCGGCACCTCCACCGGCCTCGGCGCCCCCGCCTGCCTCGGCACCCGCATCTCCGCCGGCGGCCTCGCCCGCACCGGCGCCGCCGTCGGCGTTGAGCTGGCAGGCGGCGAGGGCCTCAAGCCCCTCCGGCTTCTCGGCGGCACGCCCGATCGCGGTCTCGATGCGGTTCAGTGCGGCGACGCGCTTGTCCTCCAGCGGGCCGAGGATGGCGTTCTGGACGAAGTTGGGTCCGCCCTGGCCGACGGTGTCGACCAGACGCTTGTTGGCCTCCTCGATCTGCTTGGCCAGATCGCCGAGATTGCGGTCGACCTCCGCCTGCGCCGAGGCGGGGACGTCCGGCAGCTGGCCGGTGACGTCCGGGCACGTGATCGTGCCGGGGCCCGCCAGCGTCCGGGCGTTCGTCGCGCCGCTGTCCGGCGTCTCCCCGGCGAGCGCGAAGCCGGCGATCACCGTGCCGGACAGTGCCACCGCGGCGGCGCCGCCGATGAAGCCGACGCGACGCTTGTTGTACTTCGGAAGAGCCCTGGACATGCGGATGCCTCACTAGGGGTCGGGGGTGTCGTCGGTGTCAAACGCGGCGCCTGCGTTCGGCGAGAGGTACGAGTAAGCGGTTTCGCGCGTTCAAAGGATCTTCAAAGTCATCTCGCATGGCCGGAATCAGCCCTCGATCCGGGAGCGATTGACGAATCATGCAGACCTCTGCATAATCATGCAGGTCAGTGTTCGCGGTATGAGGGGAAGAACCCGTGACCGAGCGCGTCGTACTCGCCTACTCCGGCGGTCTTGACACCTCCGTCGCCATCGGCTGGATCGCCGAGGAGACGGGCGCCGAGGTCATCGCGGTCGCGGTGGACGTCGGCCAGGGCGGCGAGGACCTGGACGTCATCCGCAAGCGCGCCCTCGCGTGCGGCGCGGTGGAGGCCGAAGTGGCCGACGCCCGGGACGAGTTCGCCGAGGAGTACTGCCTCCCGGCGATCAAGGCCAACGCCCTCTACATGGACCGCTACCCGCTGGTCTCCGCCCTGTCCCGGCCGGTGATCGTCCAGCACCTCGTCGCCGCCGCCCACAAGCACGGCGCCACCACCGTCGCCCACGGCTGCACCGGCAAGGGCAACGACCAGGTCCGTTTCGAAGCCGGCATCGCCGCCCTCGCCCCCGACCTCACGTGCGTCGCCCCGGTCCGCGACTACGCCATGACCCGTGACAAGGCCATCGCCTTCTGCGAGGACAAGGGCCTGCCGATCGCGACCACCAAGACGTCGCCGTACTCCATCGACCAGAACGTCTTCGGCCGCGCCATCGAGACCGGCTTCCTGGAGGACATCTGGAACGCGCCGATCGAGGACATCTACGCGTACACGCAGAACCCGGCGGTCGCCCGCGAGCCCGACGAGGTGGTCGTCTCCTTCAAGGAGGGCGCCCCGGTCGCCCTCGACGGCAAGCCCGTCACCGTCCTCCAGGCCGTCCAGCAGCTCAACGAGCGCGCCGGAGCCCAGGGCGTCGGCCGGATCGACATGGTCGAGGACCGGCTCGTCGGCATCAAGTCGCGTGAGGTCTACGAGGCTCCGGGCGCGATCGCCCTGATCACCGCCCACCAGGAGCTGGAGAACGTCACCGTCGAGCGCGAACTCGCCCGCTACAAGCGGGGCGTCGAGCAGCGCTGGAGCGAGCTGGTCTACGACGGCCTGTGGTTCTCCCCGCTCAAGCGCGCCCTGGACGGCTTCGTCAACGAGGCGAACCAGCACGTCACCGGCGACATCCGGATGACCCTCCACGGCGGCCGCGCGGTCGTCACCGGCCGGCGCTCCGAGCAGTCGCTGTACGACTTCGACCTCGCCACCTACGACACGGGCGACACCTTCGACCAGTCCGCCGCCAAGGGTTTCATCGACATCTACAGCCTGTCGTCGAAGATCGCGGCACAGCGTCAGCCGCGGGTGTAGCGCGACGGGAACCCGGCGCGGGCATATAAAGGTCCGCGTCACATCCACACCTCTCTAGGAGCAACGCAAGTGAGCAGCAACAGCGGTGACGTACGGCTCTGGGGCGGCCGTTTCGCCGACGGTCCCGCCGAGGCCCTGGCCAAGCTGTCAGCGTCCGTCCACTTCGACTGGCGGCTCGCGCCGTACGACATCGCCGGTTCGCGTGCGCACGCGCGCGTGCTCCACAAGGCGGGCCTGCTCACCGAGGACGAGCTGACCCGGATGATCGCCGGGCTCGACCGGCTGGAGGCGGACGTCGCCGACGGCTCCTTCGTGGGGACCATCGCCGACGAGGACGTGCACACCGCCCTGGAGCGCGGCCTGCTGGAGCGGCTCGGCCCCGACCTCGGCGGCAAGCTGCGCGCGGGCCGCTCCCGCAACGACCAGGTCGCGACCCTGTTCCGCATGTACCTGCGCGACCACGCCCGCGTCGTCGGCGGCCTGATCGCCGAGCTCCAGGACGCGCTGATCGGCCTCGCCGAGGCCCACCCCGACGTGGCGATGCCCGGCCGCACGCACCTCCAGCACGCCCAGCCGGTGCTCTTCGCGCACCACGTCCTCGCCCATGTCCAGTCGCTGTCCCGGGACGCGGAGCGGCTGCGCCAGTGGGACGCGCGCACGGCGGTGTCGCCCTACGGCTCGGGCGCGCTGGCGGGCTCCTCCCTGGGCCTGGACCCGGAGGCGGTCGCGAAGGACCTCGGCTTCGAGCACGGCAGCTCCGGCAACTCCATCGACGGCACGGCGTCGCGGGACTTCGTCGCCGAGTTCGCCTTCATCACGGCGATGATCGGCGTCAACCTCTCCCGGATCGCCGAGGAGGTCATCCTCTGGAACACGAAGGAGTTCTCCTTCGTGACCCTGCACGACGCGTTCTCGACGGGCTCGTCGATCATGCCGCAGAAGAAGAACCCGGACATCGCCGAGCTGGCCCGCGGCAAGTCCGGCCGGCTGATCGGCAACCTGACGGGCCTGCTGGCCACGCTCAAGGCCCTCCCGCTCGCCTACAACCGCGACCTCCAGGAGGACAAGGAGCCGGTATTCGACTCCATCGACCAGCTGGAGATCCTGCTGCCGGCCTTCACCGGCATGATGGCCACGCTCACGGTCCACCGCGAGCGCATGGAGGAACTGGCCCCCGCCGGCTTCTCCCTCGCCACGGACATCGCCGAATGGCTGGTCAAGCAGGGCGTCCCGTTCCGCGTCGCCCACGAGGTGGCGGGCGAGTGCGTGAAGGTCGCCGAGGGCGAGGGCAAGGAACTGGACGACCTGACGGACGAACAGTTCGCGAAGATCTCGTCCCACCTGACTCCCGAGGTTCGCTCGGTCCTGAACGTCCCCGGAGCCCTGGCTTCCCGCAACGGCAGGGGCGGCACGGCTCCGAGCGCGGTGGCGGTACAGCTGGCGGAGCTGAAGGCCGATGTGGCGGCCCAGCACTCCTGGGCGACAGCGCGGCAAGGATCCTGAGGGGCGCGGGGAACCGCGCGACAAGCCGCAGACTCCCCGCACCCGCCGAACACACAACAAGCCCCGAGCTCTGAGGCGAAGGTCATCCCGGGGGTTACGTTGGTCGAAAGCCACAGCCGACCGAACGGAGCCCCCGGATGCCCTTCGCCCGCCTGGCCAGTGCGACAACCCCCACCTGCCACATCGGCCTCGGCCTCGCCGCCGTCGGACGCCCCGGTTACATCAACCTCGGCCGAGACGAAGACCTCGGAGACGACCGCAGCGCCGAAACGCTGCGCACCCGTACACACGAACTCCTCGACGCGGCCTACGCCCAAGGCGTCCGCTACTTCGACGCCGCCCGCTCCTACGGCCGCTCGGAAGAGTTCCTCGCCGACTGGCTGAACACAAGGCCCGGTCTCGACGACATCGTCGTAGGCAGCAAGTGGGGCTACACCTACACCGCCGACTGGTCCACCGACGCCGAGACGCACGAGGTCAAGGACCACACCCTGGCCACCTACGAACGGCAGCGCGCCGAGAGCGACGCCCTGCTCGGCGACCGGCTCGACCTCTACCAGATCCACTCGGTGACCCCCGACAGCCCGGCCCTCACCGACAAGGAACTGCACGCCAAGCTCGCGGAAGCCGCCGCCCATGGGCTCACCATCGGCTTCTCCACCAGCGGTCCCGCCCAGGGGGATGCCATCCGCGCCGCCCTCGCCGTGACGGTCGACGGCGAACCCCTCTTCCGTACCGCCCAGTCGACGTACAACGCGCTGGAGACCTCCGCCGCGCCCGCCCTCGCCGAGGCCCACGACGCCGGGCTCACCGTGATCGTCAAGGAGGCCATGGCCAACGGCAGGCTCGCCGGGCCGTACGCGCCGGACGTCCTCAAGGAGGTCGCCGAGGAGACCGGGCTGGGCTGCGACGCCGTCGCCCTGGCGGTGGTCCTGCGGCAGCCCTGGGCCGGCGTCGTCCTCTCCGGCGCGGCCACCACCAACCAGCTCGCCTCCAACCTGCACGCGGCGGTCGTCGATCTCGACGACGACCAGCTGACCCGCCTGGACGCACTGGCCGAGGAGCCGCAGGCGTACTGGGAGCGGCGCGGGCAGCTGCCCTGGCACTGATCACCCGTTCCTCTCCTGCCTGGACCGGCAGCCGTGAGTCACGCATGCCCAGTGTGAGACATCTATGTCTCATAATGGGTTATGGTTGTCTCATGGCTGTCGATCCTGACCATGTGCTGCGCACCGCCGCGGCCCTGCTGACCCGCAAATCCACCGCGACCATGGACGAGGTCGCCAAGGCAGCCGGGATCAGCCGCGCCACGCTGCATCGTCACTTCGCCGGGCGGGACGCCCTCGTCCGTGCGCTGGAGTCGCTGGGCATCGCCGAATGCGAGGCCGCGCTGGACGCCGCCCGGCTCGACGAGGGCACGGCGAGCGAGGCCGTCCGCCGACTGGTCAGGGCCATCGAGCCGGCCGCCGGACTCCTCGGGTTCCTCTACACGGAGAACCAGCTGTTCGAAGGCGAGGAGCAGAACGCGGGCTGGACCCTGATCGACGACCGGATCTCCGCCCTGTTCCGGCGGGGCCAGCTCGGCGGCGAGTTCCGCATCGACCTCACCCCGGCCTGGCTCACCGAGGCGCTCTACGGCCTGCTGGCCTCCGGCGCCTGGATGGTGCAGAGCGGCAAGGGCGCCCCCAAGGACTTCCAGTACATGATCGTCGAGCTGCTGCTCGGCGGCGCACTACGGAGAGAGGAATCATGACCAGCACCCTGCAGCCGGCCGAGACGACCGAGGCGGCGCGGCGTCCGGGCCGCTGGCTCGCGCTCGGCGTTCTCGTGCTCGCCGTGCTGCTGGTGGCCGTCGACGCGACCGTCCTCGGTCTCGCGACGCCCTACATCAGCGAGGACCTGAAGCCCTCCGGCACGCAGTTGCTGTGGATCGGCGACGTGTACTCGTTCGTCATCGCCGGTCTGCTCGTCTCCATGGGCAGCCTCGGCGACCGTGTCGGCCGCAAGCGGATCCTGCTGGTCGGGGCCACGGCGTTCGGTGCGATATCCGTGCTCAACGCCTACGCCACGACACCCGGCATGCTGATCGTGGCGCGTGCGCTGCTCGGCGTCGCCGGCGCGACCCTGATGCCGGCCACGCTCGCCCTGATCCGCAACCTCTTCCACGACCCGCGCGAACGCAGTCTCGCCGTCGGTATCTGGGGCGCCACCGCCTCCGCCGGTACAGCAGTCGGCCCGATCGTCGGCGGGTTCCTGCTGGAGCACTTCTGGTGGGGCTCGGTCTTCCTGATCAACCTGCCCGTGATGGCCGTCCTCGTCCTCGTCGGCATCAGGCTGCTGCCCGAGTCGCGCTCCACGAACCCCGGTCCCTGGGACCTGGTCAGCGTCCTGCTGTCACTGGTCGGCATGGTCGGTGTCGTGTACGCGGTCAAGGAGGCCGCCGCGCACGGCTTCGCAGCGGGCACCCTGGCCGCCGGCCTTCTGGGCGTGGCCGCCCTGTACGGGTTCGTACGCCGCCAGCTCACGCTTCCCGCCCCGCTGCTGGACATGCGGCTGTTCGGCAACCGAGGCTTCAGTGGAGCCGTGCTGGCCGATCTGCTGACCATCCTCGGCCTGTCCGGGCTGGTGTTCTTCCTCTCCCAGTACCTGCAACTCGTCCAGGGCCGGCGCCCGTTCGAGGCGGGCCTGGCGGAACTGCCCGCCGCGATCGGCGCGGTGGTGGCCGGTCTGCTGGCGGGGCGTGCGGCCCGGCGCTTCTCGGTGCGGGCCGTCGTCTGCGCGGGACTCGCGGCGATCGGCCTCGCGCTGGCCGCCCTCACGGTGATCGACCAGTCCACCGGCTACCCGCTGCTCGGGGCCGCGCTGCTGGTGGTCGGTGCCGGAGCCGGTCTCTCGTTCACCGTGACCGCCGACGTGATCCTCTCCAGCGTGCCCAAGGAGCAGGCGGGTTCCGCGTCCGCCGTGTCCGAGACGGCGTACGAACTCGGCGCGGCACTCGGCATCGCCGTGCTCGGCTCCATCGTGACGGGTGTCTACCGGGACTTCAGGGGACCGGGGGGTACACCGGCTGCGGCCCATGAGTCACTGGGGGGCGCCGTCGAGGCGGCCGGGAGCATGCCCGCCCACGACTCCGCCGTGATGCTGGACGCGGCCCGCACGGCCTTCGCGGACGGCTTGGCGCTGGCGGCGGGGGCGGGCGCTGCGGTGCTGCTCGCCACCGCCGTGGCGGCATGGTTCATGCTGCGAGGCGGGCGGCTCGACAGCCGGCCGTGAGGGGCGCGGGGCTGTATCGACACGCGGCTCCGGCGCGTGGTCGTGACACGCCGCGTACGACCCCGCTGCCCCCGTACCCGGGAAGCCGAACAGCGCTACGCGGCCTCTTTGGCCTTGCTCGCGTACATGTCCACGTACTCCTGCCCGGACAGCCGCATGACCTCGCTCATCACCGAGTCGGTCACGGCCCGCAGCACGTACCGGTCCCGGTCCATCCCCTCGTAGCGGGAGAACTCCATCGCCTCACCGAACCGGACCGCGACCTTCCCCGGGCGCGGCAGCCCCGCCCCGCCCGGCTGCAGCCGGTCCGTACCGATCATCGCGAACGGCACCACCGGCGCACCCGTCATCAGCGTGAGCCGGGCGATCCCGGTACGCCCCCGGTACAGCCGGCCGTCGGGCGAGCGCGTGCCCTCCGGGTAGATGCCGAAGACCTTGCCCTCCTCCAGTACCCGGCGCCCGGTCATCAGCGCGGCGACGCCGCCCCGGCCACCGTCACGGTCCACGGGGATCATGCCGACGCCGGTGAAGAACCAGGCCATCAGCCGGCCCTTGAAGCCCTTCCCGGTCACGTACTCGTCCTTGCCGATGAAGAAGACCTGACGGTCGCAGACCAGCGGCAGGATCATCGAGTCGATGAACGTCAGGTGGTTGCCGGCCAGGATGACCGGACCGTCGCCGGGAATGCGCTCCGCACCTTCCACCTGAGGGCGGAACATCAGGCGCATGATCGGACCGAGCACTGCCTTGATGAGCGCGAAGCGGGACAACGGACCCTCCGGTGTCAAGGATTCTGTATGAGTCTGTGCAGGTGAGGACGATACTCGCGGCCCGGGCGATCGCGCACATCGGGCACGGCGACTTAACCGAGGTCTTACGTACTGTTGACGTGTGTTTACCTGCGGTGACGCGCCGTCGGCGGTGCGTGCCCCGGCCGTCCCGTGTGACGGACGTCGCTCCCCGGGCGCATCGGACGCGTTCCCAGAACCGCCGCACCGAATCGCCGGGACGCGGTGAACCCGACGTGCCGTCAGTTGTCTGCCCTCACCGGCCACTACGACATCGGTCGTCACCCGCGTGTTCCGCCCGGCGTCTCCCAATGGTCATGTACGCGCCCGTACGATCGGCCCGCACGGACGAGCTCACGGCAGGGAGGGCGCTCATGGGAACGCAGAGGCCGAACGAGGAAGCGAGCGGAACCGGACGGCGGGCCCTGCTCGGCGCGGCGGTCCTCGGCGCCGGGGGAGCGGTCCTCGGCATGACCGGCACGGCGAGAGCCGACGGTGCCCGAGACGGGCAGGGTGGGCACGGCGGGCTGAAGGGCCTGCCCAAGCCGACGATCGTCGGCCACCGCGGCGCCAGCGGCTACCGCCCGGAGCACACCTTCGGCTCGTACCAGCTGGCCCTCGACCTGGGCGCCGACATCGTCGAGGCGGGCGACCTGGTGCCGACGAAGGACGGTCACCTCGTCTGCCGTCACGAGCCGGAGATCGGCGGCACCACGGACGTCGCCGACCACCCGGAGTTCGCCGACCGCAAGAAGACCAAGCTCCTCGACGGCGTCTCCACCACCGGCTGGTTCACCGAGGATTTCACGCTCGCCGAGCTGAAGACCCTGCGGGCGATCGAGCGCATCCCGGCCAACCGCCCGCACAACACCCTCTACAACGGCCGCTGGCAGATCCCCACCTTCGAGGAGGTCCTGATCTGGCAGGAGGCGCAGACCCGCGAGCGCGGCAAGCAGGTGTGGATCTACCCCGAGCTCAAGCACCCCACCTACTTCCGCAAGCAGGGCCTCCCCCTGGAGGAGCGGGTCGCCAAGCTGCTGCGCAAGCACCGCAAGGACCGGCGCACCTCCCCGGTCATCCTCCAGTCCTTCGAGCCGACAAGCATCGAGCGCCTCAACAAGCTCGTCGACAACCCCCTGGTCGTCCTGCTGTCCTCGGCGGACAGCCGCCCCTGGGACTTCGTCGAGACGGGCGACCCGCGCACCGTCGCCGACCTGGTCAAGCCGGCCGGCCTGCGGGAGATCGCCTCCTACGCGCAGGGCATCGGCCCGACCCTCGACCTGGTCGTCCCGCGCGACGCCAAGGGCAATCTCACGCAGCCCACGACACTCGTCCGGGACGCGCACAGGGTGGGCCTGATCCTGCACCCCTGGACGATGCGCAACGAGAACCCCTTCCTGCCCGCGGACTTCCGCAAGGGCACGGACGCGGACGCCTACGGTGACGTCTTCGGCGCGTACCAGGCGTATTTCGCGACCGGCATCGACGGCGTCTTCACCGACCAGCCCGACACGGGCGTGCTGGCCCGCGAGGACTTCCTCGGCGACTGAGGAATCGACGCGTCGGCGGCTGAGCGTCAATACATGAGCTCACACCGCCCGGTCGAGTGAGCTTCGGCCGCCCGGGCAACCCGCGGCCCGGGCGGCCGCGTCGCTCCGCATATGACGCCCGACCTGGTCACCGCCCTGCGCCCGCTGCTCACCGCCGAGGCCTCCGCGGAAGCACATGCCGCCGGAGCCGACGCGGGTGACCTGGAGCAGGCGGTCTGGCTCCGCCTGCTGGAGCGCCTCGATTCCGAGGGTCCGCCACTCGACCCGCAGGAATGGCTCCGCCGGGCCGTCCGCGCCGAAGCGCGCCGCACTCGCCTTACGGGCCGCAGCGAACGGCCGTACGCCGTCGAACCGGCCGACGACGCGGACGCCGGGCCCGAACAGCTCGCCCTCGCCGCGGCCCGCGGCCGTGCCCTGCGCGCGGCCGTACGCCGGCTCCCGGGCCGGTGCCCCCGCCTGATGGAGGCCCTGCTCTCTCCCGAGGACCTGACATACCGGGAAATCGCGGGGGAGTTGGGTATCTCACAGGGCAGTCTTGGCCCGGAACGTTCCAGATGCCTGGGATGTCTGCGGAGATTGCTCACACCGGAGGTTGCGGCCCACTGAGGACGGGGATAGGAGTGAGGAACGACAGGTGATCAGATGAGCGGGAGGCGTGCGCACATGGGCATGAGCGTGACCATCTCTGCGGCGACCGAGCAGGACGCGGAGCAGATCTTCAGGCTGCAGTACCTGTGCTTCCAGTCGGAGGCGGCGCTGTACGGGAACTACCGCATCGACCCGCTCGTCCAAACCCTCGACTCGGTCCGCGAGGAGGTCGCCCGGGACTGCGTCTTCGTGGCCCGGCTCGGCGACGAGGTCGTCGGCTCGGTCCGCGGCTCGGTCACCGAGGACGGCGCCGCCGCGATCGGCAAGCTCTGCGTCCACCCCCGCCTCCAGGGGCACGGCATCGGCGCCCGTCTCCTCCGCGCCGCCGAATCGGCCCTCGCCGACCAGCACGGCGCCACCCGCTTCCGCCTCCACACCGGCCACCGCAGCGAGGGCAACCTCCGCCTCTACCGCAAGGTGGGCTACGAAACGGTGGGCACGTCCCAGGGCGCGGACGGCGTACCGATGATCGTCCTGGAGAAGCCGGCCAGTACGTACGCGGCGACGGCTTGAAGCTCGCACCCCAGGGGCGCGGGGAACCGCGCGAGCAACCACACACGGCCGGCGGCCGCCTGACGAACCTCAGGCGGCACCCGCCCGAGGCGCACCCTTCCGCAGCCAGTAGATGGCGGTCAGCGGAAGGAGCACGGGAATGAAGACGTAGCCCATCCCGAAGTCCGACCACACGGTGGCGTCGGGAAATGCCGACGGCTCGACCAGCGTCCACGTTCCCACCGTCAGCACGCCCACCAACTCCGCGACACAGCACACGAGCGCCGCCCGCCGAGCCGTCTCCCCGCCCCGCACCAACGAGTACGTGATGAACCCGTACACCACACCGGCCACCGCCGACAGCGAGTACGCCAGTGGCGCCCGGTCGAACTCGGTCGCGATCTGGTAGGCCGACCGCGACACCGCGCCCACGACCATCACGCCGTACAGCCACACCAGCAGCGTGCCCGGCCCGCTGGTCAGCCGCCGCCGGCTCACCTCAGCTTCCCCAGATGTCATAGAGCCGCACCTCCAGCACAGCCAGCACCACACCGCCGGCGGCGACCGTCACCGAACCCCACCGGGTGCGCTCCGCCAGCGACATGAACCCCGCCGCCGGGACACACGCGAACGCGCCGATCAGATACGCCACGAAGATCGTCGTGCCCTGCTCCGGCTTCTCGCCCTGCGCCAGCAGCACGATCCCGACCGCCAGCTGGACCAGCGTCAGCAGCGTGACCACGGCCATCCCTATGAAGTGCCAGTCCTTCGTCGGCTGGTCACGGTAGGCGGCCCAGCCGCACCAGGCGGCGAGCAGCAGCGCGGCGACACCGGTCACCAGCGTCAGGGCATCAACCATGCTGCGACCTTATTACGGCTGAAAAGGCCCGGTGCTTCCGGCCCTGGCCTGCACCGTAGGGTCGTGGGCATGAAGATCCACGCGCACGCCCTGCTGTTCGACAACGACGGAACCCTGGTCTCCTCCCTCGCCTCGGTGGACCGCTGCTGGGCGCGGTGGGCCACGGAGTACGGGATCACGGCCGAGGAGTTCGCCCGGGTCGAGCTGCACGGCCGGCCGGCCGCCGAGATAGCCGCCGACCTGCTGCCCGCCGACGTGGTGCCGCAGGCCGTCGCGCGGATCGAGGACCTGGAAGTGGAGGACGTCCCAGGCGGCGGGGTGCACCTGCTCCCGGGGACCCGCGCCTTCCTCGACGCCCTGCCCGCCGAACGCTGGGCCGTCGTCACCTCCGCCACCCGGCGGCTGGCCGAGGCCCGGCTCGACGCCGTCGGCATCCTGCCCAAGACCCTCGTCGCCGCCGACGACGTCACCCACGGCAAGCCCGACCCCGAGCCCTATCTGCTCGCCGCCCGCACCCTCGGCGTCGACCCCGCCCGGTGCGTCGTCTTCGAGGACGCCCCCGCGGGGCTCGCGGCCGGTCGCGCCGCCGGCATGACCACCGTGGCGTTGACCACAACCCACCAGGCCCACGAGCTCCGGGCCGACCTGGTGGTCGAGAACCTGTCGGCCCTGTCCGCACTGGTCACCGAGCAGGGCGTGGAGATCTCCCCGCGCGGCTGACGGAAGCCGGCGGATCCCGGCCCTTGTCCACCGCTGTCCAGCATCCGGACAGCGGCGGCCGGACAGGACCGTACGCATGTTTTACTGACGACATGACCACGACGAGCGACCGCATCCCCGCGACCGAGGCGACCATGACGCCCGGTGCTCGTTGTATGTGTCGAATGTGCGCCTTCTAGAGGGCCCCCGCACCACCCCCTGAGCTCGCGCCCCGAAGCGAGACAGCGGCATGTCCGCACGCCCTGAGCCGTGCGTGACAGCAAGCCGCCCGCGCACATGTTCTCCCCGGTTCCACGCCCCAGCGAGAACCGTGTCGCGTCCCTGAACGAATGCCTCTGTGCCCGGGCACACCCACGCCCGCGCACTCGACAGTGACGGAAACCCACGTGATCACCACAACGGACCTGACCAAGGTCTACCGTTCGCGCGGCCGCGAGGTCACCGCCCTGGACGGCGTCGACCTGCACGTCCGCGAAGGCGAGGTGTACGGCGTCATCGGCCAGTCCGGCGCCGGCAAGTCCTCGCTCATCCGCTGCGTCAACCTCCTGGAGCGCCCCACCTCCGGCACCGTGACGGTCGCCGGACAGGACCTCACCGCGCTGGCCGGCCGGGGCCCGCGCGCCGGAAGGGAACTGCGGCAGGCGCGCAGCCGGATCGGCATGGTCTTCCAGCACTTCAACCTGCTGTCCTCCCGGACCGTCCAGGACAACGTCGAACTGCCGCTGGAGATCCTCGGCACGTCCGGCGCGGAACGCTCCCGCAAGGCACGGGAGCTGCTCGACCTGGTCGGCCTCGCCGACAAGGCGGGGGCCTACCCCGCCCAGCTCTCCGGCGGCCAGAAGCAGCGCGTCGGCATCGCCCGCGCCCTGGCCGGCGACCCGAAGGTGCTGCTGTCCGACGAGGCCACCAGCGCCCTCGACCCGGAGACCACCCGCTCGATCCTGGCGCTGCTGCGCGACCTCAACCGGCAGCTCGGTCTGACCGTGCTGCTCATCACGCACGAGATGGACGTCGTGAAGTCGGTCTGCGACTCCGCCGCGCTCATGGAGAACGGCCGCATCGTCGAGTCCGGCACGGTCAGCGAGCTGCTGGCCACTCCCGGCTCCGAACTGGCCGCCGCACTGTTCCCGCTCGACGGCGAGGCCTCCGGCGAGGACCGCACCGTCGTCGACGTCACCTTCCAGGGCGAGAGCGCGACCCAGCCCGTCATCTCGCAGCTCGCCCGCACCTACAACATCGACATATCGATCCTCGGCGCCGCCATCGACACCGTCGGCGGCCTCCAGGTCGGCCGGATGCGCATCGAACTGCCCGGCCGCTACGAGGACAACGTGGTGCCGATCGGCTTCCTGCGGGAGAAGGGCCTCCAGGTCGAGGTCCCGGGACGCGAGTCCGCGCTGGTGAAGGAGGGCGTCAAGTGACCTGGTCCGAGATGCGGCCCCTGCTGGAACAGGCGTGTTGGGACACGCTCTACATGGTCGGCTGGTCCACGCTCATCGCCGTCGTCGGCGGACTGCCGCTCGGCATCCTGCTGGTCCTGACCGACCGCGGCGGCCTGCTCCAGAACCTCGTCGCCAACAAGGTCATCGGGCAGATCGTGAACATCGCCCGCTCGCTGCCGTTCATCATCCTGATGGTCGCGCTGATGACCTTCACCCGCTGGATCACCGGCACCACCATCGGCCGCGAGGCCGCCATCGTGCCGCTGGCCATCGGTGCCATCCCCTTCTTCGCGCGCCTGGTCGAGACGGCCGTCCGCGAGGTGGACGACGGACTCGTCGAGGCCGTGCAGGCCATGGGCGGCAACACCTGGACCGTCGTCCGCAAGGTCCTCGTACCCGAGTCCCTGCCGTCGCTGATCTCCAGCACCACCACCACGATCGTCGCCCTCATCGGCTACTCGGCGATGGCGGGCACCGTCGGCGCCGGCGGCCTCGGCGACATCGCCATCCGCTACGGCTACCAGCGCTTCGAGACCCAGCTGATGTGGATCACCGTCGCGATCCTCGCCGTCGTCATCTCGGTCATCCAGTTCGCCGGCGACTACGCGGCCCGCTCCCTGCACCGCCGCGGCGCCCACTCGGGCCCCGCCCCGAGACTGCGGCTGCTCAAAGCCGCCTCCTGAACCCCCGTACACCCACAACGGGGCCGCATCACCCGCAAGGTCATAAGGAAAGGCACTTTTCGTGCGTAACACCGCCAAGATCACCACCGCCGTCCTCGCCGCCGGAGCCCTCACCCTCGGGCTCAGCGCCTGCGGCGCGGGCGACTCCGGCTCCGACGGACCCCTGGTCGTCGCCGCCAGCCCCGTCCCGCACGCCGAGATCCTCACCTACGTCAAGGACCACCTGGCGAAGAAGGAGGGCCTGGACCTCCAGGTCAAGGAGTTCACCGACTACGTCACGCCGAACACGGCGACGCAGGACGGCTCCGTGGGCGCCAACTACTTCCAGAACAAGCCGTACCTCGACGACTTCAACAAGAAGAACGGCACCGACATCGTGCCCGTCGTCACGGTCCACCTGGAGCCGCTCGGCCTCTACTCCCACAAGGTCAAGAAGGCCGACGACCTGAAGAGCGGTGCGACCGTCGCCATTCCCAACGACACGGTCAACGAGGCCCGCGCCCTCAAGCTCCTCGCCGCCAACGGGCTCATCACCCTCAAGGCGGGCGTCGGCAACGAGGCGACCCCCTCCGACATCTCCAAGAACCCCAGGAACCTCAAGTTCAAGGAGCTGGAGGCGGCCCAGACGCCGCGCTCCCTCGACGACGTGGACGCCGCCGTCGTCAACGGCAACTACGCCATCGAGTCCGACCTCAAGCCCTCGAAGGACGCCCTCGTCCTGGAGTCCCCGAAGAACAACCCGTACGGCAACTTCCTCGCCGTGAAGAAGGGCCAGGAGAACGACCCGCGCGTGAAGAAGCTCGCGAAGCTGCTCACCTCGCCCGAGGTGAAGAAGTTCATTCAGGACAAGTACGCCGGCTCCGTGCTCGCCTCCTTCTGAGCACCCGCACGGCACCCGCCCCGCACGGGCTCCTCCCTCACCGGGTGGGGGAGGGCCCCGTGGTGCGGATCAGTGCTTTCATGCTGCATGCTGGGCAGTTCAGCAGGCCCTGAAGGTTCACCGAAGGTTACGGAGCGGCGCATGACGAGCACCTTTCCCAACGTCTCCATCAGCACGGAGCGGTTGGTCCTGCGCCCCCTGGAGGAGCCGGACATCCAGTCGTTCGCCGACATGATGAACGACGAGTTCGTCACCGCCTGGACCACCGTCCCGCACCCTTACACCGAGGCCGACGCGCGCTCCTGGATCACCGAACAGGCCCCCGCCGAACGGGCCGAGGGCCGCGGCATCGTCTTCGCCGTCACCGAGTTCCTCACCCAGCGCCTGGTCGGCGTCGTCCACCTGCGGAACACCGACTGGCGGATCCGCTCCAGCGAGATCTCCTACGTCATCGCCCCCTGGGCCCGCGGCGAGGGCTACGCCTGTGAGGCGGCGCTCATCACCGCGCAGTGGCTCTTCAACGACCAGAAGTTCGAACGCCTCGAACTGCGCACCCCGGCCGACAACACCGCCTCCCAGCAGGTCGCCCAGAAGATCGGCTGCATCAGCGAGGGAGTCCTGCGCGGCGCCTGGATAGCCCGGGCACGCAGGGACGACGGCGAGTGGACCGAGGTACGCACCGACCTGATCGTCTGGAGCCTGCTCCCCGAGGACCTCGAAGGCGTGGGCGACCAGCTGCCCGGCGGCTTCACGTCGTTCGGCGACTGGAACTGACGCAGGCGACCGGAACGGACACGGTGCGCGACGGCACCGCAGCCCCCTTCACCGGCTCCACCGGGTACTCTCACGGAGCCCACCCGCGGGCAGCTCATCACACGACACACGCGACCTGACACAGACGACCTGCGAAAACCCCTGGAGACTGACGACGATGGCCGACCGGGTCACGGTGATCGGCTGGGACGGTTCGCCGCTGACCGCCGCGGCACGCGCCGCCCTCGGTGCCGCCACGCTCGTGGCGGGTGCCGCCCACCACCTGGCGCTCCCCGAGGTACCCGCCGGCGCCGAGCGCATCCGCCTCGGCAGCGTCGCACTCGCCGCCCGCCGCATCGCCGCACACCGCGGCACGGCCGTCGTGCTCGCCGACGGCGACCCCGGCTTCTTCGGCGTCGTACGCACCCTGCGCGCCCCCGAGTTCGGCCTCGAAGTGGAGGTCGTCCCCGCCGTCTCCTCGGTCGCCGCCGCCTTCGCCCGCGCCGGCATGCCCTGGGACGACGCACAGGTGGTCGTCGCACACCGCCGTACCCTGCGCCGCGCGGTGAACGTGTGCCGGGCCCATACCAAGGTGGCGGTTCTCACCTCACCCGGCGCCGGTCCCGCCGAACTCGGACTCCTCCTCGAAGGAGTCCACCGCTCCTTCGTCATCTGCGAGGAACTCGGCACCGCGCACGAGCGGGTCAGCGTCGTCACCTCCGACAAGGCCGCCGACTTCACCTGGCGCGACCCCAACGTCGTCATCGTCCTCGGCGGCCCGGCCGGACCCGGCACCACCGGGGAGGCCGGCGGCTGGATCGCCGGCCGCGACCCGTCCGCCGGACCACGCGGCTGGTCCCTGCCCGCCGAGGCGTACGGCGGCGACCTCGGCGAGGGCGAGACCCCGCTGCTGCGCGCCTCCCAACTCGCCCGTCTCGGACCGCGCGTCGGCGACCTGGTGTGGGACATCGGCTGCGGCAGCGGCGCCTTCGCCGTCGAGGCCGCGCGCGCCGGCGCCGCCGTCCTCGCCGTCGACAGCGACCGGGCGGCCTGCGCCCGCACCGACGGGGCCGCCCGCCGCCTCGGCGTCCAGCTCCAGATCGTGCACGGCACCGCCCCGCACGTCCTGGAGAACCTGCCCGAGCCCGACGTCGTCCGCGTCGGCGGCGGGGGAGCGGCCGTCGTCTCGGCCGTCGCCGACCGCCGCCCGCAGCGCATCGTCACGCACGCCGCCACCCGGGACGCCGCCGAACTCATCGGCCGGGACCTGACGGAGCACGGCTACGGCGTCGAGTGCGCCCTGCTCCAGTCCGTCGAACTCGACACCCGGGCCTGGACGGAGAAAGAACGGAGCGTCGCGTTCCTGCTCAGCGGGGTGCTGCCCCGCCGCAGCGGCTGACCCCGCCGCCGTCCCCGTGATCGGGTTGTCGTACCGCGCGCGGTAGGCTGGCCGATCGCTGCACCGCACGCGGACGTCCGGCAGTTCGTCGGTCAATGTCCGGAAAACCCGCCCGTTTTGGGGGGAGTGTGGTACGGCAGAACCGGAGGACGCGCAACGTGGCGCAGTCCACAGTGGAACCGTCGCGGATCAAGGTGCCGTGACGGTGCTTCGGCCGCAACAATGCCAGTGAGTGGCTTTGTCGCCTTTTACGGGCGGGCCGTTCGTGCCGCTGGGGACGCACGCTCGTTCTTCACTGTGGGGCGGTCGGTGCGCCGTTCCGGGTGAGCTGGTCGTAGGAGCACTAACCGATGGGCGAGGGGTACGCATGACCGACACCGGCCAGGTCCCGGGCGAGGGACTGCCGGAGAACGCAGGCATGGTGGAACAGCCGGGCGCCTCCGCGCACGGTGCGTACGCCTACCTCTCCGAGAACCCCGCCGAGGACGAAGACCTGTTGCTGCCGGGCTCCCACGGCGCCTGGGGCAACGAGGTCGCCCCGCCCGCGCCGGAGCCGGTCGTCGAGGCCGTGCACCAGCCGGGCCCGCACGAGATCTCCGGCCGCGACAGCGGCTCGGTCGACCTCGGCGGCGTCCGCCTGCCCGACCCGCCGCCGATCCCGCCCATCACCCCGCGCCGGCCACTGCACCTCGGCCCGCCCCTCCCCGACAGCTCCGCCAGCCCGGTCCGCTCGCTGGCCGACCGCGGCCCCGCGGAAGCGCCGGTACGACAGCCCGCGGGCGCGGCGCCCGGCCCGGAGTACCTCGACGTCCCGCGCGCCCCGGAGGCGCCCGCCTCGGCCGCCGCGCCCTGGGGCGCGCAGGTTCCGCCCCAGGCCCCGGTGGGCGCCGGGGCGGCGCCTGCGGAAACGGTTGTTCCGGCAGCGGAACAGACGGGCACGGCCCAGGCCGTCGCCACCCGCGTCGCCCCGGAGCCGGCCGCCGCGGCACAGTCGGCCCCGGCCAGGGCGGCGCAGGGTGCCCACGCCGGGCAGCCCGCGCAGGAGGCGACGGCGCCGGGCGAAGCCGCCGGTGCCCCGGTGGCTGCCGGCGAGCCGGAGCAGGCCGTTCCCCCGGTGGCCGCGGCCGAGCCCGGGGTTGCTGGTGAGCCGGCTGGTGCGGGCGCCGGCCCGGAGGCTGGGCCGGTGGCCGCGGCCGAGTCCGTACAGGGCGCGGCGGTTGCGGCCGGGCCGGCTGGTGCGGGCGCCGGTCCGGTGGGTGAGCCGGCGGTCGCCGCCGAGGCGGAGCAGGGTGACTCCGAGCAGGGCGCGGACAGTGCGAGTGGGCCCGCAGGCGCGGGCGTCGCACCGGACGCCGGCCAGGTGGCTGCCTCCGAGGCCGGCACCGGCGCCGTGGGCGCTTCGGAGCCTGTTCCGGGGGAGGCGCCGGGGCCGGTCATGGACAGTTCTGGTCAGGAGGGTGAACCGGCGCTCGCCGAGGGTGCTCCCGACGTACCCGGGCCGGTCGCCGCCGCAGGTGGTGAGCAGGCCCCGGGGGCCGCCGCGGAGCAGGACGCGGCATCCGCTCCCGTCCCGGAGGCCGCACCGGTGCCCGAGACGGTCCCGGCCCCGGAGGCCGCCGCCACGCCCGAGCAGGCCGTCGTGACTGCGCCCGAGGCGGACGCGGTGGAGGCCGTCGCCGCCCAGGCGCCGGCCGCGGTGGGGTCCGATGCCGCACATGCGGAGGCGCAAGCACCGGCACCGGGCGTGGCCCCCGCGGCCGCGGTAGCAGGTGTGCCCGTGACCGAGGCCGCCGCGCAAGCTGCTGAGCCGATCGCACCGCAAGCTGCCCCTCAGGCCCCCGAGGCCCCTCAGGCCCCCGAGGCGACTGAGGCCGAGGCAGCCGCGCAGGAACCTGACATGACGGCGCCGCAGACCGCCGCTGCCGCCCCCGAAGCGCCCGCCGACGCACCCGCCCCGGCCCCCGAGGCGGTCGCCCCGGAGGCCGGCGCTCCCGCTGCCGAGGCTCCCGCGCCCGCCCCGGACGCCCCCGCCCCCGCACCGGAGACCACCGAACCGCCCCAGCCCCCTGCCGCAGCGGCGCCTTCCCAGCCCGCCGGGACGGCCACCCCGGACTCCGGAGCCGAGCCCTCCGCACCTGTCCAGGCGGCCCCCGAGGCGACCGTCGAGGCAGAGGCAGAGGCAGAGGCACCCGCTCAGGCCCCCGAAACGGCCGCGCCCGACCCTACGGCCGAAGCACCGGCGACGGCACCCGAGCCGGTAGCCACCACACCCGAGCCGATGGCCGCCGCCCCCGACGCGGCAGCGACCGCACCCGAGCCCGCCGAAGCCGCCCCCACCCCCGCGGCACCGGAGGCCCCCCGAACCCCCCAGCCCCAGGAGACCCCCCCGGCATCCGCCGAGGACGTCACCGTCGTACTCCCCGGCCCGGCCCCGGACGAGCAGGCCGGGCAGCATGTCCAGGGCCCGCAGCAGTCCCAGGCCGCCGTCCCTCAGCCGGCCCAGCCCGAGGCGGAATCCGTGGTCATCGTCCCCGCACCCCGCGAAGGCGACGCCGAACTCGCACAGAACGCCGACGACCTGGACACCCGGGGCGCCGAACAGGAAGACCTGGCGGATCAGGAACGCCACGAAGCAGAGAGCGCGGGTGCGGTGGCACAAGCACGACAGTCCACCGGTCCCGCCGCCCCCGGCTACGACCCCGCCGAGCGCGAGGCCGTGCTGAAGGTCATGCGGGAACGCCGTGACATCCGCAACGGCTTCCGCAGCGACCCGATCCCGCACGAGGTGCTGCTCCGCGTCCTGGAGGCCGCACACCACGCGCCCTCCGTCGGCCACTCGCAGCCCTGGGACTTCGTCGTCATCCGCTCCGCCGACACCCGGCGCGCGATGCACGAACTGGCCATGCGCCAGCGCGACGCCTACGCGAAGTCCCTCCCCAAGGGCCGGGCGAAGCAGTTCAAGGAACTGAAGATCGAGGCCATCCTCGACACCCCGGTGAACATCGTGGTCACCGCCGATCCGACCCGCGGCGGCCGTCACACCCTCGGCCGTCACACCCAGCCCCAGATGGCCCCGTACTCGGCCGCCCTGGCCGTGGAGAACCTCTGGCTCGCCGCCCGCGCCGAAGGCCTCGGCGTCGGCTGGGTCAGCTTCTTCGACGAGCGCGAGATGGTCCGCGCCCTCGGCCTGCCCGAGCACCTCGAGATCATCGCCTACCTGTGCGTCGGTTACGTCGACGAGTTCCCGGACGAGCCCGAGCTGTTGCAGGCGGGCTGGTCCAAGCGCCGCCCGCTGTCCTGGGTCGTGCACGAGGAGACGTACGGCCGCCGTGCCCTGCCCGGAGAGGAACCGCACGACCTGCTCGCCGAGACCGTCGCGCAGATCCGCCCGCTCGACGCCAAGGCGCTCGGCGAGGCGTGGGAGCGCCAGAAGCGTATGACCAAGCCGGCCGGTGCGCTGGGCATGCTGGAGATCATCTCCGCGCAGTTGTCCGGCCTGTCCCGCCAGTGCCCGCCGCCCATCCCGGAGCCGGCCGCCGTCGCGATCTTCGCCGCCGACCACGGCGTGCACGCGCAGGGGGTCACCCCGTGGCCGCAGGAGGTCACGGCCCAGATGGTGGCCAACTTCCTCGGCGGCGGCGCGGTCTGCAACGCCTTCGCCACCCAGGTGGGGGCCGAGGTCTGCATCGTCGACGTGGGCGTCGCCGCCGATCTCCCGGCCACGCCGGGCCTGCTGCCCCGCAAGGTCCGGGCCGGCACGTCCGACATGACCACCGGTCCCGCGATGACCCGAGAGGAGGCCAGGCAGGCCATCGAGGTCGGCATCGAGACCGCCCGGGACCTGGTCGCGGCGGGCAACAAGGCGCTGCTCACCGGGGAGATGGGCATCGCGAACACGACCGCGTCCGCCGCTCTGATCTCCGTCTTCACGGGTGCGGACCCGGCCGAGGTGACGGGCCGGGGCACCGGCATCAACGACGAGACCCTCGCCCGCAAGACGGAGGTGGTCCGCCGCGCCCTCGAACTCCACCAGCAGGACCCGGCCGACCCGGTCGGTGTGCTCGCCGCGATCGGCGGCTTCGAACACGCGGCCATCGTCGGCCTCCTCCTCGGTGGCGCGTCGCTGCGGACGCCGGTGATCCTGGACGGCGTCAGCGCCGGCGCCGCCGCTCTGGTGGCCCGCGCCATCGCCCCGGAGGTCCTGGCGGCCTGCATCGCCGGCCACCGCAGTGCCGAGCCCGGCCATGTGGCCGCGCTGAACAAGCTCGGCCTGCGGCCCCTGGTCGACCTCGACCTCCGCCTCGGCGAGGGCACGGGCGCCCTCCTGGCCCTCCCCCTGGTCCAGAGCACGGCCAGGGCGATGCACGAGGTGGCGACGTTCGATTCGGCAGGAGTGACGGAGAAGTAGGGAACGGGCGCAGCGGGGCAGCGCCCCCGGGCCCCCTTCCGACGTGGCGTGGTTGTGGGCAGTCGTTCCGCTGGGGCGGTGGGTGGGCACAACCACCCACCGCCCGCGCCGGCCCACGACGCCCAGCCACCGGACACCTGTGCCCCCACCACGACTCGCACCTTAAAATCCGCACGTCAGGGCATCGAACCCGCCGTAACAGGAGCCGCACCCCATGGCCGAACACCCCGCCTACCCCGTAGGCCTCCGCCTCACCGGCCGTCGCGTGGTCGTCCTCGGTGGCGGCCAGGTCGCCCAGCGCCGCCTCCCGGCCCTGATCGCCGCGGGCGCGGCCGTCCACCTGGTGTCCCCCGAGGTCACCGCCTCCGTGGAAGCCATGGCGGACGCCGGCGAGATCACCTGGCACCAGCGCCCTTACCAGGACGGCGACCTCGCCGACGCCTGGTACGCCCTCATCGCCACCGGCGACACGGAAGCGAACGCGAGGGCCTCCGCCGAGGCGGAACGCCGCCGCGTCTGGTGCGTCCGCTCCGACGACGCAGACGAGGCGACGGCCTGGACCCCGGCCACCGGCCACAGCGAGGGCGTCACGGTCGCCGTACTGACCACGGACGCCCGCGGCCGCGATCCCCGCCACACCGCCGCCATCCGTGACGCCGTCGTCGAGGGCCTGCGCGACGGCACGCTCGTCGCCCCGCACCACCGCACCCGCACCCCCGGAGTCGCCCTGGTCGGCGGCGGCCCCGGCGACCCTGACCTGATCACCGTGCGCGGCCGGCGCCTGCTCGCCGAGGCGGACGTCGTCATCGCGGACCGGCTCGGCCCCCGCGACCTCCTCGCCGAACTCCCGCCTCACGTCGAGGTGATCGACGCCGCGAAGATTCCTTACGGTCGTTCCATGGCCCAGGAGGCCATCAACAACGCGCTGATCGAGCACGCGAAGCAGGGCAAGTCGGTGGTCCGCCTGAAGGGTGGCGACCCGTACGTCTTCGGCCGCGGCATGGAGGAGCTCCAGGCCCTCGCCGAGGCCGGCATTCCCTGCACGGTCGTCCCCGGGATCTCCAGCTCGATCTCGGTCCCGAGCGCGGCCGGTATCCCGGTCACCCACCGCGGCGTCGCCCATGAGTTCACCGTGGTCAGCGGCCACGTCGCGCCGGACGACGAGCGCTCCCTGGTCGACTGGCCGTCCCTGGCCAGGCTGACCGGCACGCTGGTGATCCTCATGGGCGTCGACAAGATCGGCAGGATCGCGGAGACGCTCGTCGCGCACGGAAAGCCGGCCGACACCCCCGTCGCCCTCGTCCAGGAGGGCACGACAGCGGCTCAGCGCCGAGTCGACGCGACCCTCGCGACGGTCGCGGAAGCGGTCCGCACCGAAGACGTGAAGCCGCCCGCGGTCATCGTCATCGGCGAGGTCGTGAAGGTCGGCCCCACGCCCGGCGCACCCCGCGGGTAACCCGGGGTAACCCGACCGTCCCCAGCCGTTGGCACCGCACCCAGGACAAGGCAGTATCACCCTGTGGCCGATCTCATCACCGTCGAGGATCCCGACGACCCACGCCTGCGCGACTACACCGGCCTGACCGACGTGGAGCTGCGCCGCAAGCGCGAACCCGCCGAGGGCCTGTTCATCGCCGAGGGCGAGAAGGTCATCAGAAGGGCCAAGGAAGCGGGCTACGAGATGCGGTCCATGCTGCTCTCGGCCAAGTGGGTCGACGTCATGCGCGACGTCATCGACGAACTCCCCGCCCCTGTCTACGCGGTCAGCCCGGAGCTCGCCGAGCAGGTCACCGGCTACCACGTGCACCGCGGCGCACTCGCCTCCATGCAGCGCAAGCCCCTGCCCACGGCCGCCGACCTCCTGCAGACCGCCCGCCGCGTCGTGATCATGGAGTCGGTCAACGACCACACCAACATCGGCGCGATCTTCCGCTCCGCAGCCGCCCTGGGCATGGACGCGGTCCTGCTCTCCCCGGACTGTGCCGACCCCCTCTACCGCCGCAGCGTGAAGGTCTCCATGGGCGCGGTCTTCTCCGTGCCGTACGCCCGTCTGGACACCTGGCCCAAGGGCCTGGAGTCGGTCCGCGAGGCAGGCTTCACGCTGCTCGCCCTCACCCCCGACGAGAAGGCCCGGCCCCTCGACGAGGCCGCCCCGCACACCATGGACCGCGTCGCCCTCATGCTCGGCGCCGAGGGCGACGGCCTCTCCACCCAGGCCCTGGTCGCCGCCGACGAGTGGGTCCGCATCCCCATGTCCCACGGCGTCGACTCCCTCAACGTGGGCGCGGCGGCGGCCGTCGCCTTCTACGCCGTGGCCACCGGCCGCCCGCAGTCCTAGACGAGTAAGTCCGAAGTCTTCGGGTGCATGAAGCGAGGGTCTCGTTGGTCCGTTTGTGACGACAGACCTCGAAACCCTCGCGACTGCACTGTACGTGAAGATCGATGACTCTCTGGCGGGATCGCGCCGATGGGGCCGCCCGCCGCGTCTGACCGATGCCGAGCTGTTGACGCTGGCGGTGATGCAGGCCCTGCTCGGGTTCGTCTCCGAGGCCCGCTGGCTGCGGTTCGCCCGCGTCTACCTGGCAGCCGAGTTCCCCTACCTGCCCGGACAGTCCGGCTACAACAAACGCCTGCGGGCCGCGAACACCCTGATCAGCAGGTTCATCCGGACCCTCGCCCGCGACAGCGACCTGTGGCACGACGACATGTGGATCGTCGACTCCACCCCGGTGGAATGCGCCCGCTCACGGCCCACCGTCAAACGCTCCGACCTGGCCGGCTGGGCCGGATACGGCTACTGCCCCTCGCACTCCCGCTTCTTCTGGGGTCTGCGCCTGCACCTGATGTGCACGCCCGGCGGGCTACCGATCGCCTGGGCCCTGGCCACCCCCAAAGCCGACGAACGCGAGGTGCTGGCCGACATGCTCACCGGCGACCCGGACCTGCTGATCACCCATCCCGGGCAGACGATCGTCGGCGACAAGGGCTACGTCTCCAAACATCTCGACGCCTTCATGGCCAAGCACGGCCTGACCCTGCTGCGGCCCAGCTACCGCAACCTCAACCCCCGGCCCGGCGAACACCTGCTCAAGCCCGTCCGCCAGCTCATCGAGTCGGTCAACGACACCCTCAAGGGCCAGCTCGACCTCGAACGCCACGGAGCGAGGACCCCACCCGGGGTCCTCGCCCGCGTCGGACAACGCATCCTGGCCCTGACCGCAGCCATCTGGCACAACCGGGCCAACGGAACGTCACTGACCAGGTCCTTGATCGCCTACGACCACTGACCGGCACTTCGGACTTACTCGTCTAGGTCCTGGGAGCCGCACATGGAACAGCGCCAGGCGATCGTCGCCGTGCTGCGGCGCGGGGACCGCGTCCTCGCGATCCGGCGCGGCCCGAGGGTCGTCCGTCCCGGCTACTGGCAGCCGCTGAGCGGCAAGCTCGAACCGGGCGAGACCCAGGAGCAGGCGGTCGTCCGGGAGGTCCGCGAGGAGGTCGGCCTCACGGTCGTGCCGCTGGCGAAGGTGTGGGAGTCGGAGACCGACGACCGCCTCTTCCGCCTCCACTGGTGGACCGCCCGCGCGGACACGGGACAGGTCGTCCCCGACCCCGGCGAGGTCGCCGAGACCCGCTGGGTCACGCCGCAGGAGTTCCTCGCCCTGGACCCGGTCTTCGACGGCGACCGCGAGTTCTTCGAGCGGATCCTGCCGGGGCTGTGACGGCGGACCTCAAGTGATCCGGCCCTACGGGTGGAAACCCCGCGGTTCGTAGCCCCGCTGGGCGTGCTCCTGCCGGGCCCCGTCGCCGCCGAGTCCCCGAGCCGAGCCCTGGCAGCCCTGCACCAGGGCGATGCCGACCGCCACCAGCAGCGTGACCACGACGAACACGAACAGCCGCTGCCGCAGCAGCCGGGGATTCGCGGGCCGCAGCCCGGTCCCCGTGTTCCTGGACCCCGGACGCCCGGTACCGCTGTGCGGTGCGGGGCGGCTGCCGCTGCCCGACCGGGTCCCGTTGCGCCCGGTGGGAGTCGGCCGTGCTCCGGAGCGCGACGGGGTGCCACCGCGCGAGGCGCCGGTGCCGCGCACCGGAGTCCTGCCGCGGTTCCCGCCTCCCGTCGACCTGTTCCCGCCGCCCGCCGGCCGGGCTCCGCCCCGCGCGCCCGCTCCGTTCTGGGAGGCCGGGCCGTCCGTCGACGGAGCGCCGTCCCCGGGACCGGAGGAGCGCCGCGGCGGGGGAGTCCCACGGCCCCGCTGCGCCCCGGACGCCCCCGCACTCTGCTGTCCCTGCGGACGCCGGCCGCGCTCGGGGTAGGTGTCGGCGGGCTGGTCGGTCTCGGCACCGCGCGGTGCGGGCGGCCGGACGCCGGCGAGGTCCTGCGCCTCGCGGGCCGCGATCTCCTTGAGCCGCATGGACAGTTGGAGCGTGCTGGGCCGCTCCTCGGGGTCCTTCGCCAGGCATGCCCGCACCAGCGGAGCCAAGGCGTCGGGTACGCCGTGCAGCTGCGGTTCCTCGTGCACCACTCGGTACAGCATCACCTCGGAACTGCCGTGCCCGAAGGGCGAGTCGCCCATCGAGGCGTACGCGAGCGTGGCCCCGAGCGAGAACACGTCCGTGGCCGGTGTGACGGCGGCCCCGCGCACCTGCTCCGGCGCCAGGAAGCCCGGCGAGCCCACCGCCGTACCGACGTGGGTGAGCGTCGAGGCGCCGGTGGCCCAGGCGATGCCGAAGTCGATGATCCGCGGCCCCTTCGGGGACAGCAGGATGTTGGACGGCTTCAGGTCCCGGTGCACGACCCCGGCCTCGTGCACGGCGACCAGGCCCTCCGACAGGGCGGCACCGACTGCCGCGACATCGGCCGCGCCGAGCGGTCCCTCGGCGGCGACCTTGTCGTGCAGGGAAGGACCGGGTACGTACTGTGTGGCGAACCAGGGCCGGTCCGCGTCGAGGTCGGCGGCCACGAGCCGTGCCGTGCACCCGCCGCGGATCCGTCGGGCCGCCGAGACCTCACGGGCGAACCGCGAGCGGAACTCCTGGTCCTCCGCCAGGTCAGGCCGGATGACCTTGAGCGCGACCCGCTGCCCCTTCTTGTCGGAGCCCAGGTAGACCACGCCCATCCCGCCCGCGCCGAGCCGTCTGTGAAGCCTGAACGAGCCGACGACGCGCGGGTCCTCGCGCCTCAGGCGCATCATCGCCATGTTCATCCCCGCTGCCCGGTCCTGTGACGAGCCACAGCTTACGTTTCCACGGCCGCCCGCGCGCAGAGGCCGCGCCCTCTCGGGGCGATGGATTGTCAGTGGTGGGTGGGAGACTTGAAGGGTGGTCAGGGGGCGTGCGGGCAGTCCGTGTTCGCGCGGGGGGCCTCCCCAACCGCCTGGCCCGGAAGGGGGATTGGACCCGTGAAGGGTGACCGTGTGGAGATAG
This sequence comes from Streptomyces sp. NPDC007991, assembly GCF_042958445.1. Lineage (NCBI taxonomy): Bacteria > Bacillati > Actinomycetota > Actinomycetes > Kitasatosporales > Streptomycetaceae > Streptomyces > Streptomyces sp. NPDC007991. The sequence goes on from NZ_JBIBJD010000010.1 coordinate 332,350, forward strand.
TCGTGGACGCCGGCGACACGACGCGCACCTACGAGGTGGTGGCGAGCAGGGCGGGCCGCAGGGTGGAGACGGCGGTGCGTCGAGGTGTCGTGGAAGTGAGCGAAGTCACCCGGAGCGGGACGGTCGTGCGTACGGCCCGTTTCATGGCGAACCGGGTGCTGGCCCTGGTGGAGCAGCCGATTCCGCGAGAGGAAAGCTCGGACAAAGCGGGGTGAGCCGGGCGTCCCTTCGGGGAAGACCCTGAGACCTCGGTCTCCGTCTCCACCCAGGGGAGTACATCGCAGGTGACGGCTCATCCTCCGGGAGGCCCGGCAATCGGTACGAGGGCATGACGCCCGGGACGGGCCGGAGACCTAGATTTGAGGTCAAGCGGCGGGTGCAGCACTCGTCCCCCGAGGTCAGACACCCGCCGCCGCCAACGACAACTGAGAACGGTCAGGAGAGGGACCATGGCCCACACGGCACACCGCACCAGCCGTCAGGGCCGTCGCCACCCCGTGGTGGCGACCTTGATGGCCCTTCCCCTGGCGGTCCTGCTCCTCCTCGTCTTCGACGGGTGGGAGACAGTGGCCACACAGGCGTCGTCCGTGGGAGAGATGCTGGGGCGCTGAGCGGCGACCCCAGGCCCGGAAGAGCGGTCCGGGCGGGGACATCCCACCCATGAAACCCCGTGGGGACGGGGGTGCGGCGGACGGCACAAATGCCGGCGCAGCTGGGGAGCTGCGCCGGCATTTCCTTTTCCGTACGTGCAGGTCCGCTGAGCTGCGGACCCACCCGGCCCCCCGGTAGCGACGCCGAGCCCCCGAAGCCGACAGCGCCTTACAGTCCGGGCCCGCCTGCGCGTACTCTCGCCCCGGTGAAGCCCGCCCCCGCCCTGCTCGTACGACAGCTCACCGCCAAGGCCCGAGCCACCGCTCACGCACGCTCCTCGGCCTGCCCCTGCGGCGCGGCCACCCTTGCGGACCGCCCCGACGGCATCGTCGTACGGCACGCGGACACCGTCGCGAAGGCCCACCCCGAAGACACCGACCCCGCCGAACTGACCACCCGCCTCACCCTCGCCACCCACCACCCCGGCATCCTCCTGCCCCCGCTCGCCCCGACCCCCGCCGGCCTCCACGACCGCTGGGTGACGTTCTGGCCGTACGGGACCCCGGTCGACCCGGAGGCCCCCGACGCCGCCCCCTGGGAAGCCGCCGCCACCCTCCTCGCCCGGCTGCACCGCACTCCGGCCCCGCCGAAGACGCCCACCATGCGAGGCCCCGCCAAGGCGGCCCGCGCCATCGCCCGGCTCCGGGGCACCGGCCCGCACCCCGCCGCGCTCCCCGTCCTGCGCGCCTGGGACACCCTCCCCGCCTGGGCCCGGGGTAAGGCCCCGATGCCACGGACCGGCACGTTGTGTCACGGCGACCTCCACCTCGGCCAGCTCGTACGCCACCCCGCCCCCGAAGGCCCCTGGCTGCTGATCGACGTGGACGACCTGGGCGTCGGCGTCCCGGCCTGGGATCTCGCCCGCCCCGCCGCCTGGTACGCCTGCGGACTGCTCCCGCCCGGTGAGTGGGCCCGGTTCCTCGCCGCCTACCGCGCCGAGGGCGGCCCCGCCGTCCCGGCCGACGGCGATCCCTGGCCCGCCCTGGACGTCCCCGCCCGCGCCCTCACCGTGCAGACCGCGGCCCGGGCCGTCGCCAAGGCGGTCGCCGCAGGTCGCCCCCTGGACGAGGTGGAGCAGTCGGTCGTGGACGCCTGCGGTCGAATGGCCACCGTCCCGCCGCAGTTGGCGCAGGGGCACGCGAAGTAGGGTGCAACCGACCACAGCCGGACAGAGTCTGTCCTGGCGACACGGTAAGCAGGACCGACCGGCGAGGAGTTGAACCACCATGCAGTGTCCGAAGTGCCATGCTCCGATGCACACCTACAACCGCAACGGTGTCCAGATCGAGCAGTGCAGCGGCTGCCGCGGGATCTTTCTGGACTACGGCGAGCTGGAGTCGCTGACGCGTCTGGAGGCCCAGTGGTCCCAGTCCGCCCCGCCGCCCCCGCCCGCCCCGCAGGCCTACCCCGCCCCACCGGCTCCCGCCTGGGGCGCCCCGCACGGCGGCCACGGACATCATGGCGGCCACCACGGTCACCACCGGCAGAGCTTCGGGCGCATGCTGTTCTCGTCCTGACACGAGGATCACGGCACGACGGAGCCCCCGGCCGATTCGTACGGCCGGGGGCTCCGGTGTGGTGTGGACGATACTGGGATTGAACCAGTGACCTCTTCCGTGTCAGGGAAGCGCTCTCCCGCTGAGCTAATCGTCCTCGGGTCCATGACCACACTGTGCGGCGGATCACGGGCACTGCGTGCGCGATACTGGGATTGAACCAGTGACCTCTTCCGTGTCAGGGAAGCGCTCTCCCGCTGAGCTAATCGCGCGGGTTCGGATCTTCGAGCAGATCCAGTGGACGATACTGGGATTGAACCAGTGACCTCTTCCGTGTCAGGGAAGCGCTCTCCCGCTGAGCTAATCGTCCTTGGAGGTGGAGACGGGATTTGAACCCGTGTAGACGGCTTTGCAGGCCGTTGCCTCGCCTCTCGGCCACTCCACCAGGAGCGTAAGGGGCCGGGAAGCCCCTGTTCCTTCGAGCGGACGACGAGGTTCGAACTCGCGACCTCAACCTTGGCAAGGTTGCGCTCTACCAACTGAGCTACGTCCGCCTGTCGTTTCGGTCCGCCCTCGCGGCCCGGCGACGAGTTGAACTCTAGCGGATTCCGGTGCCAGTACAAAAACGCGTTTGCGCAGCGTGCTGCGCTTCCCCTGCTCAGGGCGGTCACCGGGCCCCGCCGACGGACGTCCGCCGGTCACCGGCAGGACGCCCGCCATAGACTCGACCGCGTGCTCGACCTCCCACCCCTCGCCCGTTTCGGCGACCGCGTCGCCACCGGGCTCCTCGACGTCACCGACGATCCGGAAGCCCTGGAATCCAGCGGTTTCTGGGCCGTCTGCGCGGACTTCGAGGGCCGTCTGACCTGCGCCCGCTTCCGGGACGTGCGGCACGCGGCCGTGCCCGCCCCCGCGCCCGGCGCGTGGCGGGGACCGGCGGCGGGTGACTGGACGTCGTCGCTCGACCGCGGTGCGTACATCGCGGCGGTACGGCGAATTCGCGAGCACATCGCGGCCGGCGAGGTCTACCAGGCGAACCTGTGCCGGGTGCTGTCCGCGCCCGTCGCGCCCGGAGCCGACGTGGACGCCCTCACGGCGCTGCTGGCCCTCGGCAACCCGGCACCGTACGCAGGAACGATTCGCCTGCCCGGTCACGGTGTGGAGATCGCCACCGCCTCCCCGGAACTGTTCCTGCGGCGGGAGGGACGCGTCGTCGAATCCGGCCCGATCAAGGGCACCGGCCGTACCGAGGCGGACCTGCTGGAGAAGGACTACGCCGAGAACGTGATGATCGTGGACCTCGTCCGCAACGACATCGGGCGGGTCTGCGCCACCGGCAGTGTGACGGTGCCCGACCTGTGCGCCGTCGAGAAGCATCCGGGGCTGGTCCATCTCGTGTCGACGGTCCGCGGTGAGCTGGGGGAGGGGGCCGGCTGGGCCGAGCTGCTCGCCGCCGCCTTCCCGCCCGGCTCGGTCACCGGCGCGCCCAAGTCGAGCGCGCTGCGGATCATCGACGCGCTGGAGACGGTGCCCAGAGGGCCGTACTGCGGAGGGATCGGATGGGTCGACGCCGACCGGCAGACCGGTGAGCTGGCCGTCGGCATCCGTACCTTCTGGATCGACCGGGCCGACGGCATGCTGCGCTTCGGCAGCGGCGCCGGCATCACCTGGGGATCGGATCCCGAGGGGGAGTGGCGGGAGACCGAGCTGAAGGCGGCCCGGCTGCTCGCGATAGCGTCGGGAGCGTATGAGGTGAGTGGAGAGGACCTGACGTGAAGATCTGGCTCGACGGCGGCTTGCAGGACACCGAGTCCGCCCGCGTCTCCGTCTTCGACCACGGGCTGACCGTGGGCGACGGCATCTTCGAGACGGTGAAGGCCGTGGCCGGCCGGCCGTTCGCGCTCACGCGGCACCTCGACCGGCTGACCCGGTCGGCGCGCGGCCTCGGACTGCCCGACCCGGACCACGACGAGGTGCGCCGCGCCTGTGCCGCCGTCCTGGAGGCCAACCCGGTGCCGCTCGGCCGCCTGCGCATCACCTACACCGGCGGCCACGGCCCGCTCGGCTCCGACCGCGGCGAGCATGGCCCGACGCTCGTCGTCGCCCTCGGCGAGACGACCCGCCGCCCCGACTCCACCGCCGTGATCACGGTCCCCTGGACCCGCAACGAGCGCGGCGCGCTCACCGGCCTGAAGACCACCTCGTACGCCGAGAACGTCGTCGCCCTCGCCCGCGCCCGCGAACAGGGCGCCTCCGAAGCCCTGTTCGGCAACACGGTGGGACAGCTCTGCGAGGGCACGGGGTCCAACGTCTTCGTCGTCCTGGACGGCGAGATCCACACGCCACCGCTCGCCTCGGGCTGCCTCGCGGGCATCACGCGCGCGTTGACGGTCGAGTGGACCGGTGCCAAGGAGACCGACCTGCCGCTGGACGTCCTGGAAAGGGCCGACGAGGTCTTCCTGACGTCCACCCTGCGGGACGTGCAGGCCGTGCACCGGGTCGACGACCGGGAGCTGCCCGGCGCGCCCGGCCCGGTGACCGCCAAGGCCATGCGGACCTTCGAGGAGCGGTCCGGGGACGACCTCGACCCCTGACAGCTCCCGCATATTCGGCTGACCAGGGGCGTGGTTGCGGGTAGAACACCCCTGATGACCACGACCCTGCGGCCGACCGAGCCGCTTCAGCAGAACGCCGACGGGACGCGCTCACGCCGCTACCAGGTGTGCGTGAACAGCCGTCCCGTAGGGGCGATACACCTCGGCACGCATCCCGTGTTCGGCGACGCCGTGGCCCGGATCATGAAGCTGAGCATCGAGGAACCGGACCGCGGGCGCGGCCGGGGCACGGTGGCCGCGCTGGCCGCCGAGGAGGTGGCGCGCGGCTGGGGGTGCCGCCGCATCGAGGCGGCCGTGCCCGCCGGCTCCGAGGCGGCGTTCCGGCTCGCCACCGCCCTCGGCTACGTCGTCCGCAACCGCACCATGGAGAAACCGCTCGGCGACGCCCCGCCCGAGCTGCCGGAGGGCAGCCGTGCCCGGCCCATGACCGAGGCGGAGTTCGGCCCCTGGCTGGAGAAGGGCAAGGAGGACTACGCGGAGAGCTGGATCGAGCGGGGCGTCCCACAGGCCGAGGCCCGCGCCAAGTCGGAGCGGGACCACGCCACCCTGCTGCCCGAGGGCCTCGCCACCCCCGGCATGCTCTTCAGCGTCGTGGAACACGAGGGGACGGCGGTGGGCACGCTGTGGCTCGCCCTGCGTGAGGACAGCGCCTTCGTCTTCGACGTCGAGACCCACGCCGCCCACCGCGGCAAGGGCCACGGCCGCACCCTCATGCTGCTGGCAGAGGCCCAGGCGACCGTCGAGGGCAGGCGCACCATCGGCCTCAACGTCTTCGCGGGCAACACCCCCGCCGAACGGCTCTACGCCTCGCTCGGCTACGAGACGAACGTGTACGCGATGTACAAGCCGCTGTTGTAGCGGCCGGAGGCCCAGCGGTCTGGAAGGACGGGGCAGGGGCCGGGGAGGCGCAGGGTCAGCCCTCCTGCTCCTGCTCCTGCTCCGGCCCGGCCAGCAGCCGGTCCGCGATCTGTTCGATCCGCTCGCGCAGCCCCTCCTGGCTCTTGCCGCCGTCGAGCCGCTCACCGCCGATGACGTAGGTCGGGGTGCCGGTCACGCCGATCGCCTTGCCCTCGGCCTGGTCGGCGTCCACGATCAGGATGTGCCGGCCGTCGATCAGGGCGGTGTCGAACTCCTCGGCGTCCAGGTCAAGTTCGCGGGCCAGCTCGACCAGGAAGGGTTCTCCCTTACGGCCCAGCTCCTCGACCCGCCCGAGGAGCGCCTCGGCGTATTCCCATCCCCGGCCCTGCTCCCACGCCTCCTCCGCGGCCTGGGCGGCGGCGAAGGCGTGCTTGTTCTTCTCCAGGGGGAAGTGCCGCAGCCGCAGTTCCAGACGGTTGCCGTAGCGGTCGCGCAGGGCATGGAGGTCGTCCAGTGCGGTGCGGCAGTCCGGGCACTGGAGGTCGCACCAGACCTCCAGGACGGGGGCGGCGGCAGGGGCAGGGAAGGAGTCGCTCATACCCACAGTCTTCCAGGCCGTGCACCCGCACCGGCACCTGCGGAGGAGGCGACCCGGAGATCTCCCTGATGTCGGGCCTGGGCATGGCCGCCCGGGCTGTGGCGGGTGCAGGATGGAAGGGACGAAGTGCCCCTGCCCGACCGCGCCACGCCTGGAGGACCGGATGATTGCCGAAACCGTCTGTTCCGCCGTGTCCGCGGCAGGCCTGGGCATCGCGGCCGTCACGGCGTACCGCAAGCGTTTCCTCGCGGCGACCCGTATCGCGGCGTACTCGCTCGTGCCGATCGGCCTGGTGATGACGGGCGTCGTCGACTGGCTGGCCGACACCGCGCTGAGCGTGACCGCCTGGGCGGGCTTCGGGGTGCTCGGTCTCGCGTGGGTGCTCTTCATGACCACGCGTGTCGTGGAGCGCCGCCGCGGCGGCACCCGCAAGGAGCGCAGGGCAGCCCGCGCGGAGGCCCGGCCGGAGGCGGTGGCTCCGGCGGCCTCGGCGCCCTCCCTGGGCCAGGGCCAGGGGTCCCGCCCGGCCACCCGGCCGGCCTCGGCGACCCGGGGCGACGACGACTTCAGCGACATCGAGGCCATCCTCAAGAAGCACGGCATATGACGGCCGCGCGCCGGCCGAATCGTCACAGCAGGTCCCAGGGCGCGCGGAAATGATCACAATTTGAACCGGACCTCGCGAAATCGGCGCACACCCGCACGGAACGAGGCCGCTGATCGCGCCCGGCCGTCCGACTGCGTCATCATCGCCGCGAGATGCTGGACACGACGGAACAGAGCGACCCCGCGCCACCGCAGGACGAGCCGCGTGGTTGCCTCTTCGCCCTATCCCAGCCACCGCTCATGATCTTCCTCGCGGTGATCGGGAGTCTGCTGCTCATGGCCTCGTTGCACGATCTGCTGTTGCTGTGAGCCGTACCCGCGGTACCCGGCGCCACCCGCCGGGACCGCGTCGGCATCGACCATCCGCCCGCCACGCGCCCCTGCGGTGGCGGCTCAGCCCGCCGCTTCCTTGCGCCGCGCCCGGTACGCGGCCACATGCAGGCGGTTCCCGCAGGTCCGGCTGTCGCAGTAGCGCCGCGAGCGGTTGCGGGACAGGTCGACGAAGGCCCGTCGGCAGTCGGGCGCCTCGCACCGCCGCAGCCGCTCCTGCTCCCCGGCGACCACGAAGAAGGCCAGGGCCATCCCGCAGTCGGCCGCCAGGTGGTCGGCGATGGAGGCGCCGGGCGCGAAGTAGTGCACATGCCAGTCGTAGCCGTCGTGGTCCGTGAGCCGGGGTGTGGTGCCCGCGGCGGCGACCAGCTCGTTGATCTGGCCGGCGGCGGTCCGGGCGTCAGGGGCGGCGAAGACGGCGGCGAACCGCCCGCGGATCTTCCACACCGCCGAGAGGTCGAACTCCGAGAGCACTCCCACATCGCTGATCTCGTGGTTTCGTACGAAATCCGCGAGGGCCGCCACGTCCGGCAGCCCGTCCGGCGCCGTGTCGTCGTCCGGTGCGGTGTTCACCAGATCGACCACGGTGTCGAGGGCGCACCGGGTGTCGTGGGTGATCAGCACGATTCGCTCCCTGGCCTGGGGGTCGGGCAGGCGCCCGCCGATGCTGGCCGATGGTAACGGCTCGACCCCGCCGGACCGCCCCTCATGCCCGCACATGGCCTCGAATACAACGCGGCCGAGCACGCCATGGTTCCCGCCCGCCCTCCGGGCAGCGAAAGACCCCGGCTGCGGGCCTGCGCCCCGGCGGCACATGAGAGCCGCCGAGCACACGTGAGCCGCCCGGGCACTCGCGAGCCGCCGGGCACTCGCGGGCCGCCCGGCACACGTGAGGCGCCCGGCACACGCGAGTCGCCGGGTGCGTGGGCCGCTTTCACGCGAGCTGCGCCGGGCGCATGGGCCGCTTTCACGCGAGCCGCCCCGGCACACATGAGTCGTCTGGCACATGCGAGTCATCAGGCACCCGCAGGCCGCCAGGCCCACCCGATCCAGCCCGGCGCACGAGTCGCCAGGCACTCACGGGCCGCTGGGACACCCGACCCATCCCGGCACATGTGAGTCGCAGGCACTGTGGGCCGCCTGGCGCACCGGAGCCATCCCGGCACATGCGAGCCACGGGCACTCGCGGGCCGCCGGCACACAGGGCCGCCCGGCCCCCGCGAGGCGAGCGCGGCACACGCGAGCCGAAACGGCCGCGCACCCGAGCCGAAACGGCCGCGCACGCGAGCCGAAACGGCCGTACACGCGAGCCGGCGCCGCACCGCGTGGTGCGCGGTGCCGGCGCCGGTGTATCCCGTATGCGGTTGTCCTGGCCCGAGCCGTCTCCCCGAGTCGACGGCGCCGGGCTGCTCGGTGAGCGCCTCGCCCTAGCTTTCCGCCAGGATGTGCGAGAGCTCCTGATCGAGGTCGAAGTGCCGGTGTTCCGTGCCGGGCGGCACGGCGGCGTCGGTCCGCTTCAGGAAGGACTCCAGAGCCCGTGCCGGGGCCTCGAGCAGGGCCTCGCCCTCCGGTGAGCTCAGGGCGATGCACACGACGCCCTGACCGTGACTGCGCGACGGCCAGACGCGGACGTCGCCGGTGCCCGTAGGGCGGTGAAGTCCCTCGGCGAGGAGGTCGCGGGCGAACACCCACTCGACGGTCTCCTCGGCTCCGGTGTGGAAGGTGGCGTGCACGGCGTAGGGGTCGGCCGTGTCGTACCGCAGGCCTGCGGGAACAGGCAGGGAGGACTCGCTCGACACAACGAGGCGCAGGTGCAGCTCGCAGCTGACCGTGGTGTTCATAAGCGCCAGGGCCTTTCGCTCAGTGTGCGCTCGGGGATTCGCACGTCGGCGAAATCGACATGCCACCTACGGTGCCGTTGTAAACCCCTCTGAGTGTTTTGCGTGCCTTTAGGTAACTCTTCCGGCCGAGAGATCGTTCGCGTCGTGCGTCCATTCCGGTGACTGGTTTCGCTCGGGTAGTGTTTGTCCGTATGAATACGGGGAGTGACGAGCCGGGCGAGGTGGCCGTGGCGGCGGACGAGTCGGGGACGGACGAGGCGGGCGGCGAGCAGGAGCGGGCGCTCGGCTCACGGGCGCCGGAATTCGTCAAAGCGCGCCGGCTGCTGCATGTGAGCTGGCAGGTCGGCATCTTCATCATCGGGCTCGCGGTCGTCGTGGCGGGCATCATCATGCTGCCCCTGCCCGGACCGGGCTGGGTCGTGATCTTCGGCGGCATGGCGATCTGGGCGACCGAGTTCGTGTGGGCCCAGCTGGTGCTGCGCTGGACCAAGCGGAAGGTCACGGAGGCCGCACAGCGCGCCCTCGATCCCAGGGTGCGGCGCCGGAACATCATCCTGACGAGTATCGGACTGGTGATCGTGGCCGTACTGGTCGGTATCTATGTGTGGAAGTTCGGCGTCGTCATGCCGTGGAAGATCAAGGACCAGTGAGCCGCCGCGGGGGTGCCGGTGCCGGCCGGCGCTGGTCACAGGCACCCCCTGACATGGGGTAATGTTCTTCCTGCGTCCGGGCGATTAGCTCAGTGGGAGAGCGCTTCGTTCACACCGAAGAGGTCACTGGTTCGAACCCAGTATCGCCCACCCGGAACGGCGGCCCACCAGCGACTGCGCAGGTGGGCCGCCGTCGTTCCATGCCCGGCCCGCCTCGCGCGGGTGTCTCCCGTCCCGTGCCGCCGAACGTCCGGCCGGCGGCCCCTCAAGGGCGGAAACCGGTCACCCTCCGCCCGGCCCCGCGCCACTCGCCCCGGCGTCGCCTTTCGGTCGCTCCCGAAAGCCGTGCGGGCGGCCCCGCCCCGTTCGGTCCGCCGACCGCACCCGTCTCACCAGTGGCGTCACCCCGGCGGGCCCGGCGTACCGCCGCCCTGCCCCGCCTCGCCGCCGGCCCGCTCGGTAAGAAATTCTTGTCCGAATCATTGACGCACCCTCAGCCCCTCCGTAACTTGTGCCAGCAAGCGCTTACTTGAAACGATTCATGCGAGCGGGACGATGTGCGGGGAGGGCCAACCGTGGTGAACGGCAGGAATGTTGAGAGACGTACGATTCTGAAGGCGGCCGGGGCCACGGCGGCCACGCTGGGGCTGGCCGCGACCACCGGCTGCGGTGGCGACGGAGGGACCTCCGCGGACGGGACGGTGACGATCCGTTACGCGTGGTGGGGTGCGGAGGACCGCGCCGAGCGCATCAACAAGACCATCGCGCTCTTCGAGAAGAAGTACCCGAAGATCAAGGTGAAAACGGACTTCCAGCCTTATCTCGACTTCTGGAAGAAGTTCAACACCCAGGCCTCCGGCGGAAATCCGCCGGACGTCTTCCAGAATGCCATCGGGTTCCTGCGCAAATACGACGCGAAGAACGTGCTGCTCGATCTCAGCGAGCAGGTCAAGGCCGGCAACCTCCGGATGGACGGATTCCGCGCCGGACTTGAGAAGTTCGGCGAGATCGACGGCAAGCTCCTCGGAGTCCCGGTCGGTTCCAACTCGATGGCCCTGGTCATCGACAAGCCCGTCTACACCCGGGCCGGTGTGAAGCCGGAGCAGGGCTGGACCTGGGACGACTTCGACGCGGCGATGAAGAAGATCCGCGACAAGACGGGCCGCGCCGGCGACAGCGGCATGTACGGCGTCATGTACCTCTACGACCCCTATCTGCGCCAGCAGGGCAAGGCGTTCTTCACCGAGGACGGACTCGGCTTCACGGAGGCCGATCTGACGGAGTGGTGGACGAAGGCCAAGAAGGGCGTCGAGGAGGGCGTCTACGCCGACCCCAAGAAGGTCGCGCAGATCAAGCCCAAGTCGGCGGTCGCGGCGGAGCTCGCCGGCAGCGAGTTCACCTGGGACAACTTCACCGTCCGCTACACCTCCGAGGGCAAGAGCGAGTACGGTCTGGCGCCCATCCCGACGACGGACGGCAAGAAGACCGGCCAGTACCTCGGCTCCCTCATGCTGAGCGCCTCCAAGCGCACCCAGCACCCCAAGGAGGTCGCCCAGTTCATCGACTTCATGGTGCACGACCCCGAGGTCGCCAAGATCATGGGCTACGACCGGGGTGTGCCCGCGACGCAGTCCCAGTTCGACGCGTACAAGCCGACCGACCCGGTCAACAAGGCCATAGCCGAGTACGAGCAGTCCCTCGTCAAGGCGGGCGTTCTGGAGCCCATCACGCCGCACCCGGAAGGCGCCGACATCTGCGAGGCCGCGTTCCTGCGCATCGCCGAGGAGATGGCTCTGGGCAAGCGGTCCGTGGCTGACGCCGTCAAGCAGTTCTTCACCGAGTCGAAGACGGCTCTCGGCACCTGATGGGAACCGCCGTGACACACGCCCCTGCGATGGAGGGCCTGTCCCAGGACTCCGAGCCGCGGCACGGTCCGGTGAAGCCCGCGCGCCCCGCCGCCCTCAAGCGGCGGCGGCGCCGGGAGAACCTGGCCGGCTATCTCTTCATGTCTCCCTGGATCGCCGGGTTCCTGCTGCTCACCGCGGGCCCGATGGTCGCCTCGCTCTACTTCGCGTTCACCGACTACAACCTGTTCGACGCGCCCAAGTGGATCGGCCTCGACAACTTCTCCGAGATGTTCGGCGACCCACGCTGGCGCCACTCGGTGCAGGTGACGCTCTGGTACGTCGTCGTCGGAACGCCGCTCAAGCTCCTCGCGGCCCTCGGTGTGGCCCTGCTCCTCGCGCAGAAGCGGCGCGGACAGGCCTTCTACCGGGCCGCCTTCTACGCGCCGTCGCTGATCGGCGCGAGTGTCTCCGTCGCGATCGTCTGGAAGGCGATCTTCTCGGACGACGCGATCGTGGACCGTACACAGCAGATCTTCGGGATCGGCGTCGGCGGCTGGACCGGCGACCCGGACATGATCATCTACAGCCTGGTAGCGCTCACCGTCTGGCAGTTCGGCGCCCCCATGGTCATCTTCCTGGCCGGTCTCAAGCAGGTCCCGCGCGAGCTGTACGAGGCGGCCGAGGTCGACGGGGCCGGCAAGCTGCGGCGGTTCTGGAACATCACCCTGCCCATGATCTCCCCGGTGCTCTTCTTCAACGTCCTGCTGGAGACGATCCACTCCTTCCAGATCTTCAGCTCGGCGTACATCGTCGGCGGCGGCGCCGGAGGCAACGCCTGCGGTCCCGCGGACGGCTCGATGGTCTACACCTGCTACCTCTACGTCCAGGGCTTCGAGAACAGCCGGATGGGCCTGGCCTCCGCCATGGCCTGGATGCTGCTGGTCGCGGTCGCCCTGGTGACGGCGGTGCTGTTCTGGTCCCAGAAGCGCTGGGTGCACTACGAGGAGGGCGCCCGATGAGCGCGCAGGCCACCGACATCACCCCGGCCCCCTCCGCGCGGGCGGGCGGGCTGCGGCACAAACTGCCCGGATCCCTCGCCTGGCACATCGGCTCCCTGCTGGTCCTGGCGGTGATCCTCTACCCGGTGATCTGGGTCATCGGCGGCTCCTTCAAGAAGAGCGAGGACATCGTCGGCAGCCTGGACCTCTTCCCCGGCGACCCGATCATCTCCAACTACACCAGCCTCGCCGAGGGCATCGCCGACATCCCGATCTCCACCTTCTTCTACAACTCGCTCTTCCTCGGGGTCGGTTCGGTGATCGGGATCCTGGCGTCCTGCTCGCTGACGGCCTACGCCTTCGCGAGGATCAGGTTCGCCGGCCGCAATCTGCTGTTCACGCTGATGATCGGCACCCTCCTGTTGCCCTACCACGTGCTGCTGATCCCGCAGTACGTGCTGTTCCGCAACATGGAGATGATCAACACCTACACACCGCTGCTGCTCGGCAAGTACCTGGCCACGGAGGCGTTCTTCGTCTTCCTGATGGTGCAGTTCATGCGCAACATGCCCAAGGAGCTCGACGAGGCGGCCCGGCTGGACGGCTGCGGGCACTTCCGCATCTACTGGTCGATCATGCTGCCGCTGTGCCGCCCGGCCCTGATCACCAGCGCGATCTTCACGTTCATCAACTCCTGGAACGACTTCATGGGCCCGCTGATCTACCTCAACGAGCCCGACAAGTACACGGTCTCGCTCGGCCTGAAGATGTTCGTGGACCAGGACGCCGTGGCCAACTACGGCGGCATGATCGCCATGTCGCTGGTCGCGCTGCTGCCGGTGCTCGCCTTCTTCCTGGCCTTCCAGCGCTATCTGATCGACGGCATGGCCACGTCGGGTCTGAAGGGCTGAGGTGAGCATGGCCGGGACCCGGGTGAAAGCACGGGGCGAGTCGCTGCTCGCCGAGCGGTTCGCGGTGTTCGCCGAGTGCCTGCTGACCGGTGTGTGGATCGCGGTGGCCTCACTCGGGGTCGTCACGTATCCCGCCGCTTTCGCCGCGGGCGCGCGGCACCTGCGGCGGCGTACCGCGCACGAGGGCGGTGGCCGGCGGGAGTTCGTCGCGGACTTCCGCACGGCCGTGCGCGGCGGGTGGCTCGCGGGGCTCGCCGGGTGGGCCGCGCTGGCCGCGGTCTGGGTGGACGTCCAGGCGGTCCGGGCGGGGATCCCCGGCGGGCCGCTGGTCGGGGCCGTCGGCGTGTGCGCGCTGATCGCCCTGGTCGTGGCCGGGCTGCGCGCGGCGGCGGTCTGGGAGCCGGGGGCCCGCTGGCGGACGCTGCTGGCGGCGGCCTGGCGCCGGACGGTGCTCGACCCGGCCGGGTCCTTCCTGATCATCGGCGGACTGGCCGTGGTGGTCGTGTCCGCCTGGTTCGCCGCGCCGCTGGCGGTCCCCGTACTCGGGGCCGTCGCGGCGGCGGCCGTAGCCGTGGAGGAGCGGTACCGGCGCCGCTGACCGGCGGTTCCTCCACTGTCAGGCCGGCGCCCCGGGCGCCGCGCCTCTCTCTGTCATGCCCCTGACCAGCGCACGGAATCGCTTCCCGCACGGACGAGGAAAGGCAGCAACGCCATGTCTCCCATCCCCCGCAGGTCCCTTCTGAAGGCGGCCGCCGTCGCCGGAGCCGCCGCCCAGTTCAGCTGGGCGCTGGGAGCCCGGGACGCCCAGGCCGCCCCCGGAGCCGAGGCCGCCGACGCCGACCCGGTGACCCTTGACTGGCTGGAGGGCGGCGGCCTCGGCGCGGCCCCCGGCTCCACCGTCGGCGTCCCCTGGCCGAGGGGCGCCTACCAGAAGGACCAGACCTTCGCGCTGACGGACGCGGACGGCAAGGCCGTGCCCGTGCAGTCCTGGCCGATCGCCTACTGGCCCGACGGCTCCCTCAAGTGGACGGCTCACGCGGTCGGTTCGGGTGACGGCAAGCTCACCCTCGCCGCCGGGGCGCCCGCCGCACCGGAGAAGAAGGTCACCGTCGACAAGAGCGGCGGCACCATCGACATCTCCACCGGCGTCATCACCGCGAAGATCGGCACGTCCGGCTCCACGATCGTCAAGTCGGTCAGACGGGGCGCGACGGAGATCGCGAAGAACGGCCGGCTCGTGCTGATCCGCCAGCCCGAGATCGAGGACGAGGACCAGGGCGCGGTCAGGACCGAGCGCTTCGACGGCGCCGTCGACAAGGTCACCGTCGAGCAGGAGGGCCCGGTCCGCGCGGTCGTCCGCGTCGACGGCAAGCACCGCAAGGGCAGCCGCGGCTGGCTGCCCTTCTCCATCCGGCTCTACTTCTACGCGGGCGCCGACTCCTTCCGCATGGTGCACACCATCACCTACGACGGGAAGCAGGAGCCCGGCAAGGCGAGCGGCGACTTCATCCGCGGCCTCGGCGTCCGCTTCAGCGTGCCGATGCGCGACGAGTCCTACGACCGGCACATCCGCATCGGCGGCGAGGGCACCGGCCTGCTGCGCGAGGCCGTCAAAGGCATCACCGGCCTGCGCCGCGACCCGGGAGCGGCCGTGCAGGCGGCGCAGTACGAGGGCAAGAAGCTGCCCGACCCGGCCACCTGGGACCAGCGGGTCACCACCCGGCTGCAGTACATCCCCGAGTGGGGCGACTACACCCTCTCCCAGCTGTCGGCCGACGGCTTCACCCTGCGCAAGCGCACCAAGAAGGGCCACGGCTGGATCGCGGCGGGCGGCGGCCGGCGCGCCTCCGGCTTCGGGTACGTCGGCGGAGTGAGCGGCGGATTCTCCTTCGGCCTGCGCGACTTCTGGGAGAAGTTCCCCGCCCAGCTCGACATCCGGGGCGCCCACACCGACGAGGCCGAGGTCACCCTCTGGCTCTGGTCCCCCGAGGCCCAGCCCATGGACATGCGCTTCTACCACGACGGCATGGGCCAGGACACCTTCCCCGAGCAGCTCGAAGGCCTCAACATCACCTACGAGGACTACGAGCCCGAGTTCGGCACCCCGTACGGCATCGCCCGCACCTCCGAACTGCTCTTCTGGGCCAACGAGTCCACCCCGAGCGCCGAGCGGCTCGCCGAGCAGGTCGAGGCCGTCCGGGTGCTGCCGCAGCTCGCCGCCCCGCCCAAGCAGCTCATCAAGGCGGGCGTCTTCGGCAAGGGCCTGTACGCCGAACCCGACCGCTCCACCCCCGCCAAGGCCAAGATCGAGGACCACCTCGACTTCCTCTTCACCTACTACAAGGACCAGGTGGAGACGCGCCGGTGGTACGGCTTCTGGGACTACGGCGACATCATGCACACCTACGACACCGTCCGGCACCAGTGGCGCTACGACGTCGGCGGCTACGCCTGGGACAACTCCGAGCTGTCGCCTGACCTGTGGCTCTGGTACGCGTACCTGAGAAGCGGCCGCTCGGACATCTTCCGCTTCGCCGAGGCCATGACCCGGCACACCGGCGAGGTCGACGTCTACCACCTGGGCAAGTGGGCCGGCCTCGGCACCCGGCACGGCGTGCAGCACTTCGCCGACAGCGCCAAGCAGCAGCGCATCGCCAACACCACGTACCGGCGCTTCTACTACTTCCTCACGGCGGACGAACGCGTCGGCGACCTCATGCACGCCAACGTCGACTCCGACGAGACGTTCCTCGCCCTCGACCCGCTCCGCAAGATCCGCACCGAGCCGTACACACCCGACCGGCACGCCCTGTCGATCGGCTTCGGCACCGACTGGAGCGGGCTGGTCTCGGCCTGGCTGACCGAGTGGGAGCGCAAGGGCCCCAAGTGGGAGAAGGCCAAGGCGCGCGTGCTGTCCACCATGGAGACGATCGCCGCCCAGCCCAACGGTTTCGTCCAGGGCAGCGGCCTGTACGACCTGGACACCGGCAAGTTCGCCGTCGCCGCCCAGCCCAAGGTGGAGGTCTCGCACCTGTCGGCCGTCTTCGGCCTGGGCGAGCTGTGCGCCGAGCTCATCGACCTCGTCGACGTGCCGAAGTTCAAGGAGGCGTACCTCGACTACTGCCGCTACTTCAACGCCACCAAGGCCGAGCAGGCGGCCCGCTACGGCAGCAACTTCGGCTCCCTGATCCTCTTCCAGGGCCACTCGCGCCTCGACGCCTACGCCGCCGTCCAGTCCGGCGACGAGAAGCTCGCCAAGCGCGCGTGGGACAAGTTCTACAACTCCGACGGCTACAAGGAGTCGGCGCCCTGGAAGACCGAGAAGCTCAGCGGCCCGCTCACGCTGGTGCCGGGCAGCGAGGCGCCCTGGGTGTCCACGAACGACACCGCGCTCTACGGCCTCGCCGCCATCGAGAACCTGGCGCTGCTGGGGGACAAGATGCCGTAATCGGCGGTCAGTTCATCCTCCCCAGGACCTCCCGCACCCGCCGGACGTCCCGGATCCGCTGCTCGTACGTCGCCCCGAGGGCGAGCAGCAGGAGTCCGGCGAGGGCGGGAGGCGCCCAGCGGGGGAGCGCGCCGGTCACCTGCACGACGTACGGGGCGAGTTCGTGCAGCGTGACCAGGGCGAGCGCCGAGCCGCCCAGCACCAGCGGCGCCTGGAGGCGATGCCGGGCACCCAGCAGGGTGACCAGCAGGGCCGCCGTGCCCAGCAGCAACGGCCGCGTCCAGTGCGGGTCGGCCCAGACCGCGGCGAGGCTCGGCAGGAGCGTGGCGGCGAGTCCGGGGCCGTACGCCGTCCAGGAGGAGGCCCGCGGGTCGCGCCGCCTGCGCAGGGCGCCGACGAGCAGCGCCGGAACGGTCACCGGGAGCGTGTACGCCTCCGGTGTGCCGACCTCCCACGCGGCCAGGCGCACCCAGGCGGCCAGCACGAACAGGGCGGTGGCCGCGTACCCGACGGGGCGGCGGTCCGGACGCAGCGCCGTGCCCGCCGTGATGACGCCGCACAACGCCAGCACCAGCGCGAGCAGCGGCGGGTCGGTGACCGTCAGGCCCACGGCCAGCAGGCCGGCGGCGGCCCCCACGGCCTCGACCGGCACCGTCGCCCGGGACGCGGTGAGACGCGGCGCGAGCAGGGCGGCGGCCACGGGAACGGCCAGGACCAGCAGGGCGGTCCGGGCCGGCGGCCAGTCGATGGCGGCACCCGTCGCCGAAGCGAGGGCGGCGGCGTGCACCAGGGCGGCCGGAGCCGTGACAGGGACGACGTCCGACCGCCACGAGGCCGCCGCGAACAGGGCCGTCAGCAGGGACAGCACCACGAGTGTCGCGGTCTCGGAGGCCAGGGAGACCAAAGTCAGGTCGACGGCCGTGACCAGGGCCAGGACGAGGGCTGTCATCCGCACGCCGGACGCCGTGGTCCGGCCCAGGTACAGCGCGGCCGCCGTCATGACTCCCAGGACCGCCATCCCCGCCGGGTAGGCAACCGCGAGAATCGCCGGGAACAGCAGCGCCGTGGCCCACAGCAGGCCCAGCGCACCGAACCGGACGCGTGATCGCCACTGCTCCGCACGGACCACCAGCGCGAGCACCGACGCGACCACCAGCAGCACCACGGGAGCCGTCGCCGCGTCCGGCGGCCAGGGCGCCTCCACGGTGACCGCCGCCCGGGCGTCCGACGGCGCACCGCTCCACACCCGGCCCATCCATCCGGCCGGACCCAGCAACATCAAGGCGACGACGGGCAGTGTCCACAGCAGAGCCAGCGCCTGCACGGCGGCGGAGGCCCAGAGGAAACCGTGCCGCACCGCGTTCGGCAGTCGTACCGCCGGGAGCACCGTCAACAGGGCGACACCGAGGGCCAGATGAGCCGGCACCACCCACTCCGACGGGACCACGGTGCGCGTCACTCCGCCCAGCGCGGCGACGGTGAGCAGCCCGGAGGCGATCGTGAGGCCAAGGGCGTGCGTGGCTCCCTGGCCGCGCCAGGCCGCTGCCAGGGCGATCCCCGCCGCGAGCAGCAGCAGCGCCCCCGCCCGGGCGGCAGCCCCCGGGCCGTCGGCCGTCACGCACAGCCAGCCGGCGACGAGGACACCCCAGCCGCCCGCGCCGTACGCGCCGACGACCGCGCAGCTCCGCACGGAAGCGGTCGGCACCCGCAGCGCCACCACCGTGTCCAGTCCGGCCGTCACCAGCAGCGCGGCGCCGATCGCATACGGGTCCGCGCCGGCGGACAGCGTCCACAGCAGCAGCGGGAACTGGGCCGCCGCCAGGGCGACGGGCAGGGGCAGCCGCAGCGCGGCCGTGGCCGGCAGCAGACCGTACGCCGCCCAGAGCACGGCCAGCACCGCCGTGGCGGCCGCCGCGTACCCGGTCCCGTCCGTCCCGGCGAGGGCCGCCTCGTGCAGCGCGTAGGCGTCCAGGACGGTCAGGGCCAGCCCGAGCCCCGCCACCGACTCGGCCGTCGACCGCAGCCCCCGCCTCAGCAGCACCGCGGGCACCGCGAGCGCGGCCAGCGTGACCGCGCCGAGCACCAGCGCCCGCCCGGTGATCCCCATGTGCCCCCAGCTGACCAGCGTGAACACCGCCGCGGCGAGAGTGAGCAGCACACCGCCGAGCACCAGGAGGACGTTCTGCACGCTGGGCGCGGCGGTCTCCGGGCGGGGCGGTGCGGCGGACGGCGGCTGTGCCTGGGCGCCGGCCTGCTGCCGCGTCGGGTGCAGGGTCGCGACCAGCCAGGCGCGGCGGGCCAGCAACTGGGTGCGTCGGGACTCCAGTTGCCACAGCTCGGCATCGAGGAGCCGCAACTCCTCGGCCGGGGGCGGAAGGTGCGTCATGACCGGCAGTGTGGTCCGCGTCACCCCCTACGGCATGAGTGCGGATACTCAGCCGCGTACTCATACCTCCCCGCCGGGAGTGGGCAGACTGCGGTCATGGACTGGAACCACTACCGCTTCCGCACTCTGTGGAGCCTGCCCGCGCCGCCCGACGCCGTGTACGCGACGCTGGAACGCGCCGAGGACTACCCCCGGTGGTGGCGCCAGGTCCGGGAGGTGACCCGGCTCGACGACACCACGGGGGTGGTCCGGATCCGCTCGTTCCTGCCGTACGACATGACCGTCACGGCGCGGGAGGTGCGACGTGACCCCGCGGCCGGCGTGCTGGAGATCGCCCTGTCCGGTGACATGGAGGGCTGGGCGTGCTGGACGCTCACACCGGAAGGGGCGAGGACCCTCGTGCGGTACGACCAGGTCGTCGACGTCCGCAAGCCGCTGCTGCGGCGGCTCGCCCTGCCGTGCCGGCCCGTCTTCCGCGCCAATCACCGGCTGATGATGCGCGCGGGAGCCCGCGGACTGGCCAGGCAGCTCCAAGCGGTTTGAAGGAAACGTGCCGGGGCCTGTATGGTTCAGTGCGTTCCCGGGCGATTAGCTCAGTGGGAGAGCGCTTCGTTCACACCGAAGAGGTCACTGGTTCGAACCCAGTATCGCCCACCGGAAACAGCCGGTCCGTCGCAGACGGACCGGTTTTCTCATGCCCGCACCGGGTGCTCAGGCCGCCGCAGGCAGGTCCGGGCGCAGCGGCCAGGCCGGGTCGACCGCTTCCTCCACGCCGCTGCGCGCGAACCACGCCTGGAGCCCCCGGGCCTGCGCCGCGTGCCACACCGCCTGGAGCGTGTGCAGCTCGCCGGGGGCGAGGCGCTCCAGCCGCGACGCGAAACGGCGCCCCACCGCCCGGGTGACCTCCAGCGCCGCCACGGCGTCGGCCGCCGCGTCATGCGCGCCCTCCAGGTCGACGCCGTAGTGCGCGCACAGATCGGTCAGGGTGCGGCGGCCCTTGCGGTAGCGGTCCAGGTGCTTGTCCAGGACCCTCGGGTCGAGCACCAAAAGCGGCGCCGACTCGAACCAGCGGCTCAGGGCCGAGGCACGATGGCGGCGCAACTCCCGGTCGAACAGGGTCAGATCGAACGGCGCGTTCATCACCACGAGCGGGCGGCCGACCTGCGCCTGCTCGGCGAGCGCCTCCGCTATCTCGAACATCACGGGCGCCGGCCACCGGCCGTTGCGCTGCAGATGTTCCTCCGTCAGCCCGTGCACCGCCGTCGCCCCGGCCGGCACCGGAACCCCCGGGTTCACCAGCCAGCGGCTGACCCGCGGCCGGATGCCCGGGGCGTCCTGGACGACGACGGCGGCCGACACGATGCGGTCGGTCTCGACGTCCACGCCCGTCGTCTCCGTGTCGAAGGCGGCCAGTGGCCCTTCGTACCAGCACGTCGTCATAGCCAAACAACCCCTCGTTCACCCTCGGCAGTTGACGTACCGTCCGCTGCCCGATCCGGTGATACCCGGCCTGTTTGCGCCGTACGCCGGACGGAGACAACAGGAGTACGGGTCCTGTCAGTTCAACGGCCCGCACGGGGACTCAACTGTTCCGGAAGGCTGTTGGCCATGGCCATAGCGCAGCCCGAACGGGGCGGGCTGCTGCCCGAGCGCACGGCTCCCTCTCGCGGCACTCTCGCCACCACCGCCTGCATGGAGACGCTGCAGGTCGGCTATCTGCACGCCGTAGCGGCGGCCGCCGGCTGCTCGCTCTCCCAGCCTTTTCCCGACAACGGCATCGACTGGCACGTCAGCCACAGCGCCCCCGGGCACACCGTCGACGACGAGGTGACCATCAAGGTGCAGCTCAAGGCCACGTACCAGGTGCCGCCCGACCCGCCGGGCCGCACCTTCGCCTTCACGCTCGACAACGACCACCTGGCGAAGCTCGCCCGCACCCCCGTGTCGGTGCACAAGATCCTCGTGGTGATGCTGGTGCCGCGCTCCCAGGACGACTGGCTGCGCGCCGGCCACGACCGGCTCGACCTCAGGCACTGCTGCTACTGGACCAACCTCGCCGGCCAGCCGATCACCGGCCGCCGCCGCACCACCGTGCGGATACCGACTTCACGCATCTTCGACGACCGGGCGCTGTGCGAGATCATGACGCGGGTCGGGACGGGAGGGACACCGTGACGCACCGCCCGACCGAGGAGCCATGGAGGCCCGTGCGGCCCCACCCCGTCGACACCGCCTTCAGCGGCGCCCCGCCCCAGCCCGCGGACATCGACCCGGCCGTGCTCGGCGCCCTGCTCCGCCGGCACGGCTGGCGACGGCGCGGCGGCGCCCCGGGACGCTACGGCCGCTGGACCCCGCCCGGCCCCGGCGGCACCGGCACCAGCCTCCTCGTGCCCGAGAGCCGCGCCTTCCCCGACAGCGACGACCTGCTCGGCGAGGCCCTGCTCGCCTTGTCCCGCAGCGCCTCGCCCTCCGCCCGCGAGGTTCTGCTCTCCCTCGCCGTCCCCAGCGACGAGATCCGCTGGTGGCAGGACGTCCCCGCCGGGCCCGCCGGCGCCGCGCCCTGGACCGCCGAGGACCGGCTGCGCACCGCCGCCCGCCGGATGCTGCTCGCGGCGGCGCTCGCCACCCGCGCCCGGGCCGGCTACCACGGCGCCCGGCACCGCCGCTCCGCCGCCGCCCTGCTGGACCACGTCCTCGTCGGCTCCGCCACGGCCGGCCGGCTCACCGCCTTCGTGCCCGTCGCAGACGGCCGCCCCCTCGCCGTCCGCCTCCACCAGGCCCTGTACGCCGCCCGTGAGGCCATCGACTACCAGCGCGCCACCGGCGGCATGGACGCCTTCGACGCCGCGGTCGAGGCGGGGGTGAGCCACGAGCTCACCGAGGCCCTGGTCGCTCTCGTCCGGGGCACGGAGGGCGCCCGGATCGCCGTCGAGTGGGCCCCGGCCGCCGGTGTGCCCGAGGGCTGCGCGCCCTCGGCCGAGCCCGTCGAGTTCTCACCCGGCGACCTGCCCGTGCTGCGCGAGGCGGGCGCCCGCTACCTGCGCGAGGAACCCGCCGTACCGGTGCGGATCACCGGAGCGGTGACACGGATGCGCAGGTCGGGGCCGCGCGGCGAGGGCACCGTACGGCTGCGCGTGCTGGCCGGCGCCGACGTACCGAACGTTCGGATCACCCTCGACGAGGAGGGATACCGGATCGCCGGGCACGCCCACCTGGTCGGGCTGCCGGTGCGGGTCCAGGGGCGGCTGGAGAGCCGGGGCGGCTTCCGTCGCCTGACCGGCGCCCACGGCGTCGTACCGGTGCAGGTCGACGACGCCGAGCGGGACCGCCTCATGAAGGCGCTGCAGGAGAACGCGGGGATGGCGGCCTTCTTCGAGGAGGCCTGCGGAGGGGACTGCGGGGACTGATTTCGCGGTGGACGGTCCGGGGTCGGTACGATCCATACTCGTGCGCGCGCTCCGGTATGGCGCCGCGACCCCACCTTCAGTCAGGAGAGACCGGTGTCAGACGTCCGTGTGATCATCCAGCGCGATTCCGAGCGGGAAGAACGCGTGGTGACGACGGGCACTACGGCCGCCGAGCTCTTCGCCGGCGAGCGCTCGGTCATCGCCGCGCGCGTGGGCGGCGAGCTCAAGGACCTGTCGTACGCCCTGACCGAGGGCGACGAGGTCGAGGGCGTCGAGATCTCCTCCGAGGACGGCCTGAACATCCTGCGCCACTCCACCGCGCACGTCATGGCGCAGGCCGTGCAGGAGCTCTTCCCCGAGGCCAAGCTCGGCATCGGCCCGCCCGTCAAGGACGGCTTCTACTACGACTTCGACGTCGAGAAGCCGTTCACGCCCGAGGATCTCAAGGCCATCGAGAAGAAGATGCAGGAGATCCAGAAGCGGGGGCAGAAGTTCGCCCGCCGCGTGGTCACCGACGAGGCCGCCCGCGAGGAGCTGGCCGGTGAGCCCTACAAGCTGGAGCTGATCGGCCTCAAGGGCTCCGCCTCCTCCGACGACGGCGCGGACGTCGAGGTCGGCGCCGGTGAGCTGACGATCTACGACAACCTGGACGCCAAGACCGGCGAGCTGTGCTGGAAGGACCTCTGCCGCGGTCCCCACCTGCCGTCGACGCGCGCGATCCCGGCGTTCAAGCTGATGCGCAACGCGGCCGCCTACTGGCGCGGCAGCGAGAAGAACCCCATGCTGCAGCGCATCTACGGCACCGCCTGGCCGACCAAGGACGAGCTGAAGGCGCACCTGGAGTTCCTCGCCGAGGCCGAGAAGCGCGACCACCGCAAGCTCGGCAGCGAGCTCGACCTGTTCTCCATCCCGGAGCAGATCGGCTCCGGCCTCGCCGTCTTCCACCCCCGGGGCGGCATCATCCGCCGGGTCATGGAGGACTACTCGCGCCGCCGCCACGAGGAGGAGGGCTACGAGTTCGTCTACACCCCGCACGCGACGAAGGGGAAGCTCTTCGAGACCTCGGGCCACCTGGACTGGTACGCCGACGGTATGTACCCGCCCATGCAGCTCGACGAGGGCGTGGACTACTACCTCAAGCCCATGAACTGCCCGATGCACAACCTGATCTTCGACGCGCGCGGGCGCTCCTACCGTGAGCTGCCGCTGCGCCTGTTCGAGTTCGGGACGGTGTACCGGTACGAGAAGTCGGGCGTCGTGCACGGCCTGACCCGGGCCCGTGGCTTCACCCAGGACGACGCGCACATCTACTGCACGCGCGAGCAGATGTCGGAGGAGCTCGACAAGACGCTCACCTTCGTCCTGAACCTGCTGCGCGACTACGGCCTCACCGACTTCTACCTGGAGCTGTCCACCAAGGACCCGGAGAAGTTCGTCGGCTCGGACGAGGCCTGGGAGGAGGCGACCGAAACCCTCCGCCAGGTCGCCGAGAAGCAGGGCCTGCCGCTGGTCCCGGACCCGGGCGGTGCCGCCTTCTACGGCCCGAAGATCTCCGTCCAGACCAAGGACGCCATCGGCCGCACCTGGCAGATGTCGACCATCCAGCTCGACTTCAACCTGCCGGAGCGCTTCGACCTGGAGTACACGGCCGCGGACGGTTCCAAGACCCGCCCGGTCATGATCCACCGCGCCCTGTTCGGCTCGATCGAGCGCTTCTTCGCGGTGCTCCTGGAGCACTACGCGGGCGCCTTCCCGGCGTGGCTGGCCCCGGTCCAGGCGGTCGGCATCCCGATCGGCGACGCGCACGTCGAGTACCTGGAGAAGTTCGCGGCGGCGGCCCGGACGAAGGGTCTGCGCGTCGAGGTGGACTCCTCGTCCGACCGGATGCAGAAGAAGATCCGCAACGCCCAGAAGCAGAAGGTGCCGTTCATGGTCATCGCGGGCGACGAGGACATGTCCCACGGGTCCGTGTCCTTCCGCTACCGCGACGGCTCCCAGGAGAACGGCATCCCGTTCGACGAGGCCATCGCGAAGATCCTCAAAGTCGTCGAGGAGCGCGCCCAGGTCTGACGGCACGGCGCGACCAGACCGCTTGCGAACCGCGTACGGGCCCCCGGGAGATCCCGGGGGCCTTTGCCGTACCCCCAGGTCGACGCCATATGCTGCACTGCATGACGAGTGAGCCGGAGCAGCAGCAGGGAGTGGGGACGCAGGACGCGTTCCAGCGTCTGTGGACGCCCCACCGGATGGCCTACATCCAGGGTGAGAACAAGCCGACCGGCCCGGGCGCCGGCGACGGCTGCCCCTTCTGCTCCATCCCGGCCAAGTCCGACGAGGACGGGCTGGTCGTCAGGCGCGGCGAGCAGGTCTACGCGGTGCTCAACCTGTACCCGTACAACGGCGGGCACCTGATGACCGTGCCCTACCGGCACGTCGCCGACTACACCGACCTCACGGCGGGGGAGACGGCCGAGCTCGGCGAACTCACCAAGCAGGCGATGACGGCCCTGCGCACGGCGTCGGGCGCCCACGGCTTCAACATCGGCATGAACCAGGGCTCGGTCGCCGGCGCGGGCATCGCGGCGCACCTGCACCAGCACATCGTGCCGCGGTGGGGCGGCGACACGAACTTCATGCCGGTGGTGGGACATACGCGGGTACTGCCGCAACTGCTGGCGGACACACGGAAGATGCTGGCGGAGGCCTGGCCTACGGTTTAGCGACTAGGCGTCGTACACATCCGCCTTCTTCGGCGAAGCCTCCTGCACCGCCCCGCTGAGCGCCGCAGACCTGGAACCGAACTTCTCCACGTCCACCCCGTTCTCCCGCAGCACCTTCAGCGCCGCCGCATGCACCACCCGCAGCACCGGCGTCGCGGCCCGCAGCGCATCGTCCGCCATGAACCGGTGCCGCCACGGCTGATCCGCCCACGCGTGCCGCAGACCGAACGGCTCGGGCAGCGTCAGGCTCCCGCCCAGCCAGTTCAGCAGCGGCGGGTACCAGGTCAGCGGGGCACGCGCGGCCAGCCGCACCACCTCGTCGGCGTCGATCAGCGGCATCTTCACGGTGCGGGTCTCCCAGAACCGGAGAGCCTTCTGCACCGTTTTCTCCTTGGCCGCGGGCTTCTCGTTGAACAGGGAATTGACCGGCCCCAGCGCGTGCCCGGTGACCTCGATGCGCAGCGTTTCGTGCAGCACCGTCACCGTGATCAGCATCGTGATGACCAGGTGGCCGTCCCACAGGGTCCACTGGACGCCGAGATAGTGCCGGTCGCCGCTGCCGAACTGCTGCTTGTTGCAGATGTCCTGTATGGCGTGCGTCCGCACCGTGTACGCGTCGACGTCCGCGCCGCTCGGCCGGGACACCTCCGTCGCCTTCTCGCCGATCGGTGTCACGATCCAGTGCGTGATGGACGGCTTGGTGAAGCCACCGGTGTTGATGGACGTGCGCTCCAGCATGCCCAGGCCGCCCTGGATCGCCACGATGACGTCCCAACTGCGGAAGGGGTGGAAGTCCTTGCCCGGCTCGGCGGACACCAGCTCCTCGGCCAGCTGCCAGCTGCCCCACCGCGTGCCCATGCCGAGTATGCCCTTGGGGCCGGCGTAGAACACCGAGTTGGACCGCTGCTCGGCGCCCAGGCGCGCCAGCTCCTTGCGGACCTGCTCGGCCGCGTCGCCGGGGTTGCCCGGCACCGCCTCGGGGATCTTGGCGCCCACACCGCCGCCCGACAGCAGGCTCGACCAGCGCTCCCTGAGGTCCCGGGCCGTCCGCTCGCAGATCTGCTTGGCCCAGAACCAGCCGACGACCGGCATGACGACCGCCGCGCGCCCGTACAGGGCCCAGAATCCCTCGAACGGCATGCGGATCAGGAACAGCGCGGCGAGCGCGGCCACGGCGACCAGCAGGGTGGTGGCGAGGGCGCCGGCCCGCTTGTCCTCGCGCTTGGCCATGGTGGTGCGCAGCGTGAACACCAGCAGCCACACGAGGAAGCCCGGCAGGAAGAGCACCCCGCAGATCACCGTGATCGCCGACAGCCAGTTGTCGCGGTCGCGGCGGATGCGGTGGGCCGCCAGGCAGTGCTCCACGACGACCTGGGGCTCGATCCCGAAGGACTGGATGACCGGCTTGCGCCCGGCGCCCAGCATGCGGTCGATGACGGCGCGGGAGAAGGCCTCGCCGAAGTTGGGGCGGAAGATCTTCGCCCAGGAGCGCGGAGGGGTCACCTTCGACTGGTGCCACTCGTTGTCGGCCTTGAGGATCGTGGTGACCTCGTCGTCCCGGTACGCCGCGGCGGCCAGCGCGTAGGTCGCCGCGGTCTGGCCGCTCGCACCCGCCAGAGGCACCTGGGCCCCTGGGCTGAAGTCGAATCCGTCCGTCACTGCCGCCCCCATCGCTGCCGCTTCCGCATGAAGCGGCCTTCCCGAGTTCCGCGCTCCGCACACCTGTTGATCAGGTCATCAGCGTATCCGCAGACACCGACATCCGTCGGCGGGCGGTCCTGGAAACCGCCCGCCTGTGCGGAAGGAGCCCCACCAGGGCCACTTGGCCCTCTCAGGCCCCAACTAGGAGGCTTTGCGCTCCTCTTCACGGATCCGGTCAGCTACCTGCTGCGGCATCGGCTCGTGCCGGGCGTACCGGCGGCTGAAGCGGGCCGTGCCGTGCGTCATCGACCGCAGGTCGATCGCGTACCGGCCGATCTCGATCTCGGGTACCTCGGCCCGGATCAGGGTGCGCCCGCCGGGTGTCTGCTCGGTGCCGAGCACCCGGCCGCGCCGCCCCGACAGGTCGCTCATCACGGCGCCCACGAAGTCGTCGCCGAGCAGCACCGACACCTCGGCCACCGGCTCCAGCAGATGGATCCTCGCGTCGGTCGCGGCCTCCCGCAGCGCGAGCGCCCCGGCCGTCTGGAACGCGGCGTCGGAGGAGTCCACCGAGTGCGCCTTGCCGTCCAGGAGGGTCACGCGCACGTCGATGAGCGGATACCCGGCGGCGACTCCCTTGGCGGCCTGGGCGCGTACGCCCTTCTCCACCGAAGGGATGAACTGCCGGGGCACCGCGCCGCCGACGACCTTGTCCACGAACTCGATGCCGGAGCCGCCCGGCAGCGGCTCCACCTCGATCTCGCAGATCCCGAACTGCCCGTGCCCGCCGGACTGTTTGACGTGCCGGCCGCGCCCGGCCGCCTTGGCCGCGAACGTCTCGCGCAGGGACACCTTGTGCGGTACGACGTCGACCTGGACGCCGTAGCGGCTGCGCAGCCGCTCCAGGGCGACGTCCGCGTGCGCCTCGCCCAGGCACCACAGGACCACCTGGTGGGTGTCCTGGTTCTGTTCGAGCCGCATCGTCGGGTCCTCGGCCACCAGCCGGGCCAGACCCTGCGAGAGCTTGTCCTCGTCCGGTTTGCTGTGCGCCTGGATGGCCAGCGGCAGCAGCGGATCGGGCATCTGCCACGGCTCCATGAGCAGCGGGTCGTCCTTGGCGGACAGGGTGTCCCCGGTCTCGGCCCGGCTGAGCTTGGCCACGCACGCCAGGTCACCGGCGATCACGTGCGAGACCGGGCGCTGCTGTTTGCCGAACGGTGTGGACAGGGCGCCGATCCGCTCGTCGACGTCGTGGTCCTCGTGCCCCCGGTCGGCCAGACCGTGCCCGGAGACGTGGACCGTCTGGTCGGCGCGCAGGGTGCCGGAGAAGACGCGGATCAGCGACAGCCGGCCGACGTACGGGTCCGAGGAGGTCTTCACGACCTCCGCGACCAGCGGCGCGTCCGGGTCGCACGGCTTGAGCTCGCGCGGCTTGCCGTCGACCGTCGTCACCCGCAGCGTCTCGTGCTCCAGCGGCGTGGGGAAGCCCCGGGTGATCAGCTCCAGCAGCTCCACCGTGCCGAGCCCCTGCCGGGAGCCCTCGGCCGCGGGGGCGGCGGCCAGGACGGGGAAGAACACGCCGCGTGCGACGGCCCGCTCCAGGTCCTCGATCAGGGTCTTGACCTCGACCGGTTCCCCGCCGAGGTAGCGGTCCATCAGGGTCTCGTCCTCGCTCTCCGAGATGATCCCCTCGATCAGCCGGTTGCGGGCCTCCTCGATCAGCGGCAGCTGGTCCTCGCCCGGCTCGGACTCCTTGCGCTCGCCGGTCGAGTAGTCGAACAGCTTCTGCGACAACAGCCCGATCAGGCCGGTCACGGGAGCGTGCCCGTCCGGCGCCTGCGGCCCGTGCAGCGGCAGGTAGAGCGGCAGGACCGCGTCGGGGTCGTCCGCGCCGAAGGCCTCCGCGCAGATCCGGGTCATCTCCTCGAAGTCGGCGCGCGCCGCCTCCAGGTGGGTGACGACGATGGCCCGGGGCATGCCCACGGCCGCGCACTCCTCCCAGACCATGCGGGTCGAGCCGTCCACGCCGTCCGAGGCCGAGACGACGAAGAGGGCCGCGTCCGCCGCTCGCAGACCGGCCCTGAGCTCACCGACGAAGTCGGCGTATCCGGGGGTGTCGAGGAGATTGACCTTGATGCCGTCCCACTCGACGGGCACCAGGGAGAGCTGCACCGAGCGCTGCTGCCGGTGCTCGATCTCGTCGTAGTCGGAGACGGTGCCGCCGTCCTCCACACGGCCCGCCCGGTTCACTGCCCCCGCCGTGAGCGCGAGGGCCTCCACCAACGTGGTCTTGCCCGATCCGGAGTGGCCGACCAGCACCACATTCCGTACGGACTGGGGGTGGTCGGCCGCCTGTGCCCTGCCGGCGGCCCCAGGGTGTGTCTGTGCCTTGTCGCCCATGATCCTGCCTCCCGTGCACGGTGAGGTCACTGTGGGCGCGGACACGCGGGATCCGCGTGCGGTGCGGCTCCGGCGACGCCCGCGGTTATTCGACCTTCCCACTCCCGTCACGGTGCGTCCATACGAAGGACGTGATCGCGACCCGCCCCGCGCACCGGTGCGCCGTGACACGGGCCTCGGGTCCCGCCCGTCGCCCGCACGCGCGCGTGGCTACGATGGGCCAGCCGGTGGCCAGCAGGGGCCAGACGGCGACACCGACCCTCGGGAAGGCCATGCTGAACAAGTACGCGCGTGCATTCTTCACGCGTGTTCTCACACCGTTCGCCGCGTTTCTGATCCGGCGGGGCGTCAGCCCCGACACCGTCACCCTCCTCGGCACCGCCGGTGTGGTCGCGGGCGCGCTGGTCTTCTACCCCATGGGCGAGTTCTTCTGGGGCACGGTCGTGATCACGCTGTTCGTCTTCTCCGACCTGGTCGACGGCAACATGGCCCGCCAGCTCGGTCGCTCCAGCCGCTGGGGCGCCTTCCTGGACTCCACGCTCGACCGGGTCGCCGACGGCGCGATCTTCGGCGGCTTCATCCTCTGGTACGCGGGCGGGGGCGACGACCTCGTCCTGTGCGCCGTCTCGATCTTCTGCCTGGCCAGCGGCCAGGTGGTGTCGTACACCAAGGCCCGCGGCGAGTCGATCGGCCTGCCGGTCGCCGTCAACGGGCTGGTCGAGCGGGCCGAGCGACTGGTGATCTCCCTGGTCGCGGCCGGGCTGGCGGGTCTGCACAAGTTCGGCGTGCCCGGCATCCAGTACCTGCTGCCTGTCGCCCTGTGGATCGTCGCCGTGGGCAGTCTCGTCACGCTGATCCAGCGGGTCGTCACGGTCCGCCGCGAGTCCGCGGAGGCCGAGGCCGCGGCCGCCGCGCAGGACGACGCCCCGCAGGACAATGAGGGCAAGCAGCACAACGCCTCCCACGGGAGCGAGGCGGCCACGTGAGCGCACAGGACCGGCTGACGGACGCGCTGTACGGACTGGGCTGGAGCACCGTCAAGAAGCTCCCCGAGCCGGTCGCCGTACGGCTCGGGAACACCATCGCCGACCTCGCCTGGAAGCAGCGAGGCAAGGGCGTACAGCGGCTGGAGAGCAACTACGCGCGCGTGGTGCCCGGCGCGGGCCCCGAGCGCCTCGCCGAACTCTCACGCGCGGGCATGCGGTCCTACCTGCGCTACTGGATGGAGTCCTTCCGCCTCCCCGCCTGGAGCGCAAAGCGGATCAAGAACGGCTTCGACCCCAAGGACCTGCACCACCTGACCGAGGGCCTGGCCGCCGGCAAGGGCGTCGTGCTCGCCCTGCCCCACCTGGCCAACTGGGACCTCGCGGGCGCCTGGGTCACCACGACCCTGGGCATCCCGTTCACGACGGTCGCCGAGCGCCTGAAGCCGGAGACGCTCTACGACCGGTTCGTCGCCTACCGCGAGGGGCTCGGCATGGAGGTGCTGCCGCACAGCGGCGGCACGGCCTTCGGCACCCTGGCCCGGCGGCTGCGCGACGGCGGCCTGGTCTGCCTGGTCGCCGACCGCGACCTGTCCGCCTCAGGCGTCGAGGTCGGCTTCTTCGGCGACACGGCGAGGATGCCGGCCGGACCGGCCCTGCTCGCCCAGCAGACGGGCGCCCAACTGCTCCCCGTCACCCTCTGGTACGACGACTCGCCCGTGATGCGCGGCCGGGTCCACCCGCCCGTCGAGGTGCCCGAGTCGGGCACGCGCGCCGAGAAGACGTCCGTCATGACCCAAGCGCTGGCCGACGCCTTCGCCGCGGGAATCGCCGACCACCCGGAGGACTGGCACATGCTGCAGCGCCTGTGGCTCGCGGACCTCGACCCTGCGAAGGGACCACAGTGAGGATCGGCATCGTCTGCCCGTACTCCTGGGACGTACCGGGCGGCGTCCAGTTCCACATCCGGGACCTGGCCGAGTACTTCATCCGGCTGGGCCACGAGGTGTCCGTCCTCGCCCCGGCCGACGACGACACCCCCCTGCCGCCGTACGTCGTCTCGGCCGGCCGCGCGGTGCCGGTGCCGTACAACGGCTCGGTGGCCCGGCTGAACTTCGGCTTCCTGAGCGCCGCCCGGGTGCGCCGCTGGCTGCACGAGGGCGCGTTCGACGTCATCCACATCCACGAACCGACCTCGCCGTCGCTGGGCCTGCTGACCTGCTGGGCCGCCCGCGGACCGATCGTCGCCACGTTCCACACCTCCAACCCGCGCTCCCGGGCCATGATCGCCGCGTACTCCATCCTCCAGGCCGCCCTGGAGAAGATCAGCGCGCGGATCGCGGTGAGCGAGTACGCCCGCCGCACGCTGGTGGAGCACCTCGGCGGGGACGCGGTGGTGATCCCGAACGGCGTCGACGTCGACTTCTTCGCCAAGGCCCATCCCAAGGCCGAGTGGCAGGGCGACACGATCGGCTTCATAGGGCGCATCGACGAGCCCCGCAAGGGCCTGCCGGTGCTGATGAAGGCCTTGCCGAAGATCCTCGCCGCCCGCCCGCGGACCCGGCTGCTGGTCGCCGGGCGCGGTGACGAGGAGGAGGCGGTGGAGTCACTGCCGGCCGAGCTGCGCTCCCGCGTCGAGTTCCTCGGCATGGTCAGCGACGAGGACAAGGCCCGCTTCCTGCGCAGCGTCGACCTGTACGTCGCCCCCAACACCGGCGGCGAGAGCTTCGGGATCATCCTGGTCGAGGCCATGTCCGCCGGAGCCCCCGTCCTCGCCTCCGACCTGGACGCCTTCGCCCAGGTCCTGGACCGGGGCGAGGCCGGGGAGCTGTTCCCCAACGAGGACGCCGACGCCCTGGCCGACGCGGCCGTACGCCTGCTGGGCGACCCGGCCCGCCGCGCGGAACTGCGCGAGCGGGGCAGCGCCCATGTGCGCCGCTTCGACTGGGCCACCGTCGGCGCGGACATCCTGTCCGTCTACGAGACGGTGACGGCGGGCGCGGCGGCGGTGGCCGAGGACGAGCGGACGAGCGGCCTGTGGGGTCGGCTCGGCCTGGCCCGGGACTGACCGGGCACCCGGCCGCCTGAGCAGGCACCGGTAGCCTCTGGGCCGTGACCGCAACCCTCATCTGGATCCTCGTCGCCCTCGTGGTGATCGGCCTGTACCTGAGCTGGACGGCCGGGCGGCTCGACCGGCTGCACGCGCGCATCGACGCGGCCCGCGCCGCACTCGACGCACAGTTGCTGCGCCGCGCCTCCGTCGCCCAGGAACTGGCCACCTCGGGGGTGCTCGACCCGGCCGCCTCGATCGTCCTCTACGAGGCCGCGCACGCCGCCCGGCAGGCGCAGGAGGAGCAGCGGGAGGTCGCCGAGAGCGAGCTGAGCCAGGCGCTGCGGGCCGTGTTCGGCGAGGTCCAGCAGGTGGAGGCGGTGCGGGAGGCGCCCGGGGGCGAGGAGGCCGCCGAGGAGCTCGCACAGGCCGTGCGGCGCGTCCCGATGGCCCGCCGCTTCCACAACGACGCCGTACGGGCCGCCCGTGCCCTGCGCCGGCACCGCAAGGTCCGCTGGTTCCGCCTGGCGGGCCACGCCCCGTTCCCCCTGGCCTTCGAAATGGACGACGAGCCTCCGGCGGCCCTGGCGGACCGGGCCGCCTGAGCCCCCGTTCACGCCCCGTTCCCCGGCCGTCCCCGGGCCGTCTCCGGAAAAGGATCCACAGCGTTCCCATTGGCCCTTGCTGTGGCCTGGTCCCCTCACGTTTCCTCGGTGCTGCAGAATCCCCTCTCCGTAGCGAGGTCACCCGTGTCCACCACGTCCCCCAACTCCCAGGCCCCCGAGACCGGCACCGCCCGTGTGAAGCGCGGTATGGCCGAGCAGCTCAAGGGCGGCGTCATCATGGACGTCGTCACGCCGGAGCAGGCGAAGATCGCCGAGGACGCGGGCGCCGTCGCCGTCATGGCCCTGGAGCGGGTCCCGGCCGACATCCGCAAGGACGGCGGCGTGGCCCGGATGTCCGACCCGGACATGATCGAGGGCATCATCGACGCCGTCTCGATCCCGGTGATGGCCAAGTCCCGCATCGGTCACTTCGTCGAGGCCCAGGTGCTGCAGTCCCTCGGCGTCGACTACATCGACGAGTCCGAGGTCCTCACCCCGGCCGACGAGGTCAACCACTCCGACAAGTGGGCCTTCACCACGCCGTTCGTCTGTGGCGCCACCAACCTGGGCGAGGCCCTGCGCCGCATCGCCGAGGGGGCCGCGATGATCCGCTCCAAGGGCGAGGCCGGCACCGGCAACGTCGTCGAGGCCGTGCGGCACCTGCGCCAGATCAAGAACGAGATCGCCCGCCTGCGCGGCTTCGACAACAACGAGCTGTACGCCGCCGCCAAGGAGCTGCGCGCCCCCTACGAGCTCGTGCGCGAGGTCGCCGAACTCGGCAAGCTCCCGGTCGTGCTGTTCTCCGCCGGCGGTGTCGCCACCCCGGCCGACGCGGCCCTGATGCGCCAGCTCGGCGCCGAGGGCGTCTTCGTGGGCTCCGGCATCTTCAAGTCGGGCGACCCGGCCAAGCGCGCCGCCGCCATCGTCAAGGCCACCACCTTCTACGACGACCCGAAGATCATCGCGGACGCGTCCCGCAACCTCGGCGAGGCCATGGTCGGCATCAACTGCGACACCCTCCCCGAGACCGAGCGCTACGCCAACCGCGGCTGGTAACCCCATGAGCACTCCTGTCATAGGCGTCCTGGCCCTCCAGGGCGACGTACGGGAGCACCTCGTCGCCCTGGCCGCGGCCGATGCCGTGGCCAGGCCGGTGCGGCGCCCCGAAGAACTCGCCGAGGCCGACGGCCTCGTCATCCCCGGCGGCGAGTCCACCACCATCTCCAAGCTGGCGGTGCTGTTCGGCCTGATGGACCCGCTCCGCGCGCGCGTGCGGGACGGCATGCCCGTCTACGGCACCTGCGCCGGCATGATCATGCTCGCCGACAAGATCCTCGACCCGCGCTCGGGCCAGGAGACCGTCGGCGGCATCGACATGATCGTGCGCCGCAACGCCTTCGGCCGGCAGAACGAGTCCTTCGAGGCGGCCGTCGACGTCAAGGGCGTCGAGGGCGAGCCGGTGGAGGGCGTCTTCATCCGCGCCCCCTGGGTCGAGTCCGTCGGCGCCCGGGCCGAGGTGCTCGCCGAGCACGACGGCCACATCGTCGCCGTCCGCCAGGGCAACGCTCTGGCCACGTCGTTCCACCCGGAACTGACCGGAGACCACCGCGTGCACGCCCTGTTCGTCGACATGGTGCGCGCGAACCGGACGGCCGAGTCCTTGTAGGATTCCTGCGTTCATTGCTGAGATGGGTTACGCGAAGGAGACAGGCAGATGTCCGGCCACTCTAAATGGGCCACGACGAAGCACAAGAAGGCCGTCATCGATGCCAAGCGCGGCAAGCTCTTCGCGAAGCTGATCAAGAACATCGAGGTGGCGGCCCGGATGGGCGGCGCCGACCCCGAAGGCAACCCGACGCTCTACGACGCCATCCAGAAGGCGAAGAAGTCGTCGGTCCCCAACAAGAACATCGACTCCGCGGTCAAGCGCGGCGCGGGCCTGGAGGCCGGCGGCGCCGACTACGAGACGATCATGTACGAGGGCTACGGTCCGAACGGTGTCGCCGTGCTCATCGAGTGCCTCACCGACAACCGCAACCGCGCCGCCTCCGAAGTCCGTGTCGCCATGACCCGCAACGGCGGCTCCATGGCCGACCCGGGCTCGGTGTCGTACCTGTTCAACCGCAAGGGCGTCGTCATCGTCCCCAAGGGCGAGCTGACCGAGGACGACGTGCTGACCGCCGTGCTGGACGCGGGCGCCGAGGAGGTCAACGACCTCGGCGAGAGCTTCGAGGTCCTCAGCGAGGCCACCGACCTGGTCGCGGTCCGCACCGCCCTCCAGGACGCCGGGATCGACTACGACTCCGCCGACGCCAACTTCGTCCCGACCATGCAGGTCGAGCTGGACGAGGAGGGCGCCAAGAAGATCTTCAAGCTGATCGACGCGCTGGAGGACAGCGACGACGTGCAGAACGTCTTCGCCAACTTCGACGTCAGCGACGAGGTCATGGAGAAGGTCGGCGCGTAACGCCGCCGCGGGCTCCGCGCAGCCCAACGGGCCGACGGGACACACCCCGTCGGCCCGTCGCGTTGTCGGTGGCACCCGATAGCCTGCGGGAACAGGCGATCGAGAGGGAGGGCGCGTGCGCGTTCTGGGGGTGGACCCGGGCCTGACCCGGTGCGGTGTCGGCGTGGTCGAGGGCGTCGCCGGACGGCCGCTCACCATGATCGGCGTCGGCGTCGTCCGCACACCGGCGGACGCGGACCTCGGCCACCGCCTCGTCGCCATCGAACAGGGCATCGAACAGTGGCTGGACGAGCACCGGCCGGAATGCGTCGCCGTCGAGCGCGTCTTCAGCCAGCACAACGTCCGTACGGTGATGGGCACCGCCCAGGCCAGCGCCGTCGCCCTGCTGTGCGCCTCCCGTCGCGGCATCCCCGTGGCGCTGCACACGCCGAGCGAGGTCAAGGCCGCCGTCACCGGCAGCGGCCGGGCCGACAAGGCCCAGGTGGGCGCCATGGTGACCCGCCTGCTCCGCCTCAGCGCACCTCCCAAACCCGCCGACGCGGCCGACGCCCTCGCCCTCGCCATCTGCCACATCTGGCGCGCCCCCGCGCAGAACCGACTCCAGCAGGCCGTCGCCCTGCACACATCGAAAGGCCGTACGGCATGATCGCCTTCGTGAGCGGCACCGTCGCCGCGCTCGCCCCCGACGCCGCGGTCGTCGAGGTCGGCGGCGTCGGCATGGCCGTCCAGTGCACGCCGAACACACTGTCCACGCTGCGCACGGGCCGGCCCGCCAAGCTGCACACCTCCCTGGTCGTACGGGAGGACTCACTGACCCTGTACGGCTTCGCGGAGGACGACGAGCGGCAGACCTTCGAGCTGCTCCAGACGGCCAGCGGCGTCGGCCCCCGGCTCGCCCAGGCCATGCTCGCCGTGCACAGCCCGGACGCCCTGCGCCGGGCCGTCGCCACCGCCGACGAGAAGGCGCTCACCGCCGTCCCCGGCATCGGCAAGAAGGGCGCCCAGAAGCTGCTGTTGGAGCTGAAGGACCGCCTCGGTGAGCCGGTCGGCGCCCCCGCCGTGGGCACGGCCGTCAGCGCGGGCTGGCGCGACCAGCTGCACGCCGCCCTGATCGGCCTCGGCTACGCGACCCGGGAGGCCGACGAGGCCGTGACCGCCGTCGCCCCGCAGGCCGAGGCCGCCGAGGGCACGCCCCAGGTGGGACAGCTGCTGAAGGCGGCCCTGCAGACCCTCAACCGCGCCCGATGATCCGCACCGAGATTCCGAGGCACACTCCATGAACTGGGACGACACGACCGACGCCGATGCCGCCGAGCGGCTCGTCGGTGCGTCCGCCGACCGTGAGGACCAGGCCGTCGAGGCCGCCCTGCGCCCCAAGGACCTGGGCGAGTTCATCGGTCAGGAGAAGGTCCGCGAGCAGCTCGACCTCGTCCTGCGCGCCGCACGCGCGCGAGGCGCCACCGCCGACCACGTGCTGCTCTCCGGCGCCCCCGGCCTCGGCAAGACCACCCTGTCGATGATCATCGCGGCCGAGATGGGCGCCCCCATCCGCATCACGTCGGGCCCCGCCATCCAGCACGCCGGAGACCTCGCCGCGATCCTCTCCTCCCTCCAGGAGGGCGAGGTCCTCTTCCTCGACGAGATCCACCGCATGTCCCGGCCCGCCGAGGAGATGCTCTACATGGCGATGGAGGACTTCCGCGTCGACGTCATCGTCGGCAAGGGCCCGGGCGCCACCGCCATCCCGCTGGAGCTGCCCCCCTTCACCCTGGTCGGCGCCACCACGCGCGCGGGCCTGCTGCCGCCCCCGCTGCGCGACCGCTTCGGCTTCACCGCCCACATGGAGTTCTACGAACCGGCCGAACTGGAGCGGGTCATCCACCGCTCCGCGGACCTCCTCGAAGTCGAGATCGAGCCGGACGGCGCCGCCGAGATCGCCGGCCGCTCCCGCGGCACGCCCCGCATCGCCAACCGCCTGCTGCGCCGCGTCCGGGACTACGCGCAGGTCAAGGCCGACGGCCTGATCACCAGGGACATCGCGGCGGCCGCACTCGCCGTCTACGAGGTGGACGCCCGCGGCCTCGACCGCCTCGACCGGGGCGTGCTGGAAGCCCTGCTCAAGCTGTTCGGCGGCGGCCCCGTCGGCCTGTCCACCCTCGCGGTCGCGGTGGGGGAGGAGCGTGAGACCGTGGAGGAGGTCGCCGAGCCCTTCCTGGTACGGGAGGGCCTGCTGGCCCGCACCCCGCGCGGCCGGGTCGCCACCCCCGCCGCATGGGCGCATCTCGGCCTCACACCGCCCCGCTCCCAGGCCGCCGGAAACGGACAACAGGACCTGTTCGGGGCGTGACGACGCCGTCACCGCTCCGGGACGGCGAGGCCAGTGGCCGGAGCAGGAACCCCGGTGCCATGCTGAGCGTTGTTCCATGCGCGCGGACTCGCTTAGACTCCGCCGATGCCGCCTTTGTCGGCGGCGTACACACCCCCAACCATCTGGCCGCTCACAGCGCGGTCGTGTGAAGGAAGTACCGACCCGTGAGTCTCCTGACCCTCCTCCCGTTCATCGTGCTCATCGGGGCCATGTTCCTGATGACCCGATCGGCCAAGAAGAAGCAGCAGCAGGCCGTGGAGATGCGGAACCAAATGCAGCCCGGCAGCGGCGTCCGCACCATCGGGGGCATGTACGCCACCGTCAAGGAGGTGAACGAGGACACCGTCCTGGTCGACGCCGGTCCGGGCGTCGAGCTCCTCTTCGCCAAGAACTCGATCGGTGCCGTCCTCACCGACGACGAGTACAACCGCATCGTCCA
Source organism: Streptomyces sp. NPDC007991 (assembly GCF_042958445.1). NCBI lineage: Bacteria > Bacillati > Actinomycetota > Actinomycetes > Kitasatosporales > Streptomycetaceae > Streptomyces > Streptomyces sp. NPDC007991. The sequence goes on from NZ_JBIBJD010000010.1 coordinate 370,665, forward strand.
CGGCATCGAGCACGACCTGAAGTCCGACGCCGACCTCGTCCCGGACGACGCCTCCTCCCTCACCGAGACCGGCGACCCCGCCGCCGACGCCACCGCTGACGACAAGGCCGTCGACCTCGGCAAGAAGGACGCGGCCGACGAGCCGGCCGACGACGCCCCGGCCGGCGAGGCGAAGACGGACGAAGAGCCGAAGAAGACCGACGGCGACTCCGAGGCGAAGTAGTCGCGTCCCGGGGTGGGGGGGGCCCGCCCCCCCCCCCCCCCCCCCCCCCCCCCCCCCCCCCCCCCCCCCCCCCCCCGCCCCCCCCCCCCCCCCCCCCCCCCCCCGCCCCCGCCCGTGCCGCACAGGCGATCGGCGAGCAGGAGGAGCACGAGCGCTGCTCCCAGTTCCT
>NZ_JBIBJD010000011.1:0-366799 GCF_042958445.1 Streptomyces sp. NPDC007991
TGTCGCAATCCACACCGAACCCGGAAGGCCCTCACTCGTTCAAGATCACTCTCCAGTGATCGCTGTCACCAACCTCCGTGGACAGAACACCTAGGCCGGCACGTGCACCGTCTCCACCCGGCTCGCCACCAGCCGCTCCCGCTCGCGCCGGGCCGCCTGCCTGCGCAGCCGCAGGATCTGCGTGACCCCGAGCGCCTGGAGGACGAACACGGCCGAGAAGGCGACGGTGTAGTCGTCGCCGGTGGCGTCCAGCAGCACCCCGACCGCGAAGAGCATGGTCATGGAGGCCACGAAGCCGCCCATGTTGGTGATGCCGGAGGCCGTGCCCTGCCGCTCGGGCGGGTTCGCCGGGCGGGCGAAGTCGAAGCCGAGCATCGACGCGGGCCCGCAGGCCCCGAGCACCGTGCACAGCACGATCAGCAGCCACATCGGGGCGTGCGGGCCGGGGTAGGCCAGCGTCGCCGCCCACAGGGCCGCCGTCGTCCCGACCGTGCCGAGCGCGAGCGGCAGCCGCGCCCCGTGGTGCCGGGCGACGATCTGCCCGTAGACCAGGCCGACGAGCATGTTCGACAGCACCACCAGGGTGAGGAGTTCGCCGGCCGTGGCCCGGGACAGGCCCTGTGCCTCGACGAGGAACGGCAGGCCCCACAGCAGCAGGAACACCATCGCCGGGAACTGGGTCGTGAAGTGCACCCACAGTCCGAGCCGCGTCCCCGGCTCCCGCCAGGCGGCGGCGATCTGCCGCCGTACGTAGGCCGCGCCCTGGTGCGGGAGCGGTTCCGGCTCGTGGCCCTCCGGGTGGTCCTTGAGGAACAGCAGCACCAGCACGAACACCACGGCCCCGGCCACCGCGCTGCCCGCGAAGGCCGGCGTCCAGCCGACGCCGTGCAGCAGCCGGGCCAGGACGAGCGTGGAGACGAGGTTGCCCGCCATGCCCACGAGCCCCGCGAACTGGGCGACGAGCGGCCCGCGCCGGGCCGGGAACCACCGGGTGCCCAGCCGCAGCACGCTGATGAACGTCAGCGCGTCACCGCAGCCGAGCAGCGCCCGGGAGGCGAGCGCCATGCCGTACGACGGGGAGAACGCGAAGCCGAGCTGCCCGGCCGTGAACAGCACCGCTCCGAGGCCCAGCACCTTCTTGGTGCCGAGCCGGTCGACGAGCAGGCCGACGGGTATCTGCATGCCCGCGTAGACCAGCAGCTGGAGGATGGAGAAGGTGGACAGGGCGGAGGCGTTGACGTGGAAGCGGTCGGCGGCGTCGAGGCCGGCGACGCCCAGGGACGTGCGGAAGATGACCGCGACGAAGTAGACCGAGACGCCGATGCCCCAGACGACCAGGGCCCGCCGGCCGCCCGGAGGATCGCCCGGCATCGCGGTGGCGCTCATCGGACCTCCCCCCGGGCCAGGTGCGAGAACCAGCCGATGTGCCGGTGGACCAGCCCGACGGCAGCCTCGGCGTCCCCGGCGCGCAGCGCGTCGAGGATCTCCTCGTGCTCGGCGAGGGTCTTGGCGATCCGGTCGGGGTGGGAGTGCATGACGGCGACGCCCATCCGCAGCTGGCGGTCGCGCAGCTGGTCGTAGAGCCGGGAGAGGATCTCGTTGCCGCCGCTGCGGACGATCTCGGCGTGGAAGCAGCGGTCGGTGACGGCGGCACCGGCGAGGTCTCCTTCGGCGGCCTGCTTCTTCTGCCGGGCCAGCAGCTCCTCCAGGCGCTCGATGAGCCCGGCGGGCGCGGGCACGGCCTTGCGCGCCGCGTGTTCCTCGACGAGCAGCCGCGTCTCGACGACGTCGGCGATCTCCTGGGCGGAGACAGGCAGGACGAGGGCGCCCTTCTTCGGGTAGAGCCGGATCAGCCCCTCGGCCTCCAGCCGGAGCAGCGCCTCGCGCACCGGCGTGCGCGAGACCCCGACGGCCTCGGCGAGCTCGCCTTCGGTGAGCAGGGTCCCGCCCTCGTAACGGCGCTCCAGGACGCCCTGCTTGACGTGGGTGTAGACGCGGTCGGCGGCGGGAGGTTGCTTCACGGCCAGGGTCATGCCGACAGCATAGATACAACAGGGACGCATCAAGGAATTCGTCCAGTATGCGGACCTGAATGTCACACATCCGTGGCAAAGGGGGGCCCGCCCGGCAACGGCACAGCCACGTGTGCTAGTTACGAGTCAGACACGTGCGGCCCCTTTCCCCTCGTCCTCAACTCGGCCGCACCGCTGGGGCATTCGACGCAATCGGGGTACTTCACTTGATAACCGGCATTCAGGGCACCCGTCTCCGCAGAGCTGCGGCCGTCGCCGTCACCACCGGCGCCATGCTCGCGACCGGAGCCCTCACCGTCGCGCCGGCGCAGGCCGCCACGGCGCCCTCCATCGCCGCCAAGGGCGGCTACGTGATGAACAACGCGACCGGCAAGTCGCTCTACACCAAGGCGGCCGACACCCGCCGCTCCACCGGCTCGACCACCAAGATCATGACGGCCCTGGTGGTGCTGAAGCAGCCGAAGCTCAACCTGGACAGCAAGGTCACGATCCAGAAGGCGTACAGCGACTACATCGTCGACAACAACTGGGCGTCGAACGCCAAGCTGATCGTCGGCGACAAGGTCACCGTCCGCCAGCTGCTGTACGGGCTGATGCTGCCGTCCGGCTGCGACGCGGCGTACGCGCTCGCCGACAAGTTCGGTTCGGGCTCGACGCGGGCGGCGCGCGTGAAGTCGTTCATCGGCAAGATGAACACCACCGCCAAGGGCCTGGGTCTGAAGAACACCCACTTCGACTCGTTCGACGGCATCGGCAAGGGCAGCAACTACTCCACGCCGCGCGACCTGACGAAGATCGCCAGCACCGCCATGAAGAACTCCACGTTCCGCACGGTCGTCAAGACGAAGAAGTACACGGCGAAGACGACCACCAAGTCCGGCGGCACACGGACGATGGCGCCGTGGGAGAACACCAACCCGCTGCTGTCGAGCTACTCCGGCGCGATCGGCGTGAAGACCGGTTCCGGCCCGGAGGCCAAGTACTGCCTGGTCTTCGCCGCCACCCGGAACGGCAAGACGGTCATCGGCACGGTCCTCGCCTCGACCAACGCGACCACGCGGAAGTCGGACGCGACGAAGCTGCTGAACTACGGCTTCGCGAAGTAGGGAAGCAACACGGGCACCACGAAAGGGGGGGCTCACCGCCGTCGGCGGTGAGCCCCCCCTTTCGTGTTCGTCAGGCGGCGGTGCGCTGACGGCGCTCCAGTGCCCGGGCCGCCTTGCGCCGGCCGCCGGCCAGCACGTTCACCGGGGCGCCCGCGCCGGCTCCCGGCTCCAGCTGCCAGCCCCGGATCCGCGCCGCGACCTCGGCCAGCCGCTTGTCGCCGGGGCGTACGTCGATGGAGAACAGGGACTCGTCGGGCGTGGCGTCGTCGCCGCCCCAGCGGACGACGCCGCCGAGCTCGGCGAGGATGTCGCGGATCACGACCTCCTGCTGCGGGAAGAAGCCGCCCCGGGCGCCGCGCGGGTAGGAGCCCGGCCGGATCCGCACGGCCGTGCCGGACGCCAGGTTGGACTCCGGCCTGCCCTTGCCGACGCCGGACGGGTCGTGCCAGCCGACGACGTCGCCCCGGCGCAGGGTGTCGACCTCGTAGTGGAACCGGCGCACCAGATGGACCAGGACGGTCTCCACGTCGCCCATGCGCACGGCGATGCCCTTGAGCGGGGTGCCGGGCACGGGACGGGTGTAGACGGTGCCGCCGTCGTCCGCGATGTTCTCCATTTCCCAGCCGTTGTGGGAGCGCGAACCGGCCAGCACGCGCCGGGTCCGGTCCTGCGCGCTGCGCAGGGCGTCCCGCACGCGGCCCGGGATGGGGTTGTGCGCGTCGGCGTACGCCTGGGACAGGAAGTGCGAGACGGGCAGGGCGGCGACGCCCACGGCACCGCCGACGGCGGCGATACGGCCGAGCAGGGCGCGGCGGGACAGACCGCGGCGGTGCGCGGCGGCCGGTCCGGACCGTCTGCGGGTGAGACGGGGTACGTGGGGGAGGTTGAGGTTCAACGGGCTCTCGATTCAGCGATTCACGCGGTGCGGGCGTTGCTTCACGCGTTGCGGGCGATGTTGTTGTACTTCTCGAAGATCTGGTAGACGGCCAGGCTCTGGTGGGTCTGCGCCTCCACGTCGGGGTCCCAGGCCCGGTAGCGGCGCAGCAGCTCGGTGATCTCGAACTCGGCGAGGTCCAGGCGCATGGACCGCGGGGTGGTGACGCGGTCGCCGGGGGGCAGCCGGCCACCGGGCCTGCCCCGGGTGCCCCACAGGTGGAGCAGGGCCGCGGTGCGCACGCTGAAGGCGTTGTCCTTGCTCAGCTGCTGCCACACCGACCACAGGTCGGCGTCCTTGCCCGGGTCGCGGCGGTCGCCGGTGGTGAAGCCCCAGCCGATGCAGTGGTTCCAGGCCTGGATGGCGTCGAAGCCGCTGATCTGACCGATGCCGGTGTGCGAGTCCCTGACCTGGCCGGAGCCGGCCTGGTGGTGGTCGGCGACCTCCTGGTCGGTGGCCTGGTCGGCCAGGCTGTAGTCGCGCATGGCCCAGTAGACGGCCGTCTGGATCAGCGCCTTGCGCATCGTGTACGTGTGCGACAGCTCGGTGATCAGACCGTCCTGGTCCTGGATGGCCTCGACCGCCTGGGCGTTGGTGTAGAGCCTCGCCTCGCTGCCGACGCCGCCCAGGTCCGGGCGTCCGATCGACCGCATGTAGCGCGCGAGGTCGGCCCGCAGCGCCGGCACCTGGCTCTCGTCGAGGGCGACGTCGCGGGCTGCCGGCCGCGGCCGGTCGAAGGAGCCCTGCCCGGTGTCGCGGCCCGAGGCGATGTCGACGTCGACCTCCAGCTGCCCGTCGCCCGAGCCGAGGGTGCGGATGACGAACTGGTCGTAGGCCCAGTCCTCCGGCAGCGGGCGCCCGGCGTTGCCGTCGAAGCCCGGGGACATGTCGGCCACGAAGCTCGCCGTCGAGTAGCCGGCCGCGCCGACCTGGGCGCAGACGTTGCGGGAGCCGTAGACGCCGATCTCGTACGGGTGGCCGGAGTCCGCCATCGCCTCCTTGATGCCCTTGAAGTGGGGCAGGACGTTCGCGGTGATCTCGGCGTCGATCGCGTCGAAGTCGACGGCGAAGAAGATCCGGGTCCCCCGCTTGAAGCCGTGGTCGAGGGCGGCGTTGACCGCCGCGTACCCGGCCGTCCGCCCGGCGACGTAGTCGAAGTCCGAGGCGTCGTTGTTGACGGTCTGGTAGATCGGGAAGCAGCGCAGGCCCTGCTGGGCGAAGACCTGCAACTCGCCCGGCTGGATGGCCTTCTCCGGCAGGGAGGTGGCGCTCGGGTTGGTGAGGTAGCGGCCGACGTGGGTGATCCCGGCGGCCTTGAGGGCCGCTGCCCGGGCCGGGGTGACCATGGCGATGGTGTCGCAGGCCTTGCCCTGGCGCGACTGGTCGCCGTAGGACGCCAGGAGCGAGGCGAAGGTGGCGAAGTCGCCCTCTCCCGTGGCCGGGAGGGCGACGAAGGTCTGGAAGGACCGGACGGCCGCGGCGAGGTAGGAGTCGAAGGTGTCGGTGAGGGCGACGGGCCGCCGGTTCACGACCATCCCGGCGGAGAACAACTGCACGTAGACGCCCTGGTCGCCCCTGCGCACCGGGTGCGCCTTGAGGGCCGACTGGGTGCCGGGCCCGAAGGTGCCGTTGGCGGTGCCGTCGGCCATGCCGAGTTCGTACTGCGTGCCGAAGACCAGCGCCCGGGCCAGGTCGCGGGAGACGCGCCCGTCGCAGGCGACGGCGAAGAAGTCCTGCCGGTTCAGGTAGCGCCCGTTGAGCCACTGCTGCACCTCGCGGACCTGCCGGGTGCCGGAGGGGCCGAGGACGTACGCGTCCATCGTCAGCAGCGCCTTGAACACCTTGGGCGTCAGATCGACGCCGGGGAAGGCCTGTTCGACGCCCATGTCGGTCTTGAGCTTCGCGACGGCGGCCTGGACCCGTTCGCCGTACGTGCCGTCCAGGCCGCCGCCGTCGTAGCCCTTGCAGTACAGGCCGGACTGGATGATGCGGCAGAAGTCGGGGGAGGGGACGGTGTCCGCGTTCAGCTTGGGGAACTTGGCGGTCAGCGTCGAGAGCGTGGTGGGGCCGAAGTTGTCGGACAGGGCCGTGATGCCCAGCTCGTACTGGAGGGCACGGGTCAGGGCGTGGAGGGTCGCCCAGTCGGTCTCGCCGGTTTCCTCCACGGTCGTACCGATACGGCTGCCGTAGACGGAGTTCACGAATCTCTGGGCTCTGAGCACCATGGGGTCGCGCATGAAGAGTGATCGTATGTCCGGCTAAACCGCTTACTGTGCGGTACTCGGGCGGATCTGCGGAGCTTCTTGTGCGCCTCGGCGTACCGCTGGTTCACCCACATGCCGGCCGCCGGCGGCCCCCGCCCGGGCAGGGAGCCGCCGCGACCGGTTCACGCCCAGGTGATCAGGCGCTTCGGCTGCTCCAGGATCGCCGCCACGTCCGCCAGGACCTTCGAGCCCAGCTCCCCGTCGACCAGGCGGTGGTCGAACGACAGGGCCAGGGTGGTGACCTGACGGGGCTTCACCTTGCCCTTGTGGACCCACGGCTGGAGCTTGATCGCACCGACCGCGAGGATCGCGGACTCGCCGGAGTTGAGGAGCGGCGTGCCCGTGTCGACGCCGAAGACGCCGACGTTGGTGATCGTCACCGTGCCGCCCTGCATGGCTGCCGGGGACGTCTTGCCCTCCCTGGCCGTCGACACCAGCTCGCCCAGCGACTCGGCCAGCTGCGGCAGCGTCTTGGCGTGGGCGTCCTTGATGTTCGGCACGATCAGGCCGCGCGGGGTCGCGGCCGCGATGCCCAGGTTCACGTAGTGCTTGACCACGATCTCCTGCGCGGCCTCGTCCCACGAGGCGTTGATGTCCGGGTTCCGCTTGATCGCGACGAGCAGGGCCTTGGCGATCAGCAGGAGGGGGTTCACGCGCAGGCCCGCGAACTCCTTGTCCTCCTTCAGCTCCTCGACCAGCTTCATCGTGCGCGTCACGTCGACGGTCACGAACTCCGTGACATGCGGCGCGGTGAACGCCGAGCCGACCATCGCCGCCGCCGTCGCCTTGCGGACGCCCTTGATCGGGACACGGGTCTCGCGGGCGCTGTCGTACGACACCACGGCCGGCGCGGGGGCCGGGGCGGCGGCCTCGGGGGCCTCCTGCCGCGGAGCCTGCGACTCGGCCACCGCCGCGTGCACGTCCTCACGAGTGATGATGCCGTCCGGGCCGGTCGGCACGACCGTCGTCAGATCGACGCCCAGGTCCTTGGCCAGCTTGCGGACGGGGGGCTTGGCCAGAGGGCGCTCCCGGCCGGCCGGGGCTGCCGGGGGCGCCGTCCCATGGCCGTTCAGCTCCGTCTGGATCGCTGTCGAGGCCTGCTGGACGGGGACCTCGGGGCCCTTGCGCGGGCGGCGACGGGTAGAGGACGTCGCCACCCCGTAGCCGACGAGAACCGGCTGGCGGCCGGAGCCCTCAGCCTTCGGCTCCTCGGCGGGCCGGGGCGCCGCGGGCCGCTCGGCGGCAGGGGCGGGCTGCTCGGCCGCGGGGGCGGCGCCGCCGCTCACGTCCACCGCGATGATCGCCGTGCCCACGTCGACCGTGGTGCCCTCCGGGAAGTGCAGCTCCCGGACCACGCCGTCGTAGGGGATGGGCAGTTCGACGGCCGCCTTCGCCGTCTCGACCTCGCACACCACCTGGCCGTCCGTGACCGTGTCGCCGGGCTGGACGAACCACTTGAGGATCTCCGCCTCGGTGAGTCCCTCGCCCACGTCGGGCATCTTGAACTCGCGTACGGACGCATCCGTCATCGTCGTCACGACCCTCTCCTCAGTACGCCAGCGAGCGGTCGACGGCATCCAGCACCCGGTCCAGGTTCGGCAGGTACTCCTCCTCCAGGCGGGCCGGCGGGTACGGCGCGTGGTAGCCGCCGACCCGGAGCACCGGGGCCTCCAGGTGGTAGAAGCAGCGCTCCGTGATCCGCGCGGCGATCTCCGCGCCCGAGCCGAAGAACACCGGCGCCTCGTGGACGACGACCAGGCGGCGCGTCTTCTCCACCGACGCCTGGATCGAGTCGAAGTCGATCGGGGAGACCGAGCGCAGGTCGAGGACCTCCAGGTTTCTGCCCTCCTCGGCGGCCGCGGCGGCGGCCTCCTGGCAGAGCTTCACCATCGGGCCGTAGGCGGCGAGGGTGAGGTCGGTGCCCTCGCGGACCACCTGGGCCTTGTGCAGCGGGCCCGGGATCGCCTCCGGGTTGACCTCGCCCTTGTCCCAGTAGCGGCGCTTGGGCTCGAAGAAGATCACCGGGTCGTCGCTCTGGATGGCCTGCTGCATCATCCAGTACGCGTCCGACGCGTTCGAGGGGCTGACCACCTTCAGGCCCGCCACATGGGCGAACAGCGACTCGGGGGACTCCGAGTGGTGCTCCACCGCGCCGATGCCGCCGCCGTAGGGGATGCGCACGACGACCGGGAGCTTGACCTTGCCCAGCGAGCGGGCGTGCATCTTGGCGAGCTGCGTGACGATCTGGTCGTAGGCCGGGAAGACGAAGCCGTCGAACTGGATCTCCACGACCGGGCGGTAGCCGCGCAGGGCCAGGCCGATCGCCGTGCCGACGATGCCCGACTCGGCCAGCGGGGTGTCGATGACGCGGCTGTCGCCGAAGTCCTTCTGGAGGCCGTCCGTCACACGGAAGACACCGCCGAGCTTGCCGACGTCCTCGCCCATGATCAGGACCTTGGGGTCGGAGTCCAGGGCGCGGCGCAGCGACTCGTTGATCGCCTTGGCCAGGGCCATCTTGTCTGCCATCTCAGTTACCCCCCTCGTCGGCGAACGACGCCTGGTACGCGGCGAACTGGGCGCGCTCCTCGTCGACGAGCGCGTGCCCGTCCGCGTAGACGTTCTCGAAGATGGCGAAGTGGTCCGGGTCCGGCATGGCGCGGACCGCCTCGCGCACTCGTTTGCCCAACGCCTCGGACTCGGTCTCCAGTTCCGCGAAGAATCCCTCGTCCGCGTGGTTCGATGCCTCCAGATAGCGGCGCAGGCGCAGGATCGGGTCCTTGGCCTCCCAGGCCTGGCGCTCCTCGTCGCCCCGGTAGCGGGTCGGGTCGTCGGAGGTGGTGTGGGCGCCCATGCGGTAGGTGAACGCCTCGACGAGGGTCGGGCCCTCGCCGGCGCGGGCCCGCTCCAAAGCCCACCGGGTGACCGCGAGGCAGCCGAGCACGTCGTTGCCGTCCACGCGGACGCCCGGGAAGCCGAAGCCCTGCGCGCGCTGGTAGATCGGCACGCGGGACTGCTTCTCGGTCGGCTCGGAGATGGCCCACTGGTTGTTCTGGCAGAAGAACACGACGGGGGCGTTGTAGACCGCGGAGAAGGTGAACGATTCGGCCACGTCGCCCTGGCTGGAGGCGCCGTCGCCGAAGTAGGCGATCACCGCGCTGTCCGCGCCGTCCTTGGCGATGCCCATGGCGTAGCCGGTGGCGTGCAGCGTCTGGGAGCCGATGACGATCGTGTAGAGCTGGAAGTTGTTGCCGTTCGGGTCCCAGCCGCCGTTGTTCACGCCGCGGAACATGCCGAGGAGGTTCGTCGGGTCCACGCCGCGGCACCAGGCGACGCCGTGCTCGCGGTAGGTGGGGAAGACGTAGTCGTCGTCGCGCAGGGCCCGGCCGGAGCCGATCTGGGCGGCCTCCTGGCCGAGCAGCGAGGCCCACAGGCCCAGCTCGCCCTGGCGCTGCAGGGAGGTCGCCTCGGCGTCGAAGCGGCGGGTGAGCACCATGTCGCGGTACAGGCCGCGGAGCTCTTCCGGGGTGACACCGGCGACGTACTTGTCGTACTCGGCGTTCTTGACCCGCTTGCCCTCGGGCGTCAGCAGCTGCACGAGCTGGGGCTCGGCGCCGGCGTCCTTCTTGGCGGTCGTGCGGGTGGTGCGCTTGGTGCCGGTGGTGCCGGCCTTGCTTCCGGCGCTGCGTCGCGGTGTGCGCGCGGCAGTGCTCTCCACGGTCACGTGTGCTCCTCCGTCGGTCCGGCCCCCGGGGTTGCCGGTAGGCCAGTGCGGCTCACCTGTTCTCGACCACCGGGCACGGGGTGGGTGCCACTCGGCCGGGAACAGGCGTGACAGGTGCCCCGGCGAGCGCCCTGCAAGAGGCACGTTACCCAGTGCATCACATTTCTGTGAAACCCCCTCTGACCTGCGATTTTGCTTGGATATCCAAGTAAATCGGGAAGGTCGTGAAGGGGCCCTGGTCACAGCCTTGCAGGAGGCCGGAGCAACCGCACGTTAACCCGGTGACCCACGTCACGGGAAGAGTCCACTTTCCGGCGCGCCGAAACGGCACGCGCGCGTGGAGCCCGTTTCCGGGCCCCACGCGCGCGTGGATCATCCGTTTCGTCCTGGGCGCCTCTCAGGGGAGCCGGCCTCGGGTCAGCCGCTGTCGCCGCCCGGGCCTCCGACGACTCCGGTCGCGCCGCCCGCGTCGGTGCCGCCCGTGTCGTCCGGCGGCGTCGCCGGGTCCGAGGGCTCGGCGTCCGTCGGATCGTCGGTCGGCTCCTCGGTGGTCGGCTGACCCGTCGGCTGGCCGGTGGGCGTCTCGGGAGCGCTCTGCGACGGCGTGTACGACGGGGCGTACGACGGCGTCCACTCGCCGCCGCCGGAGCTCGTGCCGGTGCCGTCGTCCGTGGACGTGTCGGTCGGCTCGTCGCTCGGCTCGTCGCTCGGCGTCTCGCTGGGCGTCTTCTTGTCGGTCGTCTGCGACGTGGTCGGCGACTGCTTGGTGCCGGGCTCCTTCGTGTCGCCGCCGGTGTTCTGCAGCGCCAGGGCGACACCCGCCGCGACGGCGATCACCGCGAGCACGGCGAGGACCCACAGCTTGCCGCGGCCGCCGCCCTTGTTGCCGTGGCCCTCGAAGCCGCCGTCGTCCCCGCCGCCGTAGCCGGCGGGCAGGATGGGCGAGGGGATCTGCGCCGTGCCGGAGGCGTCCCCGGGGTGGCCCATCACGGCCGTACTGGCGAAGCCGCCCGACGGGGTGTTGCGGCCCTCGTGCACGTCGACCGGGCCGGTGTTCCAGGTGCCGGTGTGGCCGCCCTGGTCGTACAGCATCTGGAGGGCGTACTGGACCAGCCCGCGCATCTCCTCGGCCGTCTGGAAACGGTCGTCCGGCTCCTTGGCGAGGGAGCGCATGACCAGGCCGTCGAGCTCGGGCGGGCAGGCGTCGGAGGCCTCGGAGGGAGGCGTCGGGATGTCCTGGACGTGCTGGTAGACCACCGACAGCGGGGTCTCGCCGGTGAACGGCGGGCGCAGCGAGAGCAGTTCGTAGAGCAGACAGCCCGTCGCGTACAGGTCGGAGCGGTGGTCGACGGCCTTGCCGAGCGCCTGCTCGGGCGACAGGTACTGCGGGGTGCCCATGACCATGCCGGTCTGCGTCATCGTGGACTGCGCGCCGTGCAGGGCGCGGGCGATGCCGAAGTCCATCACCTTCACGGCGCCGTTGTGCGTGATGATGACGTTGGCCGGCTTGATGTCGCGGTGCACGATGCCGTGCTGGTGCGAATAGGCGAGCGCCTCCAGGACGCCCGAGACGATGATCAGGGCCTGCTCGGGGCCCGGCGCCTCGGCGTTCAGCAGCAGGTCGCGGATCGTGCGGCCCTCGACCAGTTCCATGACGATGTAGGGCACGGACTGGCCGCCGACGACGTCCTCGCCGGAGTCGTACACGGCGACGATCGCGTGGTGGTTGAGACCGGCGACCGACTGGGCCTCGCGCGTGAAGCGCGCCTTGGACACCGGGTCCTCGGCGAGGTCGGAACGGAGCAGCTTGACAGCGACGGTGCGCCCGAGGCGGACGTCCTCGGCTGCGAACACCTCGGCCATGCCGCCCCGGCCGAGTCTGTGGGTCAGCCGGTACCGGCCGTCCCCGACCAGCCCGCCGTTCCCCCAGGACTCCGGCGCGTCCGACATGCCGCCGCCAGTCGCCTCGGGTTCGGACGGGCCCTGAGCGCGCTGCTGCTGTGCCATCAGTCCTCGCCGTCGTTTCTGCCCGCGGTGCGCGCGGTGTTGTTACGGTCTCCGTCGGCCACGCTACAGCCTCCGCGCAAGCCGCCGGTCCGAGAAGGGGTGCCAGGACCGGCACGGGACGGACGCGTCATGAAACCTTCACTCCGTACTGTCGTGCAAATTCCGTGGACCGGCGGTACGTCCCCTGTAACGCTTCCGCGACGCTTCTTTCGCGTACGGTCACGGAACGGGCACCGAGCTTGACGTGTCAGTGCCCTGGGGCAGACTTGGCCGGGAATGGCGGTTTGGATCAACGCGGATCAAGGCGATCAGCGTCGGATCAGCGACAGTCGGCGGCGCCTCAAGGGCTACGGGGGAAACGGAACATGAGCCAGGACGGCGCACAGGGCCAGTACACGGGGCGGGCACTCGCCCAGGGCCGCTATCAGCTGCGTGATCTCCTCGGCCAGGGCGGCATGGCCTCGGTGCACCTCGCGTACGACAGCGTGCTCGACCGGCAGGTCGCGATCAAGACACTTCACACCGATCTCGGCCGGGAACAGGCCTTCCGCGAGCGGTTCCGCCGCGAGGCCCAGTCCGTGGCCAAGCTCACGCACACCAACATCGTCTCCGTCTTCGACACCGGCGAGGACACCCTCGACGGCATGACGACGCCGTACATCGTCATGGAGTACGTCGAGGGCCGCCCGCTCGGCTCGGTGCTCGACGAGGACGTACGGCAGCAGGGCGCGATGCCCGCTGACAAGGCGCTGAAGATCACCGCGGACGTGCTCGCCGCGCTGGAGATCAGCCACGAGATGGGGCTGGTCCACCGGGACATCAAGCCGGGCAACGTGATGATGACCAAGCGCGGCGTGGTCAAGGTCATGGACTTCGGCATCGCGCGCGCCATGCAGTCCGGTGTGACGTCGATGACGCAGACCGGCATGGTCGTCGGCACCCCGCAGTACCTCTCGCCGGAACAGGCCCTCGGCCGCGGTGTGGACGCCCGCTCCGACCTGTACTCGGTCGGCATCATGCTGTTCCAACTGGTCACCGGGCGGCTGCCGTTCGACGCGGACTCACCGCTGGCCATCGCGTACGCGCATGTGCAGGAGGAGCCGCCGGTTCCGTCCTCGGTCAACCGCGCGCTGCCCCCGGCCATGGACGCGCTGATCGCCCGCGCCCTGAAGAAGAACCCGAACGAGCGCTTCCCCAGCGCCGAGGCCATGCGCGACGAGTGCCTGCGCGTGGCGTCGTCCTTCCAGGCCGCCCCGCCGAGCATCGTCCCGGGTACGCAGGCCCCGAGCGGCGCGGGCGTCGGCTCGGCCGTGTTCCCCCCGGTCGACCAGGCGACCCCGGCGCCGTCGGGCCAGGTGCAGACGCCGTACCAGCCGGCCCCGCCCCCGAACCCGTACGGCACGCCGGCCCCGGCCGCGCCGACCCCGGGCTACGGCTACCCGCAGCAGGGCGGCTACCAGACGCCGTCGCCCGCCGCGTACTCCCCGCAGCCGGGGCCGTCGACCCCGCCGCCGTACAACCTCTCGCCGCAGACCCCGCAGGCCTCCACGGGCGGCGGCAGGAACAACAAGCCGGTGATCATCGGCGCGATCGTGGTCTCCATCGTCGCGGTCGGCGGTCTGATCGCGGCCCTGATGATGAACGGCGGCGAGGACGACCAGGGCGGCGGGGGCGGCGGCGCGAGTGCGTCGGCCTCGGCGTCCAAGAAGCCGGGCTACCGCGGGCCGGACACCTCGAAGACGATCGACACCGAGGAGTGCACGGAGCCGCAGGAGTCGTACAACGACCCCGACAAGATCCGGATGCCCGACTTCAAGTTCAAGGACATCACCTCGGTCAAGGCCTGCCTCCAGGCGGCCGGCTGGGAGAAGAAGATCAACGATCTGGACGAGAACACCTACGGCGACGGCACGGTCATGAACCAGTTCCCGTCCGCCGGCACCGACGTGGACCCGAAGGACATGCCCCAGATCGAGCTCGGCGTCTCCACGGGCAACCCGCCGGCCTGACCCGCCATGCGAAGGGCCCGGCAGCTTCGGCTGCCGGGCCCTTCGCATGGCGGGTGCGCGGACGCGTTACAGGTACGGCCCGCCCGTCCGGCCGGCCGAGCGGCCGCCCGGGGGCTGCTCGTCGAGGCCGTCATGGCCGACGCCCGGCGGGAGGGCCCGGCGCATCTGCTCCAGCTGGGCGCGGGCCGCCATCTGCTGGGCGAACAGCGTGGTCTGGATCCCGTGGAAGAGCCCCTCCAGCCAGCCCACCAGCTGGGCCTGCGCGATGCGCAGCTCCGCGTCGCTCGGGGTCGTCTCGTCCGTGAAGGGCAGGGAGAGCCGCTCCAGCTCCTCGACCAGCTCGGGGGCCAGACCGTCCTCCAGCTCCTTCACCGAGCTGGCGTGGATCTCCTTGAGCCGGACCCGGCTGGCCTCGTCCAGGGGAGCCGCGCGCACTTCTTCCAGAAGCTGCTTGATCATGCTGCCGATGCGCATGACCTTCGCGGGCTGCTCCACCTGTTCCGTGACCGGAGTCTCGCGGGAGTCCTCGTCTCCACCGCCGCCGCTGAGCGCCATGCCGTCCTGGCCCACGACCAGGATCTGCGGGTTCTCCGGCGACCTTTCGTTCCTCGGCATCTCCATGCCGCCATTCTCTCGCACGCCCGCACCTCACCTCCGTGGAGCCCCCGCCGCAGGCTGCTCCGCCTGTGGGAGGAGACGTGTGGGTCAGGCCCGGGGTTGCTCACCCACGGGTGAATCCGGCTCCCGGGGCAGCTGCGGCGGCCGGGCGCGATTCCGCCTGTCGGCCGAACCCGGTGTGCCGGACGAGCGGGGCGGTGTGAGGCTGATTGCCTCGATCTGACCGAACGTGCCGATCTTGCCCTACCGGGCACGGCGGGAGGGGGTCACCCACGTGACTCCATGGCAACACGCGCTGCGGGCGACGGGACTGGTGGTCGCCCTGGGGGCGGGTGCGGTCGTCTCACCGTACGGGGCCGGCGCCTCCTACGGAGCTGTCCAGTCCGTCCAGTCGTACGACGACCCCGGTGGAGGTGCCCTCGCCGCTCCCTCCGCCCCCTCCGAGCCTTCCGGCCCGGGCGAGCCCTCGCGGGCCGGGAGCCGGGCCGGGGAGGGACGGGAGCGGCCGGGAAGACCGGAGGACGCCGAGGAGGAGCGGGACGCCGATGAGGCCACCGCCGTGCCCGAGGAGCCCCGGGAGGCCGTCCCCGAGCCCTCCGCCCCGGCGGAGCAGCCCGTACGGGAGGCCGCCGCCGCACGCGCCGAACGCCCCGTCGGGCCGGTCCTGCGCATCCTGCCGCTGGGCAGCGGCCTGGTGCTGATCGGCCTCGGCCTCGGACTCGCCTTCGTGGCCCTGCGGCTGCGGCGGGCCTAGGTCAGGTCCAGGGCCTCAGGCGCCCTGCGGGGTGATCAGCAGCACCTTGCCGATGTGGCCGCTCTCCTCCACGACCCGGTGGGCGGCGGCCGCCTCCCGCATCGGGAACTCGCGGTCGACGACCGGGCGCAGGTGGCCGCCGGCGAACAGGGGCCAGACGTGTTCCCGCACGGCGGCGACGATGGCCGCCTTCTCCTCCAGCGGCCGGGCACGCAGGGACGTCGCGCTGATGGCGGCGCGCTTGGCGAGCAGGGCGCCGATGTTCAGCTCGCCCTTGATGCCGCCCTGCATGCCGATGATCGCGAGCCGGCCGTTGACGGCGAGGGTCTTGACGTTGCGCTCCAGGTACTTGGCGCCCATGTTGTCGAGGATGACGTCGGCACCGGCACCGTCCGTGGCCTTCCTGACCTCCTCGACGAAGTCCTGCTCGCGATAGTTGACCAGGATGTCGGCGCCCAGTTCGGCGCACCGGTCCAGCTTCTCCCGCGTGCCGGCCGTCACCGCCACCCGCGCGCCGACGGCCTTCGCCAGCTGGATCGCCATCGTGCCGATGCCGCTGGAGCCGCCGTGCACGAGCAGCGTCTCGCCCGGGCGCAGGTGGGCGATCATGAAGACGTTCGACCAGACGGTGCAGGTCACCTCGGGCAGGGCCGCGGCCCGCGTCAGGCCGACGCCCTCCGGCACGGGCAGCAGCTGTCCGGCCGGGACGACCACCTTCTCGGCGTAGCCGCCGCCGGAGAGCAGGGCGCACACCTCGTCGCCGGTGTTCCAGCCGGAGACACCGAGGCCGATCTCGGCGATCCGCCCGGAGCACTCCAGGCCGGGGTAGGGGGACGCGCCGGGCGGCGGGTCGTAGAAGCCCTGCCGTTGCAGGATGTCGGCCCGGTTGACGGCACCGGCCGCCACCTCGACCAGGACCTCGCCCTCGCCGGGCACGGGATCCGGGACCTCGTCCCAGACCAGCGCCTCGGGCCCACCAGGTTCGGGAATCGTGATCGCATGCATGAAGGGGACGGTACTCCTCGGTCCCCGCGCCGACTTCCCTCAGGCCTCGGGGCCGGCATCCGTGTGCGGGACCGATGAGTTTGCGCGACGGTGAGGGTCTCCCCATGCGTGTCCCACGTACTCGGAAGGACCCGGCACATGAGCACGCAGACATCCGGCCTGGCGATCGAGACCGCGGCCCTGGTGAAGACGTTCGGTGAGACGAGGGCGGTCGACGGAGTGGACCTGTCCGTGCCCGCGGGCACGGTCTACGGCGTCCTCGGCCCGAACGGCGCCGGCAAGACCACCACCGTGAAGATGCTCGCCACACTGCTCCGGCCCGACGGCGGCGAGGCCCATGTCTTCGGCCACGACATCGTCCGCGAGGCCGACGAGGTGCGCGGCCGGGTGAGCCTCACCGGCCAGTACGCGTCGGTGGACGAGGACCTCACCGGCACCGAGAACCTGGTCCTGCTGGGCCGGCTGCTCGGCCACCACAAGAAGGCCGCCCGGGACCGCGCCGCCCAGCTCCTGGAGGCCTTCGGGCTGACCGAGGCGGCCGGGAAGCAGGTCAAGCAGTACTCGGGCGGCATGCGGCGCCGTATCGACATCGCCGCGTCCATCCTGAACACCCCCGACCTGCTGTTCCTCGACGAGCCGACGACCGGCCTCGACCCGCGCAGCCGCAACCAGGTCTGGGACATCGTGCGGGCCGTCGTCGCCCAGGGCACCACCGTGCTGCTGACCACGCAGTATCTGGACGAGGCCGATCAGCTGGCGTCCCGGATCGCCGTCATCGACCGCGGCCGGGTGATCGCCGAGGGCACCAAGGGCGAGCTGAAGGCGTCCGTCGGCGCCGGATCCGTCCATCTGCGGCTGCGGGATCCGGACCACCGGGACCTGGCGGCGGACCTGCTGCGCCGGGCCCTCGACGCGCAGGTGCAGCCGGACCACGACCCGGTGGCCCTGACCGCCCGCCTCGGTGCGGCGGCGAGCGACGACAACGCCGCCGAGCAGGCGTCCCGCGCGCTGGGCGAGCTGGCCCGCGCCGGGATCACCGTCGACAACTTCTCGCTGGGCCAGCCCAGCCTGGACGAGGTGTTCCTCGCCCTCACCGGACACGACACGCACGACTCCGACCACTCCGACCACTCCGACGACCCGAAGGACGAGGTGGCGGCATGAGCACCGCGACGACCACCGAGAGCAAGGAACTCGCCCCGGTCAGCGCCGAATCCCTCGCCGCGCTGCTCGTCGCCAAGGAGCGTCCGCCCCGGCCCGGCGCCTGGTCGACCTCGATGACCTTCGGCTGGCGGGCGATCCTCAAGATCAAGCACGTGCCGGAGCAGCTCTTCGACGTCACGGCGTTCCCGATCATGATGGTGCTGATGTACACGTACCTGTTCGGCGGGGCGCTGGCCGGCTCGCCGGAGGAGTACATCCAGTTCCTGCTGCCGGGCATCCTCGTGATGTCGGTCGTGATGATCACGATGTACACGGGTGTCTCGGTCAACACGGACATCGAGAAGGGCGTCTTCGACCGGTTCCGCAGCCTGCCGATCTGGCGGCCCTCGACGATGGTCGGCTATCTGCTCGGCGACGCCCTGCGCTACACGATCGCGTCCGCCGTGATGCTCACCGTCGGCATGGTCCTCGGCTACCGGCCGGACGGCGGAGTCGGCGGTGTGCTCGCCGGGATCGCCCTGCTGGTGCTCTTCTCGTTCGCCTTCTCGTGGATCTGGACCATGTTCGGGCTGATGCTGCGCACCGAGAAGTCGGTGATGGGCGTCAGCATGATGGTGATCTTCCCGCTCACCTTCCTGTCCAACGTCTTCGTCGACCCGAAGACCATGCCGGGCTGGCTCCAGGCCTTCGTCAACAACAGCCCCATCACCCATCTGGCGTCGGCGGTGCGCGGACTGATGGGCGGCCACTGGCCGGCCGCCGAGGTCGCCTGGGCGCTGGGCTGGGCCGGCCTGTTCGTGCTGGTCTTCGGGCCGATCACGATGCGGCTGTACAACCGGAAGTAGGTCTGGGGCGTGTCCGTCTCCGGCCGGGCCGGTCAGCTGCGCGGCATGGGCGGCATCGGCCGGAAGTCGGGCGCGATCTGTGAGCCGGGCGTCGCCCGCACGATGGTGATGAGCCGGTCGGTCAGCTCCAGTGTCCCGACGGCCGGATCGTCGTAGCCGAGCACGCGGTGACCGCGTATGACGCTCACCACCAGGTCGGTGATCTCCCGCGGGGTCTTGCCCACCTCGGCCTTGACCACCGGCCGTTCGATGATGTCGAGCCCGCTGCCCTGCTGGATGAGGTCCTCCATCACCATGCCCGCGGAGGGGCTGAGCACCGAGAGGCCGAGCAGACGGCCGGCGGCGCTGGCGCTGGTGATGACCGCGTCGGCGCCGGACTGCTTCAGCAGTGGTGCGTTCTCCTCCTCCCGCACGGCGGCCACGATCTTCGCCCCGCGATTGAGCTGCCGGGCCGTCAGCGCCACCAGGACGGCCGTGTCGTCGCGCTGCGTCGCGATGATGATCTGGCGGGCCTTGTGCACCTCGGCCCGCTTGAGCACCTCACTGCGCGTCGCGTCGCCGATGATGCCGGCGTACCCCTCGGCGTTCGCGGCGTCGATCACCTTGGAACTGGGGTCGACCACGACGACCTGCTCCTTCTTCAGGCCCGTCGCGCAGACGGTCCGGATCGCCGACCTGCCTTTCGTGCCGAATCCGATGACGACGGTGTGATCGCGCAAGGTGGACCTCCAGCGGGTCAGTCGCCACTCCTCCCGGGTGCGTTCGGTGAGGGCTTCGAGGGTGGTGCCGACCAGGATGATCAGGAACAGCACGCGCAGCGGCGTGATGACGAGGATGTTGGTGAGCCTGGCGGTGTCGCTGGCGGGGGTGATGTCGCCGTAGCCGGTGGTGGAGAGGGTGACGGTCGCGTAGTAGAACGCGTCGAGGAGCGTGACGCCGCCGCCCGCGTTGTCGTTGTAGCCGTCGTGGTCGGCGTAGACGATCAACGCGGTCACGACGAGGACCACCAGTGCAATGGAGAGCCGCTTGGCGACCTGGCCGATCGGGTGCTCCACCACTTTCCTCGGGAGTTTCACCCGATGGGTCACCAGGTGCTCGTCCGCCTGGCGGGCGATCGCGTCCTGGCCGGGAAGTTTCACGTGAAACACACCCCGATTCCCCCGGACGCCCAGGGCAGGTCGAGCAGTTCCGCCTCCTGCCCCGCACGGGCACCGCCCGGAGTGACCACGGCCAGAGCGTCCGCCGCCGCGACGCCCCGCAGCATGGCCGGTCCGTTGTAGTGCAGCGGCACGGCCTGGTCGCCCCGCAGGACGACGGGTACGAGCCGGGTGTCGTACGGGTGCCCGTGCACGGCGTCCCTGAGCGGCAGCGTGTACGGCTCCGGGGCCGGGCGGGCCGCGAGGGTCCGCAGCAACGGCTCGGCGAGCGTCAGCAGTCCGGAGACGGCGGCGAGCGGGTTGCCCGGCAGGCCGACGAGGTGCTGATCCTCGGTGAGGCGCGCCAGCAGCATGGGATGGCCGGGGCGCACCTTGACGCCGTCCACGAGGAGTTCGGCTCCGACGCGGCGCAGCGTGGGGTGGACGTGGTCGACGGGGCCCGCGGCGGTGCCGCCGGTGGTGACGACGACATCGGCGTCGGACGCGGTGATCGCCCGGTGCAGGGCGTCGGCGTCGTCGCGGATCCGTCGTACGGCGGTGACCTCGGCGCCGAGCGCGCGCAGCCAGGGCGGCAGCATCGGGCCGAGGGCGTCCCGGATGAGACCGTCGTGCGGCCGTCCCCCGGTGAGCAACTCGTCACCGAGGACGAGGACTTCGGCACGAGGGCGGGGGACGGCGGTGACGGTGTCGTACCCGGCCGCCGCGGCGAGCCCGAGGACGGCCGGGGTGACGAGGGTGCCGACGGGGAGCAGCTGGTCGCCGCTGCGGCACTCCTGGCCGCGCGGCCGGATGTCCTGGCCGGTGACGACGTCCCTGGTCGCGTACAGGCGGCCCTTGTCGTCGGTGCGGCCGTGCTCGCTGCGCAGCACGGCGGTGGTGTCCGGGGGGATGCGGGCGCCGGTGGCGATGCGGACGGCCTCGCCGTCGGTCAGGGGCTCGGGCGCGGCGTGCCCGGCCAGGACGCCGTCGTCCCGGACGTGCCAGGGGGCGGGTCCGGCGACCGCCCAGCCGTCCATCGCGGAGGTGTCGAAGGAGGGGAGGTCGGTGAGGGCGTCGAGGGGGGCGGCCAGAGTGAGGCCGAGGGCGGCTTCGAGGGGCACGGAGACGGGCCGGCGGCGGGCGGGCCGGGCGATGCTCCGGGCGGCGCGTTCGGCGATGGCCCGGGCGTCGGGCCAGGGGGTGGCGTGGTGGCGGCTCTCCGGCCGGGGCGAGGGGTCCGGCCGGCCGGAGGCGCGGCGGCTGTCCGTCTCACCTCGTTCGGCGGGGCCGGGCGAGCCGTTGCTGTTGTTCACGAGGGCGAGCACCTCCTCGACGTCGAGGTCCTCGGCGTCCTCACCGGCGCGTGTGCCGTGCGGGGTCATCCGGCGTCCGGGCGGGTGTCGGGCGTCGCGTCGGGGGCGACGTCACCGTTGCGGGGAGGGGACCCGGGCTGGGTGCCGGAGGGCTGGGCCTCCGTAGCGCTCTCCTCCTTCCAGCGCACGGCGAGGGCCGCGGCCTTGCGGGCGGCCTCGGCGACCGCCTCGGGGCCTCCGCCCGCCCGTGCGGCCGCGTAGCCGACGAGGAAGGTGGTCAGCGGCGCCGCCGGCCGGTCCACCCCGTGGGCGGCGTCGCGGGCGAGGTCGAGCAGGCCGCGGGTGTCGACGTCGAGGTCGATCCCGAGTTCGTCCTTGACTGCGGAAATCCATTCATCCAACACGTGCCCATGCTCCCTGATACGTGCCCTGGCGGTGGCGATGTCGTCCCAGGTGTCGCAGTCGAAGGACGCGACGGGGTCCGAGATACGGGTGAGGTCCAGCTCGGCGATCAGGCGCCGCAGCGGGAGACCGGCGAGACCGTCGTGCCGGTCGGTGAGGAGCGCGAGCCGCTCGCGCAGCCGGGACGCGTCGTAGGCGGCCACGAGGGGCTGGTCACGGCCGTCGGGGTCGGTCAGCAGCACACCGTCGGCGGCGCTCGTCCGCAGCGCGCCCAGCAGCCGGCCGACCGTGTTCTCCCGCAGGAACGGCAGATCGGCGGAGAGCACCACGACGTGCTCCGCCGTGGTGTGCCGGAGCCCGGCGTCGAGCGCGGCGAGGGGGCCGCCGCCGGGCGGGTCCTCCTGGGCCCAGGTCACGGGCCGGGCCGTCGGCCGGGGCGCGGCGACGACGACGGTGCCGCGGGCTCCCGCGCACGCGGCGAGCACCCGGTCGAGCAGGGCCCGGCCGCCCACGCGCACACCGGGTTTGTCCGCGCCGCCGAGGCGCCGGGCGGCACCGCCGGCGAGCACGACGGCGTCGTACGCGGCGGGGTCCGGTCCGCGCGCGGGGCCGGTGCCGGCGCCGGATTCACCGGGGGGCTGAGAGGCGGTCACACCCCGAGTATGCGTGCCCCCGCGATCACAAGGAACGCGGGGGAACCGACACGATCAGGGGCACCGGCTCGCGGACGGAACAGCGATCATCCAGGAATCACAGCGTCCGCAGCAGCACCGCCGGCTGTTCCACGCAGTCCGCCACGTAGCGCAGGAAGCCGCCCGCCGTGCCGCCGTCGCACACCCGGTGGTCGAAGGTCAGCGAGAGCTGGACGACCTGCCGCACCGCCAGCTCGCCCTCGTGCACCCACGGCTTGGGGACGATGCGGCCGACGCCGAGCATGGCCGCCTCGGGGTGGTTGATGATCGGTGTGGAGCCGTCGACGCCGAAGACGCCGTAGTTGTTCAACGTGAAGGTCCCGCCGGTCAGTTCCGCGGGCGTCAGCGTCCCGGTCCGGCCCGCCTCCGTCAGCCGGGCGAACTCCGCGGTCAGCGACTCGGCGTCGCGCGCGTGCGCGTCCCGGACGACCGGGACGACGAGGCCCCGGTCGGTCTGCGCGGCGAAGCCCAGATGCACGTGCTCGAACCGGACGACCTCCCTGGCCTCCGCGTCCACCGTGGAGTTGAGCTCGGGGAAGCGGGCGAGGGCCGCCGTGCAGATCCGGGCCAGCAGCGCCAGCAGGGAGATCTTGGGACCGCCGGCCGCGTTCATGGCCGTGCGCGCCCGCATGAGCTCCGTGGCGTCGGCGTCCACCCAGCAGGTGGCGTCCGGGATCTCGCGGCGGCTGCGCGCCAGCTTGTCGGCGACGGCGCCTCGGATGCCCTTGAGAGGGGTGCGGATCTCGCCGTGGGCCGCTGCCGCGGTGGGCTGCGGTGCGGGGGTCGTGCCCGGTGCCTGCGGCACGCTCGGGTGCGGTGGTGCCGGCGGTGCGGCCGCGGCGCCCCGGCCGGCGGCACGCAGCGCGTACTCCACGTCCGCCCGCAGGATCAGCCCGTCGGGGCCGGACCCGGTCAGCTCCCGCAGGTCGATGCCGTTCTGCCTGGCCAGCCGGCGGACCAGGGGCGAGATCACGGGAACGGGGCCGTCACCGTCACCGGTCTCGGGAACGGGTCCGTCCCCGCTCTCGGGAACGGGTCCGTCACCGGTCTCGGGGGCAGCCGCCCGCCCGTTCACCGCCGGGGAGCCCGGCGCGGACGCGGACGCACCCGGCACCGGCCTCTGCTGCCGCACCCTGCGTCGCCGCGCGGGCGCCTCGGACGTGCCGTATCCGACCAGCACGTTCCCGGAGCCCTCGGCCGTGGCGGTCCCGGACTCCTCGACGGCCCCGGCACCGGACTCCGGCCGCTCCCCCACCGCCACCGTGATCAGCGGCGCCCCGACGGGCAGTTCCGTGCCCTCCTCGCCGAAGCGGGCCGTGACCACACCGCCGTAGGGGCAGGGCACCTCGACCATCGCCTTGGCCGTCTCGACCTCGACGACCGGCTGGTCGATCGCGACCACGTCGCCGACCTCGACCAGCCAGCGCACGATCTCCGCCTCGGTGAGCCCCTCACCCAGGTCGGGCAGCTTGAACTCCAGCACCTGTGCCATCAGCTCTCGGCCTCCCATTGCAGACGCCCCACGGCGTCCAGGATCCGGTCCACACCGGGCAGGTGGTGACGCTCCAGCATCGGCGGCGGATACGGGACGTCGAACCCGGCCACGCGCAGCACCGGCGCCTCCAGGTGGTGGAAGCAGCGCTCCGTGACCCGGGCCGCGATCTCGCCGCCCGGGCCTCCGAAGGAGCCCGACTCGTGGACGACGACCGCGCGTCCCGTGCGGCGCACCGAGGCACACACCGTCTCGTCGTCGAACGGCACCAGGGAGCGCAGATCGACGACTTCGAGATCCCAGCCCTCGTCCCGGGCCGCCTCGGCCGCCTCCATGCAGACGGGCAGGGACGGCCCGTACGTGATGAGCGTGGCGCTCCGGCCCGAGCGCCGCACCACCGCGCGGCCGATCGGTTCGACGGGCGCCGGTTCCTCGGGGTTCCAGGAGTCCTTCGACCAGTACAGCCGCTTGGGTTCCAGGAAGACGACCGGGTCGTCGGAGGCGATGGCGGCGCGCAGCAGCCCGTAGGCGTCGGCGACGGTGGCCGGCGTGACGACATGGAGCCCCGGAGTCGCCATGTAGTACGCCTCGGAGGAGTCGCTGTGGTGCTCGACACCGCCGATGCCGCCGCCGTAGGGGACGCGGATGGTGATCGGGAGCGGCATCGTGCCCCGGGTGCGGTTGCGCATGCGGCACACGTGCGAGACGAGCTGTTCGAAGGCCGGGTAGGCGAACGCGTCGAACTGCATCTCCACGACCGGGCGCAGGCCGTACATCGCCATGCCGACGGCCGTGCCGAGGATGCCCGCCTCCGCGAGCGGGGTGTCCGTGCAGCGGTCCTCGCCGAACTCCTTGGCGAGTCCGTCGGTGACGCGGAAGACGCCGCCGAGGGTGCCGACGTCCTCGCCCATGATGTGCACGGCGGGGTCGGCGGCCATGGCGTCGCGCAGGGCGCGCGTGAGGGCCTGCGCCATGGTGGCCGGCCTGACGGCGACGGTGGTCATCGGTGCGTCCCCTCCGACTCGCTCCCGGCCTCCAGCTCGGCCCTCAACTGGTCCCGCTGTTCGCGCAGTTGGGGGGTGGGTTCGGCGTAGACGTGGGCGAACAGGTCCATGGGGTCGAGCGCCGGGTCCTGATTCATGTGGGCGCGCAGGTCGGCGGCCATCGCCTCGGCGGCGTCCCGCGCGGCCTGCTTTCCGGCCTCGTCGAGCAGGCCGCGCGCGGTCAGCTCCCGCTCCAGCAGCTCGACCGGGTCGTGTTCGCGCCAGGTCTCGACCTCGGCGTCGCCGCGGTAGCGGGTCGCGTCGTCGGCGTTGGTGTGGGCGTCGACGCGGTATGTGATCGCCTCGACGAGAGTGGGTCCGCCGCCGGCGCGCGCGTGCCGTACGGCGTCGCTCAGCACCTCGTGCACGGCGGCGGCGTCGTTGCCGTCGACCAGGCGGCCGGGCATGCCGTAGCCGACGGCCTTGTGGGCGAGCGACGGGGCCGCGGTCTGCTTGGCGAGCGGGACGGAGATCGCGAAGCCGTTGTTCTGGACGAGGAAGACCACGGGGGCCTGCCAGACGGCGGCGAAGTTCAGCGCCTCGTGGAAGTCGCCCTCGCTGGTGCCGCCGTCGCCGACCATGGCCAGCGCGACCACGTCGTCGCCCTTGAGGCGGGCGGCGTGGGCGAGGCCCACGGCGTGCGGCAGCTGGGTGGCGAGCGGGGTGCACAGGGGGGCGACCCGGTGCTCGTAGGGGTCGTAGCCGGTGTGCCAGTCGCCGCGCAGCAGCGTGAGCGCCTCGACGGGGTCCACGCCGCGGGCCACCACGGCGAGCGTGTCGCGGTAGCTGGGGAAGAGCCAGTCCTGCTCCTTCAGCACGAGCGCGGCGGCGATCTCGCAGGCCTCCTGGCCGGTGGTGGAGGGGTAGACGGCGAGGCGGCCCTGCTTGGTGAGCGCGGTGGCCTGCGCGTTGTAGCGACGCCCCCGCACGAGCTGCGCGTACAGCGTCCTCAGCAGCTCCGGGTCGGCCTTCGCGGCCGCCTCGGTGCCGAGGACGCGGTACGGCTCGGCGTCGGGCAGCAGCGGCGCGGGGTCCGTGCGGGGCTGCCAGGCGGGCGGCGGGGTCGGCCGGTACGCGCCCCGCTGCTCCATGACCGTCATGACGGCACCTCCTCGTGGGAGCGGCTTCGTGCAGGCGCGTCGGCTGTGATGCGCCTCACCTACCGATTGTTCGGTCGTCGGCACATTTTGGCTACGGGTGGCCTCAGGCTGTGGACAAACGGTTCTCCACACCCTCTGATGGACGCAGTACGTCCATGGTAGGGAGGCGGGCGCAGGTGGCATCTGAACAAATGGCCGAGAGCCAGGACGACAGCGGCCTGTTGCCGCCGCCCCCGCGTCCGCTGGACGCCATCGACCAGGACATCCTGCGCATGCTCCAGGCGGACGGCCGCGCCTCGATACGGTCGGTGGCCGAGCGGGTCCACGTCTCACGCGCCAACGCCTACGCCCGCATCAACCGGCTCGTCGAGGACGGTGTCATCCGCGGCTTCGGCGCCCGCGTCAACCACGAACGGGCAGGTCATGGGACGTCCGCCTACATCACCCTGAAGATCGTGCAGAACTCCTGGCGCACGGTGCGCGAGGAGCTCAGACAGCTGCCCGGCGCCTCGCACATCGCCCTGGTGGGCGGGGATTTCGACGTGCTGCTGCTGGTGCACGTGTCCGACAACCGGGCGCTGCGCGAGCTGGTGCTGACCCGGCTCCAGGCGATCCCGCAGGTGCTCAGCACGCGCACGCTGCTGGTGTTCGAGGAGGAGGACCTGGAGCCGCAGGGCTGAGCTCAGGCGCTCTTGCGCAGTCCCCCGAACGCCAGCTGCACCACCGCGTCGGCCACCTCGCGCTCGTTCATGCCCCGCCCGCCCGGCCGGTACCACTCGACGAGCGAGTTGATCATGCCGAAGACCAGCCGGGTCACCAGGCGGACCTCTATGTCGCCGCGCACGTCCCCGTCCGCGGCGGCGGCCTTGAGCAGGTCGGCGACCCGGTGGTCGAAGTCGCGGCGGCGCTCCAGGGCCCACCGCTCGGTGTCCGTGTTGCCACGCACGCGCAGCAGGAGGGTCACATAGGGCAGCTCGGCTATCAGCACCTCGACCATGCGCCGGACGACGTACTCCAGTCGCTCGGCGGCGCGCCCCACGCGCGCGTGCTCCTCGTCGAGGATCCCGAAGAGGCCGTCCAGGGCCCGGCTCACGGCGCGGCGCAGCAGCTCCTCCTTGCCGGCGACGTGGTGGTAGATCGACGACTTGGAGATGCCGGCCGCTTTGGAGAGGTGCTCCATGGACGTGCCGTCGTAGCCGCGCTCGTTGAACACCCGGACGGCGACGGACAGCAGCGTGTCCGGGGTGTAGGTGTCCCGCCTGGGGGTGGTCATGAGGCGGTGCCCTCCCGCTTGTCGGAGGCGTGGGCGTGGCGGTACAGCGCGAGGGACGGCGCGTAACGCCCCGAGGGATCGCGCAGGTGCAGGTCGTCCAGGAGGGCGTACGCCCAGGAGCGGCCGAGCCGGCGGCTCCACTCGAAGGGACCCAGGGGGTAGTTGACGCCGAGGCGCATCGCGGTGTCGATGTCCTCCTCGGTGGCCACGCCCTTGGCGACGGCGTCGTGCGCCAGGTCGATGATCCGCGCGACCGTCCGGGCGACGATCATGCCGGGGACGTCGCCGATGACGCTGACCTGCTTGCCGAGCGCCTGGAACAGGCCGACGGCCTCGGCGAGGGTCTGCGGGGAGGTGTCCTGGGAGGCGGACAGGGCGATCCGGGTGGCCTTGCGGTAGTCCAGGGCGAGGTCGAAGTAGACGACGTCCCGGAACTCCACGGAGGTCTGCCCGTCGGCGAGGGCGAGCTGACCACCGCTCGGCAGCACCAGGCGGGTGCCGTCGTCCTCGTCCTCGTCCCGGACCGGGATGCCCGCCTCGCGGATCAGCGCGAGCAGCTCACCGGCCGGGCCCAGGTCGCCCTCGGCGATGACGTAGGCGGGCGGCTGCCGCTTCTCGGCGGTGTCCGGCTCGGGACGCTCGGCGCCGTCCCGGTGGTCGTACCAGCCCTGCCCGGTCTTGCGGCCCAGCCGGCTGGACTCGACCAGGCGGCGCTGGGCCAGGGACGGCGTGAAGCGCACGTCCTGGAAGAAGGACTCCCAGACCGACCGCGTCACGGACTCGTTGACGTCCTGGCCGATCAGGTCGGTCAGCTCGAACGCGCCCATCCTGAAGCCGCCCGACTCGCGCAGCACGGCGTCGATGGTGGCCGGGTCGGCGCCCTGCGCCTCGTGGACCGCGAAGGCCTCGGCGTAGAAGGGCCGGGCGATGCGGTTGACGATGAAGCCGGGGGTGTCCGCGCAGGCGACCGGCGTCTTGCCCCAGGCGCGGGCGGTCTCGTACGCGCGCGTGGCGTACGAGACGTCGGTGGCGAACCCGGAGACGACCTCGACCAGCGGCAGCAGCGGCGCCGGGTTGAAGAAGTGCAGGCCGACGAAGCGGCCGGGGGCGCGCAGGGCGCCGGCGATGGCGGTGACCGACAGGGACGAGGTGTTGGTGGCGAGCAGGCAGTCGTCGCCGACGAGGTCCTCCAGCTCGCGGAACAGGTCCTGTTTGACGTCGAGGCGCTCCAGGACCGCCTCGACGACCAGGGCGCAGTCCGCCAGCTCGGAGAGCGCCCCGGCGGGCAGCAGGCGGGCGCGGGCGGCGTCCCGGTCGGCGGCGGTGAGCCGGTCCTTCTCGACGAGCCGGTCCAGGCGGGCCCCGATCGCGTCGGCCGCCTCCCCGGCCCGACCGGGAAGGGCGTCGTACAGCCGTACGGGATGGCCCGCGACCAGCGCGACCTGGGCGATTCCCTGACCCATCGTGCCGGTGCCGACGACGGCCACGGGGCTGCTGAGGTCGAGTGCTGTCATGTGCGCGATCCTCCCGCACGGGGTTTTCCACAGATGCGGCGGACCCCCTTGAACCGACCGATCGTTCGGTTACTCTAGCTCTGTCCGAGTGTTCCTGCCCAGGTTTCTGCCCAGGTCATGAACTCGACGAGGAGTTCTTGAGACGAGGAGTTGGTCACCCATGACCGCCGCACTCTCGGCGCACGAGCTGATCGCCCGGCACCGGTCCACCCTCGACCAGGCGCTGGAAGCGATCCGCACGCGCGCGTACTGGTCCCCGCACCCCGAGCACCCCAAGGCCTACGGGGAGAACGGCAGCCTGGACGCGGCCGCGGGCAAGGCCGCCTTCGACGCCCTGCTCGGCACCCGCCTCGACCTGGGCCAGCCGGGCACGGACGACTGGGTGGGCGGCGAGACGTCCCCGTACGGCATCGACCTGGGCGTGACGTACCCGCACGCGGACCTCGACGTGCTGCTGCCCGCCATGCAGGCCGGCCAGCGGGCCTGGCGGGACGCGGGCGCGGAGCAGCGCGCGGTGGTCTGCCTGGAGATCCTCAAGCGCATCAGCGACCGGACGCACGAATTGGCGCACGCGGTCATGCACACCTCCGGCCAGGCGTTCATGATGGCGTTCCAGGCGGGCGGGCCGCACGCGCAGGACCGCGGCCTGGAGGCGGTGGCGTACGCCTACGTGGAGCAGGTGCGCACGCCCGACACGGCGGAGTGGACCAAGCCCCAGGGCAAGCGCGAGCCGCTGGCCATGACCAAGCAGTTCACGCCCGTCCCGCGCGGCATCGGCCTGGTCATCGGCTGCAACACCTTCCCGACGTGGAACGGCTACCCGGGCCTGTTCGCCTCCCTCGCCACCGGCAACGCGGTCCTGGTCAAGCCCCACCCGCGCGCGGTGCTGCCCCTCGCGCTCACGGTGCGGGTCGCGCGCGAGGTGCTCGCGGAGACCGGCTTCGACCCGAACCTGGTCGCGCTGGCCGCCGAGCGCCCCGGCGAGGGCATCGCCAAGACCCTCGCGCTGCGCCCCGAGATCCGGATCATCGACTACACGGGCTCGACCGCGTTCGGCGACTGGCTGGAGGCCAACGCCCGCCAGGCCCAGGTCTACACGGAGAAGGCCGGCGTCAACACGGTCGTCGTCCACTCCACGTCCGACTACAAGGGCATGCTCTCCAACCTGGCGTTCTCGCTGTCCCTCTACAGCGGCCAGATGTGCACGACCCCGCAGAACCTGCTCGTCCCGCGCGAGGGCATCGCCACGGACCAGGGCCCCAAGTCGTACGACGAGGTGGTCGCCGACCTCGCCCGGGCGGTCGACGGACTGCTGGGCGACGACGCCCGGGCGAACGCGCTGCTGGGCGCGATCGTCAACCCGGACGTGAAGGCCCGGCTGGAGGCCGCGGCAGGGCTGGGCGAAGTCGCCCTCGCCTCCCGGGAGATCACCAACCCGGACTTCCCCGGGGCGGTCGTCCGGACGCCGGTGATCGTGAAGCTGGACGGGGCCAAGCCGGACGCGGAGGCCGCGTACATGAGCGAGTGCTTCGGGCCGGTCTCCTTCGCCGTGGCGGTCGACTCGGCGGCGGACGCGGCGGAGCTCCTGCGGCGGACCGTCCGGGAGAAGGGCGCGATGACCGTCGGGGCGTACACGACGGACCCGGAGGTCGAGCAGGCCGTGCGGGAGGTGTGCCTGGAGGAGGCGGCACAGCTGTCGCTGAATCTCACGGGCGGGGTGTATGTGAACCAGACGGCCGCGTTCTCCGACTTCCACGGGTCGGGGGGCAATCCGGCGGCGAGTGCGGCGCTGTGCGACGGGGCGTTCGTCGCCAACCGGTTCCGGGTGATCGAGGTGCGGCGGGAGGCCTAGGAGCCCGGGGGTGCGCTGATTGCGCGGGCGCGGGCCGTTCGTGGTTGCTCGCGCAGCTCCCCGCGCCCCTAAGGCACGTTGCAGCTCCAGTGGTACAAGGTCATCGCCACGCTCGTCGCCAGGTTGTAGCTGCTGACCTGGGGGCGCATCGGCAGGGACAGGAAGTGGTCCGCACGCGCGCGTAGGTCCGGTGACAGGCCCGTGCGTTCGGAGCCGAAGGCGAGGACGGCGTCGTCCGGGAGCTTCACGGCCCGGATGTCGTCGCCCTCCGGGTCCAGCGCGAACAGCGGGCCCGGCGGCAGTCCGGACACCTCCAGCCGTTCCACCGCCGTCGCGAAGTGCAGCCCGGCCCCGCCGCGCACGACCGTGGGGTGCCAGGGGTCGACCGTCCCCGTCGTCACCACGCCCGTCGCCCCGAAGCCGGCGGCCAGACGGATCACCGCGCCCGCGTTGCCCAGGTTGCGCGGGTTGTCGAGGACGACGACGGGCGCCGTGCGGGGCGTGTACGCCAGCTTCCGGAGGTTGGACTCGCGCGAGGGCCGTACGGCCAGGGCGGCCACGGCGGTGGGGTGCGGGCGCGGGACGAACGACGCGTACGTCTCGTGCGGCACCTCCGTCAGCAGCCCGGCCAGCGCGTCCCGCACGTCCGGGGCCAGCTCGTCCGCGAGGGCGAGCGTGGCCGCCCGGTCCGCGGTGACGGCGACCGGCACCTCGGCGCCGAACCGCACGGCGTGCTTGAGGGCGTGGAAGCCGTCGAGCAGGACGGTGCCGTCGGCGAGCCGGCGCCAGACGGTGACGGGGTCGGTCATGTCCCGAAGCCTACGTGCGTGGCCTCGGGGCGCTCGTGGGTGTGCTGGTCAGGGGCTTGCGCGGGCCCGCCGCGCCGCAGCAGCCACTCACGCGCGCGTGCCGCCCGGCCGCCCAGCCGGCGCAGGAAGGACGTCGGCAGGAACACCACGTCCGCCGCGATCATCGCCAGCGAGAAGAACGGCAGTCCGAGCACGACGGCGATCGCGGCATGCTCGGTGATCATGACCGCCAGCAGGACGTTCTTCACCCGCCGGTTGAACAGCGTGAACGGGAAGGCGACCTGCACGAGGACCGTCCCGTAGGTCACGAGCATCACCATCGTGCCGCTGGCGGTCAGCAGGTCGGCGAGCCCGGGCCAGGGCGAGAAGTACTCCAGGTGGAGCGGGTAGTAGACGGCGGTGCCGTCCTGCCAGCGCGAGCCCTGGATCTTGTACCAGCCGGCCGTCGCGTAGATCAGACACGCTTCGGCCATGATCACGAACAGGGCGGCGTTGTGCACGATGTTCGCGACGACGTCGAGCATGATCCGCGGCTCACCGGTCTTCGCACGGCGCCCCGTCAGCCACCACAGGGCCTGCGCAGCCCACACCGTCCACAGCAGCGCCGGTATCAGCCGTTCGCTCTCCATCCGGCCGGCCAGGGTCGCCCCGATCAGCACGACCCCGAGCACACCCCACAGGGCCGGGCCGGTCCGGTCCGTGACCCGCTCGCCCCGCGCGTGTGCCGCCCGGGCGCGCGCGGCCCGCCTGGCGTCCAGCGACCACACCTGGGCGCAGCGTGTGAACACCAGATAGACCGACATCAGGTGCAGCACGTTGTCGCCGCCGTCGCCCATGAAGACGCTGCGGTTCTGCAGCGACAGCACCCCGACCATGAACAGCACCGACATCGTGCGGGTGCGCCAGCCCAGCATCAGCAGGGCACTGGCGAGGACCGCGAGCAGGTAGACGCTCTCGAACCAGATCCCGCCGTCCGACCACAGGAGAGCGGTGAAGGCCTTGTTGGTCCCGATCAGCTGCTCGGCGAGACCCCAGCTCCAGGGCCCGTCGGGGCCGTAGAGCTCGTGGCGGTGGGGGAACTCGCGCAGCAGGAAGAGCAGCCAGGTCGCGCTGAAGCCGATGCGGATCACGGCGGTCTGGTACGGGCCGAGGGCCGCCTCGGTGACCCGGGCGATACCGTGCGAGACAGCCAGGGAGAAGCGGTTCACCGCACACCACCCCCGGCCTCGTCCGACGGCACCGGCCACCACGGCAGCTCGCGGTAGGCCGGCGTCGTGGACACCTTCTCCCGGCTCCACTTGGGCGGGGGCACGTTGCTGGTGCGGGAGCGGACCTGGACCCGCTCGATGGCCCCGCCGCCCCCGGTCGCGGCCCGCACGGCGTCGTCGCGTCCGAGGCGCAGCACCACGATCCGGCGCAGATACGACTCGGAGAGCGAGCCGCGCAGGCCCACCGGGCGGTTCTCACCGTCGTGCGTCGCGAGGAAGAAGTCCCAGGCCCGGCGCAGCTCGTTCTGCTGTGTGTGGCTGGGCAGCAGGTTGCCGTCGATGGCCCGGCCGTCCTCGGCGGACAGGTCGTACCAGCCGGTGGTCAGCGTCCCGCCCTCCCCGTCCCGGACCTCGGCCCGGACCTGGATCGAGATGTTCTGCTGGAGCGGGTTCGGCGCGAAGAGCTTCCAGTTCTGCTCGAACTCCGGGTAGATCCAGTCGTCCACGGCCTTGCCGTGCTCCCGGGTGACGGTGTTCGGCGGCGCGACGTGCAGAAACGTCATCCCGAGGTGCGCACAGGCCACGACCGCGACGACCGCGAGCGCCAGGGCGACACCGATCTGGTAGCGGAGGGAGAGCGCGCCGATACCGGCGCGGTGCCCGGCGGGCGGGTTCAGCTCGGCGGGCGGGTTCGGCCCGGCGGGCGGGTTCGGCCCGGCGGGCGGGGACGGCTCGGCAAGCCCGACGGACGGGGTGGGCACGCCCGGCTCGGCAGGCCCGCCCGGCGCTGTCGGCCCATTCGGCGCCGGTCCCGGCCCGTTCGGCGCCGGCCCAGGCCCGTCCGGCCCGTGCCGGGCGTTCGAGCCTCCGTCGTACGCGTCCATCCAGCCCCGTTCCACGATCCCGGTCCGTCGTTGTCGTCCGCCCGGTCGCGAGGGCGTCGCACCGCCCGCGCACCGCTGCGCGACATCGGCACGGGCACGGTACTCAGGCCGCCCACCCGGGCACAGCCTCTTGCGCCGGTTCCGGCCGTGGCCGTCACCACACGGCGATCCCCCCGCTCCACAGGGGACCCCGCAGGAGGGACACCCTATGACGCCCGCCCGCACAGCCATTCCCCTGTTCCGGAACCCATTCCCTTCTTCTAGAACCTGTTCTATCTTGCGCCCGTCAGCTCAACGGGACCGGCCGGAAGGACAGGCACCGTGGACTTCAGCTTCACCGAGGAGCAGCAGGCGGCGGCCGAGGCGGCGAAGGGCGTGTTCGCCGCGGTGGCGCCGGACACCGTGCCCAGCCCGGCCCTCACCCCGGGCGCCGTCGCCGACACCTTCGATCGCGCCCTGTGGGCCAGGCTCGCCGACGCCGATCTGCTGAGCCTGCTGCTGGACGCGCGCCACGGCGGGGCCGGCCTGGACGCGATCGCGCTGTGCCTGGTGCTGCGGGAGTCGGCGCGGGTGCTGGCCAGGGTGCCGCTGCTGGAGCACAGCGCGGCAGCCGCCGCCGTCCAGACCTACGGCAGCGCGGAGGCGAAGGCCGCCCTGCCGGCCCGGGCGGGCCGGGGCGAGCTCGTGCTGACCGTCGCCGCGCACGGCCGCACCGGCCACGACCCGGCCGAGCTCGCCGTCACCGCACGGCGGGACGGCGAGGCGTGGGTGCTGGACGGCGTGCAGACGGCGGTGCCGTGGGCCTACGACGCGGACGTCACGGTCGTCCCCGCGCACACGGAAACCGGCCGGACCGTGCTCGCCCTGGTGCCCCGAGGCCAGGACGGGGCCGTCCTCGCCGAGCAGTTCTCCACGAGCGGTGAGCGGCTAGGGGAGCTGCGGCTGGAGTCGGCGCGGCTCCCCGGCCGGGACGTGATCGACGCCGACGGGGCATGGGAGTGGCTGCGGGACCTGCTGGCCACCGGGACGTGTGCGCTGGCGCTCGGGCTCGGGGAGCGGGTGCTGCGGATGACCGGGCAGTACACGAGCGAGCGGGAGCAGTTCGGCTTCCCGATCGCGACCTTCCAGGCCGTCGCCGTGCAGGCCGCCGACCGCTACATCGACCTGCGCGCGATGGAGGCCACGCTGTGGCAGGCCGCGTGGCGGATCTCCTCGGGAGCACCGGGCGCGCTGCCCGCCGCCGGTGACGTCGCCGTCGCCAAGATCTGGGCGGCGGAGGGCGTACGCCGGGTCGTGCAGACCGCGCAGCATCTGCACGGCGGGGTCGGCGCCGACGTCGACTACCCCCTGCACCGGTACCACGCCTGGGCCAAGCACCTGGAGCTGTCGCTCGGCCCGGCCGCGGCGCACGAGGAGGCCCTGGGCGACCTGCTGGCGGCCCACCCCCTGGCCTGAACCCACCGGCGGCCGACCGCGACCGACCGAAGCCCGAAGGGCGCTACAGGCGCTACAGGACGAACCCGGGCTGCCCGTCGTCCGTCACGACGGGACGGCCCGCCGCCTCCCACACCTGCATGCCGCCGTCGACGTTCACGGCGTCGATGCCCTGCTGGGCCAGGTACATCGTGACCTGTGCGGAACGCCCGCCGGAGCGGCAGATCACATGGACCCGGCCGTCCTGCGGGGCGGCCTCGGTCAGCTCGCCGTACCGGGCGACGAAGTCGCTGAGGGGGATGTGCAGCGCCCCTTCGGCATGACCGGCCTTCCACTCGTCGTCCTCCCGGACGTCCAGCAGGAAGTCGCCGTCCTTGAGGTCCGCGACCTCGACCGTGGGCACACCAGCTCCGAAACTCATGCGTCCGACGCTACCCGAAGCGCCGCCCGGCCCGACCGGAACGCCGCTCAGCCCTCGGCGAGCAGCCCGGCCAGCTCCCGCTCCCGCTCGGTGACCTGGGTGCGCAGCTGCTGTCCGATCTCGTCCAGGAGGCCGTCCGGGTCGTCCGGGGCCAGCTGGAGCATGTGGCCTATGGCGCTCTCCTCCAGCTCCTTGGCGAGCAGGGCGAGCAGTTCCTTGCGCTGGGCGAGCCATTCGAGGCGGGCGTAGAGCTCCTCGGCGCGGCTCGGGACCCGCTTCAGCTCGGGCCCCTTGGCCCACTCCTCGGCGAGCTCGCGCAGCTCCGCCTCGTCGCCCCGGGCGTAGGCGGCGTTCACCCGGGTGATGAACTCCTCGCGCCGCTCGCGTTCCTTCTCCTCCTGCGCCAGGTCCGGGTGGGCCTTGCGGGCCAGCTCGCGGTAGAGCTTGCGGGCCTCCTCGCTGGGGCGGACCCGCTGCGGCGGCCGGACGGCCTGGTCCGTGAGCATCGCCACGGCCTCCGGGAACAGGCCGCTGTCGTCCATCCAGCCGTGCAGCAGTTCCTCGACGCCGGGGATCGGCGCGAGCCGGGCACGGGCCTCCTCCGCCCGGCGCCGGTCCTCCGCGTCGCCGCTGCGGGCGGCTCTGGCCTCCAGGATCCGGGCGTCCAGCTCCTCCAGCCGGGCGTACAGCGGACCGAGCTTCTGTTCGTGCAGCCGGGAGAAGTTCTCGATCTCGACGCGGAAGGTCTCCACCGCGATCTCGTACTCGATCAGCGCCTGCTCGGCGGCCCGCACGGCCCGCTCCAGCCGCGCTTCGGGCCGCGCCGCATCACCTTCGGGCGTCACCCGTTCCTCACCGGCGCCGCCACCACCCTGCTCAGCTTCCGGGGTCGTCACCCGACCAGCGTAGGCCACGGCCCGACCGCTTCCGCGCTCCGGACCGTCACACCCCGGAGGTCCTCAGGGGTCACACCCCCATCTCCGCCGCGACCTTCCCCGCCCGTACCGCCGCCACCAGGTCCGCGTGGTCCGCCTCCGTACGGTCCGCGTAGGCGACGGCGAACTCGGCCATCGCCTCGTCCAGCTCCTCGCTCTTGCCGCAGTAGCCGGCGATGAGGCGGGGGTCGGCGCTGTGGGCGTGGGCACGGGCCAGGAGGGCGCCGGTCATCCGGCCGTAGTCGTCTATCTGGTCGGCGGCCAGGGCGGCCGGATCGACGCTGCCCTTGCGGTTGCGGAACTGGCGGACCTGGAAAGGGCGCCCGTCGACCGTCGTCCAGCCCAGCAGGATGTCGCTGACGACCTGCATCCGCTTCTGCCCCAGCACGACCCGGCGGCCCTCGTGGCCGGCCGCCGGCGCGTCGAAACCGGCCGTCAGCAGATGCGGCACCAGCGCCGACGCCCGCGCCTCCTTCACCTGGAGCACCAGCGGCTCGCCCCGGTGGTCCAGGAGCAGCACCACATAGGACCGGGTGCCGACACTGCCGGTACCCACGACGCGGAACGCCACGTCGTGCACCGCGTGCCGGGCGAGGAGCGGCAGGCGGTCCTCCGGCAGCGTGCCCACGTACTCCTCCAGGGACGCCGCCACCGCCGCGGCCTCCTCGTCCGGGACGCTCCGCAGCACCGGCGGGGCGTCCACGAAGCGGCGCCCGCCGTCCTGCGTGGCCTGCGTCGACTTGGCCGCGAAACGGCCGCTGGTGTTGTGGCGGGCCTTCTCGGAGACCCGCTCCAGCGTGCCGATCAGGTCGTGGGCGTCCGTGTGGGAGACGAGCTCCTCGTCCGCGATGGCGTTCCACGCGTCCAGCACCGGGAGCCTGGCCAGCAGGCGCATGGTGCGGCGATAGGCGCCCACCGCGTCACCGGCCGCCTTACGGCATCTGTCCTCGTCCGCCCCGGCCTCCCGGCCCGCGAGCACCAGGGACGCCGCGAGGCGCTTCACGTCCCACTCCCAGGGGCCGGGCACCGTCTCGTCGAAGTCGTTCAGATCGATGACCAGGCCGCCGCGGGCGTCGCCGTACAGGCCGAAGTTGGCCGCGTGGGCGTCGCCGCAGATCTGGGCCCGGATCCGGGTCATGGGGGTGCGCGCCAGGTCGTGGGCCATGAGGCCCGCGGCGCCGCGCAGGAACGCGAACGGAGTGGCGGCCATGCGGCCGACCCGGATCGGCGTCAGCTCGGGGAGCCGGCCGCGGCCCGACTCCTCGACCGCGCTCACCGCGTCGGGCCGGGAAGGGTCCGCGTCGAGCGTGGCGTGCGCGCCGCGCGGGACACGCTTGCGCAGGGCCTTGCCCTCGTCCTTCGGCGAGCCCTCGACGGGCCACGCGGCGAAACCGCGCACCCGCGGCAGCCGACGGGTCGCCGCCCGCGCCGCCGCCCCGTCCTCGGCTCCAGCACCGTCCCTGGTCACACCGACCGCCTCCCCCGCACGCGCACGAACATCAACTCGTGCGACCGTACAGCCGACGGCCGAAACGCGTCAGACCCTGTGGACAACTCCACAGCTGTGGACAACCCGTGCGGAGCAGACACCTCCAGCGGGTGTCCGCCCAGCTAGGCCCCCGTCGAGACCTGCGTCGGCACGGCCCCCTCCTGCACCCGCACCTGAACCCGGCCCTGCACAGGCGTCTCCACCTGCCCCTGCGCCAGCACCCGCTCGGCCCGCTCCGCCGAGATGTCGAGCCGGGCCAGCACCGCGGGGACGGCGATACTCGGCAGGAAGTGTTCGAACATCACGACGATGCGGCGCTCCAGATCCTGCCGCTGGCAGCGCAGTTGCGACAGCAGCTGCACCCCCGAGAAGCTGCCGACCAGCAGTTCCGCCGTCTCCGCCACGTCGACGTGCGGCAGCAGTTCGCCCTGGGCCTTCGCCTCGGCCAGCATCTGCACGTTCTGGTCGATCCACATCCGGAAGGCCGGAGTGCGGTCGAGGTCCATCGCCCCCTGGTCGAGGGCGAGCCCCACACTGGCGCGAACCAGCGGTTCGGACCGCAGCCGGCGGGCCAGCACCAGCCCGGAGTCGACGAGTTCCTGGAGCTTGCTGGACTGCGGCGGCAGCGTGATCGCGAGCTGCTCCTCGAACACCCCCACCGCCAGCTCCTCCTTGGAACTGAAGTGGAAGTACAGCGCGCCCTTGGTGACGCCCGCCCGGTCCAGGATCTCCCCGATGGTGGCCGAGGTGTAGCCGCGTTCGTCGAAGACGGCCGCGGCCGCTTCGAGGATGGTCCGCCGGGTGCGGATCGCGCGCTCCTGTCGCGCCATCGCGTGCCTCCTGATCTCCGTCGATCCCAGTGAAATCGCTGTGCGGCGGGGGCGCGAGAGCCTGTCCCAGCGGTTTGTCTCACCCTTTGAAAAAAACCGGCTCGTCCGTATCTTAGTCAAACGCCGACCTCAGCCAGGCAGCTGATCCTGGGGGTTCTCATGCCGCAGTCAGAACCTTTAAGCGCACCCATGGACGATCAGACCGGACAGGAGGGCCGTCCGGCAAACAGAACCACCGCGGCCGTCGAGAACGCGCCACACGCCGCAGCCAGCGACCCCACGGAACCTCCCGAAGCCCCCGGAGACCCCGGAGCCCCCGAGACCGTCCCGGTCACCAAGGAACTCGCCCACCGCACCACCGAAGCAGACGTCTTCCCCGCCCGGTGGCGCCGAATCTCCGAAACCCGCTTCCGTTTCACCGCTCACTGGCCGGCCGCACACGCCTTCTTCGGCCCGGTGGACGACCTTCACCAGGACCCGATGATCGTCGGCGAAACGTTGCGGCAGGCCTCGATGGTGCTCGCGCACGCCGAGTTCGGCGCCCCCGCCGACACCCACTTCGTCATGTGGGACCTGACGGTCCACACCGACCCGTCCGCGCTCCTGCTGGCCGACGCGGCCGAACCGGTCGAGGTCGACGTCGTGTGCTCCGAGATACGCCGTCGCGGTCGCGGCCTGAGCAGCATGCGCACCACGATGGAGTTCCGCCGCGCGGGACGCTTCGTCGCCCGCGGCACCGGCAGCACCGGCTGCACCTCGCCGCCCGCCTACCGCCGCCTGCGCGCCAAGCAGTTGGCCGAACTGGGTACCCCGGTGCCGCTGCTGCCGGGCATCGCACCGGAACTCGCCGGCCGCGCCCGCGCCGAGGACGTCGTCCTCGCCCCCGCCGACCGCCCCGGCGTCTGGCGGCTGCGCGTGGACACCGGCCACCCGGTGCTCTTCCCGCGGCCCAACGACCACGTGCCCGGCATGGTCCTGTTCGAGGCGGCCCGCCAGGCGGCGACCGCGGCGACCGGCCGGCACCCCTTCCTGCCCCGCTCGATGACGGCGGCCTTCTCCCGGTACGCCGAACTGCACAGCCCCTGCTGGATCGAGACGGAGGTGCTCGACGAAGCGTCGGCGGATCCGGGGGAGACGACCGTACGGGTCTCGGGTCGGCAGGACGGCGAGCCGGTCTTCAGCGCCACGCTGACCTGCGCGCAGCCGGCCCGGGTACGGTCCCTGTCGTGACGGTCGACCTTCTGATCACGGGCGCGAGCGGCTTCGTCGGCAGCCGGGTCGCCGCCGCCGCGCACCGGCAACCCGGCGTCCGCGTACGGCACCTGTCACGCCGTACGCCACCGGAAGCCGGCCCCGGCGCGTTCGTCCACGGCGACCTGGGCGACCCGCCCTCCCTGCGCGGCGTCTGCGCGGGCGCCGACGTCCTGGTGCACTGCGCCACGCGGATCGACGGCGACGCCGCGGCCGTCGAGGCCGTCAACGACCTGGGCACACGGGCCCTGGTCGAGGAGGCCGTGCGCGCCGGGGTGCGCCGGATCGTGTACGTGAGCACGGCCGCCGTGTACGGCCGGGGCCCCTTCCGCGGTGTCCGGCCCGGGGAGGTGCCGATCGCGCCCGCGTCGGCCACCAGCCGCACCCGGGCCGCCGCCGAACGGCACGTCCTCGACGCGGGCGGCCTGGTGCTGCGCCCGCACCTCGTGTACGGCGAGGGCGACCGGTGGGTCGTCCCCGGACTGGTCTGGCTGCTGGGCGAGTTGTCGGCGACGGCCCTCACCGGCTGCGAGGCGCTCCAGTCGATGATCGACGTCGGCACCCTGGGCCGTGCGGTGGTGGCCGCGACCCTGTCCCCGGCGCACGACGGCGGTGTGCACCACGTCAACCACCCCGAGCCGGTGGCGGTCCCGGACCTGCTCGGGGCCGTGCGCACACTGTCGGCGGAGCCCGGCGGCGGTGCGGCGGTGGACGTCGCCACCGCCCTGGAGCGGGCCGCCGGGAAACCGCTCGCCCTGCACCACCTCGGCATGGTCACGGTCGACCACTGGTTCGCGGACGACACCTTCTGGAAGGACCTCGACTGCTCGCCCGGCGAGGGGTTCGCGGCCGGATTCAGGCGCTCGGCACCCTGGTACCGCTCGTTCCTCCAAGGCCGGAAAGCTTCCTGATCGCCTCGGCCTCTTGCGGACGCGGACCCGTCTGCGGAC
Organism: Streptomyces sp. NPDC007991; assembly: GCF_042958445.1. NCBI lineage: Bacteria > Bacillati > Actinomycetota > Actinomycetes > Kitasatosporales > Streptomycetaceae > Streptomyces > Streptomyces sp. NPDC007991. The sequence continues at coordinate 40,489 of NZ_JBIBJD010000011.1, forward strand.
CGGGATCGCGGCCGTGCAGCAGCACGGGCAGCTCCTGGTGGCCCGTGGAGATGATGGACCGCAGCCGCCGCGGAGGCCGGGACGGATCGGCCAGGGCCAGCCGCGGGAACCGGTCGAACAGCGACGTCAGGGCCACCGTCGCCTCGGCCATGGCCAGGGGCCGGCCCAGGCAGTGGTGCACGCCGTGGCCGAAGGAGACATGGTCGCGGCTGGTGGACCGGGTGACGTCGAACCGCTCGGCGTCCGGGCCGTGCCGCTCGGGGTCGCGCCCCGCGCCGGCGAACGAGACCACGACCGGATCACCCTTCGGAATCGTCAGACCTGGCTCGATCTCGATGTCCTCGACGGCGTAGCGCAGCCCCGACATGGCTCCGGGTGCCTCGAAGCGCAGCGACTCCTCGATGGCGTCCTCCCAGGTCACCTGCCCGGAGCGGACGAGTGCGAGCTGGTCGGGGTGGGCGAGCAGGCTGTGCACGGTGTTGTCGATGAGGTTGACGGTCGTCTCGAAGCCCGCGGTGAGCAGCAGGATCAGGTTGTCCATCAACTCCTGTTCGCTGAGGCTGCCTTCGTCGTGCGCCGCCATGAGGGCCGTCGTCAGGTCGTCGGCCGGGTGCTCGCGCTTGTACTGGAGGAACGCGGTCAGCGTGCCGTACAGCTCGACTCCGTTCGCCTGGGCGTCCTCCAGGGTGATCGCCGTGTCGAAGAAGCGGTTGATGATGCGGTAGAGGGCAGCCCGCGGACCGTCCTCACCCGGCGGTACGCCGAAGAGTTCGCACACCACCTCGTGCGGTACCGGCGCCGCGAACGCCGCCCGCAGGTCGACGACTTCGCCCTCGGGGATCCGCTCCAGGCCGTCCAGCGCCCGGTCGACGATCTCCTGGACGCGCGGCAGCAGCGCGTCGACGCGGCGCTTGGTGAAGGCGGCGGCCATCGGCCTGCGCAACCGGCTGTGGTCGGCGCCGTAGGCCGTGACCATGTTGCGCACCGACACCCAGATCGCGAGCGGCCAGGTGCGGGAGATGTCCCCGTTGATCCAGGCCGGCCAGTGCTGGAAGGCGTCCTTGCTCGTCTCGGGGCCGGCCAGGAGCCGCTTGTTCAGCTCCAGGCCGTTGATCCACCACGCCCGTACGCCGCCCGGGAGTTCCACCTCCACGGCCGGTCCCTGGGCGCGGATCCGGGATATCTCGCCGTACAGGTCCTGGCCGGACGGGTCGATCGCCAGGAAGGGGCAGGCCTGCTGTGCCATGACTCATCGCTCCTTGGTCCAGAGGCTGGGGATCCATCGTGCGGTCCGTGTGACGGGAAAACTTGGCATCCGGTTTGTTTTGACCACCAGTTCACTCGCTGTCGGACAGGGGGAGCCCGGGCGGCGCGTACCTCCGGGCGCCGTCCCGGGACGCCCTCTACCGCAGCGCGAGCCCCGCCCGGCCCGACTCCTCCAACGCCCCGTCCCCCTCATCCGGTTCCCTGCCGGAGTCCGGCTCGGTCCCGGCCGGGTCCAGCGCACCGGCCAGGTGCGGTGCGGCCACGCACGGCAGGAGCAGGTGCCACAGGTCGGTCAGCGAGGGGCGCGCGAGCCAGCAGGGGTCCTCCCGGGCCAGCACCTCGATGCCGGTCGTGGCGGCGAGGACGACCGCGCTGGAGCGGTGCGGTGGCATCCCGGCGGCGAGTTCGCCCCTGCTCTCGGCTTCGGCCAGCAGCTCCTGCACGCACTCCCGCCACTCCCCGCGCAGGTCACGCGCCCGCCCGGTGACCGCCTCGGCGTTGAGCCGCAGCCCCGCGCGCACCACGGTGTCGGCGCACAGCAGCCGGGCGACGTGGTGCGAGACGTCCACGAGGCGCTGGAGGGCGCACCCGTCGCCGCCACGGCCCCGGACCGCGATCTCGCGCAGGGCACGGGCGGCCGCGTGCTCGACGGCTTCGGCCACGGCGGCCTTGTTCGCGAAGTGGAAGTGCAGCGCCCCGGAGCTGACGCCGGCCCCCGCGCTGATCTCCGCGAGGCTGGCCCGGACGTATCCCCGTGCCTCGAACTGCTCGGCCGCCGACCGGATCAGCGCGAGACGGGTCCGGACGGCCCGGTCCTGTTTGGTCACCCCTGGCTCCCGTGGAGGGCTCTGATGGCGACGCAATGAAACCAACTCGCTGGTTTTTCCACAACGCGCCGATGAGCCAGGGGCCTTGGTCAGGGCGCGGCGGAACCTCCCTCCGCGGGGAACGCCGGGCACCTCGCGGCCAAGAGCCGTCGAGTGGCCGGCCGCCCACCCCCTACGACCGCAAATACGCCAGCACGGCCAGCACCCGGCGATGGGTCTCGTCCGCCGGTGGCAGGTCCAGCTTGGTGAGGATGCCGGAGATGTGCTTGCCGACGGCCGCCTCGGAGACGACCAGTTCGCGGGCGATCGCGCTGTTGGACCTGCCCTCCGCGATCAGCGCCAGCACCTCCCGCTCCCGCGGGGTGAGCCGCTCCAGCGGATCGCGGCGGCGGCGCAGCAACTGCCGTACGACCTCGGGGTCGACGACCGTGCCGCCGTCGGCCACCTCGCCGAGCGCCTCGACGAACTCCTCGACCTGGCCGACGCGGTCCTTGAGCAGATAGCCGACGCCCGTGCCGTCACCGGAGTCCAGCAGCTCGGCGGCGTAGCGGCGCTGCACGTACTGGCTGAGGACCAGGACGGGCAGCGTGGGCCGCTCCTGGCGCAGCCGTACGGCCGCGTGCAGGCCCTCGTCCTGGAAGCCGGGCGGCATCCGCACGTCCGTCACCACCACGTCGGGGGCGTGCTCCCCGACCGCGGCGATCAGTGCCCCCGCGTCCCCCACCGCCGCGACGACCTCGTGTCCGCAGCGGCCGAGCAGCCCGACGAGCCCGTCCCGCAGCAGCACGCTGTCCTCGGCCAGGACCACCCGCAGCGGTCGCTCAACTCGCAGGGCCACAAGGGATCTCCACACGCAGCAGGGTCGGTCCGCCGGGCGGACTGGACAGGGAGAGTCTGCCATCGAGCACCGACACCCGGTCGGCGAGTCCGGTCAGCCCGCTGCCCTCCCGGGCCCGCGCACCGCCACGCCCGTCGTCGCGGATCCGCAGGACCAGCCGGCCGTCACGGTGCCCGCCGCTCACCTCCGCCCGGCTCGCCCCGCTGTGCCGGCCCACGTTGGCGAGCGCCTCGCACACCACGAAGTACGCGGCGGCCTCGACGGCCTGGGAAAGCCGCCCGGGCAGCTCCAGGTCGACGTCCACGGGCACGGCCGAGCGGTCGGCGGCGTCGGCGACGGCGGCTTCGAGGCCGTAGTCGGCGAGGACTTTGGGATGGATGCCGTGGATGAGTTCGCGCAGTTCCGCGAGGGCCGTGCCCGCCTGCTCATGGGCCTTGGCGAGCTGGTCGGCCAGCGGTCCGGGCGGGGCGTCCAGCCGGGCCAGGCCGAGCGTCATCGTCAGGGCGACGAGCCGCTGCTGCGCCCCGTCGTGCAGATCGCGCTCGATCCGCCGCCGTTCCGCCTCGAAGGCGTCCACCAACCGCACCCGGGACCGGGCCAGTTCGACCACCCTGGCCCCCAGGTCGGCCTCGCCCGGGGCGATCAGCAGCCGGGCCAGCCCGGCCCGCGCACCGGCGGCGACACCCAGCAGGTAGGCGCCCGGGGCGAGCAGGAGCAGCCCCAGGACGGCGCACCCGGCGGCGGCCGGCCAGGTGGTGACCAGCCACACCTTGAGCACCTTCGCCTCTCCGAAGACGGCCATGAGCACCGGAGTCGCCAGCACGGAGAGCGGCCCCAGCAGGAAGGCGGTGAACGCGAGAGCGTCGACCGGCCACAACAGGCCCGCGAACAGCAGGGCATGGCCGAGCTCCCGCCAGGTGGCCCGCTCCCGCAGCCGGGTCGTCAGCCAGGCCCGCAGCCCCGGCTCCCCGGGCGCCTCGTGCGGGCCGGACGCCGGCTCCGCGTCGACCAGGCGCAGCCGGAACCGCTCCAGAGCCGCCACCGGAATGCCCGCCAGGGCCGTCCCCAGCAGCAGGGGCAGCCCCACCAGCGCGAGGGCGAGCACCCCGCCGGCCGCCACCGAGACCACGAGCCCCACGAGCACGACGGCACCGGTCACCGCGCCGGTGAGCAGGTATCCGGCCGACCGCCACGGCCACGCCCGCAGCAGATAACCGGGGCGGGACATGGCCTGCCACACGTTCCGAGGATGCATGGGGATCACCGTAGAAGCGGGCCGTGGCCCCGGCCATGGGTTCAGGCGGAGGCCGGAGGGTATGCCTGGCCCTACCCCAGGTCTAGGTCCCGCCGCACTGCGCCGGCCCGCCCCCGCCCGGTTTCGTGGAAGCGACACCGACACCAGGTGGAAGCGACACCGACACCAGGGGGAACCCATGACACCCGACGCCATCCGGCTGGACTCCGTCACCAGGGCATACGGCCCTTTGACCGCACTCGACGAGGTCTGTCTGGCGTTCCCCGCCGGGACCTTCACCGCCGTCATGGGCCCCTCCGGCTCCGGCAAGTCGACCCTGCTCCAGTGCGCCGCCGGCCTGGACCGGCCCACCTCCGGCTCGGTCACCCTCGCCGGCACCGGCCTGACCGGGCTGAGCGAGCGCCGGCTGACCCTGCTGCGCCGCGAGCGCGTCGGGTTCGTCTTCCAGGCGTTCAACCTGCTGCCCTCGCTGACCGCCGAGCAGAACGTCGCCCTGCCCCTGCGGCTGGCCGGCCGGCGCGTACCGAAGGCCCGGGTGCGCCAGGCGCTCCAGCAGGTCGGTCTCGCCGAACGGGCCCGGCACAGACCCTCCCGGCTCTCCGGCGGCCAGCAGCAACGCGTCGCCCTGGCCCGGGCGTTGATCACCCGCCCCGACGTGCTGTTCGCCGACGAACCGACGGGCGCCCTGGACACGCGGACCGGCCGCGAGGTGCTCGGGCTGCTGCGCGGCATGGTCGACCGCGAGGGCCAGACGGTCGTCATGGTCACGCACGACCCGGTGGCCGCCGCCCACGCCGACCGCGTGGTCTTCCTCGTCGACGGGCGCGTCCACGGCGAGTTGACCGCTCCGAGCGCCGACACCGTCGCCGCGCGCATGACCCGTCTGGAGGCCGTGCCGTGCTGAGCGTCGCCCTGCGCACCCTGCGCACCCGCTGGGCCACCTTCACCGGCAGCTTCGTCGCGCTGTCGCTGGGCGTGGCACTGCTGACCGTGACGGGCCTGGCCCTCGCCTCGTCGGCCGACGCCCCGCAGCGCGCCCCAGAACGCTTCGCGGCGGCGCCGGTGGTCGTCAAGAGCCAGGACACGCTGCGCGTACCGACCCCGGCCGGCGACCGCGTCTCCTGGCTCGCCCACCCGCGCCCGGTCCCGGCCGCGACCGTCGCGGCGTTGCGGAGACTGGGCCGGGTCGTGGCGGACAGGTCCTTCGCCGTCCGCATACCAACCGCGCCCTCGGACCTGGTGGGCCACCCCTGGTCCACCGCCGCCTTCGCCCCCTACGGCCTCACCGCCGGCCGGGCCCCCCGCACCGCCGGCGAGGTCGCCGTCACCGGCGACTGGGCACGCCCCGGCCAACGCCTCCCCACCGACCGGGGCCCGGTACGCGTCGTCGGCACACTCACCTCGCGCGGCTTCGAGAACGCCGTGTTCTTCACCGACGCCCGCGCGGCCCGACTGTCCCCTTCGGTCGGACAGTTGGCCGTCGAGGCCGACCCGGCAGCCGTGCGGGAGGCGGTGGGCGGCAGCGCCCAGGTCCTCACCGGGACCGCGCGCCGCCTCGCCGACGCCGACCCCGGCCGGGACGGCGAGGCGCTCACCGCGATGAACTCCCTGTTCGGCACCGCCGGCGGCGTCACCGCCTTCGTGTCGGTCTTCGTCGTGGCGTCGACCTTCGCCTTCGCGGTCGCCCAGCGGCGCCGGGAGTTCGCCCTGCTGCGCACCGCCGGGGCCACCCCGGGCCAGATCCGCCGGACCGTCCTCGTGGAAGCCCTCGCCGTCGGCACCCTCGCCTCGGCCGCCGGCTGCGCCCTCGGCTCCCACGGAGCACCACGCCTCGCGGCCTGGGTCGTAGCCAACGATCTCGCCCCGGCCTGGTTCACCATCGGCGACCACACCTGGCCGTACCACGCGGCCTTCTGGACCGGCCTGCTCGTCGCGCTGTGCGGAGCGACCGCGGCGTCCTGGCGGGCCGGCCGCACCGGCCCCACCGAGGCGCTGCGCGAGGCCGCCGCGCAGAGCGGCATCATCACCCGGGGCCGCCTGCTGTGCGGCACGGCCCTGCTGCTGACGGCCGCGGTGACCTTGGGCCTGTCCCTGACCGGCGACCCGGCCGGCCTCCTCCACCGCAAGACCTACATCGGCCGCCCGATGCTGCTGATCACCGCGGCCGCCCTGCTCTCCCCGCTCGTGCTGCGCCCCCTGACCCGGCTGCTGACCTGGCTGCCGGGCCCCTGCGCCCTGCTGGTCCGCGAGAACACCGCCACCGGGACGCGCCGCACCGCCGCGCTCGCGGCGCCCGTCCTGGTCACCGTCGCCCTCGCGGGTTCCCTCCTCGGCGCCACCGCGACCCTGGACCGGGCACGGACCGCCGAGACGAGTGAGCGCACCACCGCCGCCTTCGTCGTGACCCCGCCGGCCGGCACCGGCTTCGACGCCGCCGCCCTGCGCCGACTGCGCGCCGTCCCGGGCACCGAGCTGTCACCGACGTCCTCGACGGCCGTCCACGTCCTGGAGGACGGCGTGGCCCTCATCCGCTCCGAGGCCCGCGCCGCCGCGCCCGGCCCCCTCGCGGCCACCACCCGCCTGCCCCTGGCCGCCGGCGCGGTGGGCGACCTCGACGACGACTCGATCATCGTCAACGAGGAGTGGCAGCGGCACCGGGTGGGCGACCGCGTCCGGGTCTGGCTCGGCGACGGAACGCCGCGCACCCTGCGCATCGCCGCGGTGATGCCCACCGGCACCGGCGACAACGGCGTCTACGTCACCCCGCGCAACGCCCCGGGCGCCACGGTCGACCGGATCGAGGTGGCCCTGGCCTCCGGCGCGGACCCGGAGACCGTCGCCACCGCCCTCCACCGGGCACTCGGCACCGGGAACGGCCAGGTCCTCACCCGGGCGGAATGGATCCGGGCCACCCACCCCGAGACCGCCCGCACCACCCGCCTCGGACTCCTGCTGGTCCTCGGCATCGCCCTCCTCTACACGGGCATCTCCGTCGCCAACACCATGGTCATGGCGACGTCGGACCGGACCCGCGACCTGGCCGTACTGCGGCTGGCCGGCGCCACCCGGTGGCAGGTCCTGCGGCTGACCGGCGCCGAGGCCCTGACCGTCGTGACGGCCGGCGCCCTCCTCGGCCTCCTGGTCGCCGCCGTCAACCTGGCCGGCATGGCGGGCGCCCTCGCCCTGCTGTCCGCCCCGGTCACGATCGGGCTCCCCTGGCAGGCCCTCGGCACGACGACGGCCCTCTGCGCCCTGCTCGCCGTGACCTTCGCGCTCATCCCGGCCGCCCTCGCCCTGCGCCGCCGCCCCGCGGAACCGGCGGGCATGCGGGAGTGACGCCCCGAGGGCCGGGGACGCCACGCGGCCGGGTCCATCTCATGACGCAACCGATAACCTGGCAGCCGTGAAACGGACCTCGTTCGACACCTGGCCGTGCTCCATCGCCCGCACCGCCGACATCCTCGGCGACGCCTGGAGCCTGCTGGTGCTGCGCGAGGTCTTCTACGGTGAATCCCGCTTCGACGGCTTCATCGGCTCGCTCGGCATCGCCCGCAACACCCTCACCGACCGGCTGCGGCGCCTGGAGTCCGAGGGCCTGCTGCGACGCCAGGCCTACCAGAGCGACCCGGTCCGCCACGCGTACCTGCTGACGGACAAGGGCCGCGACTTCTTCGGCGTCCTCGCCGCGATCAACGCCTGGGGCGACCGCTGGCTGGCCGGCGACGAAGGCGCCCCGGTCGTCCTGCACCACACGCCCTGCGACCACGACACCGAGGCCCGCGTCGTCTGCTCCTCCTGCGGCGAGCCGCTGCGCCACCAGGACATCACCGCCCGCACCGGCCCCGGCTACCCGCCCCGCCTCCTCGACGACCCCGCCGTACGCGAACGCTTCGCCCCCGGCCGGACGCTGGGGGACGCCCGGACCGACCAGGCCTGAGAGCGCCGGGGGCGGACGGCGGCGGACCTGACCCGTGGCGAAGACCGTGAGGGCCGGTCTACCGGTGGCCGGCCGCCCGGGCCAGGCTCTCGCCGAGGCCTTCGCGGCGGATGCGCTGGTCGATGTAGAGCAGAGTGCTGACCAGCTGTATGAAGGCGGTGGCGAGCAGCTGTATCACCAGCGTGACGACGACGGTGAGGACCAGATAGGTCCACAGGCCGGGCAGCGCGTCGCCGTACACATGGGTGAAGAACTCGCCGAAGTCGGCGGGCGGTTCGTCGTAGGGGCCGTAGGCGTCGTACGAGGGCTGCGGACCGGCGAACAGCAGCGGAATCTGCACGATCCACCCTCCGACGGCCACCATGCCCCAGGTGAGCAGCAGGATGCCGAACGTGCGCCACCAGGCACCGCGGACCAGCCGGAAAGAGCGCTTCAGCGCGGTGATCGGGCCGGCCGACTCAAGGACCGCGGCGGCCGGCGCGAACGAGAAGGACACCACCAGCCAGGTCACCAAGGGCAGGACCAGCAGCCCGAGCAGGAACACGAGCCCCGGCGCCATCAGGGGGCTCTCGGCCGCCACCAGCAGGGCGATCAGGCTGATCCAGACCAGCAAGAAGAGGACGACCGGGATCGCGATCAGCAGATACATGAGGAGTGTGACGCCGAGCACCGACGGTGTACGGGCCCAGGCCCGGCGCCATACCGCACCGAAGGTGGTGCGCCGGCCCAGCACGGCGTGTTCCAGGACCGCCGGGCTGACAGCGGAGAGGAACGAGTTCACCAGCAGCGTGAGCAGCATCAGCACCACGTACACCACCACGACGGAGATCACGATGGGTCTGGCCATGGCCCAGGTCGGTTCGTCGGCGCGGATCAGCACCTGCCAGTCGTCCTCGACGCTGAGGTAGGCCAGCGCGAACGCGCCGGCCGCCGCGGCGAAGAGCAGGGCGAGGCCCGCACCCATCGCGCCGAACAACTGCCGCGCGTACCGCCCCATCGCGGAGAACGCACCGCTGTAGACGGCCCCGAGCCCGAGCGGTGCCAGCGGTATCACGCCCGGTCTGGGCGGTGGCGGCTGCCAGCCGCCCCAGCCGTAGGGACCGTGTGGCCCCTGCGGACCGTGCGGTCCTTGCGGCCCATTCGACCCCTGTCGTCCCCACCCATGGTGCGCCATGCCGAATTCCGTTCTTTTGTTCGGGACGGCATACGTTAGCCCGGCGGGGGTCAGCCGGGGGGGTAGGCGGCTTCGGCCAGGGCGGCCGCGAGACCTTCGCGGCACGACAGGCAATCAGCACGATCCCCAACGGGGCTTCAGCTGAGCTCGGCGAACGACTCCACCGCGCGGGTCTTGCCGGTGACGACGATGACGTCGCCCTGCTGGACGACCGTCTCGGCGGTGGCGTAGGTGAAGCCCTCTCCCGGCCGCTTGATGCCGACCACGGTGACGCCGTACCGGCTGCGGACCTGGCTCTGGCCGAGCGGCACCCCGGTGGCGATGTCCGGGGCGACGGTTTTCACCAGCGCGTAGTCGTCGTCGAACTCGATGAAGTCCAGCATCCGGCCGGTGACCAGGTGGGCGACGCGTTCGCCCATCTCGTGCTCGGGCAGGACGACATGGTGCACACCGAGGCGCTCGAGGATCTGGCCGTGCTGACGGCTGATGGCCTTGGCCCAGATGTTGGGCACCTCTGCCTCCAGCAGGTTGGAACTGACCAGGATGGACGCCTCGATGTCGGTGCCGATGGCGACGACAGCGCTGGTGAACTCGTGCACGCCGAGCTGGCGCAGCACCTCCGGGTCAGTGCAGTCGGCGACGGCGGCGTGGGTGAGCCCGTCGCTGTACTTCTGGACGAGTCGGGCGTCGGTGTCGATGCCGAGGACGTCCCAGCCGCGCCGCATCAGCTCGCTGGCCAGCGAGGAGCCGAAGCGGCCGAGTCCGATGACGGCGACGCGCTGGTCACCACCACGGGCGTCGGCCTCCGTCGGACGCTTGCGGTGGCGACGGCGCAGGGCATGCAGCTTGTTAACCAATGACGGGTCGCTCCTCTGGCAGGTCATAACGGCGGGTGCGCTCGCGCAGGGCGAGGGCCGAGACGAGCGTGATGGGGCCGAGGCGGCCGACGAACATCAGGACGACCAGCAGCAGTTGCCCGGCCATGGGCAGGTCGGCGGTGATTCCGGTGGACAAACCGACGGTGGCGAAGGCGGACACGGTCTCGAACAGCACGGCGTCCATGGGCTTGTCGGTAAGCGTGAGCAGGACGAGCGTCGAGCCCATCACGAGGCCCACCCCGAGCAGCGCCACCGTCAGGGCCTGGCGCAGCGCGTGCGGTGCCAGACGGCGGCCCAGCACCGTGGAGTTGGGCTCGCCGCGCACTTCGGCAAGGATCGCGGCGAGCAGCACCGCGAAGGTGGTGACCTTGATGCCGCCCGCGGTACCGGCGCTCCCTCCGCCGATGAACATCAGCACACACGTCATCAGCAGCGTCGAGGAGTGCAGCGCGCCGACGTCGATCGCGTTGAAGCCGGCCGTGCGGCTCATGGCGGAGTGGAAGAAGCCGTCGAGTATCTTGCCCGCCGTGGTGTGCGGTCCGAGCGTGCCGGGGTTGGTCCATTCCAGCAGGCAGGTCAGCAGCGTTCCGGCGACGAGCAGGACGGCGGTGGTGCTCAGGGTGAGTTTGGCGTGCAGGCTCCAGGTGCGATGCCCCGTCGTACGGCGCCGGCGGCGGTGGCGCATCAGTTCCAGCAACACCGGGAAACCGAGGCCTCCCAGGATCACCGCGGCGGCGATGGGCAGGGTCACCCAGGGGTCCTGGGCCCAGCGGGTGAGGCTGTCGGCGTGCAGCCCGAAACCGGCGTTGTTGAACGCTGACACGGCGTGGAAGTAGCCGAGGTACACGGCGCTGCCGATGTCTTCGCCGTAGCCGTACCGGAAGCGCAGCGACAGCATGGCGCCCACCGCGAGTTCGACGATCAGCGTCGTGCCGGCGACGCCGAGAAGGACGCGCCGAACGTCACCGATGCCCAGGCTCTTGGTCTCCGCCTGTGCAGTCAGCTGCATGCGCAGCCGAAGCCGGCCCGAGATCAGCACCGCCAGCAGTGAAGCCAGGGTCATGATGCCGAAGCCGCCGACCTGGATCAGGGTGAGAATCACTCCCTCACCGAAGCCGCTCCAGTACGTTCCGGTGTCCACCACGGCCAGACCCGTCACGCACACTGCCGAGGTGGCCGTGAACAGCGCGGTCACGAAACCGGGCGAGGAACCCCGCTCCGCGGCGAAGGGCAGGGACAGCAGCGCAGCGCCAAGCAGGACCACCATCGCGAACGCCAGGACAACCGAGCGGGCGGGGTGGGCGGTGAGCAGCGACGACCAGGACCGCAACCGCGTCGCCAGGCCCGCCATGGCTCCCCTCCCCCTTCTGCCCGACGGTCGCTGCCTTTGTCCACCGGCGTCAAGTGCTCATCAAGATCCCGGCCGCACACCCTACCCGTGGGTCGCGCCCGGTGAGCATGCCCTGCTCAGCGACTTCCGTGATCGTGCGCGTAGGCGGCCAGGACCTGCTGCGCGGTGCCCTGCGTGTGCAGGAAGCGGCCGCGGCATCAGACCGGCCCGGCGCAGGTGGCAGATCCGCAGTGCCAGCGTCCGGCGCCGCGCCAGCGCGTGGCTGTACGCCCCGGCTTGCGGCCGGTTCCTGCGTCTGCGGCGCCCCGGTCAACGCCGAGGACTGGGGTCACCGACCGACCGCGGACACAACTGAGGCACCTCACCCTCCGGCGGCCCTACACGGCGGCCATGGTTGCCGGAATGCGGAACAGCAGTTCCGCCGCTGCGGTGAGCAGGCGACGGCGCGGTGGTGGCCAGGTCATGCGCCACCCGCTTCGGTGCGCTGGTAGATGTCCGGGATGCCGTCGGCGTCCTCGTCGAGGTTTTCCTCCTCGTACAGGCGCCGGTAGACAGTGTTCCTGCGGCGCAGGAGCAGGGCGGCCAGCAGGGCAGCTGTGAGCGAGGCGATCAGGACGGCGGCTTTGACGTGCTCGCCGACGGCCGTGCCGGGGAAGGCCAGCTCGCCGATGAGTAGGGCGACCGTGAAGCCGATTCCGGCCAGGGTCGCCAGGGCGAGGACATCCGCCCAGGCCAGGTCCGGATTGAGCCGCGCGCGGGTGAAGCGGGCGGCGAGGTATGTTCCGGCGAAGACGCCGAGAATCTTGCCCGCGACCAGCCCGGCGATCACGCCGAGAGGCTCCGGGGTGGTGAACACCTCGCCCAGCGCGTCGCCGGAGACGCTCACCCCGGCGGCGAACAGTGCGAACAGCGGCACGCACAGACCGGCGGAGAGGGGGTGCAGCAGATGTCCGGTGTATTCCGCGGGTGATTCCTTCTCGTCCTGGTCGCGGACCGTGCGCAGGATCAGGCCCATGGCGACTCCCGCGACCGTGGCGTGGATGCCGCCGTTGTACAGCAGCGCCCAGATCGCCACCCCGAGCGGCACGTACCACCACCAGCCCCGCACCCGCCGCCACTGCAGGACGTAGAAGACGATCAGCCCGGCAAGCGCCCCCGCCAGCGCCCAGTAGTTGAGGTCCGAGGTGAAGAAGACGGCGATGATCAAGATCGCGCCGAGGTCGTCGACCACCGCGAGGGTCAGCAGGAAGGCCCGCAGGGCGGTCGGCAGGTGGGTGGACATGACCGCCAGGACCGCCAGGGCGAAGGCGATGTCGGTGGCCATCGGCACCGCCCAGCCGTCCATGCTGCCGCCGCCGGCCGCGACCGTGACGGCGTAGAAGGCGGCGGGCACGGCCATGCCGCACACGGCGGCGATGACGGGCAGCGCCGCCGTCGCCGGGGTGCGCAGCGAGCCGACGACCAGTTCCCGCTTCAACTCGATCCCGGCGACCAGGAAGAAGACGGTCAACAGTCCGTCGGAGGTCCAGTGGCCGACCGAGAGGTCCAGTCCCAGTGCGGGTATGCCGAAGTGGAAGTCGCGGATGGTGGTGTACGCGCTGCTGAGCGGAGTGTTCGCCCACACCAGCGCGACCACGGCGGCGGCCAGCAGGACGAGGCCGCCCACCGTCTCGGTGCGCAGGGCCCGGGCCACGGCCTGCCGTTCGGGCCAGGAGGGACGACCGAGGAACGGGGTGCGGGGCGGGGTGGCGGCCAAGGCGGCGAACCTCCGGAGCGTCGGCGAAATGGGCGCACGGCCCCACGGACGCCGACCAGACTTCCCGGCACACCCCGCGAGCTTCTTGACGCGTTCTTTACACCCTAACCGCAGTGTCCGGTCTGGCCCACCCCCACCTCGTCCGCCGCAAACCGGCAGGCAGCGGACTCGGTCACGTACTCGGGCGAGGCGCCTGCCGGGCATCACGAAGGTGCTGCACGCGTTCACCGGGCAGATCGAGCGGCAGGCGTACGGGCCCGTACTCACCAAGGCGCGAGGTGAGCACGGGCCCGTACCGGAGCCGGGCCGCCGGGGGCGGTCAGACGGTGGTCTTCACCGGCTCCTGGTCTGCACCGGCTCCTGGTCTTCGCCGTCGCTGATCTCACCGGCCTTGCGGGCGCGGACGAACTCCAGGAAGGAGGCGAGTTCGCGCTTGACGACCGGGGCGAGCAGGTACAGGCCGATGATGTTGAAGACCGACAGCAGGAAGAGCGCGGAGTCGGCGAGGCTGATCAGCGAGTCGAGGGACATCAGGGCGCCCAGGACCACGAACAGGCTCCAGACGACCTTGAAGACGGTCTCGCTGGCCTTGCTCTTGCCGAACAGGTACGACCAGGCCTTGAGGCCGTAGTAGCCCCAGGTCAGGATCGTGGAGAAGGCGAACAGCAGCACCGCGACGGTGAGCACGGCCGGGAACCAGGGCAGTACGGTCTCGAAGGCGTCGGAGGTGATGGTGACGCCGCCGATGCTCTCGCCGGCGCGGGCCTCGCCCCAGCTGGCCGGGTTGGCGATGACGATGGTCAGCGCGGTCATGGTGCAGATGACGACCGTGTCGATGAACGGCTCCAGCAGGGCGACCAGACCCTCGCTCGCGGGGTGCTTGGTCTTGACCGCGGAGTGGGCGATCGGAGCGGAGCCGAGACCGGCCTCGTTGGAGAACGCGGCGCGCTGGAAACCGATGATCAGGGCACCGAGCACACCGCCGGCGACGCCGTCGGCCTCGAAGGCACCCCGCAGGATGGTCTGGAAGGCGTCCGGCACGTGGGCGACGTTGCCCAGGATGACGACCAGGCAGGCCACGATGTAGATGCCGGCCATCGCGGGCACCAGCCGACTGGTGACCGAGGCGATGGAGCGGATGCCGCCGAGCAGCACGAGACCGACCAGCGCGGCGACGACCAGGCCGAAGAGGACGGCACCGGCGGAGGAGGCCAGGAAGCCGTCCTCGCCGCCGAAGGTCGAGGCGACCTGCGCGTAGCTCTGGTTGGTCTGGAAGAGGTTGCCGCCGAACAGTCCGAAGAAGAGGACCATGATCGAGGCGAGGACGGCGAGCGCCTTGCCGAGCTTGGCGCCGCCGCTGCCGAAGCGCTCTGCGAGGCCCTTCGGGAGGTAGTGCATCGGGCCGCCGGAGACCGTGCCGTCGGCGTGCACCTCGCGGTACTTCACGCCGAGGGTGACCTCGACGAACTTGGTGGCCATGCCGAGCAGGCCGCACAGGATCATCCAGAACGTGGCGCCGGGACCGCCGATGGAGACGGCGACGGCCACACCCGCGATGTTTCCGAGGCCGACCGTGCCGGAGACGGCGGCGGTCAGGGCCTGGAAGTGGTTGACCTCGCCGGCCGACCCCTTCTCGTCGTACTTCCCGCGCACCACGTCGAGCGCGAGCCTGAACTTGCGGATCTGCACGAACCCGAACCAGCCGGTGAAGACGAGACCGGCGACCACGAGCCAGGCGACGATGAGGGGAAGATCCGTTCCGCCGACGGGAACCGCGTAGAAGACGATTTCTCCGAGCCACTTGGCTATCGGTTCGAAGAAATCGCTGACGGCTTCGTCGACGTTTTGGGTGACGGAGTCGATTGACACAGTTGCTACCTCAATGGTGCGAGCCCGGGACACGGGGACGTGCCGCCGGTCGATGTGCGGTCTCTGAACGAACGCCGTTGTCCGATCGGCGACGCTGGGTGGGCGTGTCCGCGGATGCGGATAGTGATCACCCGGGTCGTGCCGCAGGTGCATGCCGACCGCTCCGCCCTGTGGCGTCGAGCGGTGCCACCTGCGGAGTTGCGCAGTTCTACCACGACCTTTGCCATGTCTTTAGTGACTCAAGTCACATAACTCACAGTCGCGGGCGAAAATGCCAGCGAGCGATATCGGACCGTTATGCGGGGCCGGGCGTCTGGTGCGACCGCTTCGACGTGGTGGGCGCCGGTTCGGCGAAGACACGCCTCATGCGTCAGTGGTCCGCGCCCCCAGCCGTGACGGACGGCCGAGGAGTTCGGCCAGGCCCTGGCGCGTCGCGGCGAGTACCACGCGGTCTTCGGGACGAAGGACATAGCCGGGGTGCAGTTCCCATACGAGTCCGCCGGGACGGTCGGCGCCGTGGTGCGCCGGTGTGGCGGCGAGGTCCGGCAGTCGCTCGCCCGGTTCGGCCGTGTCCAGCGCCAGAACGCGCCACTTGCCCGGACGGAACGACTCGGCGATGGTGCGCCCGTCCAACTGCGGGTGCCCGGCGACACCGAGGGCAGCGAAGAGCAGGACGCGGCGCTCGACGGGTATGGCCCCGAGGACCTGGCGGCCCATCATGGCCCCGGCGAAGGCGGGGGCCGCGAGGGTGGAGACGCTGCGGCTGCGGGTGAGGGCGCGTGGGTGGGCGGTGCGCAGGGTGCGGTAGACAGCGGCGGCGAAGCCGTCGTCGTACAGGCGCAGGGCCACCCGCAGGTCCGGTTTGACGGAGCGTGCGTACAGGGCGGATTCGAGGTTGATGGTGTCGTGGCTGGTGAGGGCCAGCAGGGAGTGCGCCCGGTGGATCTTCGCGGCCTCGAGTACGCCCTCCTGGGTGGCGTCGCCGAGGACGGTGGGGACGCGCAACCGGCGGGCGAGCGGGATGCCGCGCGCTTCCGGGTCCTCCTCGACGCACACCACGGGGATGTCGAGCTCCCGCAGACGGGCCAGGACCCGGGTGCCGACCTTGCCGAGGCCGACCAGGACGACGTGGCCGGACAGGCCACGGGGTGGCCGGCGCAGCGCGGAGGCCGTGCGGAACGTGCCGAGCGCCTCCAGGGCGGCCGCGAGCAGGACGGGCATGAGCAGCAGGCCGGCCAGTCCGGCGAGGAGCTGGAGCACCTGACGTGCGGTGGGCTCGTCAAGGGCCGGATCGCCAATCGCGAAGAGGTCGAGAAGGGTGAGGTAGGCGGCGTGCAGCGGGTGGTCGCCGGTGGTCAGCCAGGTCGCGACGGCCACCCCCAGGACGCAGCCCAGGAGCCCGGCCAGTGACCAGCGCAGCCGGCGCGAGAACAGCGAGCCGAGCGGCAGTCCGCGCCCCGCCAGCCGTCGCTGTGCGGAACCGGAAGCCGTGTGCGTGACCGTTTCGAGGACCACCGTGCCGCGCCCGGTGGCGCCCGCGACCGTGTCGTCGTCCGGGAGCAGAATCGGCGCCTCCCGGCCGCTGGCGTCCGAACCTTCCGCTCCGGCCGGGTCGTTGGTGGTCGACGACAGCAGGGCCAGGGTGCACAGGCCTGGATCGGCGACCCGGCCGTGACCGGGTGGAGTGCGTTCCACGGCGCGCAGCAGCAGTCCGTCGGCCTGGACGACCTTGCTGGTGCCCGCGACGGCGGTGGCCGCGAGTGCGGGTGCCGCGGTGTCGGCGTCCGACAGGACGGTGGTGGAGGTGTCCAGGGCCTCGGGGTCCAGGCCGGGGACGGCGAGGGTGGCGGCCTGGTCGAGGAGTTCTTCCAGGTGCTGTCCGAGCTTGCGGTTGTAGAGGCGGATGACCAGGCGCAGCCGGGGGTTGAGGCGGCGGGCGGCCAGCGCGGCGTGGATGTTGGTCTCGTCGTCGTCATGCACGAGCGCCAGCGCGGCGGCCTCACGCACGCCCATCTCGGCCAGGGCGGCTTCGTCGAGGACGGCGGTCTCGACGACGCGCGCTGTGCCGGTGGCGCCGGAATCGGCCGAGTCCTCCGTGCGGTTCATGGCGGCCTGTATTCGGCCGAGCAGCGCGGCGGCGCGCGCCCTTCCGGTGGTGGAGCCGGGCCGCTGCGAGGGCGGTACGACGAGAGTGACCCGCTCCCGGTACACCGTGGCGAGTTCGGCGGCCAGCCGATCGGCGAGCGCGTCGTCCCCGCACACGATCATGTGCCCCGGACGCGGCAGGCCGGGCGCGGGCTGAGGGAATGTGATCATGCCGTACGGCACCCCCGGCTCAGGCGGATGAGAAACCGCGCAGGGGCGCGTACCCCACCCAGGACCACTCCGAAGACCGTCTTGAGCACCATGCCGGGACCCCCGTTCGGCGAAGCTTCTCCGCCTTCTTCCGTCAAGATCGCCGACCAGACTTCCCGGCACACCGCTGGGAACGGTACAGGTTCCTGACGCGGTGTCACAGAGCACCGGCAGGGCTTCGCCCGCCGACCGTCCGACTGTTCGGGGTACGGCATTAAAGCCGCGTAAAGATTGCCGGAATCAGGCAATGTCCCGCCCGGTGTCCGCGTGTGACGATGCCTGCGACAACGGGGGAAGGGCGAGGAGAGGCGGTGTGCGGATGGCCTGGTTTCTTGGGCTCGGCATAACGGGGGTCGTCCTCCTCGCCCTGTCGTTCGTTCTTGACGGCGTACTGGAGGGACTGCTCGACGGAGTCGCCGTGGTGGAGGGTCTGCTCGACGGGCTGCTGTCGCTACCCGTGATCGCCGGGTTCTCGTCCATGCTCGGTTTCTCGGGGGCGATCGCCATGGGGACAACCGGACTGGGCCCGGTGGGAGCCACGGTGATCGGAGTGCCGGCCGGTGTCCTCACCGGCTGGTTCGCCTACCGGCTCAGCCGGGCTCTGATGCGTGACTCCTCCGGCGCCGCTCCACGTGACGCCGACTTGATCGGCGCGTCCGGCTCGGTGGTGACCGCGATCCCCGCCGAGGGCTACGGCGAGGTGCTGGTGCACTTGGCCGGACAGCCGAGGAAGTTCGCGGCCAAGAGCCCGGTGGCCGTGGCCCGGGGAGCCGACATCTGGGTCGAGCAGGCGCTGTCGCAGTCGGCGGTGTCCGTACGCCCGGTCGAACGCTGACCGGCGAAACGGTCCTCCCGTCCGGCACCCGGCCGACGGTGCCGTTGTCATCCACACATCCTTTACCGAATGCCGTCCTCAGGGAGGGCTGAGGGGACATCACCATGAGCTCTGTCGCCATCGCGGCGGGAGGAGTCGTCGTACTCCTCGTGCTGCTCGCGCTCGTCGTCGTCAGCCGGTACAAGGTCGCCGGCCCCAGCGAGGCGTTCATCGTCACCGGCCGCCGCGGCAAGAAGGCCACCGATCCGGAGACCGGGCGGGTGTTCACCGACAACAGCGGCCAGAAGGTCGTGGTCGGCGGCGGCGTGTTCGTCGTGCCGTTCGTGCAGCAGAGGTTCGCCCTCGACCTGTCCTCGCGGCACATCCCCGTCGCGGTGCGCGGCGCGGTCACTCTGCGCGGTGTGAAGGCCAACCTGGAGGGCGTCGCCATCGTCAAGGTCGGCGGCACCGAGGACGCCATCCGCGCCGCCGCCCAGCGGTTCCTGATGCAGCAGGACGGCATCGTCGGCTTCACCCAGGAGGTGCTCTCCGGCGCGCTGCGGGCCATTGTGGGCCGGATGTCGGTGGAAGACATCATCCGCGATCGGGCCGCGTTCGCCGGACAGGTGGCGGAAGAGGCGGAGGCGAGCCTGTCCGGGCAGGGCCTGGTGCTGGACGCCTTCCAGATCCAGGACATCACCACCGAGGGCTCCTACCTCGAGGACCTCGGCCGGCCCGAGGCGGCCCGCGCCAAGCAGGAGGCCGACATCGCCGAGGCGGTCGCCCGGCGCGCGGCCGAGCAGGCGCGGCTGAAGGCCGAGGAGGAGATCGCGATCGCGCAGCGGACGTTCTCCCTCAAGCAGGCCGAGATCAAGGCCGAGACCGATGAGGCCGCGGCCCGGGCTGCGGCCGCCGGCCCGCTGGCTGAGGCAGCGCGTCAGCAGGAGATCCTCGCCCAGCAGGAGAAGGTCGCCGAGCGGCAGGCCGAACTGACTGACCGTCAGCTCGACACTCAGGTCCGCAAGCCCGCCGACGCCCAGCGGTACGCAGCCGAGCAGGAGGCGGAGGCCAAGCGCGTGGCTCGCGTCAAGCAGGCCGAGGCGGAGCGGCTGGCCGCCATCGCCGCCGCGCAGGCGGAGGCCGAGCGGGCCCGGCTCACGGGTGAGGGCGAGAAGCAGCAGCGCAGCGCGCTGGCCGAGGCGCACGCGATCGAGGGTCTCAAGCAGGGCGAGGCCGAGCGGTCCCGGCGTGCGGCGATCGCCGAGGCGGTGCGGCTGGAGGGCGAGGCCGAGGCGGCGGCGATCGGCGCGAAGGGTGAGGCCGAGGCCGAGGCGATGCGGAAGAAGGCCGACGCCTTCTCCCAGTATGGCGACGCGGCCGTGCTGCAGATGCTCGTCGAGGTGCTGCCGCAGGTGGTCGCGAAGGCGTCCGAGCCGCTCAGCGCGGTGGACAAGATGACGGTCATCTCCACCGACGGCGCGAGCCAGCTGTCCCGCACCGTCGCCGACAACGTGGCCCAGGGTGTCGAACTCCTCAGCTCGACCACGGGAGTCGACCTCGCCGAGCTGCTGAAGAGCATCACCCAGCGCAACGACGACGTCCAGCCCTCGACCACGCCGGCCACCGCCGAGGCCAACGGAAAGATCCAGATCGGCTGAGAGCAGGCAGCCGGCGCAAGGGCCCGCGCGGCATCGAGTCGCCGGGCCCTCGCGCGGTTCCGCAACGAAGTCCTCCCGAGCACGCCCGGCGCGACACCTCCGAACCAGGAGAGGTGGTGAAGAGAAGGCGCCCGTATGTCTGACACACCCCCCGGCACGCACATGACGACCGCTCTCGCCCTCCCCGCGACCGCGCCCGCGGTCGCCGACCACCGTCGGCGGGCCTGGCGCCGGCCCGGCACCGGGATCACGGCCGTCGTCGTCGGGCCGGCCGTCGGACCGGGCGCGGACGAGGCCGGCATCGGCTGGCTCCGCGCACTCGCCGTGTTCTGTGCGTGCGTGGATGGCCGGCGGTGCGGTCGCCATCCCGCCGAGCCAAGGGCCGCCACGGGTGGTGCTGCGTCACTCGGCGGACGGAACTCTGATTCCGCTGTCCGTGCGCACCGTGGCAACGCGGCACCACCTGGCCAACCCCGAGCCCCGGGGA
This sequence comes from Streptomyces sp. NPDC007991, assembly GCF_042958445.1. Taxonomy (NCBI): domain Bacteria; kingdom Bacillati; phylum Actinomycetota; class Actinomycetes; order Kitasatosporales; family Streptomycetaceae; genus Streptomyces; species Streptomyces sp. NPDC007991. The sequence goes on from NZ_JBIBJD010000011.1 coordinate 60,954, forward strand.
GCGATGTGGTGGGCCGGAGACCCCCGAAGCGGCGGGGTCGTCGCGCCACCGGGCGGGACGTGCGGGCGGCACTGGGTGAGGTGCGAAAGGGGTTCGGCCGGACGTCTGTCACTCTGGTCCGCTGCACGTGGGAAACGCCGGCGGAGCAACAACAACATCGAGGAGGTCGCGTGACGCGGTCAGCCATACCCGACGAGTACCTGGAGGGTTATGCCGGGATCCTGGCCGACGTCTGTGCCACGGGCCGTCGCCTCACCCGGAACGAGCTGGAGTCCCTGCGTGCCCGGGGAGAACGCGCCGCGGAGGCGGGCCTGGGACTACGTCTTCTGGTCCGCCGGCATCTGGCCGCGGCCCGCGAGCTCTCGCCCGCCCTGTCGCCCGCCGGTGCCGACCGTGTGCTCGCCGCCGTGGAGCAGGCGGTGGACGCCTTCGCCGAAGGATACGAACGGTCCCAGAAACTCGCGGTGAGGCAGGAAGAGGCCGCGCGGCGGGAGTTCATCGACGACCTGCTCTACGGCCGAAGTGACCTGGGCCGCCTGGCCGAACGGGCGGAACGCTTCGGCCTGCTCCTCTCCCGCGCCCACGCGGTCGCCGTCGCCCAGGGCACCACGCCGGTCGACGACACGCACCCGGCGACCCGGCAGGTGGAGAGCGCCCTGGTCGCCCGGTTCGGAGAGCGCCGCATCCTGCTCACCACCAAGGACGGTCGCCTGGTCTGCATCGCGCCCGGTGACGAGGGCGACGTGCTCGCGTTCTTCGCCAAGCAGGCACACGCGGCCACCGACGGTGGCCGGGTCGCCCTCGGCCGGATCCACCCGGGCGCCGGCGGGGTCGTCCACTCCTACGAGGAGGCCCTCAACGCCCTCGACCTGGCGGACCGACTGGAACTCGAGGAGCCGGTGCTGCGCTCCGCCGACCTGCTCGTCTACCCCGTCCTCACCCGCGACCGGCAGGCCATGGCCGACCTCGTGGACAACGCCCTCGGCCCGCTCCAGGCGGCGCGCGGCGGCGCCCAGCCGCTCCTCGACACCCTCACCGCGTACTTCGACTCCGGATGCGTCTCGGCCGAATCGGCACGCCGCCTGCGCCTCAGCGTGCGGGCCCTGACCTACCGCCTGGAACGCATCCACAAGCTCACCGGCACCAACCCGGCCGACCCCGTCCACCGCTACACCCTGCAGACCGCCGTCATCGGCGCCCGGTTGCTGGGCTGGCCCGGCAACGAGGTCTGACCTGGGTGACCGTCTCGGGCCGGCAAGGAAGTTACTGGAGGTGGTGTCGGAGATGTTGCGCCTGCTGGAAAGAGCGTGCGCGGTCATCGCCGTGCTCCACGCCACGCTCTTGGCGTTTTTCACCGACTACGACGCCCTCCTGATCACGTACAAGAACGGCGACCTCACCCCGACGATCGCGGTCTTCACCGGGGCATGCGTCGGCTGGCTGAGCCTGCGCCTGGTGCGGTCACCGCGACGCCCGCCGGTCGGGCTGTTCGTCGGTGGTGTGTGCATCGTTGGTCTGGTGGCCGTGCTGTGGTGGACGATCCACCCCACGGTGGAGGAGCAGCACGTCACGCCCAGCCCGAGCACCGGCGACTTCATGTCCCAGCCCCCCGACAGCGCTCCGGACACGGCGACCCTTCCGGCACCGCCGACCGCCGGACCATAGCCGGCCCGGTTTGAAGCGCTCGGCCACCGCATCAGCGGCGTGATGGAGACGACGCGGTGAACGCGGACCGCACGCCGACCGTGGACGGTCACGGCCGGCGTGGGAGGCACCCTTCCCATGACGCGCCCCGAGGACGCCGGCATCGACATGCCCGTCGGCGATCACATGCCCCTCGCCGGACCCCCAAGGGCCACATCACCCAGCGCTGAGACGTTCCTCACAGAGCACGCGCCGCAAGAGCTCCTCAAGCAAGATCCACGACAGACATCACACCGCGGAAACAGGAAGGGGCGGCATCGCCATCGCGATGCCGCCCATTCCGTCGGTGCTCCATGGTGCGCGAGGGGGGAGTTGAACCCCCACGCCCTTGCGGGCACTGGAACCTGAATCCAGCGCGTCTGCCTATTCCGCCACCCGCGCATTGGGTGTGTCGTGGGCCCCTGCCCCAGGGGGCCCGGCGCCTTCCGACACCCAGAACATTAGCACGGGGGGCGGGGTGGATTCACATCCGTTCTTCCGCAGGCAGGCCCGCCTCCGAACCTTCGGTGCCCTGGCCACGTATCCACGCGCGGCGCCGCACGTATCAACCTCGTACCGGTACCCCCGTCTCCCCAGGAGGCGGTCGGGGTCCACAGCCGGGTGCGGGACACTGGTCTTCAGCCGCCTCTACGATCCTTGTCAGGAGTCCGGGAGAGCGGTTGCGCGGCAGCCGTAGCACCGGAGGAGTTCGAAGGAGAGCTCCGCAGGGAACTTCGTCATGCGTCGACATCCGTCGGCCGTGCTGACAGGGGGAACCAGCCGATCGAGCGGCGCGTGGATACGATCAGTAAGCAGTACCAGGCAAGCGGCCCTCAGGGCAGTACACAGGACGGCAGCGACGGAGGAGGTGCCCCATGGGAGTCCTGAAGAAGTTCGAGCAGCGTCTCGAAGGTCTGGTCAACGGCACCTTCGCCAAGGTGTTCAAGTCCGAGGTCCAGCCCGTGGAGATCGCCGGCGCGCTCCAGCGCGAGTGCGACAACAACGCCACCATCTGGAACCGCGACCGGACGGTCGTGCCCAACGACTTCATCGTGGAGCTGAGCACGCCGGACTTCGAGCGGCTCAGCCCCTACTCCGGCCAGCTCGGCGACGAGCTCGCCGGCATGGTGCGTGACTACGCCAAGCAGCAGCGCTACACCTTCATGGGCCCGATCAAGGTGCACCTGGAGAAGGCCGACGACCTGGACACCGGTCTGTACCGGGTGCGCAGCCGTACGCTCGCCTCCTCCAGCAATCAGCAGGGCCCCTCAGGCGCCGCCGCGCCCGCCGCCCCGCCCGCCGGACGTCCCGGCGGCTACGGCTACCCGCCGGCCGCCGCGCCCGCGGGCGCCCCGCCCATGCCGGCCGCGCCGCCGCCCGGCGCCCGCCCCGGCGGGTACGGCTACCCGCAGCCCGCGGGCGGCCAGCGGCCCCCGGCCGCCGGCGGACGCATGCGCCACTGGATCGAGATCAACGGCACGCGCCATCAGATCTCCCGCCCGACGCTGGTGCTGGGCCGCAGCACCGACGCCGACGTGCGGATCGACGACCCCGGCGTCTCCCGCCGGCACTGCGAGATCCGGACCGGAACGCCCTCGACGATCCAGGATCTCGGATCCACCAACGGCATCGTGGTGGACGGGCAGCACACCACCCGCGCTACGCTCCGCGACGGCTCGCGGATCGTCGTGGGCAGCACCACCATCATTTACCGGCAAGCCGAAGGGTGAAGCGGGGGCAATGTCAGAGCTGACCCTCACGGTCATGCGGCTGGGTTTCCTGGCCGTACTGTGGCTGTTCGTGATCGTGGCCGTGCAGGTCATCCGGAGCGACCTGTTCGGTACGCGCGTCACCCAGCGCGGAGCGCGCCGGGAGGCAGGCCGGCAGCAGCAGGCCGCCCGCCAGGCCCCTCCGCAGCAGCGCCAGCAGTCCGGCGGCGGCCGGCGCGGCCGTAACGCTCCCACCAAGCTCGTCGTGACCGAGGGCACCCTCACCGGCACCACGGTCGCGCTCCAGGGCCAGACCATCACCCTGGGCCGGGCGCACGACTCGACGATCGTGCTGGACGACGACTACGCCTCCAGCCGCCATGCCAGGATCTACCCGGACCGCGACGGCCAGTGGATCGTCGAGGACCTCGGCTCCACCAACGGCACGTACCTGGACCGGAACCGGCTGACGACTCCCACACCGATTGCGCTGGGCGCGCCGATCCGCATCGGCAAGACCGTCATCGAGCTGCGGAAGTAGTACGACAATGAGCGAGCGGAGCGAGCACGCAGTGGCGGGCCCCACCCCGGGCCCCGGCGCGCTCCCGACCGGAGGGTGGGCAGTGTGGCTCGACACGACCGGCTGTACCCGGAGCCGACAGGCGAGGTGCGCATGAGTCTGTCCCTGCGCTTCGCCGCCGGATCGCACAAGGGGATGATCCGGGAGGGCAACGAGGACTCCGGATACGCCGGCCCGCGCCTGCTCGCCATCGCCGACGGCATGGGCGGCGCCGCGGCGGGCGAGGTCGCCTCCTCCGAGGCCATCTCCACGATCGTCGCGCTCGACGACGACGTCCCCGGCTCCGACATCCTCACCTCGCTCGGCACGGCGGTGCAGCGCGCCAACGACCAGCTGCGCTCGATGGTCGAGGAGGACCCCCAGCTGGAGGGCATGGGGACCACCCTCACCGCCCTGCTCTGGACCGGCCAGCGCCTCGGTCTGGTGCACGTCGGCGACTCGCGCGCGTACCTCCTGCGTGACGGCGTACTGACGCAGATCACGCAGGACCACACCTGGGTGCAGCGCCTGGTCGACGAGGGCCGCATCACCGAGGAAGAGGCCACCACCCACCCGCAGCGCTCGCTCCTGATGCGCGCGCTCGGCAGCGGCGACCACGTCGAACCGGACCTGTCCATCCGCGAGGTCCGCGCCGGCGACCGCTACCTGATCTGCTCCGACGGCCTGTCCGGCGTGGTGTCCCACCAGACCCTGGAGGACACCCTCGCCAGCTACCAGGGCCCCCAGGAGACCGTCCAGAACCTGATCGAGCTGGCCCTGCGCGGCGGCGGCCCGGACAACATCACCGTCATCGTCGCCGACGTCCTCGACCTGGACACCGGCGACACCCTCGCCGGGCAGCTGTCCGACACCCCCGTCGTGGTCGGCGCCGTCGCCGAGAACCAGCACCAGCACCACGACAACGGCATCATGCAGACCCCCGCCGGCCGCGCCTCCGGGCTCGGCCGCCAGGGGCACGGCCAGGGCGGCGGAGGCGGCGAGTTCGGCCCGCCCGGCTCCGGCGACACCACCGGCTACATCCCGGCGGCCGGCCTGGGCTACGGCGACGACGACTTCGTCAAGCCCCGCAGGAAGGGCCGCTGGCTGAAGAGATCCCTCTACGGCGTCCTCGCGCTGGCCGTCATCGGCGGCGGCCTGTACGGCGGCTGGCGCTGGACGCAGACCCAGTACTACGTCGGCACCGAGGACGAACACGTCGCGCTGTACCGGGGCATCAGCCAGGACCTGGCCTGGGTGTCGCTCTCGAAGGTCGAGAAGGACCACCCCGAGATCGAACTCAAGTACCTGCCGCCCTACCAGCAGAAGCTGGTCAAGGCGACCATCGCCGAGGGCGGGCTGAAGAACGCCCAGGCGAAGATCCAGGAACTGTCGGTGCAGGCCTCCGCGTGCAAGAAGGAGGCGCAGCGGCGCGAAGCCGAGAGCGAGAACAACGCCAAGACCGGCGAGGGCGAGGCCGGGGGCACCACGGGAACCACTCCCGCCTCCTTCACGTCCAAGGCCACACCGACGCCGAACCCGACGGACCCGTCGGGCTCGCCGTCGACGCCGGATAAGTCCCCGAACCCGTCCACGACCGCACCTACTCCCAGCCCCGGCCCCAGCCTCTCGGAGGAAGAGCAGAAGGTCGTCTCGCTGTGCGGTAAGCAGTAGGCAAGCCGTGAGAGGCCCTGTTACACGATGAGCGGTACGAACACATCGCACTCGCCGACGCACCACACGTCGACCATCGGCGCGATCGGCGCACCGAGCAGACGCAACACCGAGCTGGCGCTCCTGGTGTTCGCCGTCGTCATCCCGGTGTTCGCCTATGCCAACGTCGGCCTGGCCATCAACGACTCGGTACCGCCGGGCCTGTTGAGCTACGGCCTCGGACTCGGCCTGCTCGCGGGCGTCGGCCATCTCGTCGTGCGGAAGTTCGCGCCGTACGCGGACCCGCTGATGCTGCCGCTGGCGACGCTGCTGAACGGGATCGGGCTGGTCGTCATCTGGCGGCTGGACCAGTCGAAACGGCTGCAGGCGAGCAAATCCTTCGTCGAGGCGGCTCCCCGCCAGCTGCTGTACTCGGCGATGGGCGTCGCCCTGCTGGTGGCCGTGCTGATCTTCCTCAAGGACCACCGTGTCCTGCAGCGCTACACCTACATCTCCATGGCCGGCGCGTTGTTCCTGCTGGTCCTGCCGCTCGTGCCCGGACTCGGCGCGAACGTCTACGGCGCCAAGATCTGGATCAAGATCCCCGGCCTCGGCACGCTCCAGCCCGGCGAGTTCGCGAAGATCGCCCTCGCGGTCTTCTTCGCCGGCTACCTCATGGTCAAGAGAGACGCCCTGGCCCTGGCCAGCCGGCGCTTCATGGGCCTGTACCTGCCGCGCGGCCGCGACCTCGGTCCGATCCTCGTCGTCTGGGTGATCTCGATCCTCGTCCTGGTCTTCGAGACCGACCTCGGTACGTCGCTGCTGTTCTTCGGAATGTTCGTCATCATGCTGTACGTCGCCACCGAGCGGACCAGCTGGATCGTCTTCGGTCTGCTGATGTCCGCGGTCGGCGCCGTCGGCGTGGCGAGCTTCGAGCCGCACATCCAGACGCGCGTGCAGGCCTGGCTCAACCCGGCCAACGAGTTCAAGCTCTCCCGCTCCGGCGTCCAGGACGGCGTCGTCCACTCCGAGCAGGCCATGCAGGCCCTGTGGGCCTTCGGCTCCGGCGGCACGCTCGGCACCGGCCTCGGTCAGGGCAACTCCGACCTCATCGGCTTCGCCGCCAACTCCGACTTCATCCTCGCCACCTTCGGCGAGGAACTCGGTCTGGCCGGCGTCATGGCGATCCTGCTGCTCTACGGCCTGATCATCGAAAGGGGCGTACGCACCGCGCTCGCGGCCCGCGACCCGTTCGGCAAACTGCTCGCCATCGGCCTGTCCGGTGCCTTCGGCCTCCAGGTCTTCGTCGTGGCCGGCGGTGTCATGGGCCTCATCCCGCTGACCGGTATGACGCTGCCGTTCGTGGCCTACGGCGGTTCCTCCGTGATCGCCAACTGGGCCCTGATCGGCATCCTGCTACGCATCAGTGACACCGCCCGCCGCCCGGCTCCCGCTCCCGCCGCCGACCCCGACGCCGAGATGACCCAGGTGGTTCGCCCGTCATGAACAAGCCCCTGCGCCGAATCGCGATCTTCTGCGGTCTGCTCGTTCTGGCCCTGCTGATCCGCGACAACTGGATCCAGTACGTCAAGGCCGACGAGCTGAGGACCGACACCGAGAACCGCCGCGTCTCGATCGAGCGCTACGCCTCGCCGCGCGGCGACATCATCGTCGGCGGCGACCCCATCACCGGGCACGCGACGACCACGTCGGGCGACTTCAAGTACAAGCGCACCTACAAGGACGGGCCCATGTGGGCGCCCGTCACCGGCTTCGTCTCACAGGCCTTCGGCGCCAACCAGCTGGAGAACCTCGAGGACGGCATCCTCTCCGGCAACGACGACCGGCTCTTCTTCCGCAACACGCTCGACATGCTGACGGGCAAGAAGAAGGAGGGCGGCAACGTCGTCACGACGCTCAACGCCGCCGCGCAGAAGGCCGCCTACAACGGCCTGGAGAAGCAGGGCGGCAAGGGCGCGGTGGTGGCGCTCGAGCCGTCCACCGGCAAGATCCTTGCGCTGGCGTCCTTCCCGTCGTACGACCCGTCGTCGATCGCCGGCAACAGCTCCAAGGACGCCGAGGCCTGGAAGAAGCTCGACAAGAAGAACAACCCCGACGACCCGATGCTCAACCGGGCCCTGCGCGAGACGTACCCGCCCGGCTCCACCTTCAAGGTCCTCACCGCCGCCGCCGCCCTGGAGGACGGGCTGTACACGGACGCGGACCAGAAGACGAAGTCGCCGCTGCCGTGGACCATGCCGGGCACCACGACCCAGCTGAAGAACGAGGGGAACATCCCCTGCGAGAACGCGACCCTGCGGGTGGCGCTCCAGTACTCCTGCAACACCGTCTTCGGCAAGATCGGCTCCGACCTCGGCAACGAGAAGATGCTGGCCGAGGCCAAGAAGTTCGGCTTCACCGAGGAGCAGTTCACGCCGGTCCGCTCCAGCGCGTCGGTGTTCTCCGACAACATGAACCCCTCGCAGACCGCGCTGTCCTCCATCGGCCAGTTCAACACCGCGGCCACCCCGCTGCAGATGGCCATGGTCGCCTCGGCCGTCGCCAACAACGGCACCCTGATGAAGCCGTACATGGTCGACGAACTCCAGGCTCCGAACGTCGACACCATCGAGAAGACCGAGCCGGAGGAGATGAGCAAGCCGATGTCGGCCGAGAACGCCCAGATCCTCCAGTCGATGATGGAGACCGTCGTCGACAAGGGCACGGGCACGAACGCCAAGATCCCCGGCGTCAAGGTGGGCGGCAAGACCGGTACCGCCCAGCACGGCGTCGACAACAGCGAGAACCCCTACGCCTGGTTCATCTCGTACGCCAAGGGCGCCGACGGCAGCTCGCCGGTCGCCGTGGCGGTCGTGATCGAGGACGACAACGCCGTCCGTGACGACATCTCCGGCGGCGGCCTCGCGGCGCCGATCGCGAGGAACGTGATGGAGGCGGTCATCGACAGCAAGAAGTGACCCCGCTCACGTCTGCTTCACATCGACGCACGTTGCGATACCGGTCCTGTATCGGCTGACGGGCTCGGCCAGGTCACACAAAGCGAGCCGGGTACGGTAGGCCCGGACGGCAGCCTCCGACCGTACAAGCTTCCGGTCGGGACCGACGGAGAGGGCTGGTAGGTAGCTATGGAAGAGCCGCGTCGCCTCGGCGGCCGGTACGAACTGGGCCAGGTGCTCGGACGTGGTGGCATGGCGGAGGTCTACCTCGCGCATGACACCCGCCTCGGCCGCACCGTGGCGGTGAAGACGCTGCGCGCGGATCTCGCGCGTGACCCTTCCTTCCAGGCCCGGTTCCGCCGGGAGGCCCAGTCGGCCGCCTCGCTCAACCATCCCGCGATCGTCGCGGTCTACGACACGGGCGAGGACTACATCGACAACGTGTCGATCCCGTACATCGTCATGGAGTACGTAGACGGCTCGACGCTGCGCGAACTGCTCCACAGCGGCCGCAAGCTCCTGCCCGAGCGCGCCATGGAAATGACGATCGGCATCCTCCAGGGCCTGGAGTACGCCCACCGCAACGGCATCGTCCACCGCGACATCAAGCCCGCGAACGTCATGCTGACCCGCAACGGCCAGGTCAAGGTGATGGACTTCGGCATCGCCCGCGCCATGGGCGACTCCGGCATGACCATGACGCAGACGGCCGCGGTCATCGGCACCGCCCAGTACCTCTCGCCGGAGCAGGCGAAGGGCGAGCAGGTCGACGCGAGGTCGGACCTCTACTCCACCGGCTGTCTCCTCTACGAACTCCTGACGGTGCGGCCCCCCTTCGTCGGCGACTCCCCGGTCGCCGTCGCGTACCAGCACGTACGCGAGGAGGCCCAGGCCCCGTCGGTCTTCGACCCCGAGATCACTCCCGAGATGGACGCCATCGTCCTGAAGGCGCTGGTCAAGGACCCGGACTACCGCTACCAGTCGGCCGACGAGATGCGCGCCGACATCGAGGCCTGCCTCGACGGCCAGCCGGTCGCGGCCACGGCCGCGATGGGCTCCGTGGGCTACGGCGGCTACCCCGACGACCAGCCGACGACGGCCCTGCGCGCGGACTCCGGCGCGGGCGCCACGTCGATGCTGCCCCCCATGAACCCGGACGACGGCGGCTACGGCTACGACGACCGCCCCGACCGGCGCCGCCAGCAGCAGCAGCGCAAGTCCAACACCTCGACGATCCTGCTGGTGGTGGCGGGCATCCTGGTCCTGGTCGGAGCGATCCTGATCGGACGGTGGGCGTTCAGCGGCAGCGGAGGCGCGAGCGACGACACGCTCGCCGCGCCCAACTTCGTCGGTGAGACCCAGCAGAACGCTCAGAAACTGGCCGACAACGCCGACCTGAAACTGACCTTCTCCAAGAAGCCCTGCGAGGACCAGACGAAGGGCAACGTCTGCTCCCAGGACCCGAAGGCCGGAACGGACGTCACGAAGGGCGACACCATCTCCCTGGTGGTGTCGACGGGGGCGCCGAAGGTGGCGGTCCCGGACGTGACAGGTCTGACCTACGAGAAGGCCGAGGCCCAACTCGAGGACAAGGGCTTCCAGGTCGACAAGAAGACGGAGGAGTCCGACCGCACCCCCGGCGTGGTCATCAAGCAGAACCCCGAGGGCGACACGGAACAGGAGAAGGGCTCCACCATCACCCTCACCGTCGCCAAGGAGGCGGAGAAGTCCACCGTCCCGGACGTCCTCGGCCAGAGCTGTGACGCTGCCAAGCAGCAGATGCAGGCCAGCAACCTGGTCGGCAACTGCACCGAGGTGGAGACCGACGACGACAACCAGGTCGGCAAGGTCATCGCGACCACGCCGCAGGCCGGCACGTCGGTCGACCCGAACTCGTCGGTCAACATCCAGATCGGCAAGAAGAAGCAGCAGCAGAAGGTCAAGGTCCCGCAGCTCGTCGGCCAGACGGTCGCCCAGGCCAAGCAGACGCTCGCCGGACTCGGCTTCAGGAAGATCCAGTTCGCGAACGGCAGTGACCAGAGCGACAACGCCCTCGTCTCCGGCCAGGACCCGCAGGCCAACACCGAGGTCGACGACCCGGCGAACACGACGGTCACCCTCCAGACCGTCGGCTTCGGGAACAACGGCGGCAACAACAACGGCGGTGGCGGCAACGGCGGCATCTTCGGCGGGCTGAACGGCAGCTAGGACTGACCCCTCCTACGCGTCACAGAGCCCCCGGCCTCAAGAGAGGCCGGGGGCTCTGCCGGTGGACAGCCGGCGGTCCGAACCGTACGTACGGCTCCGAGGGGGAACCCGTCAGCGCAGCTCCTTCGGCGGCGTCCGCTCGCTGTCCACCTTCTCCACCCGCTCCAGCTCGCCCCACACGATGTACCGGTACGTGCTCGTGTACACCGGTGTGCAGGTCGTCAGCGTGATGTAGTGGCCCGGCTTCTTCTTGCCGGACTCCTTCGGGACCTGGGAGAGGACCGTGACGTTGAACTTCGAGGTCTCGGGAAGGATGTCGTAGACCTTGTAGACGTACCACTTGTCCTTCGTCTCGAAGACGATCGGGTCGCCCTTCCTGATCTTGTCGATGTTGTGGAACTTGGCGCCGTGACCGTCCCGGTGGGCCGCGAGGGAGAAGTTGCCGGTCTTGCCCGACATCGGCAGGACCGCCTTGACGGGATCGGTGTAGTACCCGGCGACACCGTCGTTGAGGATCTTGTTCGACGTGCCCTTCTCGACCAGGACCTCGCCGTTCCTCATCGCCGGCACGTGCAGGAACCCGATGCCGTTCTTCGTGTCCAGCGCCCCAGGGCCGCCGGCCCCGCCGTTGGCCCAGTCGTCACGGACCTTGTCCGCCTGCTTCCCGGCCGCACGGTCGGCGACCACGTTCGTCCACCAGAGCGAGTAGGCGACGAACAGACCCAGGACCAGGCCCGCGGTGATGAGGAGCTCCCCGAAGACACTCACCGCCATGGCGATCGGGCCGGGACGGCGCCGGGACGCCGACGCGCCGGTGTGCTCTTCGTGCTCCGTGTCGGTGGTCGCTGCCACTGGTCATCTGCCCTTAACTGACGAGCGCATCCGGCTTGCCCTTGCTGCGCGGCCGTTCCTCGACCATCTTTCCCCAGACGATCATCCGGTACTTGCTGGTGAACTCCGGCGTGCACGTGGTCAGCGTGATGTAACGGCCGGGCTCGGTGAACCCCGACCCCGGGGGGACGGGGTTCAGAACACTCGTGTTGCCGGGCGACGTGACCGGCAGGATCGACGCCATCTTGTAGACGTAGTACTTGTCCTGCGTCTCCACGACGATCGGATCGCCCTTGGTGAGCTTGTTGATGTACCGGAACGGCTCTCCATGGGTGTTGCGGTGGCCCGCGAGCCCGAAGTTCCCCGTCTTGTCACCGGGCATCGCCGTCTTCAGCGCACCCTCGGCGTAGTGGCCGACCATGCCCCGGTCGAGCACGCCCTTGCTGCTGGTGCCCTCGGCGATCGGCACGACCACGTCCAGCTTCGGGATGTGCAGAATGGCGAAGCCCTGCCCGGGCTCGAAGGCCCCCGGGTTGCGCTTGCCGTTGGCCCAGTCGTCCTGGAGGCTGCTGGCCTCCTTGCCGGCCTGCGCGTGCGCCCGCACGTTCGTCCACCACAACTGGTAGGTGACGAACAGCAGCATCAGCACGCCGGTGGTGATGAACACCTCACCTATCGCACGGCTGGCCACCACCGCGGGACCGGGCTTGCGCGCCCGCGCCTGCCGCCGCGCCTCGACCCGCGACAACGGCGCCCGCCGGTCCTCCGGCGCCGAACCCTCGGCCGATGCCTGAGCCGAGCGGGCCTCCGAAGCGCCGCCATGACGCCCGTGACGGCGCTTGGCGGCCTTTCTGCGGGCCGCACGGCCCCCGCGGGCGGGTCCGCCGTGCCGCGCCGCGGAAGAGCCCGCAGAGCCCGATACGGAGTCTTCGGCCGCGGCCGGCGGCGGATCCGGTATCCGCAGCGCCACCGTCTCCTCGTCGGCCGGAGGCAGATACGGCTCGTCCGGAACGGGCTCGTACGACGCCGGGTACGGCTCGGACGAGAACGGGTCCGGCTCCGGCCGCGGAGAAGCACCGTACGCCCCTCCACCCGGCCACTCCTCGAACGCGCCCGGCACCCCGTACGACTGCTGCCCGTACGAGGTGTCGGACTCGCGCTCGGGGCGCAGCGCCGTCACGCCGTGGCCCTGCCCACCACCGGGGCGAGCCCGGCCGACCTCGCCACCGCGCCCTGATCACCGCACTCCACCAGCCAGTTGGCCAGCATCAGGTGCCCGTGCTCGGTCAGCACCGACTCGGGGTGGAACTGCACGCCCTCGACGGGAAGTTCGCGGTGCCTCAGCCCCATGACGATCCCGTCGTGCGTCCGGGCCGTCACCTCCAGCTCGGCCGGGACCGTCGCGGGCTCGGCGGCCAGCGAGTGGTAGCGCGTCGCCGTGAAGGGCGAGGGCAGACCCGCGAAGACGCCCCGGCCCGTGTGTTCCACCGGCGACGTCTTGCCGTGCAGCAGCTCCGGCGCACGGTCCACCACGCCGCCGTACGCCACCTGCATCGACTGCATGCCGAGGCACACGCCGAAGACCGGCACACCCGTGGCGGCGCAGTGCCGGACCATGTCGACACAGACGCCCGCCTCCTCAGGAGTGCCCGGCCCCGGGGAGAGCAGCACACCGTCGAAACCGTCCTGGGCGTGTGCCGTCGACACCTCGTCGTTGCGCAGGACCTCACACTCGGCGCCCAGCTGGTACAGGTACTGGACCAGGTTGAAGACGAAGCTGTCGTAGTTGTCGACGACGAGAATGCGCGCGCTCACTGGTTGTCCACCGTCACATCGTTGAAGGGCAGCAGCGGTTCCGCCCACGGGAAGACGTACTGGAAGAGGACGTAGACCACGGCCACGACCAGGACCAGTGAGATCAGCGCCTTCACCCACGTGTTCCCCGGCAGATGCCGCCAGATCCAGCCGTACATGCCGTCCCTTCCGTCGTACCACGGCACCAGACCTTCGCCGTACAGCCACCAGACTAACGGCGCAACGCCTCAGGTTTCCCTGCCTCCACAGGCTGTGTGGAGTCCAGGTGCGCCCAGACGATCAGCCGATGACTGTGCCCCCATTCCGGTTCGCACGTGGTCAGCGTCAGATAACGGCCCGAACGCGTGTACCCGGAGGTACGTGGGACAGGATCGATCACCTCGATGTCGGAGGGCACTGTTTTGTACGGGCCTTTGTCGATCCGATACGTGAACCAGGTCGTGCCGTCGGTCAGCACCACGGCGTCGCCCCGCCTCAGCTGCGGAAAGTCCTTGAACGGGTCGCCGTAGGTGCGGCGGTGCCCGGCGACCGCGAAGTTCCCCTTCTGACCGAGCTGAGCGGTCTGCGCGTAGTGGCCCAGGCCCTTCTTCAGGGTGCCGGTGGCCGTGCCTTCGAGCACCGGCTTGTTCCACGTGAAACCAAGACGCGGGATGTACATGATCGCGAAGGGCTTGCCCTGGGCGTAGGGCGCGGGTTTCGGCGGGTTTTCGGCGTTCGCGCCTCCCGCGGTGGAGGAGCCGGCCGCCGGGGGAGGCGCGCTCGGCTTCGCCCACTGCTCCTGGAGCCGCGCGATCTGGTCGTCCATGACGCCGTCGGCCCGCACTCCGGTCCAGAACAGCACGTAGACCACGAACAGCACGATCAGGCTGCCGACGGTGATACACAGTTCGCTGACGGTCCTGACGATCACACGCACCGGCGGCTCCCCCGGCCAGGCTCTACTCCTCCACGGGCTTCGCGTAGTGCAGATCCACTGTGCCCGAGTAGCCGGGAAGAGTCACCGGCCCGTTCTCCTCGACTTTCCAGCCGAGCCCGTAGACGTTGACGTAGACCATGTAGTTCTGGATCGCCGGGGACGCCGCGAGCGCCTTCTGGAGCTTGCCGGGGTCACCGACCGCCGTGATCTTGTACGGCGGCGAGTAGACGCGGCCCTGGAGGATCAGGGTGTTGCCCACGCAGCGCACCGCGCTGGTGGAGATCAGCCGCTGATCCATGACCTTGATGCCCTTGGCCCCGCCCTGCCACAGCGCGTTCACCACGGCCTGGAGGTCCTGCTGGTGGATGACCAGGTAGTCGGGCTGCGGCTCGGGATAGCCGGGCAACTTGGCGGTGGCGTCCGGCGGGGCGTCGTTGAGCGTGACCGTGAGCGACTCGCCCTTCAGCTTCTGCGTACCCGCGCGCTTCTCCAGGGCGGCGAGCTTGTCGTCCTCCGCCTTGGTGCTGCCGTCGTCGCGCTCGGCGAGCGCCTCTATCTCCTTGCGCAGGGTTCCGTTGGTCTCGTCCAGTTCGCCGTTCTCTCCGCTGCGCTCCTGGATGAGGTCGGACAGCTTCAGCAGCGAGGTGTCCGTACGGATGTTGGTGCCCTTGGCGGTGTTGAAGCTGGTGAAGAAAAGGAGTCCCGCGAGCGCGAAGACGGCGGCCGTGAGGATCCGCACGGGCCGGAAACGGCGCGCGCGCTCAGGGGTGGATCCCGTCCCGGGGGAGTCGGCAGAATTGCTCAACGTACCCTTATCTCCTTCGGCGCCACGGAAGCACTACGCTAACGGACGCCCGGGGGAGCACTCAGAGTCCCCTTAACGCTGCCCCGAGACCGACCCAGTTACCTGCGCGGCCACGCAGCGCATCGACAGGAGAGACCCTCGTGCCGAAGTCACGTATCCGCAAGAAGGCCGACTACACGCCGCCGCCCGCGAAGCAGGCGACCGCGATCAAGCTGAACAGCCGTGCCTGGGTCGCGCCCGTCATGTTGGCCATGTTCCTCATCGGCCTGGCCTGGATCGTCGTCTTCTACGTCACTGACGGGTCGCTGCCCATCGACTCGCTGGGCAACTGGAACATCGTGGTGGGCTTCGGCTTCATCGCCGCCGGGTTCGGTGTCTCGACCCAGTGGAAGTAGCGGTCACCGGGAGGTGAACGCAGCTCTGCCCAGGGTTGTTCGCTGAGTTATCCACAGCGGTTTTCCACAGGTGGAAAAGAAACGACGATCTGTGGATAACCCGTTGAGTGTTGACGCCGGTATGACGGAAGTACCGGAACTCGAAAACTTGTTCGCCCCCTGCCTGACCTGCGGAAACGCCGGTCGATGGCAGGGGGCACAGGTGTTCCCGCACCGTATGCACAAGATCCGCCACCCGCTGTGGACAACGCTCGCGCTCAGCTGAGCTGGGTCGTCCTCAACAGGGTCAACAGGACGATCACGGCGAGGACCAGCGCACATGTGCCGTACTGGATCAGGGCACGTCGCTCGCGCGGGGCGTGGACCATGGCGTACCCGACGACGACACCGGCGACGAGGCCGCCGATGTGGGCCTGCCAGGAGATGTTGAGGCCCGGGCTGAAGGTGAAGATCAGGTTGATCACCAGCAGCGCGATGATGGGCCGCAGGTCGTAGTTGAGCCGGCGCATCAGCACGGCCGTGGCGCCGAACAGGCCGAAGATCGCGCCGGAGGCGCCCAGCGTCGCCGTGTTCGGGGCGGCCAGCAGATAGGCCAGGGTGCTGCCCGCGAGTCCGGAGATGAAGTACAGCGCGAGATAGCGCACACGGCCGAGGGCCGCTTCGAGCGGGCCACCGAGCCACCACAGACTGAGCATGTTGAACGCGATGTGCCAGATCTCCTGGTGCGTGAACATCGACGTCACCAAGCGGTACCACTCGCCTCCCGCCACGCCCTGGGTGGGCGTGTAGGGCTCGGGCGGCCAGGCGCCGACCAGGGCGAGGTCGTTCACGAGCGACCCATGGGCCTGGATGGCGATGAACACGGCCAGGTTGATCCCGATGAGGATCTTGGTCAGCAGGCGGGGGTCGGCGCTGACGGTGCCGCCGGCGATGGTCCGGGGCCTGGCGGCAGTCGGCGCGTGACCGGTGCCGGAACCGCTGCGGACGCACTCGGGGCACTGGA
The DNA here is from genome assembly GCF_042958445.1 of Streptomyces sp. NPDC007991. NCBI lineage: Bacteria > Bacillati > Actinomycetota > Actinomycetes > Kitasatosporales > Streptomycetaceae > Streptomyces > Streptomyces sp. NPDC007991. The sequence continues at coordinate 77,485 of NZ_JBIBJD010000011.1, forward strand.
AGCCGACGGAGGCGTTGACCATGCACTCGGGGCAGATCGGGCGCTCGCAGCGGGTGCAGCGGATGCCGGTCTCGCGGTCCGGGTGGCGGTAGCACATGGGGACGCTGTGGGCGTCCTGCGGGCTGCCCGCAGCCTGGTCGTCCATGGGATCCCCTAGGTCGTGATGAGAAAAGCCCGCCCCGCTCATCTTTACGGACGAGCGGGGCGATTGGTTCCCTGCGAGGGCTTTCGCACTCGGCGGGGTCTCAGCGGGTCTCGATGACGACCGACTCGATGACCACGTCGTTGACCGGGCGGTCGGTGCGCGGGTTCGTCTGGGCCGTGGCGATGGTGTCCACGACCTTCTGGCTGGCCGCGTCGGTGACCTCGCCGAAGATGGTGTGCTTGCGGTTCAGCCACGCCGTCGGGGAAACGGTGATGAAGAACTGCGAGCCGTTGGTGCCCGGGCCGGCGTTGGCCATCGCCAGCAGGTAGGGCTTGTCGAAGCGCAGGTCCGGGTGGAACTCGTCCTCGAACTGGTAGCCGGGACCGCCGGTGCCGTTGCCCAGCGGGTCACCGCCCTGGATCATGAAGCCACTGATCACCCGGTGGAAGACCGTGCCGTCGTAGAGCCTCTCCGTGGTCTTCTGCCCCGTCTCCGGGTGCGTCCACTCCCGCTCGCCCTGGGCGAGCTCGACGAAGTTCTTGACCGTCTTGGGGGCGTGGTTCGGCAGAAGCCGGACGTCGATGTCGCCGTGGTTGGTCTTCAGGGTGGCGTAGAGCTGCTCAGCCACGATCTGCCTTCCGTTGTCTTTCCGTGACTCCCTGATCCTCGCATGGACCGGGCTCCGCGTCGCCCGACCTCGGTTCACCGGAGGTAAACCGGGCCGACTCGCTTGCGGAAAACCAGTCGGGTAGTCGCGGGGCGGGGGCGCGCGGCGGCGATCCGTGGCATTGTCGACGACAAGCTCCTGTTGGACCTTATTCATCCGCTATTGCAGGTGATCGGCTCCCGATCAGTGTTCGGTCCGCTCTTGATCGGTTTTCGACCGGAGGTGGCCCGGAGCCGGCTCCCGTGACCCGGATGCCCGCCCGCGCATGCCTGACGGGGCGCCGGGAGGCATGATCCGTAAAAGGGTGGAAAGTCGAAATACCGTACGCCACCGAGGAGGAGGAACCCGTGACCCGCATCGACAGCGTGCGCGCCGCGACTGGTTCGGCGAAGGACAGCGTGCTGCACGCCGCGGAAGTGGTGGCGCCCTACGCCGACACGGCCAAGGACAGGGCCGCGCACTACGCACACGAGGCACGCGTACGGCTAGCGCCCAAGGTGACGCAGGCCGCCGGGCAGGCGCGCGTCCAGTACGGCGCCCATGTGCAGCCGTATCTGGACCAGGCCCGGACGCATGTGCCGCCGAAGGTCGACCAGGCCGCCCACGAGGCCGCGACCCGCACGCGCAAGGCCGCCCGGCAGGCGGCGGAGTACTCCAAGCCGAGGCTTGAGCAGGCGGTGGCCGCGGCCGTGCCCGTCACGACCGAGGCCGCGGCCCGGAGCGTGGCCGCGATGGCCGCGCTGCGCGGTCAGGTCTCGTCGAAGGAGGTCCAGAAGCTGATCCGCAGGCACGAACGGCGGGCGAGGGCCGGCCGGGCCATGAAGACGCTGATCGTTCTGGGCGCCCTCGCGGGCGGTGCCTTCGCGGCCTGGAAGTGGTGGGACAAGCAGGCCAACCCGGACTGGCTGGTGGAGCCGCCCGCCGCGACGGAGGTTCCGGAGTCGGGCCGTCTGGCCTCTGTGGACGGCAGTGGCGAGTCCGGTCTGGACCCGGAGGTCGAGGCGAAGCAGGCCGAGGACGAGGCCGCCCAGCGCGACGACCGTTCCTGACGACCAGCTGATCCAACAGCGCGGTGGGGCGGGAGACTTGAGGCTCTGACCCAAGAGCCTGGGAGTCTCCCGCCCCACCGCGCTGTTTCACGTGAAACACGCCCCCCGAACCACGTTTCCGCAGTTCGGAGGGCGTCTAGTGTGGAGCCTAGGGGAGTCGAACCCCTGACATCTGCCATGCAAAGACAGCGCTCTACCAACTGAGCTAAGGCCCCGGAAGAGGAACATCCGCCCGGAGAAAATCTTGTCCCGGCGGGCGTCGGAGACCAGAGTACCGGGTTACCCCCGTGATTCCGCAAAAGGATTGGGGGTCCCCGTCGCCGACCACTCTCCGTAAGATGCTCGGCGTGGTTCGCTACCGCGAACCGCCGTACTTGGGGAAGCGATGGGGAGACGCAATGGACGCCGCACAGCAGGAAGCCACCGCAAGAGCGCGGGAACTGCAGCGGAACTGGTACGGGGAGCCGCTGGGGGCGCTCTTCCGTAAGCTGATCGACGATCTTGGTCTCAACCAGGCTCGTCTCGCGGGGGTTCTGGGACTGTCCGCACCGATGTTGTCGCAGCTCATGAGCGGCCAGCGGGCAAAGATCGGCAATCCCGCCGTGGTGCAGCGGGTACAGCTGCTTCAGGACCTGGCGGGGCAGGTCGCGGACGGCAGCGTGAGCGCGGCCGAGGCCACCGAGCGCATGGAGGAGATCAAGAAGTCACAGGGGGGCTCGGTGCTCAGCAACACCACGCAGACGACGAGCAGTTCGGGGGCGCCCACGGTCAAGCGCGTCGTCCGGGAGATCCAGTCGCTGCTGCGCTCGGTCGCGGCGGCGGGCGACATCATCGACGCCGCGGAGACCCTCGCCCCGTCCCACCCGGAGCTGGCCGAGTTCCTCCGGGTGTACGGCGCCGGCCGCACGTCGGACGCGGTCGCGCACTACCAGTCCCACCAGAACTGACCCCGCCGCCCGGCCGCCGAAGGGGGTTCGGCACCGGGCTTCGGGTGAGGTGACGGGGGCTGCGTCACGGTACGGACGGACACGAGGGGGCGTGTGCCGCACGGGGGACCGTTCGACGCGAGGGGGACGTGTATCGCTCATCGGGGGAGTCACGGGGGCGTGGGGGCCACAGGAGTCGTTTCGCCCGTCGGGGAGTCGTAAGGCCCGTCGAGGGGGAAGCAAGGGGGGAGACCACAGGGGGAGGAGCGACGTACAGCCATGGGTGAGGTGTTCGCCGGCCGGTACGAACTGGTCGACCCGATCGGACGCGGAGGGGTCGGCGCCGTCTGGCGTGCCTGGGACCACCGCCGCCGCCGTTATGTGGCCGCCAAGGTCCTGCTCCAGAGCGACGCGCACTCGCTGCTGCGCTTCGTGCGCGAACAGGCCCTGCGGATCGACCACCCCCATGTGCTCGCCCCCACCAGCTGGGCCGCCGACGACGACAAGGTCCTGTTCACCATGGACCTGGTCGCGGGCGGCTCACTGGTCCACCTCGTCGGGGACTACGGCCCTCTGCCGCCGGCCTTCGTCTGCACGCTGCTCGACCAGCTGCTGGCGGGACTGGCCGCGGTACACGCGGAGGACGTCGTGCACCGCGACGTCAAACCCGCCAACATCCTGCTGGAAGCCACCGGCACGGGCCGGCCCCGGCTGCGGCTGTCCGACTTCGGCATCGCGATGCGGCTGGGCGAGCCACGTCTGACGGAGACCAACCTCGTGGTGGGGACGCCCGGTTACCTCGCGCCCGAGCAGATGATGGGCGCGGATCCGGACTTCCCCGCCGACCTGTTCGCCACAGGCCTGGTCGCGCTGTACCTCCTGGAAGGCGCCAAGCCGGACAGCAAGGCGCTCATCCAGTACTTCGCCGAGCACGGAACTCCCGGTGCGCCCAAGGGCATTCCGGAGCCGCTGTGGCAGGTGGTGGCCATGCTGCTCCAGCCGGACCCGCAGGCCCGGTTCCGTACGGCCACGGGGGCGCGCAAGGCGCTCGCCGCCGCCGCGGAGCTCCTCCCCGAGCCCGGCCCGGACGACGAACTGATCGAGATCTTCGACCAACTCGGCCCGCTGCCCCCGGGGTTCGCGCCGGACGGCCCGCTGGAGAGAGCGCGGGGTCTGCGACAGAGGGAGGGCGAGGCGTCGGGGCAGGGCCCGGGCGCAGCGGTAATACAGCCCGGCACCGGCCGGCACACCGGCCCGCCGACCACTCCCGCCCCGCCGGCCACTCCCGCTCAGACGCCCTCCATGTCGGACACCGGCAGCTTCCACCTGCCGCCACCGCAGGCCACCGGCACCAGCTCCCCCACGCCGGGCCAAGGGGCACAGGCACAGGCACAGGCACAGGCGTTCCACTCCCCCCACGACCGGACAGATCCGCTCTCCCCGTCCCAGCCGCTCCCCTCCGTGTATCCGAACCACGGGGGCTATCCCGGTCAGCCGCTGCCCCCAGCAACACAGCAGCCCACCCACACCTCCACAGCCCCCTACACCACTCAGACCCCACAGCCCGGACAAGGGACTCCGCCCGGCCAGGGCACTTCACGGCACCGAGCGCACCGCCCTCCCCGCCGCCCCGGCCCTCCGGCCAAGGTGGCGGTCCCGCTCCTGCTCCTCGCCCTGGCCTGCTACGCCGTGGGGTTCTGGGCCCTGACCCGTATCTGACTCCCGCGGACACCGGTACGACGGCTCAACCGGTACTCCTCCGACGAGCCACCACGGTCCACACCCCGAGCCCCACCAGCAGCGCGCTCCCGGTGCCGATGCCGCCCACGGCGACGACCCGCATCGCCGTGTCGTCACCCCCGGCCACGCCCTCGGCCGCGGCCTGACGGTCCTGGTCCGAGACGTCGAAGACGCCCTTCGGCTCGGACTCCCCCACATAGTCGGGGCCGCCGCGCGCCTCCCCGCTCACCCGTACCCGGAGAGTCATCGGGAACGGCCCGTCCCCGAAGCTGTCGGCGACGCTCTGCGCGAGGTGCGCGACGAGGTAGTAGGAGCCGGCGAAGCGCATCGCGGCGACCTGGCCGATGGCCGCGTAGCGGTTGGCGTGGTCGACCGGCGGCAGGGCAGGCAGGCTGCCGGACTTCTGGCCGCCGTCGTAGCCGACGCCCACGTCGGCGACGGGCCCGCGCGCCGGGTTGTACAGGGCCAGATCCAGCGCGTCGGGCGTGTAGCCGGTGCCGCCGGATGCCGAGCTGTTCAGCTCGGCGGTGACGTGGAGCTGCTGGCCCCAGTCGACCGGCACCTCGTAGAACAGCGTCTGGCCGGGCCGGATGTCGTCGCGCCAGACGCCCTGGTCCAGTGGGGTCGCCCCGGTGAACCCCGCTCCGCCCGTGCGGTGCTCGGCATCGCCCTGGAGCGGCTGGGGCGATGCGGAGTTCCATACCTCGGGTGCGCTGGTGGGGCCGGTCTTCGCCGTCCGGGGCTCCGTCATGGCGACGAGTTCCAGGTCCCAGGCGTCGGGCGATGAGCCCTCGCCCTCGGGGTCGGCGCGCTCGACGGACACGTAGTAGGTCCCGGCCTCGCGGCACAGCGGCTTGGCGGGCGAAACCTCGCGCCGGCCCCACGCCGCGATCGGGTGCGGGCTGCGGGCGGCGCCGAACGTCGCGACGTCGCTGGAGCAGGGGGTGCCGTCGTCGTCCTGCACGGACACCTTGAGCCCGTCGATGACGGAGACGGTGCTGCCGGGGGAGGGGACGGCGGTGACGGAGACGTACGCGTTCGACGTGGCGTCGAGCTGGAGACGGTAGCTGACCTTGCCGCTGCTCGGGAGGGAGCTCTTGTAGGCCGTGCCGGGCGTCAGCGCCACGGCGTCAGCGGTACTCCTCGCCCCTTTGATGCTCCTGGCGTCACCGGCGAAGGCGTACGGGCTCGGCGACTGCGCCGTACCGGACGCGCCGGCGGCGGCCAGGGCGGCCTGTCCGGGCGCCACGGCAGCCGTCGTACCCAGCACCACCGCCACGGCGCCCAAGCGCACGATCACCGACAGTCGACGACCGCGCCACGCGCCCGCATGCCCCCACGCCGTACGACACCGTCCCCTCACGCGCCACCCCTCACGTCACCGGCCGCCTCACGTCACCGGACCGCAGAACCGCCGTGCGCCCACCAACCGTGGAACCGTGGCCCATCCTGCCCCGCCGCCGCGTCCGGCGCCCCGCCGTCCGCCCACACACACGAAACCCCGACCGCGATGCGGCCGGGGTGTGCTCGCTTTGGGATGTCGTGACTCACGAACCCGTGGGCACGGAGTCAGTCGCCTCCGTCCACAGATCCTGCTCGGCGCGATCCGCCTGGATCTGGCGGTACACGAGGAGCCCGCCGATGGCGGCCAGTGCGACCAGGAGAAGCTTCTTCACCGCGCGACCTCGTCTTTCGTTGACGTAGGGGACCTCTGGCGCCCGACTATACACACCGACCGATACCGATCGGTGACCTGAGTCGGACCTCAACTCCCGTCCGGGGAACCGCGATAGAAGCGGAGTTCACCGCTCCGACCGGAGAGTGATCACACGCCGACGGACGGTTATTTCGACCGCTCTTCTCCTCCTTCCTCAGCTTTTCTCCCCTCTTGCGCCCATCCGGGTGGTGTTCATCTGAACATCGCCGCGTCACGGGCGTCGGTCCACCACTTCTCGGCCCCCATACACATCATGAGGAAAGTACGCAAATCGCCCAACCCGAAAGTGAGGGGTTATGGCCCGGAACAAGGTCATGAAGCTGTGGACCGCCATCGTCACCGCCTTCCTCGCGCTGTGCACGGCGCTCGGATTCGTCACCACGAACGCCGAGGCGGCGGTACCGCAGGCCGAGCAGAAGCGCAACAGCGCGCTGATCCCGCAGCAGCGGACGGCACCGGCGACGGCCGCCCCCTGGTCCTTGTCCTACGCCAAGGCCCTGCCCCCCACGATGAAGCAGCGCATCCACGCCGAGGCCCACGGAAAGTCCCCCAGCTGCCGCCACCGCCCGCTGGCGGACACGACGGCGTCGCCCACCGCCGACTGCACCGGCGACGACACCGACGCCGACGGCGACGGCGACCCTGCGGGCCGTCTCACTCCTCTGCAGCGCTGATATCACCGGCACGTCCCGGCGACCCGCGTACAGGCCCGGCGGCTCCGAGAGCCACCGGGCCTTCTTCAACGAGTGGGATCGGCTGATCCCGCAGCCATACGGAGATCAGCCCTTGGAGAGCGTGACCTGTGTCTCCTGCTGTCCGGTGTCGACCGTCACCGGGTAGTCCCGGTCATCCGCTCGGGCCCTGCTGCGGATCGTCGCGGTACCGGGCTGGAACGAGGTGCCGGCCTCCTGGCTGGTCAGGCTGACCGACCACGGGACGGGCGCGCCCGGGGTGCAGGCCACGGTCGTCTGGTACGACGCGCCCGGCGTCCCCTTCTTCTGGATCTGGAAGACCTGGCCGGCGAGCGAGACGCTCGCGGGCTTGTTGCACGTCACGGTGCCGCCGACGGTGATCCGCCCCTCAGGGACCTCCACCGTGCCCGCGGGGTCGGTCGTCATCCCCAGGGCGAGTTCGGCCGGGGGTTCGGGCATGACCGCGTGCACCGCGCCGCGCAGAGGCACCGTCGAGCCGTTGCAGTACTGCTCGAAGGTGGCATCGAGTTCGCTGACATAGCCGTAGGGGCCGAAGGCGATGTGCTCGATGGTGAAGGAACCGGAGGTGGTGCTGCACCACTTCTCGGTCCCGTTGTCGGTCCCGCTGAACGCCAGCTCCGGATCCTCCGGCCGGGCGTCGGGCCATTGCTTCGCCCCGGTGTAGGTCGTGCCCTCGGTCAGCTTCTGGCCATCGGGGGCGGCGACGATGAGACGCCACAGCGTGCCCTCCTCCGCGTCCACGGCGACGGTGAGACTGTTCCCGTCGGTGCTGCCCTGGACGTCGAACATCTGGACCGCCCCGGCCGTGTACGCGTACGACTGACCGCCTGACAGGGGCTCGCCCGCGTCGCCGCTGAAGCTCAGCGTTCCCGACGTCGCGCTGTAGGCCTGTGCGGTGCCCGCCAGCGGCGCGACCGCGAGCGCGACGGCCAGCGCCGCGACAACCCCCACCGTCCGGGCCAGGACGCGTCTGGGCATGGTGCTTCTCGTCAAGGTTCCCCCCAAGGGAATGGCTCTGGGAGGCCGACCGGCCTCACTGAAGAAGCGCCGGAGCGTCACCAGGCGTCACACTGGCCCCAAAAACCCCATGAGTTGACCTTCCTGGACGCCAAAGCCCCCCGGCCCAACTGGACCGGGGGACCTCTGTCCGCCCTCCGACGCCGATGGAGTCGGCTAGTGACCGCGCCTCAGCCGATCGACCCAACGGCCAAAACCTCGTCGTGAGCGTCGAGGCCGCGGTCGGTGAACCTGGGCGTCTGTCTGACGGGCTTCGCCAGGGCTGCGACCCCAGGAATCGTCAGGCGACAGGATCGGCGCCTTGCGTTCTGCTTGAGCTCGGATCTCAACGTGCGATTCGTGGGCAGTGACACGGAACGCCTCCTCGTAGGAGGCCAAGGCCGCACTTATGGCTCCGCCTGCAAGGCCCCGGCGGCGAATACGTGAGGCCAGCCATGCAAAGAAGCCCAGGACGGCGGCAAGTACACCGGTCGAGATCAGGAACGGTAAGAACGCATCCATGGGCACGAGCCTACTTACGCGGTGCCGCACGCCGGCTGCAAAGCCCCCGAGGCCACTCGCGAACGGCGCCCCCACCATCTCGGCCCAGCCAGATCGGCAAAGACCCCCAGCCGCTACCGACTGGGGGTCTTCTCGCTGGTGGGGCTAACAGGATTTGAACCTGTGGCCTCATCCTTATCAGGGATGCGCTCTAACCAACTGAGCTATAGCCCCGCCGCGCTCTGCGGGGTGTGTCCCGCGCGCTGACTCCTGAAGATTAGCGCACGACATGGGGAGTCCCAAAATCGGTTGTCGGGACAACGTCAAGGACGTCACTCGTCCTCGGCGAGCGTCAGCTCCACACCGCCCACGAAGCCCGCGGAGAGGTTGTAGATGAACGCGCCGAGCGTCGCGAGGGCCGTCGCCAGGACGACGTCGATGACCGCGATGATCGACGTGAACATCAGCACGTTGGGCAGCGACAGGAAGGCCTGGAGGTCGAAGCCGTTCGACTCGTTGGAGCCGGTCGCCTCGGAGATCGTGCCGCCGACCGTGGAGAAGACGCCCATCGCGTCCATCACCATCCACAGCACGGCGGCCGCCACGATCGTGCAGATGCCCAGGGCGATGGAGAGCAGGAAGCTGACCTTCATCACCGACCACGGGTCGGCCTTGGCCACGCGCAGACGGGCCTTGCGGACGCGCGGCGTGGTGCGCGCACCCGTACGCGGACGCCGTACGGCAGCGGCGGCGGCACCCGCACCGGCACCCGCCGGCTGCGCCGGGTAGGCCTGCGGCGGGTGGTACGGCCCGGCCGGCTGCTGTGCCTGCCGTTCCCCCGGCAGAGGGGAGGCCTCCCGCGCGGCCGGCTCGGGCTGCGGCTGGGCGCCGGATGCGGACGGGCCCGCTCCTGCGGTGTGCTGCTGGGTCTGCGGACCCTTGGTGTCCGTCACAGTTCCCCCCTGTGATTCATGCCCGTCAGGCGAGGACGCGTCCTTGGTCGGGGACTTGATCGCCTTCAGGTTCGTCGTGTGCGGGTCCGCCGCACGCGCGGCGGAGCCACGGCCGCCGTCGTCCCTGTCCGTACCCTTCGGGGTTCCGGTCGGTCCGGCGCCCGTGGCTCCGCTCACGCTGACTCACTCCTCGTGCTACTCGGCCGAGGGCGCCTCACCCTCGTCCGTGCCGACGGTCGCGGCACCTTCGGCGGTCTCGTCGACGACCACGTCGCCGTCGACCTCCTCCGCCTCGCGTCCCGCCTCGGCGTTGCGTGCGATGCCGACGACGGCATCGCGCTTGCCCAGATTGATCAGTTGGACGCCCATGGTGTCACGGCCGGTTTCCCTGATCTCGTTGACTCGCGTACGAATCACACCGCCGCCCAGCGTGATGGCGAGGATCTCGTCGGTCTCCTCGACCACCAGCGCGCCGACGAGAGAACCACGGTCCTCCACGATCTTGGCGGCCTTGATGCCGAGGCCGCCGCGACCCTGGACGCGGTACTCGTCGACGTTGGTCCGCTTCGCGTACCCGCCGTCGGTGGCAGTGAACACGAACGTACCGGGTCGAACAACATTCATCGAGAGCAGCTCGTCGCCCTCGCGGAAGCTCATGCCCTTGACACCCGAGGTCGCACGGCCCATGGGGCGCAGGGTTTCGTCCGAGGCGGTGAACCTGATCGACTGTGCCTTTTTGCTGATCAGAAGCAGATCGTCGTCCGACGAGACCAGTTCGGCGCCGATCAGTTCGTCGTCCGAACCGTCCTCTTGCGCACGAAGGTTGATCGCGATCACACCGCCGGAACGCGGCGAATCGTAATCCTTCAGAGGCGTCTTCTTCACAAGTCCGGCCTTGGTGGCGAGAACGAGGTACGGAACCGCCTCGTAGTCACGGATCGCCAGGATCTCGGCGATCGCCTCGTCGGGCTGGAAGGCGAGCAGGTTCGCGACATGCTGGCCGCGGGCGTCCCGGCCGGCGTCGGGAAGCTCGTAGCCCTTGACGCGGTAGACGCGGCCCTTGTTGGTGAAGAACAGCAGCCAGTGGTGCGTCGTGGACACGAAGAAGTGGTCGACGATGTCGTCTTCCTTGAGCTTCGTGCCGCGCACGCCCTTGCCGCCGCGCTTCTGGGCGCGGTAGTCGTCGGTCTTGGTGCGCTTGATGTAGCCGCCCCGGGTGACCGTGACGACGATGTCCTCCTCGGCGATCAGGTCCTCGATGGACATGTCGCCCTCGTACGGGATCAGCTTGGTCTTGCGGTCGTCGCCGTACTTCTCGACGATCGCGGTCAGCTCCGCGCTGACGATGCCCCGCTGACGGACCGGGGAGGCCAGGATCTGGTTGTACTCGTTGATCTTCGCCTGGAGTTCGTCGTGCTCCTGGACGATCTTCTGGCGCTCCAGGGCGGCCAGTCGGCGCAGCTGCATCTCGAGGATGGCGTTGGCCTGGATCTCGTCGATCTCCAGGAGGCTCATCAGGCCCCCGCGCGCGATCTCCACGGTGTCGCTGCGCCGGATCAGCGCGATGACCTCGTCGATGGCGTCCAGGGCCTTCAGCAGACCGCGCAGGATGTGCGCCCGCTCCTCGGCCTTGCGCAGGCGGAACTTCGTACGGCGGACGATGACCTCGATCTGGTGCGTCACCCAGTGGCGGATGAACGCGTCGAGCGAGAGCGTGCGCGGGACGCCGTCCACCAGCGCCAGCATGTTGGCGCCGAAGTTCGTCTGCAGGTCCGTGTGCTTGTAGAGGTTGTTGAGGACGACCTTGGCGACCGCGTCCCTCTTGAGCACGATGACGAGCCGCTGGCCCGTGCGGGACGACGTCTCGTCGCGGACGTCCGCGATGCCGCCGATCTTGCCGTCCTTGACCAGGTCGGCAATCTTCTGGGCGAGGTTGTCCGGGTTGACCTGGTACGGCAGTTCGGTGACCACCAGGCACTGGCGGTTCTGGATCTCCTCGACCTCGACGACCGCGCGCATCGTGATGGAGCCGCGGCCGGTGCGGTACGCCTCCTCGATGCCGTTGCGGCCGACGACGAGCGCGCCGGTCGGGAAGTCCGGGCCCTTGATGCGCTCGAGCAGCGCGTCCAGGAGCTCCTCGTGGGACGCCTCGGGGTTCTCCAGGTACCACTGGGCACCGGCCGCGACCTCGCGCAGGTTGTGCGGCGGGATGTTGGTCGCCATGCCGACCGCGATCCCAGCCGAGCCGTTGATCAGCAGGTTCGGGAAGCGGGCCGGCAGGACGGTCGGCTCCTGGGAGCGGCCGTCGTAGTTGTCCGTGAAGTCGACGGTCTCCTCGTCGATGTCACGGACCATCTCCATCGACAGCGGCGCCATCTTGCACTCGGTGTACCGCATGGCCGCCGCCGGGTCGTTGCCCGGGGAGCCGAAGTTGCCGTTGGAGTCGACGAGCGGCATGCGCATCGACCACGGCTGCGCGAGGCGGACCAGCGCGTCGTAGATGGAGGAGTCGCCGTGCGGGTGGTAGTTGCCCATGACGTCGCCGACGACGCGGGCGCACTTGTAGAAGCCGCGCTCGGGGCGGTAACCGCCGTCGTACATGGCGTACAGGACGCGGCGGTGGACGGGCTTGAGGCCGTCGCGGACGTCCGGCAGCGCACGCGAGACGATGACGGACATCGCGTAGTCGAGGTACGAGCGCTGCATCTCCGTCTCGAGCCCGACGGGCTCGACGCGCATGGCCAGGGCGTCACCCTCGGGCGTCGTCACGGGAGTGTTCTCGTCGGTCATTGCTGGTGAAGGTCCTTCCTGGTGCGGTCAGCTGAGACCGACTCAGATGTCGAGGAAGCGGACGTCCTTGGCGTTGCGCTGGATGAACGCGCGGCGGGCCTCGACGTCCTCACCCATGAGGACCGAGAACAGGTCGTCGGCCTGGGCGGCGTCGTCGAGGGTGACCTGGCCGAGGACGCGGTGCTCCTGGTCCATGGTCGTGATGCGCAGCTCTTCGGCGTTCATCTCGCCGAGGCCCTTGAAGCGCTGCACCGAGTCGTCCCGGATGCGCTTGCCGGCCTGGCGGCCCATCTCGATCAGGGCGTCGCGTTCGCGGTCGGAATAGGCGTACTCGAAGTCGTCCTTGCCCCACTTGATCTTGTAGAGCGGCGGACGCGAGAGGTACACGTGCCCGGCCTCGACCAGGGGCCGCATGAAGCGGAACAGGAAGGTCAGCAGCAGGGTGTTGATGTGCTGGCCGTCGACGTCGGCGTCCGCCATCAGGATGATCTTGTGATAGCGGAGCTTCTCGATGTCGAAGTCCTCGTGCACACCGGTGCCGAACGCGGAGATCATCGCCTGGATCTCCTGGTTCTGCAGGATCCGGTCGATGCGCGCCTTCTCGACGTTGAGGATCTTGCCGCGGATCGGGAGGATCGCCTGGTACTGCGGGTTCCGGCCGGACTTGGCCGAGCCGCCGGCGGAGTCACCCTCGACGATGAAGATCTCGCACTTGGTCGGGTCGTTCGACTGGCAGTCGGAGAGCTTGCCCGGCAGGGACGCGGTCTCCAGCAGGCCCTTGCGGCGGGTCAGGTCGCGGGCCTTGCGGGCCGCCACGCGCGCGGTGGCCGCCGCGATGCCCTTGCGGATGATGTCCGCGGCCTCGTTGGGGTTGCGGTCCAGCCAGTCGTTCAGGTGCTCGTAGACGACCCTCTGGACGAAGGTCTTGACCTCGGTGTTGCCCAGCTTGGTCTTCGTCTGGCCCTCGAACTGGGGCTCGCCCAGCTTGACCGAGATGATCGCGGTCAGACCCTCGCGGATGTCGTCACCGGTGAGGTTGTCGTCCTTCTCGCGCAGCAGCCTCTTGTCGCGGGCGTACTTGTTGATCAGCGAGGTCAGCGCGGCCCGGAAGCCCTCTTCGTGCGTACCGCCCTCGTGGGTGTGGATGATGTTGGCGAAGGAGTACACGCCCTCGGTGTAGCCGCCGTTCCACTGCATGGCGACCTCGAGGGACAGCTGCCGCTCCTTGTCCTCGGCCTCCAGGTCGATGACGGTGGGGTGAACCGCCTCGCCCTTGCGGGAGTTGAGGTACTTCACGAAGTCGACGATGCCGCCCTCGTAGTGGTACTTCACCGACTTGACCTCGGCGGTCTCGTCCGCGCCCGCCTCGTCCGCCCCGGAGGTGGCCTTCGCGGACTCACGCTCGTCGGTGAGGTTGATGCGCAGGCCCTTGTTGAGGAACGCCATCTCCTGGAAGCGCCGCGAGAGCGTCTCGAAGGAGTAGTCCGTGGTCTCGAAGATGTCCGGGTCCGCCCAGAAGGTGACCGAGGTGCCGGTCTCCTCGGTGGCCTCGTGCTTGGCGAGCGGCGCCGTGGGGACGCCCATCTTGTAGTCCTGCGTCCAGCGGTGGCCGTCGGTCTTGACCTCGACGGCGACCTTCGAGGACAGGGCGTTCACGACGGAGACACCCACGCCGTGCAGACCGCCGGAGACCGCGTAGCCGCCGCCGCCGAACTTGCCGCCCGCGTGCAGCACGGTCAGCACGACCTCAAGGGCCGGCTTGCCCTCGGAGGCGACGATGCCCACCGGGATGCCACGGCCGTTGTCGACGACCCGGACACCGCCGTCGGCCAGGATCGTCACGTCGATGGTGTCCGCGTGGCCGGCCAGCGCCTCGTCGACCGAGTTGTCGACGACCTCGTACACGAGGTGGTGCAGTCCTCGCTCACCGGTCGAGCCGATGTACATGCCGGGTCGCTTGCGGACCGCGTCCAGACCCTCGAGGACTGTGATGGCACTGGCGTCGTACGAAGCAGTGACTGAGGCCTCGGCGACTCCAGCCAGGGCCTCGACGGACGGGTTGTTCTCGTTGGGGTTGCCGGAATCGGCCACGAAGCGCCCTTTCTGGCACAGCACGAGCCAGGCTCGTCGGCGGGTTGCCGGAGCGGCTGCGGCATGTTGCGTTGGTAAGCCTTGATCAGCGTTGCTCAGCTTTTCCCGGACGGTCCCCACGATTGGGGCGGGATTGCTTCCAGTCTACCGGTAGCACTGACACTGATGGGGGTTTGCCGGTACCTGAGTCCGCATGTGCCGCCCTCAACCGGTCTTCCCCGACTCCCGATATGCGGATGGGGGCTCCAAGAGGCTCACGGAGGCACTCAGCGCTTCCGACCGTCAACCCATGGCTACTTAGGAGTCAGGTCGCGATTCGCAACCGTGTGCGGTGGTGTCGAGCGAGGGGCGCCGGGGCTCCCGACGGGCTGCCGACGGTCACTTTTGTGATGTCAGTCACTTGCTGTGGATCGGCGGGATGCAGGCACCGACCGGGCCCTCGCAGGGCCCCCGCGGAGGCCTCGCCGGGGCCCTCGGACAGCCTCGGGGAGCGGCTCCCGCCGCCTTCGGGGGCAGGACTCCCGTCAGCCGTAGGTGTCGCCCGGGCCGGTGCTCCCGGGGGCGCGCAGCGGGCCGTAGCGGCGGGTGGGCGCGCCGGGACCCTGCACCTTGATCATCTTCACCGTGCCGTGGCCCAGGTCCTCGTTGAGGCGTGCGACCAGGGTCGGGGCGAGCAGCCGCAGGTTCGTCGCCCAGGCCGTCGAGTCGCAGCGCACGGACAGGACGTGCTCGTCCTCGTCGTACCGCTCCGGCACACAGTGGTTGGCCACGTCCTCGCCGACGATCTGCGGCCAGCGGCCCATCACCCCGCCCACCGCGGCCGGGGCCTCCCAGCCGCGCTCGGTGATCAGCCGGTTGATCGCGGAGCCGAGCGCCATGGGATCGCGGCCGTCGGCGCGCGCGCCGGAGCGCAAACCGCCGCGGCGCGCCTGCTTCTTCTGCTGCGCCGCGTCCCCACGCGCGCGTGCGGCTTCCTTGGCGGCGCGGAGCGCCACGCGCGCGAGATCGACGCCGGACGGCTCGGGAGTCCGGGGCCCGGGGGTCGTCCCGGGCGGGCTCTCCGGGGTGTTCCCCGGTGGCCTGCCGAGAGGTGTTCCGGGTGTGTTCTCCGGTGTGTTCTCCGTCATACGCGCTCCACCGTCCCCTCGGACACGGCGAACCGAACCCCCGACAGCACATGCGGGACGTCGTCGTCGACCGCGGCCGTCACCAGGACCTGCTCGCCGGGCGCCACGAGCTCCGCGAGGCGCTCACGGCGGCGGGTGTCCAGCTCGGCGAAGACGTCGTCGAGGACCAGCACCGGCTCGTTGCCCTCGGCTCTGAGCAGGTCGTACGAGGCCAGGCGCAGGGCCAGCGCGTAGGACCAGGACTCGCCGTGCGAGGCGTAGCCCTTGGCGGGCAGCTGGCCGAGCTTGAGCAGCAGGTCGTCCCGGTGCGGGCCGACCAGGGTGACGCCCCGCTCGATCTCCTGCTTGCGGGCCTCGGCGAGCGCGGCCATCAGCTGCTCGAACAGGTCCTCGCGGGTGTGGGCCTCGCCCGGCGCGGACGGCTTGTACTCCAGGGCGACCGGGCCGCCGCCTGGGGCGAGCTGCTCGTACGCCTTGTCGGCGAGCGGCTGCACAGCGGCGATCAGGTCCAGGCGCTGGGCGAGCAACTCGGCGCCGGCGCGCGCGAGATGCTGGTCCCAGATGTCGAGCGTGGACATGTCCATGCTGCGACCGCCGTGCCGACGGGCGAGCGCGGCCGACTTCAGGAGGGTGTTGCGCTGCTTGAGGACCCGGTCGTAGTCGGAGCGGACCGCGGCCATACGCGGGGACCGGGCGGTGATCAGCTCGTCGAGGAAGCGGCGCCGCTCGCCCGGGTCGCCCTTGACCAGGGCGAGATCCTCGGGGGCGAACAGCACGGTCCGTACGATCCCCAGCACGTCACGCGGCTTGACCTGCGAGGACCTGTTGATCCGGGCCCGGTTGGCGCGCCCCGGGTTCAGCTCCAGCTCGATCAGCTGCTGCCGCTCGCCCTGCCGCACCTGCGCCCGGATGATCGCGCGCTCGGCGCCCATGCGGACCAGGGGGGCGTCGGAGGAGACGCGGTGGCTGCCGAGGGTGGCGAGATAGCCGACGGCCTCGACGAGGTTGGTCTTGCCCTGCCCGTTCGGGCCGACGAAGGCCGTCACCCCCGGATCGAGCGGTACCTCGACCCGGGGGTACGAGCGGAAGTCGGCCAGCGACAGATGCGTGACGTGCATGGTCGTTTCGCCGACCTCCCCAACCCTCGGGTGTTGCTTACTTGGTCTCGACCGCGTGGCCGCCGAACTGGTTCCGCAGCGCCGCGATCATCTTCATCTGGGGCGAGTCGTCCTGACGGGAGGCGAACCGCGCGAACAGCGAGGCGGTGATCGCCGGCAGTGGCACCGCGTGATCGATCGCGGCTTCCACAGTCCAGCGTCCCTCCCCGGAGTCCTGTGCGTAACCCCGGAGCTTGTCCAGGTGCTCGTCCTCGTCGAGCGCGTTGACCGCGAGGTCGAGCAGCCAGGAGCGGATGACCGTGCCCTCCTGCCAGGAGCGGAAGACCTCCCGGACGTCGGTCACGGAGTCGACCTTCTCCAGCAGCTCCCAGCCCTCGGCGTAGGCCTGCATCATCGCGTACTCGATGCCGTTGTGGACCATCTTCGCGAAGTGGCCCGCGCCGACCTTGCCCGCGTGCACCGAGCCGAAGTCGCCCTCCGGTTTGAGGGCGTCGAAGACCGGCCGCACCTTGGCGACGTTCTCCGCGTCGCCGCCGTACATCAGCGCGTAGCCGTTCTCCAGGCCCCAGACGCCGCCGGAGACACCGCAGTCGACGAAGCCTATGCCCTTGGCCGCCAGCTCCTCGGCGTGCTTCTCGTCGTCCGTCCAGCGGGAGTTGCCGCCGTCCACGACGACGTCGCCGGGCTCCAGCAGCTCGGCGAGCTCGTCGATGGTGGACTGCGTGGGCTCGCCCGCCGGGACCATCACCCAGATCACCCGCGGTCCGCTGAGCTTGCCCACAAGCTCCGGCAGGCTGTGGACATCGGCGAGGTCCGGGTTGCGGTCGTATCCGAAGACGGTGTGGCCCGCGCGGCGGATCCGCTCGCGCATGTTGCCGCCCATCTTGCCGAGGCCGACGAGACCGAGATCCATCAGTTGTGTTCCTTCGGTGTGCAGGTGTCCGACGTGGCGTTGCGGCACTTTCGTACCCACGTCCGAGCCTAAACCCGGACGCTCGCGCACATCTGTGGGCATACGCGCTCAGTCGTAGGCCCTCACCTGCGGGTTTGACCCCAGCCTGTGGACAACCGGTCGGAACTCAGCCGCTGAGCCGCACCGGCATGATCAGGTACTTGTAGGCCTCGTCCGCCTCGGCGTCCAGCGCCGGCTTGCCGCTGAGCAGCGCGGGCTTCGTGGACGTCGTGAAGGACAGCTGGGCGACCGGGGAGTCGATGGCGCTCAGGCCGTCCAGCAGGAACGTCGGGTTGAAGGCGATCGAGATGTCGTCGCCGTCCAGCTGGGCGTCGACCCTTTCCACAGCCTGTGCGTCGTCGCTGGAGCCGGCCTCCAGGATGAGCACGCCCTGCTCGAAGCTGAGGCGCACCGGGGTGTTCCGCTCGGCGACCAGGGCCACACGCTTGACGGCCTCCACGAAGGGGGCGGTCTCGATCACGGCGACGCTGTTGAACTCCGTCGGGAACAGCGTGCGGTACTTCGGCAGGTCGCCTTCCAGCAGGCGCGTCGTCGTACGGCGGCCGGCGCCCTCGAAGCCGATCAGGCCCTCGCCCGAGCCCGAGCCGGACAGCGCCAGGATGACCTGGTCGCCGCTCGTCAAGGCCTTGGCGGTGTCCAGCAGCGTCTTGGCGGGCACCAGGGCGACCGCGGAGGCTTCCGGGTTCTCCGGCTTCCACAGGAACTCGCGGACCGCGAAGCGGTAGCGGTCGGTGGAGGCCAGCGTGACCGTGTCCCCCTCGATCTCGATGCGGACGCCCGTGAGGACGGGCAGCGTGTCGTCGCGGCCGGCGGCGATCGCCACCTGGGCGGCGGCGGAGGCGAAGACCTCGCCGGGGACCGTGCCCGTCGCGTTCGGCATCTGCGGCAGCGCCGGGTACTCCTCCACGGGCAGGGTGTGGAGGGTGAACCGGGAGGAGCCGCAGACCACGGTCGCCCGTACACCGTCTGTGGAGATCTCCACCGGGCGGTTGGGCAGAGCGCGGCAGATGTCGGCGAGGAGGCGGCCGGAGACGAGCACCGTGCCCTCCTCCTCGACCTCGGCCTCCACGGACACGCGCGCGGAGACCTCGTAGTCGAAGCTGGACAGGCTCAGCTGGCCGTCCTCGGCCTTCAGCAGCAGGCCGGCGAGGACAGGCGCCGGCGGACGGGCCGGGAGGCTGCGTGCCGCCCAGGCCACTGCCTCCGCGAGTACGTCGCGTTCCACCCGGATCTTCACTGTTGCCGCCTCCTGCTGTTGCCGGCGCTTCTCGCTCTGCCTGGCCCTCGTCGTCTGTGTCGGTGTCGACGGTCCCTGGGATGGGGAGGACACCGGGGACCAGTCTGACGCACCGCACTGACAGTAGGTGCCTCTCGGGGTCAAGTCGTGACGAGGGGCGGTCGGGCGCCGGAGGGCGAGTTGTGCACAGGACCCGCTTCGAAACGAATTCCCAGCTCTCTCTAGTCGGGAGTAGTAGTAGGGCCTGTGGATACCGTGGATAACCACGTTTGCCCAGCTCAGAGCAGGAATTTTGTCCACTGGTCCTGTGGGTGACGGCAGTGGACAACCGGGGGTCTCTGTGGAGAACGGAAAGTTCTGCACACCCCATGCACAGGGAGAGGCGAGTTCTCCCCAGCGCCGTCCCCAGTTTTACCCACCTTTCCCACAGCCCAACCCGGCACCTTCGTGTGACGCCTTTCACTCGACCCGGTGAGGAGGCGCGTCGCGTTGCCGAACAGTGGACAGGGATGTGGAGAAGCTGGGGATCGCTGGGGACAACTGGCCTCAACCTGTGGGTTGCCGGTGGACAACTCGATGCACAGGCTGTGGATCCTCGCTCTGTCCACAGTCTGTGGATATCTTTCGTCCACGAATCCACATGCCACTGAGCTGGTCTGATGATCCCTCACCAGGTGTCCCTGTGGACACAGTCTGGACAACTTCCCGGTCCCCAGGGTGTGGACGGGAAAAAGTCACCGAATCTGTGGAGAGCGGCCGTAACCCGGCAGGTATTCGAACAGTCGGCGGCAGCGGCGTGACGGCGGTCAGCCGCCGTCACGCCGAAGGGCGCCCCCGGGAAACCTGCTCCGGGGGCGCCCTTCGGCGACGTACGACCGGCTGTGTCAGCCGTTCTTGATGCGGTTGGTCAGCTCGGTGACCTGGTTGTAGATCGAGCGGCGCTCGGCCATCAGATTGCGGATCTTGCGGTCGGCGTGCATGACCGTCGTGTGGTCACGGCCGCCGAACAGCGCGCCGATCTTCGGCAGCGACAGGTCCGTGAGCTCACGGCACAGGTACATGGCGATCTGCCGGGCGGTGACGAGGGCGCGGCCGCGCGAGGTGCCGCACAGGTCCTCGACGGTCAGCCCGAAGTAGTCCGCCGTCGCGCCCATGATCGCCGTGGACGTGATCTCGGGGGCCGAGTCCTCGCCGCCGGGGATCAGGTCCTTCAGGACGATCTCCGTCAGTCCCAGGTCGACCGGCTGCCGGTTGAGCGAGGCGAACGCCGTGACCCGGATGAGCGCGCCCTCCAGCTCGCGGATGTTGCGCGAGATCCGGGACGCGATGAACTCCAGCACCTCAGGCGGCGCGTTCAGCTGCTCCTGCACCGCCTTCTTGCGGAGGATCGCGATCCGCGTCTCCAGCTCGGGCGGCTGCACGTCCGTGATCAGACCCCACTCGAAACGGTTCCGCAGCCGGTCCTCCAGCGTGACCAGCTGCTTCGGCGGCCGGTCGCTGGACAGCACGATCTGCTTGTTGGCGTTGTGGAGGGTGTTGAAGGTGTGGAAGAACTCCTCCTGCGTCGACTCCTTGTCCGCCAGGAACTGGATGTCGTCGACGAGCAGGATGTCCATCTCGCGGTAGCGCTTGCGGAAGCTGTCGCCCTTGCCGTCGCGGATGGAGTTGATGAACTCGTTGGTGAACTCCTCCGAGCTCACGTACCGCACGCGTGTGCCCGGGTAGAGGCTGCGCGCGTAGTGCCCGATCGCATGCAGCAGGTGCGTCTTGCCGAGCCCGGACTCCCCGTAGATGAACAAGGGGTTGTACGCCTTCGCCGGTGCCTCGGCGACGGCGACCGCGGCGGCGTGCGCGAAGCGGTTGGAGGCGCCGATGACGAACGTGTCGAAGAGGTACTTCGGGTTCAGGCGCGCTGTGGGCTCCCCCGGGCCGGTCGCCGGCGCGGGCTGCGCGGCCAGCGGGCCGGGCGCACCGGTCGTGGGCAGGTTCGGGCCGACGGGGCCGCCACGGTGCACGTGCCCCGAGCCGGGCGGCGGCTCGGGCAGCTCCCGGCGGACCGGGTCGCGCTGGTCGTAGTCGGGGCGTGACGTGTCGTAGTCCGAGCGCGGCGCCTCGTATGAGGGGCGCTCCATGGACTGCGGGCGGTAGTCCTGGGACGGGGAGCCGTAGGCGTCCTGGGGGGACGAGCCGTAGGAGTCCTGCGACGACCCGTGCGATCCGTAGGAGTCCTGGGACCCGTGGGACCCCGGAGAACCCTGTGACCCGTGGGATCCACGTGATCGCTGTGATCCATAGGAGTCCTGCGAGGAACCATGCGAACCATGGGATCCGTACGAGTCCTGGCTGCCATATGAGTCCTGGGTGCCGTACGAGTCCTGGGTGCCGTACGAGTCCTGGCTCGGTGACGCGTACGGGTCACGCTCGGGGAAGCCGAGGCGCTGCTGCTGCCAGCCGTAGTCGTCCTGCGTCGGCCGAGGCCAGGAGCCGGGTTCGGGGCGCTGGTACTCGGACGGATAGGCGGGGCGGGCGGAGGGGAGCTGATCTCCGCGCGTAGGCGGGAGCTGGTCGCCGGCCGTTCCCGGCAGAGGCTCGGCGCGGTGGCGGCCGTACCCCTCGTAACCGTCGCGGTCCTGGCGCGGGGCCGGAAGCTCGGGCTCGTCGTAACGCGACTGGGGACGGGCCGGGGGCCCCGCCGCGGCCGGGGGGTCGCCCGCGGAGTCGTCGACGGTGATCGCGATCCGGATCGGGCGGCCGCACTCGCGGCTCAGGGTCTCGCTGACGACAGGCGCCAGGCGGCCCTCGAGTACGCCCTTCGCGAATTCGTTCGGTACGGCGAGCAGGGCCGTGTCCGCGACCAGCGCGAGCGGCTGGCAGCGCCGGATCCAGTGCTCGTCCTTCGACTCGACGCCCTGGCCGCGGCCCTCCCCGAGGAGCTGCTCCAATACGCGTGGCCACACTGCGGCAAGATCGGCAGGTACGTCAGCCACAGGGCACGCTCTCTCACAGGTCCCACGAACGTGTGGTTCCGGGACGGCTCGGGATGTAAATCGGGCGGGGCAGGGATAAGGGAACGAATCGAAGTTCCGTCACGGTAGTCAGGGCGGCCACTGCGGTTCAAGTTGTTGTCCCCAGCCTGTGGACAAGTGTGTCCGGGCGGCTGCTGGTTTGACCGGATGGCGTAGCCGCGCGTACCGTAACCAGGTCGAGTTGTCGATGGCTGCTGCCGCCTGCCTCCGATGGGCACAGATCATTTGGGTGATCGGTAAGCGGTGCACTCGGGCGTAACTGCGAGCTACTCGTGGGCGCACGGTGACAGCCAGGACGGCACCCCGCAACTACCGAATCTTTCTGGAGCCCCCGAGTGAGCAAGCGCACCTTCCAGCCGAACAACCGTCGTCGCGCGAAGACCCACGGCTTCCGGCTGCGTATGCGCACCCGTGCCGGCCGCGCGATTCTCGCGTCCCGCCGTAGCAAGGGTCGCGCCCGTCTGTCCGCCTGATCCCGGTCAGGTCATGACGTCGTGCTGCCCACCGAGAACCGGCTGAGGCGGCGCGAGGACTTCGCGACCGCGGTTCGGCGAGGCCGCCGGGCAGGACGCCCGCACCTCGTCGTCCACCTTCGTAGCGGTGCCACGGACCCGCATGCGCCTGGGGAGAGCGCTCCCCCGACGCGTGCGGGTTTCGTCGTGAGCAAAGCCGTGGGTGGTGCGGTCGTACGCAACAAAGTGAAGCGCAGGCTTCGCCATCTGATGCGCGACCGAGTCGCCCAGCTGCCCCCCGGTAGCCTGGTAGTGGTACGAGCGCTGCCCGGTGCGGGCGACGCCGACCACGCACAGCTGGCCCGAGACCTGGACGCCGCCCTTCAGCGGCTGCTGGGAGGGGGCGCGCGATGAAGTACCCGTTGCTTGCTCTGATCAAGCTCTACCAGTGGACGATCAGTCCGCTGCTCGGGCCGGTCTGCAAGTACTACCCATCGTGCTCCCACTACGGCTTCACGGCCATCGACCGGCACGGTGCCATCAAGGGAACGGCACTCACGGCCTGGCGCATCCTGCGGTGCAACCCGTGGTCGCTGGGTGGTGTGGACCATGTCCCGCCGCGCAAGCGCCCGCGGTGGCACGAAATGCTGCGTAACGCGTGGCGTGCACGCAAGGGCGGGCCCTCCGCCGCCGACCCGGACATCGAAGGACAGACTTCTCCCACAAGTCCCCCGAGTCCTTCGAGCCCGGCCGCAGAGACACCGTCCCATGCCCAAGGAGCATGATTAGTGGACACGATTGCCAGCCTCTTCAGCTTCATCACCACACCCGTCTCCTGGGTCATCGTCCAGTTCCACTCGGTGTACGGCGCCATCTTCGGCCCCGACACCGGGTGGGCCTGGGGCCTGTCGATCGTGTCCCTGGTGATCCTGATCCGTATCTGCCTGATCCCGCTCTTCGTGAAGCAGATCAAGTCGACCCGGGCCATGCAGACGCTGCAGCCCGAGATGAAGAAGATCCAGGAGCGCTACAAGAACGACAAACAGCGTCAGTCCGAAGAGATGATGAAGCTGTACAAGGAGACGGGCACCAACCCGCTCTCCTCGTGCCTTCCCATCCTGGCGCAGTCGCCGTTCTTCTTCGCCCTGTACCACGTGCTCAACGGCATCGCCACGGGCGACACCATCGGCGTGATCAACAAGAGCCTGCTGGAGAGTGCGCAGAAGGCACACATCTTCGGTGCGCCGCTGGCGGCGAAGTTCACCGACAGCGCGTCGAAGGTGGAAGCACTCGGTGCCTCCCTCACCGACGTGCGCGTGGTCACCGCCATCATGATCGTCCTGATGTCGGCGTCGCAGTTCTTCACCCAGCGCCAGCTGATGACGAAGAACGTCGACACCACGGTGAAGACGCCGTTCATGCAGCAGCAGAAGATGCTGATGTACGTCTTCCCCGTCATGTTCGCCGTCTTCGGCATCAACTTCCCGGTCGGTGTCCTCGTCTACTGGCTGACCACCAACGTGTGGACCATGGGCCAGCAGATGTACGTGATCCACAACAACCCGACCCCGGGTTCCAAGGCCCAGGCCGCGTACCTGGAGCGCCTGCACAAGCACGTCACCACGAACGGCAAGGTCAGCCGGCGCCGTGACAAGGTCATCGTGAAGGCGATCGTCGCCAAGGGACGCGACCGCAACGAGTTCGAGCGCAAGTTCGTCAACGGCCTCAGCAAGGCCGGCCTCGCCGCTCAGACCGACGGCACCGTGATCAAGAGCGACACCGCTGCCGTCGTCGAGGCCGAGGACGGTACGCCGACCACCACCGGCACGCCGAAGCGTCAGCAGCCCAAGCGGCAGACCAAGGCACAGCGCCAGTCCGCTGCCGCCAAGGCGGCCGAGGAGTCCGAGCAGAAGACATCGCTCACCAAGTCCGACGGACCCGAGGACGCCAAGCCCGCCGCCGCTGCCAAGAAGGGCGGCGCGAAGTCCGGCAGCGGTACCCGCAGCAAGGCCCAGTCCGGACAGCGCAAGGGTCCGCAGCGGCCCAAGTCCCCGTCCAAGAAGTAAGAAGGAGTCCATCCCGTGACGGAAGGCACCACCTCCGCCGCTGCCGAGGGTGCAGACACCCTGACTCGCCTGGAGCAGGAGGGCGAGATCGCGGCGGACTACCTGGAGGGTCTGCTCGACATCGCCGACCTCGACGGCGACATCGACATGGACGTCGAGGCCGACCGTGCCTCTGTCTCGATCATCAGCGACACGGGCAGCTGCGACCTCCAGAAGCTGGTCGGCCGTGACGGTGAGGTGCTGGAGGCGCTCCAGGAGCTCACCCGTCTGGCCGTGCACCGTGAGACCGGTGACCGCAGCCGGCTGATGCTCGACATCGCGGGATACCGCGCCCGGAAGCGCTCCGAGCTGTCCGAGCTGGGCGCCAAGGCCGCCGCCGAGGCCAAGAGCAGCGGTGAGGCCGTGAGGCTGGAGCCGATGACGCCGTTCGAGCGCAAGGTCGTGCACGACGCGGTCAAGGCCGCGGGCCTGCGCAGCGAGTCCGAGGGCGAGGAGCCGCAGCGCTTCGTCGTCGTGCTTCCGGCCTGATCGGCCTCTACGTTCCCCGGCCCCGTCTGTTGCGCAGGCGGGGCCGAACTTTGTCAGCCTGATAGTTCTGGTGGTTCTGGTGTCGGCGCGCGTGCGCTGACGCGGTACGGAAGGACGGTCCCCCGTGACGGAGGCAGCGGAGCTTCCCCCCGCGCCCGAGCAGGCGCGCGAGGTGTTCGGTGATCGCTTCGCGGATGCGGTGCGGTACGCCGAGCTGCTCGCTGAGGCAGGCGTGCAGCGCGGTCTCATCGGCCCGCGTGAAGTGCCCCGCCTGTGGGAGCGGCACCTGCTGAACTGCGCGGTGCTCTCGGAGGTCGTGCCCGAGGGCGTGACGGTGTGCGATGTCGGCTCGGGCGCGGGACTCCCCGGCATTCCGCTGGCGCTGGTCCGGGAGGACCTGAAGATCACGCTGCTGGAGCCGCTGCTGCGGCGCACCAACTTCCTCTCCGAAGTCGTGGAACTGCTCGGTCTCGATCATGTGACCGTCGTGCGCGGCCGGGCCGAGGAGGTCATGGGGAAGATCCAGCCCGTCCACGTCGTGACGGCCCGGGCTGTCGCGCCCCTCGACCGCCTCGCCGCGTGGGGCATCCCACTGCTGCGGCCGTACGGGGAGATGCTCGCGCTCAAGGGCGACACCGCCGAGGAGGAGCTGAAGAGCGCGTCCTCGGCACTCAGCAAGCTGGGCGCTGTGCAGACGTCTATCCTGCATGTTGGTGAGGGCGTGGTGGATCCGATGTCCACGGTCGTACGGGTCGAGGTCGGGGAGAGCCCCGGCGGGGTGCGCTTCGCGGCGAAGCGCGCCAAGGCCGCTCGCACGGGACGGGCCCGTCGGCGACGCTGATCCGTCCTGAGGACGAGACGTACTCCACACAAGCTGGCAAACGTACGCAAGCCGGAGTGTCGCGGCAGTTCCGCCTCGGCTGCTGTGCATCGTGTTTCACGTGAAACGTCGCTCACTGCTGCACGGCATCATCAGTCGTGGCCGCGCTGCGGCCGAACCCCGCGACCGTAAGCCTCTCGGGTCACTCGATGAGGGAACTGAGTTGTCCACAGAGGTGGATTTCTCCACAGAACGGAAGGCCTCACTGGTTCGCGACCCCGAAGACATGGGAGGCTCTGTTCATTGCGAGCCTGAAGTCGAGGAGAGTGAATCCTTGCGGTCCGACGCCAACATCGCGGGACCGATGACCGATCCGGTCCCCGGTCCCCGTACCGAGTCGATGGGGGCGGATGTTTCACGTGAAACACCGCCTCCAATGGACGACACTCCCATCGGTCGTGCTGCCCAACTGGCGGTGGAGGCTCTAGGCCGCGCCGGCGAGGGCCTGCCACGGCCCGAGCAGACCCGAATCATGGTGGTCGCCAACCAGAAGGGGGGTGTGGGTAAGACGACGACAACCGTCAACCTTGCCGCATCGCTGGCCCTGCATGGTGGCCGGGTCCTGGTCGTCGACCTCGACCCACAGGGCAACGCATCCACCGCGCTGGGCATCGACCATCACGCCGAAGTCCCGTCCATCTACGACGTGTTGGTGGAGAGTAAGCCGCTCTCCGAGGTCGTCCAGCCGGTCCCCGATGTCGAGGGTCTCTTCTGTGCCCCCGCCACGATCGATCTCGCCGGTGCGGAGATCGAGCTGGTGTCCCTGGTGGCACGGGAAAGCCGGCTGCAGCGCGCCATCCAGGCGTACGAACAGCCGCTGGACTACATCCTCATCGACTGTCCGCCCTCGCTCGGCCTCCTGACGGTCAATGCGTTGGTGGCGGGCCAGGAGGTTCTCATTCCGATCCAGTGCGAGTACTACGCGCTGGAAGGCCTGGGTCAGTTGCTGCGTAACGTCGACCTTGTGCGGGGGCACCTCAACCCCGCCCTGCATGTGTCGACCATCCTCCTCACCATGTACGACGGCCGGACGCGGCTCGCGTCCCAGGTCGCGGAAGAGGTGCGCACCCACTTCGGTGACGAGGTGTTGCGGACGAGCATTCCCAGGTCCGTCCGTATCTCCGAGGCACCGAGTTATGGGCAGACGGTCCTGACTTACGATCCTGGATCGAGTGGTGCCCTCTCTTATCTTGAGGCGGCACGAGAGATCGCGCTGAAGGGCGTCGGCATCAGTTATGACGCGACTCCCCATATCGGCGCACAGCAGAACGATCCGAGCATGGTGGAGGGCATCCAGTGAGCGAGCGACGGAGGGGGTTGGGCCGTGGTCTCGGCGCACTGATCCCTGCTGCGCCGACGGAGAAGTCGGTGGCCCAGGCTGCGGCAGGGGGCGCCGCTCCCACGTCCCCCGCGGCAGTGCCTGTGCTGCCGAACGACCGTGGGGTGGCTGCGGCGAAGGTGGCGACCCTGCCCAATGTTTCACGTGAAACAGAGGAGCCGGCACAGCCCAGTGCTCCCGCCACGCCTGCGGCGCCTATCGGTGCGCACTTCGCCGAGATCCCCCTCGACTCCATCACGCCGAACCCGCGGCAGCCGCGTGAGGTCTTCGACGAGGACGCGCTGGCCGAGCTCATCACCTCCATCAAGGAAGTGGGGCTCCTCCAGCCGGTCGTCGTACGGCAGGTGGGTCCCGCCCGCTACGAGCTCATCATGGGCGAGCGCCGGTGGAGGGCCTGCCGCGAGGCGGGGCTTGAGGCGATCCCGGCGATCGTGCGCGCCACGGAGGACGAGAAGCTCCTCCTGGACGCTCTGCTGGAGAACCTGCACCGCGCCCAGCTGAACCCGCTGGAAGAGGCAGCCGCCTACGACCAGTTGCTGCGGGACTTCAACTGCACGCACGACCAGCTGGCGGACCGCATCGGCCGATCCCGCCCCCAGGTCTCCAACACCCTGCGCCTGCTGAAGCTCTCTCCGGCGGTGCAGCGCCGGGTCGCCGCCGGAGTGCTCTCCGCCGGTCATGCTCGGGCCCTGCTGTCCGTAGAGGACTCGGAGGAGCAGGACCGGCTCGCCCACCGCATCGTGGCCGAGGGGCTGTCGGTGCGGGCCGTCGAGGAGATCGTGACCCTGATGGGGTCGCGTCCTCAGAAGGCTCAGCGGCCCAAGGGCCCGCGTGCCGGTGCTCGGGTCTCTCCTGCGCTGTCCGAGCTCGCCACACGGCTCTCGGACCGCTTCGAGACGCGGGTGAAGGTCGACCTGGGGCAGAAGAAGGGCAAGATCACCGTCGAGTTCGCCTCCATGGAGGATCTTGAGCGGATCCTCGGCTCACTCGCTCCTGGCGAGGGGCCGGTTCTGCAGAAGAGCCTGCTGGAGGGTGACCCCGAGGAGAGCGAGTCCTGAGCCTCCGGCGAGAGCCGCTGTTGTGGATGACAGAGCGGGCCATGTCCGGTGTGTGCCGGAACGTGGCCTGCTCTTTCCTTTTTGGCGGTATCGATGGAATCGCATCGTGGATACGATGCGTTCGGATACGGCGCAACCACCCGGCAGCACCTCTGAGAGGAAGACAGGGGCCATGCGAACGATGAGCCGCACTGGACTGGTGAGCGCCGGTCTGGGGCTGGGAGCAGTCGGTGGGTTCATCGGCAGTCTCCTCAGGGAACGGAGCGTTCTGACAGCCGCCCGTGACGCGGCAGGCGAAGGAAGCGAGGATCAGCCTTCATGGGGCGCCGGCTCGTACCGCTCACGTTGGACAACCTTCAGGACCTTCCCCAGCGCTGCCGGTCGTGTGTCTTCTGGGAGCTCGACCCGGTCAGCGGTGAGGCCGCGGTAAAGGCGGGCGAGTCCGCTCTGGAGAAGGAAGCCTGGATCTCGGCCGTTCTGCTGGACTGGGGGTCCTGCGGCCGGGTCGTGTACGTCGATGATGTGCCGGTGGGCTTCGTGCTCTACGCGCCCCCCGCCTATGTTCCACGCTCTGCGGCGTTCCCCACGAGTCCCGTCTCCCCCGACGCTGTTCAGCTGATGACCGCGTTCATCGTGCCGGGGTACCAGGGGCAGGGGCTCGGCCGGGTGATGGTCCAGACGGTTGCCAAGGACCTGCTGCGGCGCGGGTTCAAGGCGATCGAGGCGTTCGGGGATGCGCGCTGGAAGGAACCGGCCTGTGTGCTGCCCGCCGATCACCTCCTGGCGGTGGGCTTCAAGACGGTCCGGCAGCACCCCACCTATCCCCGGCTGAGGCTGGAACTGCGATCGACGCTCTCCTGGAAGGAAGACGTCGAGATGGCCCTGGACCGGCTCCTGGGAGCGGTGCAGAAGGAACCGGCGTTGCGGCCGCTGTAGGGCAGGCACTCAAACGAATGGGCCAACCCTTCCGGGTTGGCCCATTCGTGTTTCACGTGAAACACGCACCGCCGCTCAGACGGCTCCGCCGGTTCACTCGGCGATGAACTCCTCGAGGTCGCGAACGATCGCGGCCTTCGGCTTGGCGCCCACGATGGTCTTGGCGACCTCGCCACCCTGGTAGACGTTCAGGGTCGGGATGGACATGACGCCGTACTTGGCGGCCGTACCCGGGTTCTCGTCGATGTTCAGCTTGACGACCTCGAGCTTGTCGCCGTACTCGGAGGCGATCGCCTCGAGGGACGGCGCGATCTGGCGGCACGGACCGCACCAGGCGGCCCAGAAGTCCACCAGCACGGGCTTGTCGCTCTTGAGGACGTCCTGCTCGAAGGAGTCGTCGGTCACATTCTTCAGGGTGCCGGCCACGGCGGGCTCCTTAACTGGTTGATGCGTGGGGCGGGTAGGGAGAGGTCAGACAGAGGTCTTCTCGGGCTCGGACTGCTCCTCGTCCGCGAGGGCGGCGAGGTAGCGCTCGGCGTCGAGAGCAGCGGAGCAGCCGGTCCCCGCCGCGGTGATCGCCTGACGGTAGGTGTGGTCGACCACGTCGCCGGCACCGAAGACACCGGTCAGGTTCGTGCGCGTCGACGGCGCGGCCACCTTCAGGTAGCCCTCGTCGTCCAGGTCGAGCTGACCCTTGAAGAGCTCGGTGCGAGGGTCGTGTCCGATGGCGATGAAGAGACCGGTCACCGGCAGGTCCGAAAGCTCGCCGGTCTTGAGGTTGCGCAGCTTCAGGCCCGAGAGCTTCGGGTCGCCCTGGATCTCGGCGACCTCGCTGTCCCACACGAACGTGATCTTCGGGTCGGCGAAGGCGCGCTCCTGCATGGCCTTGGAGGCGCGCAGGGTGTCGCGGCGGTGGACGACGGTCACGGACTTGGCGAACCGCGAGAGGAAGGTGGCCTCCTCCATGGCGGTGTCGCCACCACCGATCACGGCGATGTCCTGGTCCTTGAAGAAGAACCCGTCACAGGTGGCGCACCAGGACACCCCACGACCGGACAGGGCGTCCTCGTTCGGCAGACCGAGCTTGCGGTGCTGCGAGCCGGTGGCGACGATGACGGCCTTGGCCCGGTGGACGGTACCGGCCGTGTCCGTGACGGTCTTGATCTCACCGGTCAGGTCGACGGCGACGATGTCGTCCGGGACGAGCTCGGCGCCGAAGCGCTCCGCCTGCGCGCGCATGTTGTCCATGAGCTCGGGGCCCATGATGCCGTCCTGGAAGCCCGGGAAGTTCTCGACGTCGGTGGTGTTCATGAGCGCACCGCCGGCGGTGACGGCGCCCTCGAACACCAGTGGCTTCAGCGACGCGCGCGCGGTGTAGAGCGCCGCCGTATAGCCGGCGGGCCCGGAGCCGATGATGATCACGTTACGGACGTCGCTCACGGCTGGATTCCTCGTCTCTGGACTGCGTCGTTCGACCGGTGGGAGCTTCTCTCGGAGCTCTCACCCCACCCAACGGATCCTAAGGGGCGAGCATTCCCGCTGTGTCCGGGCACACGAAGATGCGCTCCCTGTGCCGGGTACCGCGCCGGGTGACGACGAAGACGTGCCTCAGGCGGACGGGTACGAGCGCTGGAGAAGGATCGTGCCCTTGGTGTTGGCCGCGGCATGATCCACACAGGTCGCGTCGACGATGTAGGCAGTGACCCGAGTGGCGTCTGATGCGTCGGGGAGCAGTACCAGCATGGCCTTCTTCCCCTGATACCTGCCGTTCTCCACAGCGAGGGCCGTGTCCTTGCGCCCAATGCCGTCACGAACGCAGCCCGGAACGGTGGGCTCCCGGAAGACCTGAGGATGGTTGGGGGCGGGGGCGGTCTCCGCGCCGAACGGGGTGCGGGAGCCGCCCTTCTTGGTCTGCTTGCCCGCCAGGAGATCGGTGACCTGCTTCTCGAGCTTCCCCTCGGAGAAGGTGTCCGCCGGGGCGGTCGCTGGTCCGCTCGCCGTTTCATGCGAGGGCTTGCCGTCGCCGAGCGACGACAGCAGGACGGACCCGAGACCCAGGGCGGCGACAGTGAAGACGGTCCCCAGAACGGCGATCCTCCGGCGCCCGTTCCGTGTGCGGCTCTTGCGGCCCGGGCCGGTGGTGGAGGAGCGGGGGCGTCCGGCGGGCCGGTCGGCGGGCGTCGATGTTTCACGTGAAACATGCGCACCGCTGTCGTCCTCGGACGGGGAACGGGGGGTGCTCACCGGCGTCTGGCGCTCTGCGGTCTCCGGCCCCGTGGCGTTCAGCAGGGCCTCGGCGGCGAGGGCGGCATCGATGCGGCCTGCGACATCGGCGGGCATGCGCGGAGGGCCCGGCAGGGTGCCGAGAAGGCCGCGGATCTCCTCAAGGGAGGCGTGGACGTCCGCGCAGAGCTCGCACTCGTCCAGATGCCTGCGGACGTCGGTGCTCCGCGCCGGTGGGAGGAGGCCCTCGGTGAGGTCCGAGATCTCCGCGACGTCCGGGTGCCCGGCCATGTCTGTCGTCGACGTCACGCTCGTCCACCTCCGCCCTTCACTGCCGCTGGGTCGCTCGGTCCTGTGTCCGGTGGTTCCGCTCGGCGCGGTCCTGCTGCGGGTGGGACGGCTGGCCCGGGCGTCCGGTTCCGTTCCCCGCCCGGCTTCTTGCTCCCACCGGGGCTGTCCGGCCGTAGGTGGGTGAGCAGCGGCAGGAGTCTGGCTCTGCCGCGCGCACATCGGCTCTTCACCGTGCCGGTCGGCACGTCGAGAATGCGGGCCGCCTCGGCGACCGGGTAGCCCTGCATGTCCACCAGGACGAGGGCCGCTCGCTGGTCGGCCGGCAGGGTTCCCAGGGCTTCGATGAGCTGGCGGTGGAGGTCGTTGCGCTCGGCGGGCGCCGACGCCGACTCGTGCGGCTCCAGCAGCTGCTCCAGGCGCTCGGTGTCGTCGACCGGAGAGGTCTTCCGGGAAGCGACTTTGCGGGCGCGGTCCAGGCAGGCGTTCACGGTGATCCTGTGCAGCCATGTCGTGACGGCCGACTGGCCCCGGAAGGTGTGGGCGGCCCGGTAGGCGGAGACGAGGGCGTCCTGCACCGCGTCAGCGGCCTCCTCGCGGTCTCCCAGCGTCCGCAGGGCGACGGCCCAGAGCCGATCACGGTGCCGCCGCACGATCTCACCGAAGGCGTCGGGGTCGCCCTCGACATGGCGGGCGAGGAGATCCTGATCACTGGCACCGCTGTGCTCGGCGCGGTCCGCCATCGAACCCCCTTCCCCTCGGTCGGCGCTCAGCCCGTGAACTTCACTTCGGTGATGGCCTGCTTGTAACCCGGGTTGCTGTAGTTGGCGGGGTCGTCGCCGGAGTACGGCAGGGCCGTCAGCCACACCAGGAGGTACCGGCTCTTCACCGGCTTGTCGACGGTCACCTTCGCGGAGGTGCTGCTCGTCGTGGCCGTGCCCAGCTTCTTCATGGCACTCAGTGGCGTGGACGAACCGAGGGTGTCGGTCGCGTACATCTCCACCGTGGTGTGGTTGCCGCCGTACCGCAGCGAGAGTGTCGCGGTCGAGACTTCCTTCTCGGACCCGAGGTCGTAGACGATGCCGACACCCGGCTTTATCACCATCTTCGGGCCGTCCAGGTAGCTGCTGGTGCGCCAGCCCGTGGAGGTGTTGCCGTCGTAGGTCTTGGTCACGTCGGCGGGGTGCTGGGCGTCGCCTTTGGCAACGTACTCCTCGGCGCCCTTGATGGCGATCGGCTTCGGTGCCGGGCGGCTCTTGTTCTTGTCGCCGTCGTCGTTGTTCTGCGTCTGCCCCGGGTCCTCGGACTTGCCGCCCTGGTCCATCAGCGCGTCCGCCAGCTGCCAGCTGCCGAGGCCCAGCGCGGCGATCAGGAGCGCGGACACGGCCCACTTCAGGGCCTTGCCCGTGCGGCTCTGCAACGGGGGCGGCGGGGTCGGGACCGGCTGGGTGGCACCGGGGCGCGGGGTCTGGCGGCCGTACGTGCCCTGCTGGTACGCCGTGCGCTGGTACTCGGGCGGGGCGGTGAACGCCGGCTCCGGCGGGCGGATGCGGGGCATCTCGCCGATCGCCTTCACCAGCTCCTCGGGCGTGGTGCACGGCGACTCGTGGCGGGAGGCGGTGGCGCCGTCGTTGGCGAGCGCGCGCATGGAGAGCTCGGAGAGGCCGCGGTGCACACCGGCACGCACCTGGTCGGGCGCGATCAGGCCGATGTCCTTCGGCAGGCCGGACAGCCCGTAGGCATCGCTCTCGTACGGCCAGCGCTGGGTGAGCGCCGCGTACAGCAGGGCGCCGATGGCCTCGGTGTCCGTGCGCTGCGGGGTGTCGGACGCGACCCCCCGCAGCGCGGCGTTCACCGCGAGCCCCCGGATGCGCCACTGGCCTGTCGAGGTCCGCAGGACGGCGTTGGGGTTGAGCCGCAGATGGGCGAGACCTTCGCGATGGGCGGCGGCCATGGCGGAGGAGATCTGGCTCACCATCTGGTAGGCGTCGTATGGCTCCAGCGGCCCGGCGGCGAGAAGCGTGGTCAGTTCCGTCGCGTCCGGAAGCCACTCGTGGACGACGTAGACGAGGTCGTTCTCCTCCACCGCGTCCAGCACCTGGACGAAGCGCGGGTCGCCCAGGAGGGCGGAGGAGCGGGCGGCGGCCAGGACGGACCGGGCCCGTGAGTGGTCAGCGGGCAGGATGTGCACGCCGACGGCACGGCGGAGCTTCTCGTCCACGGCACGCCAACTGCTGAAACCGTCCAGACGGGTGACGCACTCCTCCAGGCGGTAGCGTCTGGCGAGTTTGTGACCACTGTGCAGTTCGGGCGGCGAGGTCTTCCCTGGACCGTCGGTCCGGGTGCTCTCCTGTGCCTCGTCGCTGTCCGTGTCCCGCTCCCGGTTCTTGGCCACCCCGTCGGCCGTGGACTGGTCCGCCTGTGCGGTCAGCGACGTCTCGTCGCTGTTGTCTGCCACGTCGACGGCAGCCGTACTCCGTTCCGCCACCGTCGTTCCTGCCTCCCCATCCATTGCGCGCCGCCCGGCATCCGTTGCGCGCCGTTCGACGCCGAAACCAATTGTGCCCACAGTCCGCCGCTATGCACGACACGCGGTGGCTGACGATGGTTGTGCGCCCACCCCCCGACTCAGCGTCCCAGGCGTCCGCGGACCATGCCGACCAGCGAGTTGAGCTCCTCGATGCGCATGCGGCGGGCGGCGACGAAGAAGATCACGAGCAGCACGGCGCCTCCGGCCAGCACCCCGGCGAGCGAGCCCACGACGTCCTGGCCGAGCGTGCGGCCGATGCCGTAGCAGGCCGCGCCGCTGAGCAGGGCGGCCGGGATCGACGCGATGCACAGTCGGGCGTAAGTCCGCAGGACCCGGGCGCCGTCGAGGTCCCCGCCCAGTCGCTTGCGCAGCCGGCGCCAGGCGACGCCGACGCCGATCGCGTAGGCCAGGCCGTACGAGGCGGCCATGCCGACCACGGCCCAGCGCGACGGGATGACGAAGTAGCAGACCGCCGAGGCGCCCGCGTTGACCGCGGCCACGATGACCGTGTTGTAGAAGGGAGTTCGGGTGTCCTCGTAGGCGTAGAAGGCGCGCAGGACGACGTACTGCACGGAGTACGGAATCAGGCCGAGACCGAACGCCATCAGCATGAAGCCCATGTTGGTGGCCTCGCTGGTGCCGGAGGAGCCGTACATCAGGGTGCACATGGGGATGCCGAGCGAGAGGAAACCGAACGCGATCGGCACGATGGCGACCGCCGTGTTGCGCAGGCCCTGGGAGATGTCGTCGCGGACGGCACCGCCGTCGCCCTCGGCCGCCGAGCGCGACAGGCGCGGCAGCAAGGCGGCCATGAGGGAGACCGTGATGATGGCCTGCGGGAGGCCCCAGATCAGCTGTGCGTTGGCGTAGGCGGAGAAGCCGGTGCCGTCGACGGGCGAGGCCTTGCCCGCCGCGGTGGACAGCCAGACGACGACCATGGCGCCCGCCTGGTTGGCCAGGACGAACAGGACGGTCCACTTGGCGAGCGTGATGGCCTTGCCGAGGCCCTGGCCCTTCCAGTCGAAGCGCAGCCGCAGGCGGAAGCCGGTCTCGCGCAGGTAGGGGATCATCGCCAGCGCCTGGACCACGAGGCCGAGAAGGACACCGACGCCGAGGAGGCGCTGGCCTTCCGGCGGGATGGTCGTGACCTTCATCCCGGAGTCGGCGGCGGTGCCGTAGACGTAGATGAACATGCCCAGCGTCACGATGATGACGATGTTGTTCAGGACCGGGGTCCACATCATCGCGCCGAACTTCCCGCGGGCGTTGAGGATCTGGCCCATCACCACGTGGACGCCCATGAAGAAGATCGAGGGCAGGAAGTACTGGACGAAGGTGATGGCGACCTGGTTCGCCGCGGGGTCGCTGGCGATCGAGGGGGACATCAGGCGGATCAGGAGGGGCGCGGCGAAGATCGCGAGCGCGGTGAGGGCACCGAGCGACACCATGACGAGGGTCAGCAGCCGGTTGGCATAGGCCTCGCCGCCGTCCTCGTCGTCCTTCATGGCGCGCACGAGCTGCGGTACGAAGACGGAGTTGAGACCGCCGCCGACCGTGAGGATGTAGAGCATCGTCGGCAGCTGGTAGGCGACCTGGAAGGTGTCACCGAGGAAGCCGACGCCGATGGCCGAGACGATCAGCGCGGAGCGGATGAAGCCGGTCAGGCGGGAGACCATCGTGCCCGCCGCCATCACGGCGCTGGACTTCATCAGGCCCGCGGCGCGGCCGGCCTTCTTCGGAGCGGGCGAGGCAGCGGCCTCCGGGGCGGGAGCGCCCTCCACCGCCGGCGTCGCAGCGTTCTCGCTGGGAGCCGGGTACTGGCCCGCCGCGTACTGCCCCTGCGCCGCGTACTGTCCTTGAGCCATCTGGCCCGGGGCCGGGGAAGGGCCCGGGACCGACGGCGACTCGTAGGACGGGTGCCCGGTGCCCTGCTGCTGGTCCCGGAAGAGATGCGCGAACGCGTCCGGTTCCTGGCGCGGCTCGCCCGCCTGGGAGACGAGGTCGTCCACGCCCACGAACTGGGTGGTCCGGGCGTCGTCGCCGTACGGCAGGTGCCTGGTCGGGCCCTCCGGCTCCGGCGCGGGCGTCTGGGCCCACACCTGCGGGTCGGGTGCGTACGGCGACTGCGGCGGCTGGGCGTACAGCTGCTGCTGGGGCTGGTACGTGCCCGGAGGGGGCGGGGGGTGCGCGGCGCGGTCGTAGCGCGCCTCGGCGACCGGGTCCTGGGCCGAGAGGTCCTGTGCCTGGTAGGGGTCCTGGCCGTAGGCGTCCTGGAGGTACATGTCCGCGGGCGGCTGCGGCGGCACCTGGCCGTGCTCGGGCTGCGAGCCCTCGGGCCCGCCCGACTCGGGGTAGCCCGAGTTGCCCACGCCACGGCCGTGGTCACCGTCGTACGGCGCGTTCATGGTTACCCCACCTCATCGTCCCGGGCCCACCGGCCACGACATCTCAACGGTCCACTCTCTCACCCGTGCCGGACGGGTCGGCGCTTTCCGCTGCGGTGTCCGGGGCCGGGTCACTCGGCTGCTGCGGGGCGTCTGCCCGGGAGCCGGCCCCGGACTCCTCCTTGAGACGGTCGCCGGGGGCTTCCGGGTTCTGCGGAGCATCGACGTCGTCGTCAGCCTCCGCGGTGGCGTCGTCCTCGGCGGCCTCGCGGGCGGCGGCGCGCTTGCGCTGGGTGTACATACGGAAGCCGGCGAGGACCAGGAGCAGGACGCCACCGCCGATGACCAGCATCACGGTGGGCGTGACCTCGGTGACCTTCACGTCGAAGGTGACGGGCTCGCCGTACTTCTGGCCGTCCTCCGTGTACAGCTGGGCGACCACCTCCGCCCGGCCGTTGGCGTTGGCGGACGTGGTGAACTTCACCGACTGGCTGTGCCCGCCGTTCACGGTGACCCGCTGCTCCTCGTAGGCGTCGCCGCCGATCTTGAGCCGTGTCGGGTTCTTCGACGTGAGCCGCAGCTCCAGGTGCTCGACGCCCTGGACCAGGTTGTTCTGGACGGTGACCGGGATCGTGGCGCTGCGGCCCGAGAGCTTGGTCTCCGACTTCTCGATCAGCTTGACCCCGTCGATCAGCCCGTCGAGGTAGGACTCGACGTTGTCGCGGTACCCCACTGCGGCGACGCCCCGGCCCCGCCACGACGTGGACATCTCGCGGTTCATGGCCCGCCCGAAGGGGGTGACCACCCGGGACTCGTCGGTGAGGATCACCTTGAAGTTGTCGAGCTTGTCGTGCGTCCTGGCGATCTGCTCGAAGGCGGCCCGCGGCAATTCCTGCCTGCGCAGCGAGACGGGGTACGCGGAGGCGGGCGGCACCCTCCTGTTGGCCGACGGGTCCGGCTTGGCCTTGGCGGCGGCCGTGAGGTCCTGCGACTCGGACCAGTTACCGCCCTGGAGGGCGCCCAGTGCCTCGGCCATCGCCTGCGCCTGGCTCACGGAGGGCGTGCGCTGCGGGGCGACGACGACGCTGCGCTGCTTGCCGGTCTGGAGGCCGAGCGTCAGGCTCTGGGCCAGGAAGCGTTGCACGGAGAGCGTGGACCCGGAGGCCCTCGTCAGGTTGCCCTGGAACGCCGTGGACATCCTGGAGTCGGCGACGACCGCCGTGGTGCCGCCGCCGATGGGCCTGGCCGCGGAAG
The DNA here is from genome assembly GCF_042958445.1 of Streptomyces sp. NPDC007991. Classification (NCBI taxonomy): domain Bacteria; kingdom Bacillati; phylum Actinomycetota; class Actinomycetes; order Kitasatosporales; family Streptomycetaceae; genus Streptomyces; species Streptomyces sp. NPDC007991. The sequence continues at coordinate 115,192 of NZ_JBIBJD010000011.1, forward strand.
GCGTGTAGGACAGGCCGTCCTGGAGGCTGTCGCTGCGGGCGATCACCTTGTCGGCGCCCGCCGAGGTCGCGACCTTCATGATCGACGGGTCGACGGCGCCGTCCACGGGCCATGCGAAGTCCTTGGACGGTTTCACGTGGAGGATCGGCTCCACCGTGTTGTCGACGGCGTCGGTGGCCTCCTTGAGGTGGCTCAGCGAGCCCGTGACGGCCGTGCCGTTGTGGGCGAGCGAGGCCAGGTCCGGATCGCCGAACGGCAGGGCGACGACATCCTTGCCCACCACCGCCTGCTGGAGCTCGGAGAGCCACTGCTTGGCGACCGCCTGGTTCTTGCCGGGGGTGGTGGCGCCGTCCTCGCCCCTGACCTGGTAGGTCCTCGTCATCGCGTCGACGGACGCCAGCAGGTCCGGGTCGATCACCCAGGTGATGTCGAGGCCCTTGCCCAGCGACACCATCTGGTCGAGGCGGCCGCCCGGGGAGATCTCCTCGGCGAGGTCGTCGTTGCTGAAGACCGGCGTCTGCTGCTCGTTCGACCCCGTCTCGGCCGTCATGTGGACGTCGGAGACGAGCGGCCACAGGAACGTGGTCTTCGTCTTGGTGCCGGCCTCCTCCGGCTGCCACGGCAGGAACGTGCGCTGGACGCCGAGAACCTGGTCCCAGGGCTGCGCGGCGGTCTCACCGGAGAGCGCGACGGCCAGCTGGTAGACGCCGTCCCGGCCGAGGTCCAGCTCGTCGACCGGAACGGAGATGTTGAAGGGCTCCGCCACCCCGGGGGTGAGCTTGGGGAACTTCTCGGTGTACTTGCCGCCGACCGCCTCGCCGGCGGGGCCCTGGACGTCGTCGCTCTTCTTGGCGAGGCTGTCGATGGCGGAACGGGTGTCGAGCGAGGGCCCCACCCGCAGGTCCACATGGGCGTCGGTGACCGGCTGCTTGCCGTTGTTCGTCACCGTGCCCGTCACGGTGACCGTGTCGCCCTCGGTGGGGGCGCTGGGGCTGAGCGAGTCGACAGCTACGGACACCGAGCCGCTCGTGCCGGAGGCAGCCTGCGCGGACTCCTGCCCGGCCGCGTCCGCCGGCGTCGCGGCGGGCAACTGGAGGATTCCGGTCAGCAGGGGCGCGCCCGCGAGCAGTGCTCCGGTGCGCCGCAGCCACCGGCGGGCAGGTGAGGCACTGGTCCCCTGGAAGTCTGCCGCCTCGGCCACGCGCTCGTCCGTCCCTCGTCGTCGTCAGTGGTCGTCGGAATGTGCGTCCACGCATGGTAACGATGCGCGCTGAGGGGAAGTGCCGCGGTCCGTTCGACAAGATCGCGGCCTGGCGCCGAGCTGTCCGGTATGTAGCTGTATGGCGGGCAGCGGTTGTCTCCACCTCAAGGGTGCCCCTTGTGTGCGTATTGCGGGACGTGTCTGCATGCGTCATAAGGGGAGGTCGGGGGCGCCCGGGCCACGTACCCTCTTCTGTTGTGCCGAACGCCAACGAAGAAATGCCCAGTGCCCTGAGTCAGGTGCAGCACCGCGCGGTGAGTGAACTGCTGCGGGTCGCTCCTGTCGCCGACGACCTCGCCCGCCGCTTCCAGGAGGCCGGGTTCTCGCTTGCCCTGGTCGGCGGCTCGGTCCGGGACGCGCTGCTGGGCCGGCTCGGCAACGATCTGGACTTCACGACCGACGCCCGCCCCCAGGACGTACTCAAGATCATGCGCCCGTGGGCGGATGCCGTATGGGAGGTCGGGATCGCCTTCGGCACGGTCGGAGCGCAGAAAGATGGTTACCAGGTCGAGGTGACCACCTACCGGTCGGAGGCGTACGACCGGACCTCGCGCAAGCCCGAGGTGTCGTACGGCGACTCCATCGAGGAGGATCTCGTCCGCCGTGACTTCACGGTGAACGCGATGGCTGTCGCACTGCCGGAGAAGGAGTTCATCGATCCGCACGGCGGTCTCGAGGACCTCGCGTCGCGTGTGCTGCGTACTCCTGGCACCCCGGAGGAGTCCTTCTCCGACGATCCTCTGCGGATGATGCGGGCTGCGCGCTTCGCGGCTCAGCTCGACTTCGAGGTCGCCCCCGAGGTCGTCGCGGCGATGAAGGAGATGGCCGGGCGGATCGAGATCGTCTCGGCCGAGCGGGTGCGGGACGAGCTGAACAAGCTGATCCTGTCGCCGCACCCGCGCAAGGGCCTGACCCTTCTCGTCGAGACGGGCCTCGCCGACCGCGTGCTGCCCGAACTGCCGGCCCTGCGCCTGGAGCGTGACGAGCACCACCGGCACAAGGACGTCTACGACCACACGCTGATCGTCCTGGAACAGGCGATGGCACTGGAGGACGACGGCCCCGACCTGACCCTCCGCCTGGCCGCTCTGCTGCACGACATCGGCAAGCCCCGCACGCGTCGCTTCGAGAAGGACGGCCGTGTCTCGTTCCACCACCACGAGGTGGTCGGGGCGAAGATGACCAAGAAGCGCATGACGGCTCTGAAGTACTCCAACGAGCTGGTGAAGGACGTCTCACGTCTGGTCGAACTCCACCTGCGGTTCCATGGCTATGGCACCGGCGAATGGACGGACTCGGCGGTCCGTCGCTACGTCCGTGACGCCGGTCCGCTCCTCGACCGCCTCCACGAGCTGACCCGCTCCGACTGCACCACGCGCAACAAGCGCAAGGCGGCGGCCCTGTCGCGCGCGTACGACGGTTTGGAGGAGCGCATCGCCAAGCTTCAGGAGCAGGAGGAGCTGGACTCGATCCGTCCCGACCTCGACGGCAACCAGATCATGGAGGTACTCGGCGTCGGTCCCGGTCCGGTCATCGGCCGTGCGTACCAGCACATGCTGGAGCTGCGCCTGGAGAACGGGCCGATGGAGCACGACTCCGCAGTGGCCGCGCTCAAGGAGTGGTGGGCCGGTCAGGAGGGCTGAGGCCGTGAAACGGGGTCATGTTTCACGTGAAACATGACCCGGGCAGACGGGTCGAGGGGCGGTGTTTCACGTGAAACACCGCCCCTCGTTGCGCCTTGCCTTACTTCTTGTCCTTCAGGCAGAGCAGGAAGTCCTTGCCGTCACCGCTCTCGGTGTACGTGTACTGGAAGTCCTTGGCCTCGGCCTCGCACTTGCTCGACGCCAAGGTCTCCGTGAGGTACGCACCCTCGATCTTCGCGAGCACCACGAACTGAGCTTTCGCATCGCTGCACTCGACGACTTCGAGGTCCGGGTTGTTGTCGTTGGAGCTGCCGCGGTGCATGCAGCTACCGACGGACGCCGTGTTGGCATCGTCGCGGCTGGTTATGTAGCCGCCGATGGCGATGCCCGCCACCGCGATGACGATGGCGATGTTCTTGATGGTCTTGAAACTGAGCTTGCGGCCGGCGGGCTGCGGCGGAACCGGAGCGTAAGGAGCCGCCCCCTGGGGCGGGAAGCCGGGCTGGCCCGGCTGCTGGGGGTAGCCGCCCTGCGGCGGGTACGGGGCCTGGGGCTGACCCGCGGGCTGGCCCTGCGCGAACGGGTTGCCCTGGGGCGGCGGAGTGGTCACTTGGTGGTCCCCCTAGAACATGGTTGAGTGACGCGAACATGTCGCGAGATAAGACCCACGTAAGGTAGCGGTCCCCACTGACACCTCCGTAGCCGGATGTGGCTCTGTGTCATTGATGTGACACTTACTGGCGGCCAAACCGGCCCATAGTCACAGCTACTGCCGCGTAGATAACGGCGATCGTGATCACCAGCGCCACGGACCGGCCGTCCGGCGGCAGCATCAGGGCGGCGATGGCGGCGGCGCCGACGAAAGTGACGTTGAAGAGCACGTCGTAGACCGAGAAGATCCGGCCACGGAAGCCATCCTCGACGGAGGACTGGACGATCGTGTCCGTGGCGATCTTCGCCCCCTGGGTGGTCAGACCCAGGACGAAGGCAGCGGCCAGCAGAGGGGCAGCGGCGAAGGGCAGCCCGAGAGCGGGCTCCAGCAGCGCGGCGGCCCCCGCGCACACGACGATCCAGCGGCCCGGCCCAAGCCGCCCCGCGGCCCAGGGCGTCACCACGGCCGCCGCGAAGAAGCCGGCGCCGGAGAGGCCCAACGCCAGCCCCAGCAGGGTGAGCCCGTCGTTCGTGGTCGTGGTGAGCGCGTACCGGCAGAGCATCAGCAGCATCACCAGCAGGGCGCCGTAGCAGAAGCGCATCAGCGCCATGGCCGCGAGCGCCCACACCGCCTCCCGGCGCTGCGGCGCGGCCAGATGACGTACGCCCGCCGCCAGATCGCGAGCGGTGCCGGTGAGAGCCGTCCCGATCCGCACGCGGGCCAAGGTCTGGTCGGGGCCGAGGAGTTCCCGCGCCATGCTGAGCGATGCCAGGGCGGCGCACAGATACAGCACGGCTCCCATGAGCACCACGGCGGCGTCGGAGTCCGCCACCACCAGTCGGACGGCGAAGGCGAGACCGCCCCCCGCGATCGCTCCCAGTGTCCCGGCGGTCGGGGAGAGGGAGTTGGCGAGGACGAGGCGCTCGGCGTCGACCACGCGGGGCAGGGCGGCGGACAGGCCGGCGAGGACGAAACGGTTGACGGCGGTGACGCACAGGGCGGAGACGTAGAAGAGCCAGCCCGGAGCGGGACTGAGTATCAGCAGGGCCGTGGCGGAAGCCAGCAGCGCGCGCAGCAGGCTGCCGTAGAGCAGGACCTGGCGGCGCCGCCAGCGGTCCAGCAGGACACCGGCGAAAGGGCCGACGAGGGAGTACGGGAGCAGCAGCACTGCCATGGCGGAGGCGACCGCGGCCGCCGAGGTCTGCTTCTCCGGCGAGAAGACCACGTACGCGGCGAGCGCGACCTGGTAGACGCCGTCGGCACCCTGGGAGAGCAGGCGCGTGCCGAGCAGGCGCCTGAAGCCCTGGAAGCGCAACAGGACACGCAGGTCACGGACGACGGCCATGGGGCACAGCCTCACATACGGGAGAGGGTCCCCGGGTCGTACGACCCGGGGACCCTCACAGCCCTGGCAGGAGCGACTGGTTGCGGCGCCTCAGCGCTCGACCTCGCCGTTGATGAACTTCTCGACGTTCTCGCGGGCCTCGTCGTCGAAGTACTGAACGGGCGGGGACTTCATGAAGTAGCTCGACGCGGAGAGCACGGGGCCGCCGATGCCGCGGTCCTTGGCGATCTTCGCGGCGCGCAGGGCGTCGATGATGACGCCGGCGGAGTTCGGGGAGTCCCAGACCTCCAGCTTGTACTCCAGGTTCAGCGGGACGTCACCGAAGGCGCGGCCCTCCAGGCGGACGTAGGCCCACTTGCGGTCGTCCAGCCAGGCGACGTAGTCGGACGGGCCGATGTGGACGTTGTCCGCGCCCATGTCGCGGTCGCGGATCTGGGAGGTGACGGCCTGCGTCTTGGAGATCTTCTTCGACTCGAGGCGGTCGCGCTCGAGCATGTTCTTGAAGTCCATGTTGCCGCCGACGTTCAGCTGCATCGTGCGGTCCAGGACGACGCCCCGGTCCTCGAACAGCTTGGCCATGACGCGGTGCGTGATGGTGGCACCGACCTGGGACTTGATGTCGTCGCCGACGATCGGGACGCCCGCCTCGGTGAACTTGTCGGCCCACTCCTTGGTGCCGGCGATGAAGACCGGAAGCGCGTTGACGAAGGCGACCTTGGCGTCGATGGCGCACTGGGCGTAGAACTTCGCCGCGTCCTCGGAGCCGACGGGCAGGTAGCAGACGAGGACGTCGACCTGCTTGTCCTTGAGGACCTGGACGACGTCGACCGGCTCCTCGGCGGACTCCTCGATGGTCTCGCGGTAGTACTTGCCGAGGCCGTCGAGTGTGTGGCCGCGCTGGACCGTCACACCGGTGCTGGGCACGTCGCAGATCTTGATGGTGTTGTTCTCGGAGGCGCCGATGGCGTCCGCCAGGTCGAGGCCGACCTTCTTGGCGTCCACGTCGAACGCGGCGACGAACTCGACGTCGCGGACGTGGTAGTCGCCGAACTGGACGTGCATCAGGCCCGGCACCTTGGACGCCGGGTCGGCGTCCTTGTAGTACTCGACTCCCTGCACCAGCGATGCGGCGCAGTTGCCCACACCGACGATGGCTACGCGAACCGAACCCATTCCGGTTGCTCCCTGTGTGTACGAGTGAGGCCCGTGGCGGGCTCTCACGTGGCGGTGTCGCCGGGCGTATCCGGACGGGGGTCGTCCCCCGGCCGGGGCAGGCCGCCCGACGCTCCAGATGTGGTGTCACGCGAACCAGGCTCCCCCGGGGCGGAACCCTTCAGGTCCCGCCCCGCCCGCTCGCTCTCGATGAGCTCGTTCAGCCAGCGCACTTCGCGCTCCACGGACTCCATCCCGTGGCGCTGGAGCTCAAGCGTGTAGTCGTCGAGGCGTTCCCGGGTCCGGGCCAGGGAGAGGCGCATCTTTTCCAGGCGCTCCTCCAGCCGGCTGCGGCGGCCCTCCAGCACGCGCATGCGTACGTCGCGTGAGGTTTGCCCGAAGAAAGCGAAACGGGCGGCGAATGTCTCGTCCTCGTACGCCTCGGGCCCGGTCTGTGAGAGCAGCTGCTCGAAGTGCTCCTTACCCTCCGCCGTCAACCGGTAGACGATCTTGGCGCGGCGGCCGGTGAGGGGAGCGGCCTCGGTGTCGTTCCCCGGCTCCTCGATCAGCCAGCCGTTGGCGACCAGCGTCTTGAGGCAGGGGTACAGCGTCCCGTAGCTGAACGCACGGAACACACCCAGTGAGGTGTTGAGTCGTTTGCGCAGCTCATAGCCGTGCATCGGCGATTCGCGGAGCAGGCCGAGTACGGCGAACTCGAGGATCCCGGAACGCCGGCTCATCGTCGCCTCCTCTCTGCCGCGGTACCCGATGCCCTCGGGCCGGTGCCTCGGGCCGATATGTCGGCCCGATGTGTCGCGCTGATGTATCGACTCGATACATCACGACGATAGAACGGCCTTCCGGATGCGACAAGAGGGAGTGCGGTGAACGGGATCACATCACCGATTCCTCGCATGCGAGTTGCCTGATTTGAGGTGAACTTCAGGCCTCGGCAGGTTTTGGCGGTGCGTAGTCTGTGCGCCATGCACATCACCGGGAACCAAGTGACGCCTGAGGGCGTCGTCGTCTTCGGTGTAGTACGGGTGCATGCGGGACCGATGAATGCGGAGCCGACCGCATCCGTACTTCGGGGGGACCGGAAACCAGCCGCCGTTTCCAGGCGCGCAAGGGTGCGCCTGCCCGAGGAGTAGTCGTTCGATGAGCGAGCACCGTCGCAAACCGCCGCAGCCGCAGGGAGGCGGACGTGCCGCGGCCCGACGCGGCCAGTCCGGCTCGTCCTCCGGCCGCCGCGCGGCCCCGCGAGGCGCCACCGGGTCTCCGTCCGACTCCTATGGGTCGGACTCCTACGGCTCGGGGGGTGAGGAGCGTTCGTACGGCGGCCGTGCCGAGGCCCGGCGTGCGGCGCAGAGAAGTACCGGAGGCGGCCGACGCAGAGCGGCCGAACCGGCCCGGGGCGGCCGGCGTGCCGCTCCCGGCGGGCCGGCCGGGCCCGGGCGAGGCAGAGGGCGCGCGGCTGCCTACTCCGACAAGAAGCGGCTGATCGACTATCCGCGGGCCGGCAAGTACGGCTGGCAGCGCTGGATGCCGTCCTGGAAGCTCGTCTCCGGTCTGTGCATCGGCTTCGTCGGCAGTCTGGTGGCCGTGGCGGGCATCGGGTACGCCATGGTGGGCGTCCCCAACGAGGAGAACGCGGCGGCGCTGTCGCAGAACAACGTCTACTACTGGTCCAACGGCCAGCAGATGGTCGCGACCGGCAGCGGCCAGAACCGGCAGAACGTCACGATCGACCGGATCCCCGAGGCCATGCAGCAGGCGGTGATCTCGGCCGAGAACAAGAGCTTCTACAAGGACTCGGGTGTCGACCCGATGGGCATCGCCCGGGCTCTGGCGAACATGGCCAGGGGCGGCGACACGCAGGGTGGTTCGACGATCACCCAGCAGTTCGTCAAGAACACCTACCTGAGCCAGGACCAGACGATCACCCGTAAGTTCAAGGAAATGTTCATCTCGATCAAGGTGGGCACCAAGCTCTCCAAGGACGAGATCCTCCAGGGGTACCTGAACACCTCCTACTACGGCCGCGGCGCCTACGGCATCCAGGCCGCCGCCCAGACGTACTACGGCAAGGACGCGGTGAAGCTCGAGCCGAGCGAGTGCGCCTTCCTCGCCGCGCTGCTCAAGGGCCCGACGTACTACGACCCCGCGGGCAACGAGAGCCTCGACACCGCGGCGAGCGCCGAGGCCAACGAAAAGCGGTCCAGGGCGCGCTGGGGCTGGATCCTCGAGCAGATGCACAACGACGACAAGCTCACGGACGCCGAGTATCAGAAGGCGATCAAGAGGTACCCCATGCCTCAGGGCCGCAAGGCGACCAAGGGCATGAGCGGCCAGATCGGCTACCTGGCGGACACGGCCAAGAAGTACGTCCTGAACCACTCCAACATCACGGAGAAGCAGTTCGACCAGGGCGGCTACCAGATCAGGACGACCTTCGAGAAGTCCAAGGTCGAGGCGCTGGCCAAGGCCGTGAAGAAGGTCGAGAAGGAAAAACTGAACCCGGAGAAGCGTGAGCTGGACAAGCACGTCCAGTTCGGCGCGGCGTCGGTGAAGCCCAAGGACGGCGCGATCGTCGCGCTCTACGGTGGTGCGGGGTACGAGAAGGGCCACTTCAACAACAACGCGGACACCTCGGGTGTCCCGGTCGGTTCGACGTGGAAGCCGTTTGTGCTCGCCGCCGCCATGGAGCACGGCACCTACCGGAGCGACGGTCCCCTCTCGCCGCTGAGCAAGTACAACGGCAACGACCACCTCAAGGTCAGGAACAACGACGGCTCCTACGTCCTGAAGAAGGACAACACACCGTTCTTCCAGGAGAACGAGAGCGACCATCCCTGGGGCTACATCACCTTGCGCAAGGCGATGGAGCAGTCCGTCAACACCCCGTTCGTCCAGCTCGGCATGGACGTCGGGATGAGGAACGTGCGGGACGTGGCCGAGAAGTCCGGCATCCTGGACGCCAGTTTCGCCACCCTCAACCCGTCGTTCGCGCTCGGTACGTCGACTCCCAGCGCGATCCGCATGGCCGACGCCTACGCGACGTTCGCCGCCGCCGGCAAGCAGGCCGCCCCGTACTCGGTGACCAGCGTCAAGTTCAACGGGCAGGAAGTCGAAGGCTTCGACAAGCCGCGCATCACGCAGGCGATGCCAGAGAACGTGGCCAACAACGTCACGGACACCCTGGAGAACGTCATCCAGAACGGTACGGGTAAGAACGCCCTGGCCCTGGGCCGTACAGCGGCCGGTAAGACCGGTACCACGGACGAGAACAAGTCCGCCTGGTTCGTCGGCTACACCAGGCAGCTGTCGACCTCGGTCGCGATGTTCCGTGAGGATCCCAAGAGCGCCAAGCTGCTCTCCATGAACGGCACGGCGGGTGAGGAGTCCATCCACGGTGGTGACACACCCACCCAGGTGTGGACCGAGTACATGAAGGCCGCGCTGGAGGGCGAGCCTGACCTCGGCTTCCCGGAGGCCGAGAAGATCGGCGAGATCCAGCACGAGCTGGGTGCTCCGTCGCCGAAGCCGACACCCAGCGTGGAGCCCAGTGAGACCGTGACCGAGTCGCCGAGCGCCACGCCCAGCGAGAGCCCGACGCCTGCCTCGCCCTCGCCGAGCGACACCTGTGGGTTCTTCGGGTGCGAGAACGACGGCGGCACGGAGAACGGTGGAGGTACAGGCGGAGAACCGTCGTCCTCGCCCTCGCCGAGTGATACAAGCGAGAACGGCGGCAACAGCAGAGGCAACGGCAACGGAGGCATCTTCGGAGGCCCCGCCGGATAGCCGGCTGATCGCCCGGCATGGGTGTTTCACGTGAAACGCGAAGACGTTTCACGTGAAACACGGGCCGTCGCACCTACCCGGTGCGGCGGCCCTCGGCGTATGAATGGACGCGTACGGCAGGATGTGCGGCATGGCCAGTGCAGAATCGACGCAAGCGAGCGTCCACGAGCCGGACCCGGTCCGGCCGACCCAGGAGGACGCGGTCGCCGCGGCCGGCAGCGAGCTGATCGGCGGCCCGCTCGGGCGGCGTGCCCTGCTCGGGGCGTCCTGGTGGACTCCCGTGCGGGTGATCGCGCTGGTGGCGATCGGCATGTTCGCCCTCGGTCTGGTGCAGAAGGCGCCCTGCTACAACGGCGCCTGGTTCTTCGGTGCCAGCTCCCAGTACACGCACGCGTGCTACTCGGACATCCCGCACCTGTACCAGGGGCGCGGCTTCGCCGACGGGCTCGTGCCGTACTTCGACAAGCTCCCCGGTGACATGCAGTACCTGGAGTACCCGGTGCTCACCGGTGTCTTCATGGAGGTCGCCTCCTGGCTCACGCCGGGCAGCGGCACCATCCAGGACCAGGAGCAGTGGTACTGGATGGTCAATGCCGGGATGCTGATGGCCTGCGCGTCGGTCATCGCCGTCTGCGTGACCCGCACCCATGCCCGGCGTCCCTGGGACGGCCTGCTGGTTGCCCTGGCCCCTGCCTTCGCCCTGACGGCGACCATCAACTGGGACCTGCTGGCGGTCGCCCTGACGGCCGCGGCGATGCTGATGTGGTCGCGCGGCCGCTCCCTCGCCTTCGGCGTCCTCTTGGGACTCGCCACGGCCGCCAAGCTCTATCCCTTCCTGATCCTCGGTCCGCTGCTGGTGCTGTGCTGGCGTGCCGGCAAGTGGCGTGAGTTCGGGACGGCTCTGGGCGGTGCGATCGTCGCCTGGGTCGTTGTGAACGGGCCTGTGATGCTCTTCGCGTTCGACGGCTGGTCGAAGTTCTACACGTTCAGCCAGGAACGGGGCGTCGACTTCGGCTCCTTCTGGCTGATCATGGCCCAGAACTCGGACAACCCGCTCAGTACCGACACCGTCAACACGCTCGCCACGCTGCTGATGCTGGTGTGCTGCGCGGGTGTCGCGGTGCTGGCGCTGACCGCGCCCCGCCGCCCGCGGCTCGCCCAGTTGGCCTTCCTGATCGTCGCGGCGTTCATCCTCACCAACAAGGTCTACTCGCCGCAGTACGTCCTGTGGCTGGTGCCCCTGGCTGTCCTGGCCCGGCCGAAGTGGCGGGACTTCCTGATCTGGCAGGCCTGCGAGGTGGCGTACTTCCTGGGGATCTGGCTGTACCTCGCGTACACGACCAGCGGAGACGCCCACAAGGGGCTGCCCACCGACGGCTATCACTGGGCCATCGGACTGCACCTGCTGGGCACGCTGTATCTGTGCGTCATGACCGTGCGGGACATCTTCCTGCCGGAGCGGGACCCCGTTCGCCGGTCCGGGGACGACGATCCCTCGGGCGGAGTGCTCGACGGCGCGGAGGACGTCTTCGTCCTCGGTCCCGCGGCCCGTCCCGCCCGGCACGCGGCCGCTCAGTTCGACGGGCCGCAGGTCGAGTGGGGCAGGCAGGGCGCGACGGGCGGTTCGCTCTGAGCGAACGCGGCGAACGCAGCTAACGATGCGAAAGGCCGTACGCGGGAAACCGTGTACGGCCTTCTTGCTGCGCTGGGCCCGTTACCGAGCCAGTCGGTGCGTGTGCCGGTCAGCGGTCCACGAGCCGGTCGAACTGCGTGGTGGTGTGCCGCAGATGGGCCACCAGTTCCTCGCCGACCTTCGGCTCCGGCGCGTCCGCGGGCACGAACAGGATCGAGACCTGCATGTGCGGCGGCTCGGCGAACCAGCGCTGCTTGCCGCCCCAGACGAACGGAGAAAGGTTCCGGTTGACCGTCGCGAGGCCGGCCCGGGCGACGCCCTTGGCGCGCGGCATGACGCCGTGCAGCGCCTTGGGTGCCTCCAGGCCCACCCCGTGCGACGTACCGCCCGCCACGACCACCAGGAAGCCGTCGGAGGCCGCCTTCTGCTGCCGGTAGCCGAAGCGCTCGCCCTTGGCCACACGCGTGACGTCCAGGACGGCGCCGCGGTACTCGGTGGCTTCGTGGTCCCCCAGCCACAGCCGTGTGCCGATGCGGGCACGGAACCGGGTCTGCGGGAACTGCTGCTGGAGACGGATGAGTTCGTCGGCCTTGAGGTGGCTGACGAACATGGTGTGCAGAGGCAGGCGGGCGGCGCGCAGCCGGTCCATCCAGCCGATGACTTCCTCGACCGCGTCCGAGCCGTCGGTGCGGTCCAGCGGCAGGTGGATCGCGAAGCCTTCCAGGCGGACGTTCTCGATGGCGGCGTGCAGCTGGGCCAGGTCCTGCTCGCTGATGCCGTGCCGCTTCATCGAGGACATCACCTCGATCACCACACGGGCACCGACCAGCCCGTAGACGCCGTCTATCGACGAGACCGAGCGGATGACCCGGTCCGGCAGGGGCACGGGCTCCTCGCCGCGCCGGTAGGGCGTCAGCACCAGCAGGTCACCGCCGAACCAGTCCTTGATCCGGGCGGCCTCGTACGTCGTGCCGACGGCGAGGACGTCCGAGCCCAGCCGGGTGGCCTCCTCCGCCAGCCGCTCGTGCCCGAAGCCGTAGCCGTTGCCCTTGCAGACCGGCACGAGGCCGGGGAACTGCTCCTGCACGTGCTTGTGGTGCGCCCGCCAGCGCGCGGTGTCGACGTAGAGCGTGAGCGCCATGGCCGGACCTGGAACCTTTCTCGTGGTTGCCTGTGTCGGTGGTGTGCGGTGTATCAGAGGTATAGAAGCACTGAACGTGACATCAGCGGCGCGACATGTAGATGTCGAGCGCCTTGTGCAGCAGCTTGTTCAGCGGGAAGTCCCACTCGCCGAGGTACTCGGCGGCCTGGCCGCCCGTGCCCACCTTGAACTGGATCAGACCGAAGAGGTGATCGGTCTCGTCCAGCGAGTCGGAGATACCGCGCAGGTCGTAGACGGTGGCGCCGAGCGCGTAGGCGTCGCGCAGCATCCGCCACTGCATCGCGTTCGAGGGCCGGACCTCACGGCCGATATTGTCGGAGGCGCCGTAGGAGTACCAGACGTGCCCGCCGACGATCAGCATCGTCGCCGCCGACAGGTTCACGCCGTTGTGCCGGGCGAAGTACAGCCGCATGCGGTTGGGGTCCTCGGTGTTGAGGGCCGTCCACATGCGCTGGAAGTACGACAGCGGGCGTGGCCGGAAGTGGTCGCGCACGGCCGTGATCTCATACAGGCGCTGCCATTCCTCAAGGTCCTGGTAGCCGCCCTGGACGACCTCGACACCGGCCTTCTCGGCCTTCTTGATGTTGCGGCGCCACAGCTGGTTGAAGTTCTTGTGGACCTCTTCCAGGGAGCGGTTGGCCAGCGGCACCTGGAAGACGTAGCGGGGCTGGACGTCGCCGAAGCCGGCGCCGCCGTCCTCGCCCTGCTGCCACCCCATGCGGCGCAGTTTGTCGGCGACCTCGAAGGCGCGCGGCTCGATGTGGTCGGCCTCGATGTCGCGCAGCCGCTTCACGTCGGGGTTCTGGATGCCCTGCTTGATGGAGGTGGCGTCCCAGCGCCGGATGACCACCGGCGGGCCCATCTTCACCGAGAAGGCGCCCTGCTGCTTCAGGTGCGCCAGCATCGGCTCGATCCAGTCCTGGAGATTCGGCGCGAACCAGTTGATGACCGGGCCCTCGGGCAGATAGGCGAGGTAGCGCTTGATCTTGGGGAGCTGCCGGTAGAGGACCAGACCGGCACCGACCAGCTCGCCCGTCCTGTCGTCGAACCATCCGAGGTTCTCGGAGCGCCACTCCGCCTTGACGTCAGCCCAGGCCGGGACCTGCATGTGGCTCGCCGACGGCAGGCTCTGGATGTAGGCCAGATGCTGCTCTCGACTGATGGTCCTCAGGGTCAGGCTCATTTCGGGGCGCTCCTCGGGCTGGTGTGTCCCCATGGGGTCAGGGGCTCCGGCTCTCGCGCGAAGCCTACTGCGCCGTGGATGCGCGCCGGTTGGGCGTACGGAACCTTCGCCCCGGCCCGTGAGCGGCCGGGGCGTCACCCGGTGTTCAGAAGGGGATGTCCCTGGCGTCAGTCGATGAGACCGCCGAAGAGACCGCCGTGCGCCATGCCCAGGAAGAACCCGACGGCCGCGGCACCGAGGCCGAGAATCAGGCCGAAGCGCTCCCTGGTCGTCTCCGAGACCCACTGGCCGTACGCGCCGGTGAGGATGCCCACCAGGCCGGTCCAGGAGCTGAGCAGATGCAGGTCCTCGTCGACCAGTGCCGAAATGAACGCCGTGACGCCCAGGACCAGGGTCACCGCGAGCAGGGTGTCCTGGAGGGGATGGGGCTTGCCGTCCGTGGCGAAGAGGCCGCCGGCGGAGTTGGGTCGCAATGCCTGTGCCATAGGGCACCTCCTGCGAAAGTCGGCGCATCGTAGCGCCATACACACCCGATGTGTACAGATTGGCTGCCCTCGCGGCCGGATTTCAACCGCAAGCCACTGTGCGGGTAGTCTGTACCGTCCGCACCGGTGTCTGCCCATGTCATGACAGGGCTTCTCCACAGAACCCCCGACTGTCAGTGGTGGCCGATACCGTTGCTACGCATCACAACCCTCCTGCCACGGAACGACCGTGGCCGCTGAGTCCAAAGGAGGTGGGTTCCACATGCGTCACTACGAGGTGATGGTCATCCTCGACCCCGACGTCGAGGAGCGCGCTGTCTCCCCGCTGATCGAGAACTTCCTCTCTGTCGTCCGTGACGGCGGCGGAAAGGTCGAGAAGGTCGACACCTGGGGCCGTCGTCGTCTCGCGTACGAGATCAAGAAGAAGCCCGAGGGCATCTACTCGGTCATCGACCTTCAGGCTGAGCCTGCGGTCGTCAAGGAGCTCGACCGCCAGATGAACCTGAACGAGTCGGTCCTCCGGACCAAGGTCCTCCGTCCCGAGACCCACTGAGCTCTCCCGCTCAGCTGATTCCGGGATTCGAGTAGCAAGCAGCCAGCAAACCCGCCGAGAGGTGCCCCCATGGCAGGCGAGACCGTCATCACGGTGGTCGGCAATCTTGTCGACGACCCCGAGCTGCGCTTCACCCCCTCCGGTGCGGCCGTCGCGAAGTTCCGTGTCGCGTCCACTCCCCGCACCTTCGACCGCCAGACGAACGAGTGGAAGGACGGCGAGAGCCTGTTCCTGACCTGCTCGGTCTGGCGCCAGGCGGCGGAGAACGTCGCCGAGTCGCTCCAGCGAGGCATGCGCGTCATCGTGCAGGGCCGGCTGAAGCAGCGGTCCTACGAGGACCGTGAGGGCGTCAAGCGCACGGTCTACGAGCTGGACGTCGAGGAAGTCGGCGCCAGCCTGCGCAATGCCACGGCCAAGGTCACCAAGACCACCGGCCGCGGTGGCCAGGGTGGCTACGGCGGCGGTGGCGGTGGCGGCCAGGGTGGCGGCGGCTGGGGCGGCGGCCCCGGTGGCGGCCAGCCGGCCGGCGGTGCTCCCGCCGACGACCCGTGGGCGACCGGCGCTCCCGCCGGTGGCAACCAGGGCGGTGGCGGCGGCTGGGGCGGTGGCTCCGGCGGCAGCGGTGGCGGCGGCTACTCGGACGAGCCCCCCTTCTAGGGCGGGTTCGCACCCCAACTTCTTGATCACACAGGAGATACACCATGGCGAAGCCGCCTGTGCGCAAGCCGAAGAAGAAGGTCTGCGCATTCTGCAAGGACAAGGTCACGTACGTGGACTACAAGGACACGAACATGCTGCGGAAGTTCATTTCCGACCGCGGCAAGATCCGTGCCCGCCGCGTGACCGGCAACTGCACGCAGCACCAGCGTGACGTCGCCACGGCCGTGAAGAACAGCCGTGAGATGGCGCTGCTGCCCTACACCTCCACCGCGCGATAAGGGAAGGGTGACCGACTCATGAAGATCATCCTCACCCACGAGGTCTCCGGCCTCGGTGCCGCGGGCGACGTCGTCGACGTCAAGGACGGTTACGCTCGCAACTACCTGATCCCGCGGAAGTTCGCCATCCGCTGGACCAAGGGCGGCGAGAAGGACGTCGAGCAGATCCGTCGTGCTCGCAAGATCCACGAGATCCAGACCATCGAGCAGGCCAACCAGGTGAAGGCCCAGCTCGAGGGCGTCAAGGTCCGCCTGGCGGTCCGCTCCGGCGACGCCGGTCGTCTCTTCGGTTCTGTCACCCCGGCCGACATCGCTTCCGCGATCAAGGCTTCCGGTGGCCCCGAGGTCGACAAGCGCCGCATCGAGCTGGGCTCGCCGATCAAGACGCTGGGCGCTCACGAGACGTCCGTGCGTCTGCACCCCGAGGTTGCCGCCAAGGTCAACATCGAGGTCGTCGCGGCCTGAGTGCCGCGCTCGCTGAAGCAGTGAGCGATGGGGCCGCACCCTTCGGGGTGCGGCCCCATCGTCGTTTCGGTCCCCTCGTCGTTTCACGTGAAACACCGTGTTTCACGTGAAACAGTCACCGAGGGGTGAGCCCGGCGGTCAGCGGGTCGCGCCCGTGACGATCCAGCGGCCCGAGCGGGTCCGTTGCCACAGCGTCAGCATCCGCACGGTCATCATCAGCGTCATGGTGGCCCAGAGGGCGGTGAGCCCACCGCCCAGTACCGGCACCAGCAGGGCTGCCGGGGTGAAGACCGCCAGGGTGAGCAGCATCGCCCAGGCCAGATAGGCGCCGTCACCGGCGCCCATCAGGACCCCGTCCAGAACGAAGACGATCCCGGAGATCGGCTGTGAGAGGGCGACGATCAGCAGGGCGGACAGCGCTGTGTCCTTGACCGTCGAATCGCTGGTGAACAGGGGCAGCAATGCCGGTCCGGTGATGACGACCAGAATCCCGAGGACGACCCCGACGGCGATCCCCCACTCGACCATGCGACGGCATGCGTCGCGGGCTCCTTGCGTGTCACCGGCTCCGAGGTAGCGGCCGATGATGGCCTGCCCCGCGATGGCGATGGCGTCGAGAGCGAAGGCGAGCAGGTTCCACAGGGACAGGATGATCTGGTGTGCGGCGATGTCGGCATCCCCGAGACGGGCGGCGACCGCCGTGGCGATCATCAGGATCGCCCGCAGGGAGAGGGTCCGAACCAGCAGGGGTACGCCGGCCTGTGCGGAGGCCCTGATCCCGGCGGCGTCCGGGCGCAGCGAGGCACCGTGCTTGCGCGCTCCGCGCAGGACCACGGCGAGGTAGACGACGGCCATGCCCCACTGGGCGATGACCGTGCCCCAGGCGGAGCCGGCGATCCCCAGGTCGGCGCCGTAGACGAGCCCCGCGTTGAGGGCGCCGTTGGCGACGAAGCCGGCGACGGCCACATAGAGAGGGGTTTTGGTGTCCTGAAGGCCACGCAGGACACCGGTCGCGGCGAGAACGACGAGCATGGCCGGTATGCCGAGCGTGGAGATACGCAGGTACGTGGTCGCGTAGGGAGCCGCCGCGTCCGAAGCGCCGAAGAGGTCCACGATGCCGGACGCCGTCGGCAGGACGATGGTGACGACAGCAGCACCCAGAAGCAGGGCCAGCCAGATGCCGTCCATGCCCTGGCGGATGGCGGCCTGGAGATCGCCCGCGCCGACGCGGCGAGCGACCGCCGCTGTCGTGGCGTAGGCGAGGAAGACGAAGACACTGACGGCGGTCATCAACAGGGCCGAGGCGATGCCGAGGCCGGCGAGTTGGGCGGTGCCGAGATGGCCCACGATGGCGGTGTCGGCCATGAGGAAGAGGGGCTCGGCGACGAGGGAGCCGAAGGCCGGCACGGCCAGCGCGACGATCTCTCGGTCGTGCTGTCTCCGGCCGGTTCTGCGGCGCGCGGGGGCCTGTGTCATGTGCACCAATCTAATCGTCCACAGGTAAGTGATGCCAGGGCTTTGCGTCCCTTACTTTCCGTCCAGGGGTGCGCACTGCTGTGCAGCGTTCGAAGCGATCTTGCGCCGGTTGGGGAAGTTTTTCTTCTGCACAGCCGGTGGACGGCAAAGTCGCAGTTCAGGGCCGTCTCTTCGCGTCGGCTCGCTGCTTGTTCACAGGCCTGTCCACCGGGTCGTGCACAGGTTTTGAGGAGTTCTCCACAGCATCTGGGCCGTCGTCCACATGGCCTGTGGATAACCAGATTGGCTGACGGTGCAGACAGGCCTAACGTGGTCCGGCGCCCGCTCCGTCTGCCGGTTTTCAAAACGTCACAAAACCGGCGTTGGCCAACCGGAGTTGGGCGTCTCATTTGTCAGTGCCGTGCCGTAGAAAAGAGGGGCACGGCGAGGTCTGCTGCGGCGGACGGGAGGAGGTGGCTCGGTGAGCATTTCCGAGCCCTTGGACGACCCGTGGGCCGACAGCGGTCCCAGTGATCGTCTGCCCGCCTCCCGCCGTCGTGGCGAGGGAGCCCGGGGCCGTGACGAGCAGCACGAGCGCGGCAGGGACAACGGGGCGTGGGACGGCGCCGCCCCGGCGTTCGAGCGGGTACCCCCGCAGGACATCGAGGCCGAGCAGTCCGTCCTCGGCGGCATGCTGCTCTCCAAGGACGCCATCGCCGACGTCGTCGAGATCCTCAAGGGCCACGACTTCTACAAGCCGGCCCACGAGACGATCTACCAGGCCGTCCTCGACGTCTATGCCAAAGGCGAGCCGGCCGACCCCATCACGATCGCCGCCGAGCTCACCAAGCGCGGCGAGATCAACAAGGTCGGCGGGGCCTCCTATCTGCACACCCTCGTCCAGACGGTGCCCACGGCCGCCAACGCCGCCTACTACGCGGAGATCGTCCACGAGCGGGCCGTGCTGCGCCGCCTGGTCGAGGCGGGTACGCGGATCACGCAGATGGGATACGCCGCCGACGACGACGTCGACGAGATCGTCAACCGCGCCCAGGCGGAGGTCTACGCGGTCACCGAGCAGCGCACCAGCGAGGACTATCTGCCGCTCGGCGACATCATGGAGGGCGCGCTCGACGAGATCGAGGCGATCGGGTCGCGCAGCGGTGAGATGACCGGCGTGCCCACGGGGTTCACGGACTTCGACTCGCTCACCAACGGGCTGCACCCGGGCCAGATGATCGTCATCGCCGCGCGTCCCGCCATGGGTAAGTCGACGCTCGCCCTGGACTTCGCGCGGGCCGCTTCGATCAAGAACAACCTGCCGAGCGTGATCTTCTCGCTCGAAATGGGGCGCAACGAGATCGCGATGCGTCTGCTGTCCGCCGAGGCACGGGTCGCCCTGCACCACATGCGTTCCGGCACGATGACGGACGAGGACTGGACGCGGCTGGCCCGGCGGATGCCGGACGTCTCGGCGGCCCCGCTCTACATCGACGACTCCCCGAACCTGTCGATGATGGAGATCCGCGCCAAGTGCCGACGCCTCAAGCAGCGCAACGACCTTCGGCTGGTGGTCATCGACTACCTCCAGCTGATGCAGTCCGGAGGTTCCAAGCGGTCCGAGAGCCGTCAGCAGGAGGTCTCGGACATGTCCCGTAACCTCAAGCTGCTGGCCAAGGAACTGGAGATCCCGGTCATCGCGCTCTCCCAGCTGAACCGTGGTCCCGAGCAGCGCACGGACAAGAAGCCGATGGTCTCCGACCTGCGTGAGTCCGGTTCCATCGAGCAGGACGCCGACATGGTCATCCTGCTGCACCGCGAGGACGCCTACGAAAAGGAGTCGCCGCGCGCGGGCGAGGCCGACCTGATCGTGGCCAAGCACCGAAACGGCCCGACGGCGACGATCACGGTCGCCTTCCAGGGTCACTACTCGCGGTTCGTGGACATGGCGCAGACCTGATCCGGTGCCGGTGCGGACCTGATCGGGTAGCCGACCGCGAAATAGGGTCGACTCCCCGGGACGGGCCAGGTGGACTGGGGCCATGACGACACCTCAGCAAGAGCTGCTTCCCGCGACGAGCCGGGCGCTGCTGCACCGGATCGCCGTGGCACAGGCCGAGGGACGAGCGCCGTCGCTGGTCGCGGCCGTGGTCCGGGGCGGGCGGGCGGTGTGGCACGGCGCCCGGACATCGGTGGAGGGTGAAGAGCCCGACGAGCACGTCCAGTACCGCATCGGCTCGATCACCAAGACCTTCACCGCCGTTCTCGTGATGCGGCTGCGGGACGAGGGGCGGCTCGGGCTCGGTGATCCGCTGGAGAAGTACGTCCCGGGTACGGGCGCGGGGGAGGCCACGATCGCCGAACTGCTCGCCCACACAGGCGGGTTGGCGGCCGAGTCGCCCGGGCCGTGGTGGGAGCGCACGTCCGGATCCCTGCGGCCGGAACTGTCCGATGTGCTCGGAGAGCAGCCTCTTCTGCACCCCGTCGGCCGGCGGCACCACTACTCGAACCCCGGCTACACACTGCTGGGCGCGCTCGTGGAGGAGTTGCGGGGGACCTCCTGGGAGGAGGCACTACGGCGTGAAGTGCTCGAACCACTGGGTCTCGACCGGACCGGTGTCCGACCCGAGGCCCCGCATGCGGGTGGCTGGGCCGTGCACCCGTGGGCCGATGTGCTGCTGCCCGAGCCCGCCGAGGACCTCGGCCGTATGGCACCCGCTGGTCAGCTCTGGTCGACCACGGCAGACCTGGCCCGGTTCGCCGCCTTCTTGATGAAGGGCGACGAGAGGGTGCTGAGCGCCGAGTCCCTGCGAGAGATGCGGACTCCGGCGGCGCCGGCGGAAGCCGCGGACGTGTTGTCCGGTGACGCCTACGGCCTCGGTCTGCAGGTGCAGAGCCGCCACGGCCGGCTGCTCGTGGGGCACAGTGGATCCCTGCCGGGTTTCCTGGCGAGTGTGAGCATCAGCGTGGAGGACGACGTCGCGGCGGTCGTACTGGCCAACTGCACTTCGGGCCCTCTGGTGTCCGGCGTCTGCGCCGATCTCGTCCGTATCGTCGCCGAGTCGGAGCCGTGCATCCCTGCTCCCTGGAGGCCACTGCGTGAGGTCGACCCGCCGATGCTGGAACTGACGGGGCAGTGGTACTGGGGGACGCACGCCTTCGCCCTGCGGCTCACGGCCGACGGGCTCGCCTCGCTGGAGCCGCTGTCCGGCGACGGGCGCCGTTCGCGGTTCCGCCCGAACGGCGACGGCACCTGGACCGGGCTGGAGGGCTACTACGCGGGAGAGCTGCTGAAGTCCGTACGGCGGCCGGACGGGTCCGTGAGCCATCTGGACCTCGGCTCGTTCGTGTTCACACGACAGCCGTACGACGAGGCGGCTCCGGTGCCGGGTGGCGTCGATCCCGAGGGGTGGCGCGGCATCGGATAAGCGGTGAGATGAGTGGGCGCCCTGTTTCACGTGAAACAGGGCGCCCACGCGCATCCGGTCACAGCGGGAGCTTGAAGCCCGTATGGGAGGCCGTGAAGCCGAGCCGCTCGTAGAAGCGATGAGCGTCGGTGCGGGTCTTGTCGGAGGTCAGCTGGACCAACTGGCAGCCCTGGCGCCGGGATTCATCGATCGCCCACTCGATGAGCCGTGTCCCCAGGCCGCTGCCGCGCTCAGCGGCGTGGACCCGTACGCCTTCGATGATCGACCTCGTCGCACCGCGTCGGGACAACCCGGGAACGACCGTGAGCTGGAGCGTTCCGGCGACACGGCCGTCCCGGACCGCCACGACGAGGCGCTGGTTCGGGTCGGCGCTGAGTCGTTCCAGAGCGGTCAGGTACGGGGTGAGGTCGCCGGGTGACTCACGCTGGACGCCCAGGGGGTCGTCCGCGAGCAGGGCGACGATCGCAGGGACGTCGTCGGCGGTCGCGGACCGTATCTCAAGATCTCCCATGACCGCACCCTACGCAGGGACGCCCTGGGTGGATGCGGGCTTAGGCGGGCACCGGGGCCTTCAGCGTCTCCACGACCCGGACCAAGGGGGCCAGCTCGGGGTTCTTCGCTGCCTCGTCGAGGGCCTCACGCAGGGCGGCGTCGTTGGTCGGCCGGGCCTCTTCGAGGAGCTTGAGGCCCGCCTCGGTGACGTTGGTGTAGATGCCCCGGCGGTCGGTGGGGCAGAGGTAGCGCTCCAGGAGTCCGCGGTCCTCGAGCCGGGTGACCAGGCGCGTGGTGGCGCTCTGGCTGAGGACGACCGCGTCGGCGACCTGCTTCATCTGGAGATGCCCGTCGTCCCCGTCGTGCTGCCGGCTGAGCACGTCGAGCAGGGAGTACTCGCGCGCGCTCAGGTCGTGCTTGGCCTGCAGGGCGCGCTCGATACGGGCCTCGATCCTCCCGTGCAGCAGGGAGAGGGCGCACCAGCTCTGGGCGAGAGCGGTGAGCGCGGGGTCCGTCGCTGTCATTGGCGTTTCCTCCGTCCCGGAGCGGCTGACACCCAGGATAGAGCAGGGCCGCAATTGTGGGTGCTTGCCCATATCCCGCGTCTGCAACTATTGTGAGCGCACGCAAAGCGCCCTTGCAATCGTCTGGGAAGGTGTACCTCTCCATGCCTCTCGCGCTTCTGGCCCTCGCGATCGGGGCCTTCGGGATCGGAACGACCGAGTTCGTGATCATGGGCTTGCTGCCCGAGGTCGCGGGCGAGTACGGGGTCACCATTCCCACCGCCGGGTACCTGGTGACCGGCTACGCGCTCGGTGTCGTGTTCGGGGCCCCGCTGATGACCGCGCTGGGCACCAAGGTCCCCCGCAAGCGGATGCTGATGCTGCTCATGGGCCTGTTCATCGTCGGCAACCTGCTCTCGGCACTCGCTCCCGCCTTCGCCGTCATGCTGATCGGCCGGATCGTCGCCTCGCTGGCCCACGGTGCCTTCTTCGGTATCGGCTCGGTCGTCGCGGCCGACCTCGTCGCCCCGGACAAGAAGGCCGGAGCCATCGCGATGATGTTCACCGGCCTGACCGTCGCCAATGTCGTCGGCGTTCCGCTGGGCACCCTCGTCGGGCAGTCCGTCGGCTGGCGGGTGACCTTCGGCATCGTCGCCGCCCTTGGCGTGGTCGGGCTGGCCGGCATCGCCCGGCTCGTCCCCGACATGCCCAAGCCGCAGGGCGTGCGCCTGCGGCACGAGCTCGCCGCGTTCAAGAACGTGCAGGTGCTGCTCGCGATGGCCATGACCGTCCTCGGCTTCGGCGGAGTCTTCGCGGCCATCACCTACATCGCTCCGATGATGACCCACACCGCGGGCTTCGCCGACGGCTCCGTCACCTGGCTGCTGGTCCTCTTCGGCCTCGGCATGGTCGTCGGCAACCTCGTGGGCGGCAAGTTCGCCGACCGCGCCCTGCTGCCCATGCTGTACGTGTCCCTGGGCGCCCTGGCCGTCGTCCTGGCGCTGTTCACCCTCACCGCGCACGACAAGCTGCTGTCGGCCGTCACGATCGCCCTGATCGGCGCCCTGGGCTTCGCCGCCGTCCCGCCGCTCCAGAAGCGGGTCCTCGACCAGGCGCACGGTGCCCCGACGCTCGCCTCCGCCGTGAACATCGGCGCCTTCAACCTCGGCAACGCGCTGTCCGCCTGGCTCGGCGGCCTCGTGATCGCGGCGGGCCTCGGCTACACCGCTCCCAACTGGGTCGGCGCCGCCCTGGCCGCGGGAGCCCTGGGCCTGGCCTTCCTCTCGGCCGCCCTGGAACGCCGCGCGGGTGCCCTCAGCACCGTCGTCACGGGATCCGCGCCGGCCGAGCAGCGGACCGCCGTCCACCACTGAGCCACCGGGTCTGCCGGCGGCGGCGTGCCGGTGCACCGCGAGGCCGCCTGGCGGCGCGGCCGGCGTCGGCGGCGGTGCGCCGGAGCAGGAGCACGCCTTCGCCATGGCCGCCGTGGAGGCTCCCGCCTGACCGGGTCCTTCAGGAGACGACGCCGGTTCCCCGATCCCCGGGGAGCCGGCGTTGTCGTATCGGGGTGGCTCAGCCCGCCGCGACCGTGACCGGGGCGAAGCGACGGCTCCAGTCCCCGGGCAGTTCGGTGATCCCGTAGGTCATCACCGAGTTGAAGGCAAGGGAGGCCAGACCGCGCTCCTTCGCCCACGCGAGCAGCTCTGTGTGCCGTACGTCGATGTCGGTGCGCAGAGGGCGGTCGGTGTGGGCGGCGAGGGAGGCGATGAGGGCCTTTGCCACCGACGTGTCACGCGCGATGAGCGGACCGACGACATGAGTGTCCATGTTCGGCCAGGCGGCCGCGTATCCGATGATCCGCCCGTCCTGCTCCGCCACGCGCAACTGGTCGGCGAAGGCCGGCAGTCGGGTCACGATGTGGGTGCGGTCGGTCCCGAACGCCTGCTCGTCGAGCCGGAGCATCGCGGCGAGGTCCTCGGCGGTCGCGGCGCGGGTGGTGACCGCCGGCTGGGTCCCGTCAGGAGTGAAACGCCCGCACACCATCTCGGCCCGCCCGGTGACCTTGAAGCCGAGTTCCTCGTAGAGGGGCCGGCCGTACGGCGTCGCATGCAAGGTGAGGGGCGTGGTGCCCATCGCGGAGACGACGTGGCGCATCAGCCGGCGTCCCACGCCCTGTCGGGCGTGCCGTGCGGCGACGAGGACCATGCCGATCGCCGCGAGAGCGGGGCGCTCCTGCGGTCCGTACTCGGTGACGACACAGGCGCTCACCAGGCCGCCGTCGGGGTCCTCGATGCCGTAGCCCTTCCCGGCCGTCAGAAGGAAGCCCCACTTGTGCTCCTCCCGAGGCCACCCCCGGTCCTCGGACAAGTCGGCGCAGGCGGCGAGATCACGGAGCGTCAGACGACGGATGGGCAGAGAGGCAAGGGAAGGAGTCGGCACGCAGGTCAGGCTGTCCGACCGGAGCCCCTGGCGTCCACCTCTTTCCCTTGACACATACGAGCTTTTGGCCAGTTGTAGCCCACTGCACAGAGTGCGGACAGACGCCGGACGTTTCACGTGAAACACAGGCGCGTCGCCCGAGGTTGACCGCGGTGATGATTCGCGCTGTGCCCTCATTCGTGACGGGGCAAGGGGGGACTTGTGTGCACAGCGGTGGCCGGTAGGGTCGACTCCGGTTCACATCCGGGGCGGCTGACCCGTTCTGTGGGCCGCGTACAGGGCAATACACCCTAACGGGACGGAGAGATCGAAAACCCGCGTTTCCGGTGATGCGACCGATCCGCCCAGGCGGGTGGGAAGCTCAGGTGGGAGGACTGCGGCCAATGTCACACTCTTGCCTTACTTGTCCGTACAGAGCTGGAACACGGGTTGAATGTGGCCGCATTGGCCGCGACACCGGATGGGAATGCCGTCCGTCCACGGGGGAAAGCAGGCACCTTCCGACTGGGGAAGTGCGCAGACCGACCGAAAGATGCTCGAGGCGAGGCACACCATGGACGCTCCGACCACCACGTCGGCCGACAACGGCACTTCTGGCGGCGGGGGCGACTGGTTCACGCCCCGCAACAAGCCGACGACGCCGCCGGACCACGATTCCGGGACGCCGGACGGCCGTCGCCCGGCGGTGATACGCCCGGTGGGCCGGCAGACGGCCGGCCCGGAAACGCCGGCTGACGGCACCACGGCCCCGCCCACGTCGACGGCAGACAGCGCGAGCACCGGTGCGCCGGACCAAGGGCACGGACCCCCGGACGAGATACCCGGGCCCGCCCCCACAGCACCGCCTTCGGCCCCCTCTCCTGAGGCCTCGTCGCCACGGCCCGCGCCCGCGACGGGCACGCCGCCTCCGGCGCCCTTCGCCTCGGCCATGGCTCCTCCCGCCGAGCCGCGTGTCCCCGCCCAGCGGCCCGCACCGATGTCGCCCCCGGAGCCGGCCGCCTCCGCGCCGGGCAGGCAAGCCTCCCCGGACGCCATCCTCATTCGCCGCACCATGGCAGAGGTCACGCCCGTGGCCGACAAGGTGACCTCGTACTTCTACGCCCTGCTCTTCGTCCGCCACCCCGATCTGCGCCCACTCTTCCCAGCCGCGATGGACACCCAGCGGGACCGGCTGCTCAGGGCACTGCTCACGGCCGCCGAGCACATCGACAACTCCGATGCCCTGGCCGACTACCTGCAGAACCTCGGCCGGGGCCACCGGAAGTACGGGACGCGGCCAGAGCACTATCCGGCCGTCGGCGAATGCCTGATCGGCGCGCTGAGCAAGTACGCCGCCGGGGTCTGGAACGCGGAGATGGAGGCCGCCTGGGTCCGGACGTACACGACGATCTCCCAGATCATGATCGACGCGGCGGCCGCCGACGAACTGCGCGCCCCGGCCTGGTGGTACGCAGAGATCGTCACGCACGAGCTCAGGACCCCCGACATCGCGGTCGTCACCGTCCGCCCCGACCAGCCCTACCCCTTCCTCGCAGGCCAGTACACGAGCCTGGAGACTCCCTGGTGGCCCCGGATATGGCGGCACTACTCCTTCGCCTCGGCGCCCCGCTCCGACGGCCTGCTGACGTTCCACGTGAAGGCCGTCCCGGCGGGCTGGGTTTCCAACGCCCTGGTGCACCGCGCCCGCCCCGGTGACATCGTCCGGCTCGGCCCGCCCGCAGGTTCCATGACCGTGGACCACACCACCGACAGCGGGCTGCTCTGCCTGGGCGGCGGCACCGGCATAGCGCCCATCAAGGCGCTGGTCGAGGATGTCGCCGAGCACGGGGAACGCCGGCCGGTCGAGGTCTTCTACGGGGCCCGCACCGACCATGACCTGTACGACATCGACACCATGCTCCGCCTCCAGCAGAGCCACCCCTGGCTCTCGGTCCGGGCCATCATCGACCAGTTGGCGCATCAGCAGCTTCCGGACGCGGTACGCGCCTATGGGCCGTGGAACGAGTTCGACGCCTATCTGTCGGGCCCGCCCGGGATGATCCGCAACGGTGTGGACACCCTGCGGGACATCGGCATCCCGTCCGAGCGCATACGGCACGACTCCGTGGAAGAACTGGTCGCGGCCGGGCCCTGACCCGCCGCCGGTGTCAGCCCAGGTCGGGGGCGTGCATGGCACGTACGCCCTCGATGTTGCCGTCCAGGTAATGCCGCAGCGACAGCGGAACGAGATGCACCGAGGCGATGCCGACCCGGGTGAAGGGCACGCGCACGATCTCGTACTCGCCGACGGGCTCGTCCACCTCGGGGCCGTGGCGGAGGGAGGGATCCATGGACTCCAGGCGGCAGACGAAGAAGTGCTGCACCTTCACGCCGGTCGCGCCGCCGTCCTCCCCGATGTGCTCCACGGTGTCCACGAAGCAGGGCACCACGTCGGTGATCTTCGCACCGAGTTCCTCGTACACCTCGCGGTGCAGGGCGTCGACAACGGTCGAGTCGTCGGGCTCGACCCCGCCGCCGGGAGTGAGCCAGTAGGGATCCATGCCCGGCTTGGTGCGCTTGATCAGGATCAGGTCGTCCCCGTCCAGCAGAACGGCACGGGCGGTGCGCTTGACCACGGGTCGGACGGTCATGGGTGAAATGTGGCCCGGTTGGTTCCACGTGAAACATCGCGAAAAGTCACCGGCCGAGCTCTCAGAGTGAGGCGCTGCCCGGGCAGCGGGCATGCGCGCCCGCGCAACCCGGCACCCGCCCTCGGGCGCCTCCTCAGCACCAGTCGGCAGCCGCCCGCTGCAACCACTCGTGGGCCCGCGCGATATGGGGCATCGCGAGCGTCCCTGTGCGCACCACCAGGAAGTACGTGCGCAGTGGCGGCACCGCCGGCTCATGCAGGGCGACGACGTCACCCCGCTCCAACGCGGCCGCGGCCAGATAGCGGGGCAGCACGGCCAGGCCCGCGCCCACGATCGCGCACGCCAGAACCGCACGCAGGTCCGGAACGACGACGGTGCCCGGGGCGGCCGGGCGTGAGTCGAAGACGGAGGCCCAGTAGCGGGAGACGAAGGGCAGCGACTCGTGCACCTCCACCACGGGCACCTGCTCCAGGGCCGGTTCCGGCTTGCCGTCCGGCTGCCCCACGCCGATTTCTTCGGCCCAGCGCGGGGCCGCGACGAGGACGTGCTCTTCGTCGCAGAGCGCAGTCGCCGTGAGCAGGGCACCGCGCGGACGGGCCGTGCTGATGGCCAGATCGTGATGCCCGGCGGAAAGCCCTTCCAGCGTTTCCTCGGCGTTCCCGAAGGAGGCGCGCAAAGCGAAGCCCTGGCCGTCCTCTCCGGTCAACTCCGTGAGGGCGGGCAGGGCTCGTTCTGCGGTGAACTCCGGGGGCCCGGCGAGGTGCAGCGTCCGTAAGGAGGAGTCGTCGTCGAGGCCGGTCTCGGCTATCTCCACCAACGCGTCGAGATGCGGGGCCGCCTTGTGGGCGAGTTCGTCACCGATGCTGGTGGGGGTCACACCGCGGGCCTGCCGCAGGAACAGGGGGCGGCCCAGCTGCCGCTCCAGCGTGCGTATCTGCGAGGTGACGGCCGGCTGCGAGAGGCCGAGCAGAGCGGCGGCGCGGGTGAAGGAACCGGCCCGGTGCACGGTCACGAAGGTCCGCAGCAAGGCCAGATCCACACCGCTCTCCCCTCGTCAGCCCCGCTCCCAGCCCCCGGCCGCGCCCAACTATAAATAAGTCGATAGGTCTCTGTCGTTACTGTGATTGGACACTGACAGAGAGTCAACTAGCCTTGGTCGCGCGGTTCTTGCGCGCGGAACCGGGGGACGGTCCGAGCCACGAGGGGGGAGGCTCGGACCGTCCATGGGGGGAGTCAGGCTGCCGACGCGTCCAGCGCGCGCAGCACATCGGCGACCAGGTCCTGCGGATCCTCGGCGCCGACCGACAGGCGGATGAAGCCTTCCGGCACGGCGTCGCCGCCCCAGCGTCCGCGCCGTTCGGCCGTGGACCGCACTCCGCCGAAGCTCGTCGCGTCGTCCACGAGCCGCAGGGCGTCGAGAAAACGGTCGGCACGCGCGCGCGTGGGCAGGGTGAACGACACCACGCAGCCGTAGCGCCGCATCTGCTGCACGGCGATCTCGTGGGCGGGATCGCCCGGAAGTCCGGGGTAGCGCAGCCCGGTCACCTCGGGCCGCTCGCGCAGCGCCTCGGCGACCGCCAGGGCCGTCGCGCCCTGCCGGTCGACCCGCATCTGGAGCGTCGCGATCGAACGGTGCGCGAGCCAGGCCTCCATCGGACCGGGAACCGCACCGACGATCTTGCGCCAGCGGCGTACGGCGGCCATGGACTCGGGGTTCCGGCCGACGACGTAGCCCAGGAGGAGGTCGCCGTGCCCGGTGAGCTGCTTGGTGCCGCTGGCCACAGCGAAGTCGGCGCCGAGCTCAAGGGGGCGCTGGCCGAGCGGTGTCGCCAGGGTGTTGTCCACGGCCACCAGGGCACCACGCGCGTGTGCCGCCTTTGCGAGCCGCCTGATGTCGCACACGTCGAGGCCGGGGTTCGACGGGGTCTCGATCCACAGCAGCTTCGCGCCGTCGAGAACATCGAGCTGGGCGTCGTCCCGGGTGGGCGCGGTGCGCACCTCGATGCCGTACGCCTCCAGCTGGGCGCGCACCAGGGGCAGCGCCTGGTAACCGTCGTCGGGCAGGACGCACACGTCGCCGGCGCGCAGCTGCGAGAAGAGCACCGCCGAGATCGCGGCCATGCCGGAGGCGAACACGAGCGTCTCGACGCCGTCCTGGCCGGGCGCCTCCAGCTCGCCGACGGCGCGCTCCAGCAGCGTCCAGGTCGGGTTCTCGTCGCGGCCGTAGGTATAGGGGCCGGTGGGCTCGCCCGGCAGGTGGTAGTGGGCGGCGAAGACGGGCCCGGGCAGGGTCGGCTCGTACTTGATCGGCTCGGGCAGCCCGGCCCGCACCGCGCGCGTGCCGTCACCGGCACCCGAGGCCACGCGGGCGGCACCCGCGCCCGCCTGGTCGGCGTCGCGTTCCACGCGGCCCAGGGCATCCGCCCGACCGGCGTCCTCGCCCGTCCGCCGATGCGCGTCGCCCGTCGCGGATTCGCTCATGCCGCCTGTCCCTCCACGTCCTCACGTACGGCGGCGAGCAGGCCCGCGCTCGCCGCCTCCACCATCTCCAGGCACTCCTCGAAGCCCTCGGCGCCCCCGTAGTAGGGGTCCGGTACGTCGAGGTCGTCGCCGGCCGCCGGATCGTACGAACGCAGCAGACGCACCTTCTGCGCGTCCTGTTCCGTGGGCGCGAGGCGGCGCAGCGCCCTGAGGTGGCCGGAGTCGAGGGCGACGACCAGGTCGAGGCGGGAGAACCACGACGGCTGGAACCGCCGGGCCGTGTGGCCGGTGGCGTAGCCGTTCTCCTCCAGGACGGCCACCGTGCGCGGATCGGCGCCGTCGCCCTCGTGCCAGCCACCCGTGCCGGCGCTGTCGACCTCGACCATCCCGTCGAGACCGGCCTCCGCCACACGCGCGCGGAAGACGATCTCGGCCATCGGGGAACGGCAGATGTTGCCCGTGCAGACGAAGCAGACGCGGTACGTCATAGGCGCTCAGTCCTTGTCGGGCAGGACGACGTGCAGAGCCCACGAGACGACCGAGATGATCAGTCCGCCCAGGACGGCCGTCCAGAAGCCCTCCACGTGGAAGCTGACGTCGAGCTTGTCGGCCAGCCACGAGGTGAGCAGCAGCATCAGCGCGTTGACGACCAGAGTGAACAGGCCGAGCGTCAGTATCAGCAGCGGGAGGCTGAGGAGCTTGACGACCGGCTTGACCAGGAAGTTCACCAGGCCGAAGATCAGCGCGACGATAATCAGGGTGCCGATCTTCTTGCCCGTGCTGTCACCGGTCAGGGTGATCTTGTCGAGCAGCCAAACGGCGACCGCCAGGGCACCCGCGTTGGCGATCGTCTTGACTACAAAATTCATCATGTGTCTGATCGTGGCAGACCTGATCGGACATGGGGACACGAGGCAGGGGCGGACAAAACGATGAAGGTATTCAGGCTCGACGAACTGGAGGCGGAGCGCGCCGCCAACGAGGGCGCCTACCTGCAGTTTCTGCGGGAGCAGAACATGTCGGTCGGCCTGTACGCCCTCGATGCGGGCGACCAGGATCCACAGAAGCCGCACAATCAGGACGAGGTCTACTTCGTTGTGAGCGGCCGTGCCGCGATCACGGTCGGGCTGGAGACGACGCAGGTGGCGCGCGGCAGCGTGATCTACGTGCCGGCCGGTGTCGCGCACAAGTTCCACCACATCACCGAGGACCTCAGGGTTCTCGTGGTCTTCTCTCCCCCCGAGAGCTGACGAGCCCTCTCGGGGTTCCCTAGGGGTTCGGTCAGGGGAGGACAAGGGATGCGAGGCCCCCGCAGGGCCCCCTCCCGGACCTAGCATCGAGTGCAGGACATCAGGAGTCCGCAAGACACCGACAGGACCCGGCACTCGGACGGGCGGAGAGGTAAGGACGAGGGCGATGCGAGAGATCTTCACGGGACTGCCGTGGTGGGTGAAGTGGATCGCGGTGCCGGTCATCGCCCTCGTCGTGTTCGGCGGGCTGATCGCCAGCGTGGTCGGGTTCGTCATCGGCTTGCTCTTCAAGGTGCTGGTCTTCGTGGCACTGGTCGGCGGACTGATCTACGTCGTACGCAAGTTCACGTCGAGCTCTTCGTCGCGCAGCGACTGGTGAGGCCGGTGGGAAACCGGTGGGGGTAGCGGGAAACGCCCGGGGTCACCGGTTCCCTCGGCCGGGGGAAGTTTCCGTTCCGGGCCGTCTGCGTGCGGTGGCAGACGAATAGAGTCCGGAACTCGACGCGGGGACATCCCCCGTGAGCGGCGTACACCCCCACCCGTGTCCATCGGCACGGTCTGCCCCCTCGCGCTTCGGGAGTGACCCTTGGCCCCGGCTGACACCGCACCTGTCCACCTGCACACCGTCCCCGCCCAACCCCGCTCGGCGCCCCCCTCCGAGCAACCGCCTCCCGCCACGCCACCTCCTCCGGCGACCCTCATCGGATCCGTGCAGCGCGCGATGCGCCTGCTGGAGACCGTCGCAGCGCACGAATACGGCGCCCCCGCCAAGCAACTGGCCCGGGAGACCGGGCTGGCCCTGCCCACGACCTACCACCTGCTGCGCACCCTCGTGCACGAGGGCTATCTGCACCGGGACAAGGGCCTGTTCTTCCTCGGTGCGGCCGCCGAGCGGCTGAGCAGCAGCGGGGCACGGCAGAAACGTCGCACCACGGTCGTCGACGCGCTCGCGCACTGGCGGGACGTACTCGGTGTCCCCGTGTACTACGCGGTGTACCGCGAGGGTGAGATCGAGGTCATGTGTGTCTCCGACACCCCGGGCAATCCCGCCGTCGAGGAGTGGGCCGACTTCCGGGAGACCGGGCACGCCCACGCCATCGGGCAGTGCCTGTTGTCCCAGCTGGACGAGGAGGCCCGCCGGGACCACCTCGACCGCTATCCGGTGACGGCCCTCACGCCGTACACCGTGCGGGACAACCACAGCCTGCTGCGCCGTCTGGAGCGGGTGCGGAGGATGGAACCCGTGACCGAGCGTCAGGAGTACGCCCTGGGCGCCGTCTGTGCGGCGATCCCCCTCACGCTCGGCACGACGGCCGCGACGATGGCCATCTCCCTGCCCGCCCACCAGGAGCACCGGCTGCTCCCGGCGGCCCGGCAGTTGCAGCGCGAGATCGGGAGTCTGCTCGGTTCGCTCGCGCTCTCTATCAGTATGTGAAAACTCACTCCTTGTGATCTGCTGTGTACGTTCAGCAAGATTCCACCAAGTGTCAGAGGTTCGTTCCCGGCCAGTCCACGGCGAATGACGGGGTTAGCGATGCGCGAGTCCGTACAGGCAGAGGTCATGATGAGCTTTCTCGTGTCCGAGGAGCTCTCCTTCCGCATTCCGGTGGAACTGCGCTATGAGACCAGTGATCCCTATGCCGTCAGGCTGACCTTCCACTTGCCCGGTGATGCCCCGGTGACCTGGGCTTTCGGCCGGGAGTTGCTGATCGACGGGGTGGGCCGGCCGTGCGGGGAGGGCGATGTGCGGGTCACGCCCGTCGAACCGGACTCGCTGGGCGAGGTGTTGATCCGGCTTCAGGTGGGCAGTGACCAGGCGCTGTTCCGGTCCTCGACGGCACCGCTGGTCGCCTTCCTCGACCGCACCGACAAGCTGGTCCCGCTGGGCCAGGAGGGCTCCCTCGCCGACTTCGACGCCCACCTCGACGAGGCGCTGGACCGCATCCTGGCGGAACAGGGCGCCGGCTGAGACATCCGTCGGGCGGCACGGTGGAGTAACGCTTCACCGGATGCCGCCGAACTGTGCAGGAACGCTTCTCCGTACGGCGGGGCAGCCAAGCCCCCGAGTCCGAGAGCCGTCAGCGCTTGCGGCGCCGGCCCTTCCCCCCGCGTGCTGCCGGGACCGCGGGGGCCTCCACAGCGGGCTGCGCTCCCGGGCGGTCGGCCGAGACCACCAGCGCGGCCAGGGCCGTGGTGACCGGCACCGAGGCCACCAGGCCGATCGAACCGACCAGCGTGCGCACGATCTCCTCCGCGACCAACTCGCTGTTGGCGACCGTCCCCACACCGCTCTGCGCGATGGAGAACAGCAGGAGCAGCGGCAGCGCGGCGCCCGCGTACGCGAGGACGAGGGTGTTGACGACCGAGGCGATGTGGTCGCGGCCGATCCGGATCCCCGCGCGGTAGAGGCCACGCCAGCCCATGGCCGGGTTGGCCTCGTGCAGCTCCCAGACCGCCGACGTCTGCGTGACCGTCACGTCGTCGAGCACACCGAGCGATCCGATGATGACGCCCGCGAGCAGCAGACCGCTCATGTCGATCGTCGGGTAGAGGCCATGGATCAGACCGGTGTTGTCGTCGGTGTTGCCGGACAGCGCGGCCCAGTCGATGAACAGCGAGCCCAGGACGCCGATCAGCAGCAGCGAGACGAGGGTGCCGAGCACCGCCACGGAGGTCCGGGCGGACAGGCCGTGACACAGATACAGGGCGATGAGCATGATGGC
Organism: Streptomyces sp. NPDC007991; assembly: GCF_042958445.1. Lineage (NCBI taxonomy): Bacteria > Bacillati > Actinomycetota > Actinomycetes > Kitasatosporales > Streptomycetaceae > Streptomyces > Streptomyces sp. NPDC007991. The sequence continues at coordinate 148,866 of NZ_JBIBJD010000011.1, forward strand.
GCTCGCGCCCACCACCGCCACGAGGAGCGGGTTCGAGCCCTGCAGGATCGCGGGCAGGATGAAGAAGTTCAGCACCAGGAAGCTGATGGCCAGCGCGACCAGCGCCATGACACCCCGCAGTCGCCCGACGACCACGACGGCGAGGGCGAAGATACCGGCGAGCAGCGCCATGGGCAGCCGGCGGTTGATGTCGGTGACCGAGTACTGGAGGTCCTTCGGTGCGGAGGGCTCGTAGGCGACCACGACCTCCTGGCCCTCGTGCAACTGGCGGGACTGGTCCGGCTGGACGATCTCCGTGAAGGTACGGCCCTTGTCCTTGCCGCTGTCGACCCGGATCGTCGCCCGCTTGCAGGTGCCCCTCTCCTGTTGCACAGCGGAGGAACCCTCGGCGGTGGAGGTGTCGCCGGTCGGCGGGACGCCCGAGGCGCCGGCCTCCTTGCAGCTCACCGCCACGACCTTGGTGACCGAGGCATCCTGTGTCTGCCGGTCGAACCCGACGCCGGTGCGCTCGTGCGGCGGGGCGCCGCCCGGCCACAGCACGGCGAGACCGACCAGCACCGCGGCGGCGAACGGGATCAGGACCGCCGCGATGACCTTGCGCAGGTGCAGGGAGACGGGCGTGGCAGGACCGTGGTGGTGACCGTGCGAGTGCCCCTGCCCGCCACCCGGCTCGGAGCCGGGTCGGCTTCCGTTGCCGGGACCGTGCCCGTCGCCGCCACTGCCGTGCCCGTCGCCACTGCCGTGCCCGTCGCCTCCGCCGGGACCGTGGCCTCCGCCCTGCCCGTCGCCTCCGCTGTACCCGTCCCCTCCGCCCGGCCTGTCGCCTCTGCCGTGCCCGTGCCCGTAGCCGTCGCCTTCCCCGGAGCCAGAACCGGAGCCGTGCCAGCTCTCGGAACCGGCACCATACGAACCGGCAGGACCTGCCGGACCGGCGGTAACGGCCGGACCCGCACCCTGCGCGCTCCCGGGACCGGGCCGGTGCCCCTGCGCCTGGCCCCGGGCAGGCCCGAGCCCGCCCCCGGCGGCGAAATCGTGCTCGTGTCCACGGCCGTTGCCGTTGCCGGCGCCGGACCCGCGGGGCGGTTCGGGCGGTGGGTAAGGAGGACGCTGCGTCGTGGTCACCGACCGATCATCGCAAGAACGAGGGGGGCCCTCTGTTCACCGCGCCAGAATTGCCGCTAGCGTGGAGGCACCTTTTGTACACGCGGGAGCTCGGAGCACCGGGCTGAGAGGGCGCTGACCTCCGTCCCAGCGATGTTTCACATGAAACATCACCGAAGTCGAGTGATGTTTCACACGGAACGTCGGCAGACGGAAGCCGCTGCGTCGACCGCCGAACCTGTTACCGGGTAATGCCGGCGTAGGGAGTAGGTCTCATGACCAACAAGGACGCACGCACGCCTGCCTCCGTTCAGGACGCACAGTCCGAGGAGGCCGGGAAGTCCATCGGCTGGCACAAGGCGTACGTCGAGGGCAGCCGCCCCGACCTGCGGGTGCCGGTCCGCCAGGTGCATCTCACCAACGGGCAGTCGGTCACCCTGTACGACACGTCCGGCCCGTACACCGATCCGCACGTCGACACCGACGTCCGCAGGGGCCTGTTGCCGCTGCGCGAGAACTGGATCATCGCCCGTGGCGACACCGAGGAGTACGCGGGCCGGCCCGTCCGCCCCGAGGACGACGGCGTCAAGCACACCTCGCCGCGCGGCGGCCTGCGTAACCTGGACGCCGTCTTCCCCGGCCGGCCGCGCCAGCCGCGCCGCAGCAAGGACGGCAAGGCGGTCACCCAGCTCGCGTACGCCCGACGCGGCGAGATCACGCCCGAGATGGAGTATGTGGCCATCCGGGAGAACGTGACGCCCGAGGTGGTGCGTGACGAGATCGCGGCGGGCCGGGCGGTGCTGCCGGCCAACGTCAACCACCCGGAGATCGAGCCGATGATCATCGGCAAGCGGTTCCTGGTGAAGGTCAACGCCAACATCGGCAACTCGGCGGTGACGTCCTCGATCGAGGAGGAGGTCGAGAAGATGACCTGGGCGACCCGCTGGGGCGCCGACACGGTCATGGACCTGTCCACCGGCCGCAACATCCACACCACGCGCGAGTGGGTGCTGCGCAACTCCCCCGTCCCGATCGGCACCGTGCCCCTCTACCAGGCCCTGGAGAAGGTCGACGGCCGGGCCGAGGAGCTGACCTGGGAAATCTACAAGGACACGGTCATCGAACAGGCCGAGCAGGGCGTGGACTACATGACGGTCCACGCGGGCGTGCGCCTGCCGTACGTGCCGCTGACGGCCAACCGCAAGACCGGCATCGTCTCGCGCGGCGGCTCGATCATGGCGGCCTGGTGCCTCGCGCACCACAAGGAGTCGTTCCTGTACGAGCACTTCGAGGAGCTCTGCGAGATCCTCGCCGCGTACGACGTGACGTACTCCCTCGGTGACGGCCTGCGGCCGGGCTCGATCGCGGACGCCAACGACGAGGCGCAGTTCGCGGAGTTGCGCACGCTCGGGGAACTCAACCGGATCGCGAAGCGTTTCAACGTACAGACCATGATCGAGGGCCCGGGCCATGTCCCGATGCACAAGATCAAGGAGAACATCGACCTTCAGCAGGAGATCTGCGATGAAGCTCCGTTCTATACGCTCGGCCCGCTGACCACGGACGTCGCGCCGGCGTACGACCACATCACCTCCGGCATCGGCGCCGCGATGATCGCCTGGTGGGGCACGGCCATGCTGTGTTACGTCACACCCAAGGAGCACCTGGGCCTGCCGAACCGTGACGACGTCAAGACCGGCGTCATCACCTACAAGATCGCCGCCCACGCAGCGGATCTCGCCAAGGGCCACCCGGGTGCCCAGGAGTGGGACGACGCGCTGTCCGACGCCCGTTTCGAGTTCCGGTGGGAGGACCAGTTCAACCTCGCCCTCGACCCGGACACGGCACGGGAGTTCCACGACGAGACCCTGCCGGCGGAGCCCGCCAAGACGGCTCACTTCTGCTCGATGTGCGGTCCCAAGTTCTGCAGCATGAAGATTAGCCAAAGCATCACAGAGCGGTTCGGTGGCGCGGTGGCTGAGGGAGCCTCGTCCGAGGAGATCGCTGAGGGGATGCTCCAGAAGTCGAAGGAGTTCGCGGCGAGCGGGAACCGGGTGTACTTGCCGATGGTCGACTGAGGACCACTGACCGTTCTGCTGGTTCGCTCCTCCTGCTGTCCACAGACGAGGTCGGAGGGGCGAGCCGGGCCCTCTAACGGGTATCCCTATGTAGGGACTGGCGCCTATCGCAGGGGGAGAGACAAAGTGACGGCTGATGAGGCATGTGAGGTGCACCGGTGACCGGCGCAGGTCAGCAACCGGAGGACTTCCACTTCCCGGCCCTCGTCAACGGCCTCGACTTCCTAGTGAGTGCCGTCGGCTCACTGTCTGGTGACAACGGGCAGCCGGGGCCGCGCGATGTGAAGTACGCGGTCCTACACCTCCAGGCCGCGGTCGAGACGCTGCTGAAGGCCCGGCTGGAGATGCACGATCCCGCGCTGGTGTGGACAAGGGTGGACTCGTTCGACCAGCGCAAGCACGAGGCCGGCGACTTCAGCAGTTGTGGTGTGAAGACAGCCATTGAACGCCTGCGCAGCGCCGTACAGATCGAGAGCGAGATCGACCCGGAGGACGACAGCCTCAGGGCACTCGGCAGCCTGCGCAACCGCATCATGCACTTCGGGTGGAGGGACACCGTAGTCGCCGTACAGGCTCGGACCGTGCCCGTGCTTGATCTGCTGGTCGGCTTCATCAATACCGACGTCCTACCTCACGTCGACCAGCACGACGAGGCGTGGTCGGCCGAACGACAAATGGAACAGGTCAGGGCCGGCTTCAAGCACCTCACGGACTTCATCGCGCTTCGCATGCAGGCGCTGCACGGCCAACTGAGCCGCTACGAACGCTCGACTGCCGCATGCCGGTCTTGCGGTCAGTTCGCTGTCGTGCTCGACGGCGGAGCACACGATCTCGCCTGTCTCCTGTGCGGCAAGCAATACGGCACCGGTGCAGATGCGGCCTGGGAGTACATCGGATCCAGCAGGTACGTCAGCGTCACCCAAGGGGAAGGTGACCTCAACGGCTGTGGCAGTTGCGGCTCCTACTCCGTGATCAGCACTCCGCTGGCCAACTCCCCTGCAGAGGACTCCTGGATCTGTTTCGACTGCGGATCGACCCACGAAGGCGTCTGTACCTTCTGCGACCAGGCCGCTGATCTCGTCCCAGAGATGGACATGTGCAGGGACTGTTACGAGATTCGCCTCGACAACTTCTGAGGGATCAGTCCAGGTGAACATCGATGAGCTGCCCGGACACGCACACGACTGCGCAAAGCTACCGGTATCGACGACGGCTTCCGCCTTCCCGCCCCCATCTTGCTGACTGCGAGCCATCCCCCGACGCATGCGCGGACATGACGCCCGACTCGCCGCTCTGCACACCTCCCTGCCAGCACGGACGTTGAAGGCCCCGACGCAGCGATCCTCTTCCATCAGTCCTGGGTTACGCGACGGGGCACGCCGAGGCGAGATGGGAGGAGCGGGACATCGTCCAGGCCCAGCACCGCCAGCGCTGAGAACGCGGACCAGTGTGATCAGTGGCGGTGGACGGCCCTCTTCTCTGCTGGCCAGGGGACGGGGACGGTACACGATGGGCAGCGCAGCGATCTCCTTGATTCGCTGACACCACCATCGATCTCTTGAGATAGTCATCGGGTGACGAACCCTCACCGTTCCTCCGCCGCTTCCCATATCCCTTGGAAGGCCATCTCAGGGGAAGTACTGGAAGAACTCGTCTTCCAGCTAGTGGACGCGATGGGCGCGAAGGAAGTCTCCTGGCGCTCCGGCGGCATGGGTGTGACCAATTCGGACGGCGGAAGAGATATAGAAGCGACCTTTTACACGCTATCACCAGACGACGAGCCTCGACGAGAGAGGTGGTGGATGGAGTGTAAAGGAAGAAGCGCAACTGTACCGAAGTCCGCTGTCATCAATGCCACGCATAATGCTTCCGCTTATGCATCGGATGTGGACCGCCTTGTAATCGTCTCGAATTCAAGCTTCAGCAACCCGACCGTCGATTGGGTTGACGCCTGGAACTCCTCTCCGGCGAATCTTCCTAAGGTATCCCTTTGGGGCAGGGAAAAGCTCGAAATTCAGATCCGCAAGTACCCTGTTGCGGCGGCGAGGGTAGTGCCAGATTCAATTGAGTCGAGTAAGAGGGTCGAACTCCTTTTTGCCTATTTCACGGAATCTGGGATAGCGCCGAGGGTAAGCGACTTGCGTTATTTTTGGGAGCATTTCAGTGGCGCCCCAGAGGAGATTGAAACTCCTTGGCTTGCCATGTTTGCCTATAGTGAAATCCTGCATGGAGATCTGGCAGACCGCCCGTGGGGTGTACTGGTTTCCAATAGGTCTGCAGCTGAAGTGGCACTGCATGCGTTGGTAACTCTGCCTATGATCTGCGCTACCACCCACGGGCTTGATGCTGCTAAGGCCACGGCGGCATCTAGCTACTTGCTCCAATGCGTCGTTTGCAATCTGCCGCCTGCGGTTTCGTCTCTAATCATCAATGATCCATTCCGTTTCGTAAAAGGGAAGTCGGTCGACTCTCCTGAAGAGTGGCACGAAATCGCCACGGCGCCCATCCTTTCTCTTCTGCTTCGTGAGCTGGGTGACGCATGCGCGTCCGATTGCAGCAGGATTTTCTGCGACTTGCGAGCCCTCCCCGAAGAGCCCGCAGGCCCACAGTTCTGGACCCGTTTCGGCGCTGAAGGTCAGGACAATCGGGACTCGGTGCTCATCGTTGAAGATTATTCGGTCGCGTGCGCTGTAGGGCTTCCTCTCGGCAAAGAGCGGAATTGTCCCCTTTTTGTAGCGCCGGAAGAAGTGACTCCTGAGCTTATTGAGGATCTCGCTCACGTGATCATGGCAAGAGTGGAGCGGCCATCCGGACGTTTGAAGGAACTGGTTGGCGATGAGCCTGCAGAATTGCTGAACAGCGCGAGAGAAAAAATCGCGTCGTCACGAGAGCCGGAGTTTCGATTTCAGGGGCGTGAAAGTTTGCCTGCGCATCTAGAAAGCTTGATGAAACTCGGAATCTCTCGAAAGTTGATCAAGTTGGAGACGAGAGAAATTAGACGCGCTTTTCGAAAATTCGCGACAGCTGCCGATCGGCGTGCTGAGTACGGCGAAATTTTGGACTAGCTTGGCATGCGGTGATGCTGTGGCTGGGCGCGACCCTAATCATACCCTTTGGGTGCATTGTTTGTTTCCGTGCTATATGTCTCCTCGCCAGGAGTGTCGATCCTGGGTACGGTCGTCTTCGTGTCTGGCGTGCGCCGGGTTGGTCACCCAATGACGTGCGCCAGTTGATCGCGCGCGACTAGGGGAGCTGGTACGGGCATGGCGCTTGACGCTGCTCGATCGCATGAGGGGTTCACATCAACGCAGGCCGCGCGCGTGATGAGCGCGGCATGTCGGGCGGCCGGCTTGGACGACAGAGGTGCAGAGCTAATCCGTCTCGGAGAGAACGCGCTCTTCCGCCTGGACGCAGAGCCAGTAATCGTGCGAGTGGCGCGGGGAGAGCCGTGGCTGCCCAAGGCTCGTGTCGAGGTGGCCGTGTCACAGTGGTTGGCCGAGGAAGGCTTCCCTGCCGCGCGTCTAGTCGATGGGCTGGAGCAGCCGTTCCTGATCGACGGTCACCCGGTGACCTTCTGGCGGCTCATCGTCGAGGGCAGCCGGAAGGCCACGTATGGGGAACTCGGCGGCATCCTGCGGGACCTGCACTCCATGACGTTGCCCGTTGGCCTGGAGCTGCCCTCGTTCAACCCGTTCGACAAGCAGGAACTGCGGATCAGCCAGGCAGCGATCCCGGAAGATGACAGGGTCTTTCTCCGCAAGCGGTGGAGTGAGCTGCGCGACCAGTTCGAGGGCTTGCGGTTCGAGACCCCCAAGGGGCCGGTCCACGGTGACGCTCACGTCCAGAACCTCATGGTGAACGACCGGGGAGAAGTCATCCTGATCGACTTCGAGGCATTTTGCTTCGATCACCCTGAGTGGGACCTGATGGTCACGTCGGTGGAGCACCACAGCCTGGGGTGGCAGACCGACGAGCAGTACGCCGACTTCGTGCGGGCGTACGGGCGCGACCTGCACGACTGGCACGGCTACGACACGCTCCGGCGGCTCCAAGAGTTCGGCATGACCACGTGGCTGATGCAGAACGTGCAGGAGGACGAAGGGACGGCGGCCGAGTACCGCCGGCGCATCGCTGCCTTGCGGAACGATGATGCACCGCGAGACTGGAGTCCTTGTTAGCTGTTACTCATCCTCGTCCAGACGGGCGAGCGCTTCGTTCACCTGCTCATTGAAGGCCACGACGGCGGGGTTAGCCGCGTATGCACTGACCTCCGCCCGAAAGTCGGTTACGTAGCGCTGGAAGCGGGAGGACTGGAGGGAGTCGCCGCCGTCCACGGCAAGGCTGGCTGTGGTGACGGCGGCTTCCAGCTCTCCGTTCAAGAGCTGGCTCTGTGCTAGCACCATGCGGCAGAAACCGAGAGTGCGGGCGTACTGCGGATCGGTGCTGTCCACAGCGCGCTGTGCGTGCTCGACCGCCTCACGGCGCATCCTCAGATCGCGGAAGCAGTGGCAGAACTCGCCCAAGAGTTCCGCGTCGTCGAAGTAGCTCAACCATGGCGGGTCATCGGCACTGTCAGCGCGCTCGAAGTGGCGCTCAGATTGGTTCATGGCGAGAGACGCCCCGGTTCGATCACCCGCGTTGGAGAGCGCCCGGGCCTCCATGGCCCAGTAGTTCGCCATGGCACGCGGGGTTGCCCGGCCCTTGGCACCCTCGACTGCGGCGCGGGCTAGCTGGATGGCCTGGGTGTGGTTGCCGAGATAGTTCGCCTGGTGGCTGAGGTTGCCGAGGATGCGGGCGCCGAACATGCGGTCGTCGATGACCTGGGACAGTCGCAGTGTCGACGTGAGATAGCGGTGGGCGAGCCGGTGGTTTCCGGAGTCGTATGCGGTCCACGCGAGCAACTGGGAGACCTCGGCGGCGGCGCCGAACAAGGCCGTGCCTACCTTCTCGCTGTAGCTGGCACTGAGCAGAGGCAGGACCTCATGGCGGAAGTAGTGGCGCAGTGCCTTGTGGCCGTGGCCTCCGCCGTACTTGAAGTCGAGTTGCATGAAAGTGGCGGCGGCGTCCCTGATTGCCCGGACGTCGCGCATGCCGACCCGCTGCTGAGCGGGTCTGTCGGACTGGATGCCGTCCGGGCGCGCGATCATCCAGGACAGTACGGCGGAGCTGAGATCTGAGTCCGAGACGATCAGTTGCTCGGATGTGACGGTGTCGGCCCGTTCCTGGGCGAGTCCATCCAGCATCGACAGCACATCGGGGACCGTACCGGGATAGCCGAGCGGTTCCGGAGTGGCCGGCCGTGTGTGATCGAAGAAGCCGAGATCGCCGGGAGTGATGCGGCGGCCGAGTTTGGCGCTCAGCACGTCGGCCATGAGCGCTGCTGTCTGAGGCTGGATGCCCGCGCCGTCCCGCCATCGCTGGACGGATACGTGCGTTGTTCCGAGACTGATGCCCCGCTGAACGGCGGCGTCTTTCATGCGCTTCGCCAGGCCCTTGTTCGAGACCTTCGCCTCGTCCATGACGGCGATTAACTGCGCGTTCGGCTCTCGGCTCATGCTCCCCTGCCAACCCGAGAATGACGGCGAGTGTTCATCGTGTCACAGCAGTATCAGCCTTGGGGGTTCATCGATGAACCCCCCTTGCCTTTGCCGGTGTTCACGTGAACCCCCTGGTGAACACTCCCGGTCACGTCCTCCTCGCCGTGTACTGGCTTGCGTGAAGCAAGCGGTGCCGTGAGAGCCGCGGGGCCTCGGAAGGGGAAGTGATGGATGCCGGGAAGACTGAACGGTTGGCGGGTGAGCTTGACGCGTACGCGCACTGGTTCGTGACACCGGAGCCGTCCTCCGCAGGGCACTTTCTGACGCTGACGCTCTTCGCCGAGTTCGGTGACACAGCGCGCGTCGCCCGCGACATGACGGCCGTATTTCTCCGGGGCGCTGGTGCCGGTGCGGTCGTGGACGATGCCCGGTTGGTGGTCTCCGAACTCGTCGGCAACGTGGTGAACCATGCCGTGCCGGACCGGCACTTGTCCTCCCCCGGTGCCTGCCGACGCATCGACGTGATCTTCAAGATGTTCCCGAAGTGGCTCTTCATCGGTGTCGCTGATGAGGACTCGACCCCTCCGCTGCTTCCGGCGGGAGAGGTGTTCTCTCCGGGGCTGCTCGGAGACCTGTCTGAGGCGGTGCTGCCGGACAGCGGTCGAGGGCTGCTCATCCTCCAACGTCTGGCGGCGGCAGTCTGGTGGACGCCGCACGAGCGCGGCGGAAAGACGGTCTGGTGCCGCTTCGACATGAACGACGGAGTGGAGTCCGTGCGGGACTCATGATCTCCGGGCTGCCGTCCTCGTTTCGCTCCCTCGCGATCGGGAGCGAGCGGCGGCCCGGTAACCGGCCGGAGTCTGACCCCTTCGGCCAGGGCGCGGCCTCTCCGGGCTTCTGGGAACTCCCCTCCACACCGGAGGGCCGCGCCTGACAACCACAAACCGAGACCGGGCCACCCCATCAGCCCTGGAAAGCGAAGGGTGGCCCGGCTGGGAACGCGGCGGTTCCCGGTGCCTGATGGTACCGGGGCCGTCGTGCTGCGTTTGTGCCCTGGTCCAAGGAAGTTGACGATCCGTTACTAGATCAGGGCAGAGGTGGAAACGTGACTGGCTCGGGTGAGGACTGGCTGAGCGACGGTCTGAACGTGACGGGCGCGGACTCCGGTCTCTGGGTGTCCGGAGTCGACTACATCGCGGGATGGCGTGAGGCACGAGTGGCGGCCGATCGCCTGAACCGGGCGCTCCTGGGCCTGGGTTTTGAGCTGTCCGCTGTACGGGCCGTCGCCTCGACGAACGAGGACGGACGCGGTGTGGTGCGGCTGGCGGGCTGGCCGGACGCTGTGGATCGCCTTGCTCAGGTTCTGGAGGCTCGCTCGGACCGCGACGGTGGTGCAGTATGAGGTGCCTTTTCGCTGGTGAGCGGGGTACTTGGGCACGTCGCCGGCCGCAGAGACTTTGGGCTGGAGCTGCCATGGGGCGAGTGAACAGGGGGCCTTACGCTGGCCCGGCGAATCGGGCAGGCAGTTGCCCTGCCCGTTGTAGTGCCCGATTGGCCCCCTGTTCTTCGAGGCTCGCCCCATGGTGGCTGCCTAAAGTCTCGGGGGCCGTCGACCCCCAGCCCACCACGCCCCTGCCTGCGACTGCCGGTCGACGCCTCGACTTCCTGGGTGTGCTGCGGGCGGGGGCGCCCGGCGACCGGCCGGGACCGGCGTCCACGCCGCACGCCCGGCCGGGGCGGCCGGGCGGCCCGGCGCGCCGCAGGCGCGCCCTTGAGGAAGTAAAGGCTGTTTCGACCGATGCTGGTCGCTGCTCAGGCTCGGGTGCGTCGCGCGGGCTGCTTGTCGGCGGTGATCCGGTAGGCGAGTTCGGCACGGTCCGCGCCGATGCGGAGTTCTTCGAGGGTCAGTGGGCGATCGTCGGCGCCGTGCGCGACGCGGGCGACGTGCAGGATCGGGGTCGCGTCGGGGAGTTGGAGGGTGGTCCGCTCGTCGGGCAGCGGCATTCGGGCGCGGACCGTCTCCGACCACCACAGCTTGTGCCCGTCCTGGGTGAGCACTCGGTAGATCGCTGCCGGGAGCTGGCGCGGCTCATCAGCGAGTACTGGAACCGCTTCGGCGACTTCGAACGGGATCAGCGTGCGGTGCATCGCGCGGGCACCCGTGGCTGCGTCGATCAAGAGCCGGTCGTAGCCGAACACGGCTTCTTCCTCACCGAGTCCAAGCAGTCGGCCTGTTGCCTGCGTGGTCCGGGTGCGGTAGCTGCTCGGCTCCTCGGCCTCTTGCCAGACGTCACCGTTGGGCATGACGAACTTGCCGTCGGCGGTGCGGCTGATGCGGCGTTCCAGGGTGAGCGTGGGCTGGCCGCTGGAGCGTACGAAGCTGCCCTTGCCGTGGCGCACGTCGATCAGACCCTCCGCCCGCAGAGCGGCGATGGCGTTGCGAACCGTGGGGCGGGAGACGCTGTAGCGGGCCATGAGCTGGGCTTCCGACGGAAGCAGGGAGTCGGGGGCGAACTCGCCCGACAAGATCGCTGCGCGGATGGCGGCGGCGACTTGCTGGTAGAGGGCTCCGGGGCGCTGGATCTCCGTCATCTAGACAGTCTCCGGGTGAGGTCGTAGGTACGTCGCACGCGCGACATCACTCGTCAGCATAAGTAGTTGCACCCTTGCCGTACAGCACTCCATAGTCGTAACTCGTTAGGACAAGTGACGTCAGTATCTTGCTGTCGTCCCGGATGGCCAGGGAGGCCAAAGCAAATGCAGTCCATTCCCGTGGACACGGCGCGACTCGGCGTACTGCGGTGTGCCAACGCGCCCGAAGTGAAGTTCAGCAACTCGGAAACGCAGGAGGTGAAGAAGGACCGGGACGGCAATCCGGTCTACAGCGTGGCCGTCACCGTGCGGCCGGACGGACGGCGTATCTCCGTGATCGAGATCGCCGTGAGCGGTGAGCCCAAAGGGCTCGAAGCGGGCCAGGTCGTCAAGGTCACCGGATTGACGGCGTTCGTCTGGTCGATGGGCGACCGCAACGGTGTCAGCTTCCGCGCCGACACGATCACGCCCGCGCACGGATCGGCGGCACAGGGCAAGGGCGGTGACGCGTGATGGGGCCGACCCTGCTCGCGCTCGCCCTGGCGGTACTGGCCTGGGTGCTGGTCGTCGGTGACCTGGTGCGGCGCCACCGTCCGGCCTGGCATTGGTACGTGGTCGGCTACCCCGCGACCGCGTGCCGGGTGGTGTTCACCTGGCGCAGGGTTGCCCTGCTCAACGACCTGTCCGTCTCGCGTCTCCCGGCGCGCACGCTCATCGGGCACCTGCTGGTCAAGGGGGATCCGGTTCGGCCGGCGGCTCCACGGATCTCGTTTCCGCGGGCTACCCGCATGGGGCTGACCGTGGCTGTCCAACTGCACGCGGGTCAGACTCCGGCGACCTACCTGAAGGCGGCCGACGCGTTCGTCCATGCGTGGAAGGTTCACGCGGTGCGCGTGACCTCGCCGGAACGCGGGCTCGTCCTGTTGACGGCGATGGCCAGTGATCCGCTCCAGCGGCCCGGATTAGCCACCGCCCCCGCCGAACTGCTCTCCGCGCTCATTGGCGCACTGGAGAGCGGCGGTGCCTGGGTGATGAACCTGCGGCTTGTGCCGCACTGGCTCATCGCCGGGGCGACGCGGTCCGGCAAGTCCACCCTGCTGGCCCGGCTGATCACCCAGCTTGCGCCGCAGCCCGTCGCCCTGGTCGGCATCGACTGCAAGGGAGGCATGGAACTCGGCCTGTTCGCCGCGCGCTTGAGCGCACTGGCGACCAGCCGACGCGAAGCGGTCGCGGTCCTCAGCGCGCTCGCCCTCGACATGCAGGAACGAATGAGCGTGTGCCGGTCGGCCGGAGTGCGCTCGATATGGGAGCTGCCCGACAAGCTCCGGCCGGTGCCGGTCGTCGTGATCGTTGACGAGATCGCAGAGCTGTACCTGTCCGACGGCCGCCGCGAAAGCAAAGCGGAAACCGAGCAGTGCTCCACGCTGCTGCTGCGCCTCGCTCAGCTCGGGGCTGCGCTCGGCGTCCACCTGGTGGTGGCCGGGCAGCGGGTCGGCTCCGATCTGGGGCCCGGTGTCACGGCCCTGCGGGCTCAGCTCGGCGGCCGGATCTGCCACCGGGTGAACGATCCCGGTACGGCAGAGATGACCTTGGGCGACCTGAACAAGGACGCCGTGACCGTCGCGCAAGCCATCACGGCAGAGGAACGGGGCGTGGCCGTGTGCACCGGCCCCGACGGCAGCTGGAGCCGCGCCCGATCCCACCTCACGCCCACGGAAGAGGCCGTCTCAACGGCTCGGAAGCACGCAGCACTCACCCCGGATCTGCCCGCGCTCAACTGTGCCCTTGCGGCGCCGGAAGGAGACGACAAGTGATCAGCGAAGGAACGGCGTTCACGTTCGCGGTGGTCTTCGGGATCATCACCGTCCTCCTCGTCCGCTCCCGTGACGTGCGCGCCTGGGAAGCGGTCTGCGTCGGCCTCTTCGGCCTCTACCTCGGCCAGACCCCGGTGATCTACACCGTCCACGGCCTCGTCACGTGGCTGATCAACGGCTTCTCCCACACCTGACCAGAGAAGGGAACGCATCGGCATGCCCATGCCCCGCGTGAGGTGCCCCCACTGCAAGGGCGACGGAGCCCGTAGGACCTGGACTGGACGGCAGAGGCGCTGCCGCGTCTGCCGGGGCACCGGAACCATCCGCTGAACTTCGCTCCGCCCGACCCCACAAGGAAGGCGATCCCCATGACCGACAACGCGCACCTACCCACCCACCGTGCCGCTGCGGCGGCCCACCCCGGAAGGTCACCACCATCCCCCCGGAGCTCACCCCGGCTGACAGGCGCGCCGTCCTCAACCGCGCGGCGCGCCTGCGTCAGCTGTCCGAAGCAGACCGCGACGCAATCGGCCTCGCCCAAAACCACAAATTCCCCCGCCTGTTGGAGCAGATCACTGCCACTGGTGGCTGCTCCCGCCCCGTCCACCTCTCCGGCTCCACCACCATCCTGGACGGCACAACCGGCGAAATCCTCCGCCACTACGACACCGGCACCGAACCCGGTGAACGCCTTCTCGTGCGCTGCCGCAACCGCCGGGCAACCGTCTGCCCCGCATGCTCACGCCTCTACGCGGGCGACACCTTCCACCTCGTCCGCGCGGGCCTCCTCGGCGGCAAGAACGTCCCTGCCACAGTCCGCCACCGCCCCCGGCTCTTCGTCACCCTGACTGCCCCGTCCTTCGGCCCCGTGCACCGCGCCGGGGAGCTGTGCCGCCCACGCCGTGACCGTGGAGCATGCGAACACGACCGTCCTCGGAGCTGCGGCGCTGTCCACGGTCCCGATGATCCCTCCGTCGGCAAGCCCTTGTGTGCCGACTGCTACGACTACACCGGCCACGTGCTGTGGCACGCGCACGCCTCCAAGCTGTGGGACCGGTTCGTCATCGACGTACGTCGGCGCATGGCCTCCTCGGTCGGCCTCGTACAGTCCCACTTCCGGTACCACGCCCGGCTGTCCTTCGCCCGCGTCGCCGAGTACCAGAAGCGGGCGGCTGTCCACGTGCATGCAGTCGTCCGCCTTGACGGCCCGAACGGGCCGGCGGACGCACCTCCGCCCTGGGCCGGGGACCGACTCATCGAGGCCGTACGCGCCTCCGCACGCCGTGTCCTGGTCCGTACGCCGTACAGCCCCGCCGTGGGTGAGATGGTTCTGCGCTGGGGGGTCCAAGTCGACGTGCGCCCGCTACACGCCGAGGGCGACGGGCCTGACGATGATGCCGTAGCTGCCTACGTGGCCAAGTACGTCACCAAGGGAGCGAGCGAAACAGGCGCCGGCATCGACCACAGGGTCACCACCTGGGATGACATCGAAGGTGCGTCCGTGAACGCACACGTCCGCACTCTCATGCGTGCCTGCTGGCGCTTGGGCGGCCTGCCCGAGTTCGAACCCCTGAACCTGCGCACGTGGGCTCACACGCTGGGCTACCGGGGCCACATCCTCACCAAATCCCGCGCCTACTCCACCACCTTCGCGGCACTGCGGGCCGAACGTGCCCAGCACGTAGGCGGTGTCGACGTCTCCGGGGCGGTCACGGACAAGCACTGGCGCTACGTCGGCTCCGGCCATACTCCGGGCGCTGCGCTCATCGCTGCCGGGATCGCTGATGACATCGCTCAGAATCGCGCTGTCGCGCGGGAGGCTCTCCGAGCTGGCGGTGAGGCCATCTGAGCGCATCTCCGGCAAAGGCCAGTGCTCAGCGCGAGGAAGCATCAATACGAGCCTGGATCGAGCGGCAGCTACGCGACTCTCCCCCACTCTCCGATGACCAGCTGCGGAGCGTGGGGGAGATCCTCGGACTTCAGCTCATTCGGAAGTCCGCCACACAGGCTTGAGAAGGTCAGGGTCGAATGTCTTGTTGCCCTTGCCGCCCGGCACTGCGATCACAGCGCTCAGAACCTTCTTGATCGCCTCGCGCTTCTGCGTGAGCGTCTTCGACCCCCACGAGTTCCTGACGTCTTCCTTGGCCTCCTCGGCCTCCGCCTTCAGGGCTTCGTGCGCCCGCTGGTCCGCACGAAGCTCCTTGATCCGCCGTTCGAGCACCGGGAGATTACGGAAGAACGTCTCATCGTCGATGTCCGTGTCCTCGTCGTCGTGCCAACGCCGCTCCAACTCGTTGCGGCTCCTGACGGCTCGCTCCAAGGCATCGGCCTTGTCCCAGTCCGGTACGTCCTGGGCCTTGCTGGCCGCATCGCGCTCCAGCTTGGCGATGACCAGTTCCTCGATGGCCTTGTCCGTCTTGTCGCCCCGCTTGTAGGTCTTGTTGCAGCCGCCGTCCACGGTCTTCTTGCACATGTAGGCTTGCTGGTACTTGAGCCAGTCGTTCGCCTTGATCCCGATCATCTTGTTGTTGCAGACCGTGCCGTCCTCCAGCACGTGGCCGCATCGCAGGATGCCGGTCAGCAGGTACTTGTGGACCAGGCCACCGCGCGGCATGCCGGTTCCGCGGCCACGCTCCCTGATCTTGGCCGTGACTGCGAACCACTCCTTCGGAGTGATGATCGGCTCCCACTCGCCCACGATGGGCTGATCGTCGCCGTCACGGACAAGCTCGCCCTTGATCTCGCGATATCCGCACAGCCGCGCGTTCACCAGGACCTGCTTGACGGTCTGGTACTGGAAGGCGTTCCCGCGACTCGTGATGAACCCGGCCTCCTTCCACCGGCGCGTGATCTCGGAGATGGAGGCACCCGCGATCACGTCCTTCACCGCCTGACGGATGGCTTCTGCCTCGTCCGGACGCAACGAGACCTTGTCGTCCTCCCATCCGAAGGGGCGCCACGCCGCTACCGACTGCCCACGGATCGCCCGGCTGCGGTGGCTGTTCCTGCTCCGACGCTCCTTCTTCCTCGTCTCGCTGAGGGACATGGCGACCCCCAGAAGCCCCTTGATCTCGAAGCCTTCGGCGTAGAGGTCCTGGATGCCGTTCGAGTCGTGGTAGACGCGTCCGTCCTGCGTGGTGAACGCTTTCAGGTACCGCTCCCAGTCACTCGGGCGCCGGTACAGCCGGTCGTCGTTGACTGCCATGACGCCGTGGATCGGGTACCCGTCCGGCGTCGTCCCGGCAGCAAGATCGGCGAGCAGCTGCTCGAAGTCATCGCGAACGATGTTCTCCTTGCTCGCGCTCTTGTCGTTGTCCGTGTAGCGGTAGACGACGAGCCAGCCGAACCTTCGGGCGGTCTCGGTCATGTCCCGGTGCTGGTCCTCGACGCCGTGGGCGTCCTTCACACGGCCGTCGAACGAGATCCGTGCGTAGCAGACAACGCACTTCAGCTCCGGGTCGGAAGCCAGCATGGCGCGCACTTCCTCGACGGACGGCAGTCCCTCGGGCGTACCTCGCAGCTTGCTGACCAACTCCTCGCGCTTGCCCACGTGTTCCCCCTCGGTCCATGGCTGGGCTGCTGGAACGACCGTAGTGCATGTGTAGGTTCTAGTAATGCTCAACAGTATGAAGATCTCACAAGACATCCGCCGTGAACACGGCGGCACACAGGCCGAGATCGAGGACGGCATGGCCCAGAAGTCCAAGGAGTTCGCGGCAAGCGGGAACCGCGTGTACCTGCCCATCGCGGACTGAGCCGCCCGCACACAGGCCGAGGGCCGGGGACCGGTGGTTCCTGGTCCCCTGGCCCGCGGGAGGGGCCCGGCCGGGGCACTGACCCGGCGGCTACTCCGGCTGGTGTTCCGGGCCTCCGAAGTCCGGGCTGGTGTAGTCCGGGCTGCTGAAGCTCGGCCGCGAGCCGTGGTCGCCGTCGTCCGGGCTGGTGAAGCCCGGGCGGTCGTAGCCGAGGTGCGGGATGCGGCTCACCGGCGTGGACGGCGAGGTGTGGTGCAGCGCGGCGGCCGCGCTCGGGTCGACGAGGGCCTCCCGGAGGAAGGGCACGATGCCGCGTTCCAGCAGGGCCTCGCGCCAGGCCTCCCTGGCCCGGTCCACCTCCCCGTGCGGTTCGCCGTGCGGTTCGCTTTCGGCCGTCGGCTTGTTGCGCAGGGCGGTGATCAGCAGTCCCACCGCGGCGACGAGGATCGCGACCGCGGTCATGGCACCGAACACCCAGCCCGTGGTGAGCATGGTCCGGGCGAAGGTCTGCTCGGGGTTGAGCATCTGAAGGATGTAGCCGACGAGCAGGAAGATCGCCGCGGCGGTTCCGGCCAGGACGGGAGCGAGGACGGCGACGACGGCGACGGCGCCCGCCCCGGCGGTCTCGGCGACCTCGCCCATGGTGGCGGCGAGGCCTGCCGCGCCCGTGTCCGGCTCGGAGGAACCGGATGCGCGCACGGCCGGCCGGCGCTGTTCCTCGCGGACCTTCACGTAGTGCTGGTATTCGGTCGACGCGGCCGCCGTGATGAGCGCGGTGGCGTTCAGTGCCATGGTGCGCAGTTGTTCGGGGTTGAGCCGCTGTCCGACAGCGGCCAGTTCCGGACGGTGTGGTGCGGAGCGCAGCGCCTCATCGAGGATCCGCTCGTATTCCTGGCGGTCCTCGCTCAGCAGGTGCTGCGGAACGCTGTTCATGTGCATCCCCCGATGCTCCGTAGGGCTTGGGGCTCGGCATGCTGACGAGCCGTCGGGCAGAAACGGAGGGGAGCCTGCTACGGATAAGCCGATGGTAGAGCCGCGAAGGTGGGCGGTGACAGGGGGTTTACCGAAATTGGCCCTTCACCGGTGTGGTCCTGTGACGGGAAACGCCTGCCCGGTGAACGTTTACGTACTCAGCGGGAGTTGCTGGACCAGCAGCTTTCCGGCCATGGTCACGCCGCCGTCCATGGCGATGGCGAGCCCGTCGGCGTAGACGTGCGGTCCCTCGACCACGGGGTCGGTCCTGTCCTCGTCGTCCTCGGAGCCGACCTCGCCCAGGAGATAGGGAATCGGGCTGTGACCGTGAACGATACGGCTGCCCCCGTACGTATCGAGCAGGGAGCGCACGGCGTCCGCGCCGCCCTCGTCACGGAAGGAGAACCGCTTGGTGAACTTGCGGAACAGGTCCCAGACCTCGTCCGCGTCGTTGCGCGTGAGCGTCTCGCGGACGGTGTCGTTGACCTCTTCGATCGAGCGGCCGTAGTCGAGGTAGGCGGTGGTGTCGGAATGGACGAGCAGGTGGCCGTCGACCTCCTCGATGGCGTCCAGCCGGGCCATCCACTGCAGGTGGTGGTCCTGGAGGCGGTCCATGTCGGTCTTCTGGCCGCCGTTGAGCAGCCAGGCCGCCTGGAACGTGGCGGTGCCGGCGCCGGAGTTGACGGGGGTGTCGCCGAACCGCTTGGCGCCGAGCAGCAGCAGCTCGTGGTTGCCCATGAGCGCCTTGCAGTAGCCGCCGGCCGCGGCGGCCTCGGCGGACAGCCGCATCACCAGGTCGATGACGCCGATGCCGTCGGGGCCGCGGTCGGTGAAGTCGCCGAGGAACCACAGCCGGGCGGTGCCCGCGCACCAGTGGCCGTCGGCGTCGAGGAGGCCCTTCTCCTGGAGGGCCGCCACCAGCTGGTCGAGATAGCCGTGCACGTCACCCACGACGTACAGCGGGCCCTGCCCGGTGTCCGCCGGCGGGGCCGCGGCGGTCTCGGGGTCGACGGTCACCTGGACGGTGTCGCCCCGGTTGATCACGGGCAGATCGCGCTCGGTCGGCGTGTACCCCTCGGGGTAGGTCTCCTCGGGCGGCGGGGCGACCTCGCCGGGGTGGGCGCTGTGGACGTACGGACCGGCCTCGTGGACGTACGCGGGCACTCGGAAGTCGCGCAGCGTCGCCGTCCGCTCCACCTCGGGTCCCTGACCGGCCCCCTGAGTCATCGACCCCTCCACCATCGCGCCGCGTCTGCACCGCATCGGACTGCCTGGTCGTAGCGGCCCGTGGGTGTCGTGGGCCCATCATAGGAATGCGGATCGCGCCATGTGATGACCCAGGGGTGGTGAATCAGAGCAAGAGTCCAGTTCACTGCGGCTTTCGCCCCGATTGAGCCGGGCTTTGACCACCGTGTGACCGTCCTCGCTTTCTTTCTCTTCGCGAGAACGATCCCTTCTCTCCGGGGGACCGGCCCTGTTTCTCCCCAGGAGGGCGCACATGCCTTGACCCGATCGGACGGGTTCAGGCCCCCTCGGGTGACCGCGGCGGGCTGACCGTCGTGCGCGGCGGGCGCCGCTGGGACGACGTGCGCACGATCAGTTCCGTCGGTATCACCTGCTCCACCGGCCGGTCCGAGTCCACTCCCTCGATGGCGTCGATGAGGAGCTGCACGACCGCCGTGCCGATGCGGCGCGGTTTCAGGGAGAGCGTCGTGATGGGCGGCTCGGTGTTGGCGTACACGGTGGACTCGCTGCAGCAGACCAGCAGCAGGTCGTCGGGGACGCGCAGGCCGTAGCGGCGGGCGGCGGCGAGCAGGTCGGTGCCGTTCGGGTCGAACAGGCCGTAGACCGCGTCGGGCCGGTCGGGCCGGGCGAGCAGCCGGTCGGCGGCGACGGCGCCCGCGCACGGATCGTGCGCCGGGTAGGCCTCGTACACCGGATCCTGGCCGACGCGCTCGCACCAGCGCAGGTACGCGGTGGTCGACAGGTGGGTGTACGTGTCCGTGCTCGTGCCGGTCAGCAGGCCGATGCGGCGGGCGCCGGCGTCGGCCAGGTGGTCGAGGATGCCGAGGACGGCGGCCTCGTGGTCGTTGTCGACCCAGGCCGTGACCGGCAGTGCGCCGGCCGGGCGGCCGTCGGAGACGACCGGCAGGCCCTGCCGGACGAGTTCGCTGACGACCGGGTCCTGGTCGGAGGGGTCGATGACGACCGTGCCGTCCAGGGCGACGTTCGACCAGACGTCGTGCCGGGATGTCGCGGGCAGGATGACGAGGGCGTAGCCGCGGGCGAGTGCCGCGGAGGTGGCGGCCCGCGCCATCTCTGCGAAGTACGCGAACTCGGTGAAGGTGAAAGGTTCGTCCCCGTACGTGGTCACGGTCAGGCCGATGAGTCCCGACTTGCCGGTACGGAGGGTCCGGGCGGCGGCCGAGGGCCGGTAGCCCAACCGGTCGGCGACCTCACGGACATGGCGCCGGGTGGCGTCCGGGAGCCGGCCCTTGCCGTTGAGGGCGTCGGAGACGGTCGTGATGGACACTCCGGCGGCGGCGGCCACGTCTCTGATACCCGCCCGACCCGGCCGACTGCCTCGACGTGAGGTTTCCGCGCGGCTCACCTGGTGCTTCCCTGCTGCTGTCATGGCGAGCCGATAGTAGGGCTCATGCGGTGGGGTAGGGCGGACGCATATGCACACGTTGACAGGCACGTTTCTGCATGATCATTTAACCTCAATTGCTTGGGAAAACAAGGGTGTTGACGGTCTACATGCCAGTACGTGACTCGTCGGCGCGCACGGGCCTGCCACGTGGCCGAGGTTGCGAAGAGGTCTCAACTCACCTGCACGGGGGATGCGCGCCACGGCGTGCACCACCGGCGCGTAGATATATGTGCGGCGCGCCCCTGAGTTCGTACGCCTTCGTGCGGCGATGCCCCTGATTCAGGTGGGCCCGCGAGCGATGGGGGTGGGACCCGCGAGCGATGCCGGTGGGACGTACGAGCGGTGCCGGTGGGACGCACGAGGCGGGTCTTCGTCGCTCCGCCGTGGCTATACGCAGCGGCGGCGAATCCTCATAAGGTGAGGAGTATTGGATGTCGGCGGCGGTCATGGGCCGCCGGTCTTCGCGAGGAGGACTGCGGTGAGCGAGACGAGCCCGAGGCTGCGCGCCGAGCTGGAGGGGATCCCCACCTACAAGCCGGGCAAGCCAGCCGCGGCGGGTGGGCCGGTGGCCTACAAGCTGTCCTCCAACGAGAACCCCTACCCGCCGCTGCCGGGCGTGATGGAGACGGTGACGGCGGCGGCCTGCACCTTCAACCGCTACCCGGACATGGCCTGTACGGCGCTGATGAACGAGCTGTCCGAGCGGTTCGGCGTGCCCCTCTCCCACCTGGCCACCGGCACGGGGTCGGTCGGTGTCGCCCAGCAGCTGATCCAGGCCACCTCCGGCCCCGGCGACGAGGTCATCTACGCCTGGCGGTCCTTCGAGGCGTATCCGATCATCACGCAGATCAGCGGCGCGACATCGGTGCAGGTGCCGCTGACCTCCGGTGATGTGCACGACCTCGACGCGATGGCCGACGCGATCACCGACCGGACCCGGCTGATCTTCGTCTGCAACCCCAACAACCCGACGGGCACGGTCGTGCGGCGGGCGGAGCTGGAGCGCTTCCTCGACCGGGTGCCCGGTGATGTCCTGGTGGTGCTCGACGAGGCCTATCGCGAGTTCATCCGCGACCCCGAGGTCCCGGACGGTGTCGAGCTCTACCGTGACCGGCCCAACGTCTGCGTCCTGCGGACCTTCTCCAAGGCGTACGGCCTCGCCGGGCTGCGCGTCGGGTTCGCCATCGCCCACGAGCCGGTGGCTGCGGCGCTGCGCAAGACGGCCGTCCCGTTCGGGGTGAGCCAGCTCGCGCAGGAGGCGGCGATCGCCTCGCTGCGTGCCGAGGACGCACTGCTCGGCCGGGTCGGCTCGCTGGTGTGTGAGCGCACGCGCGTGGTCGACGGGCTGCGCGCCCAGGGGTGGACGGTGCCCGAGACCCAGGCCAACTTCGTGTGGCTGCGGCTGGGGGAGCGCACGGTCGCGTTCGCGCAGACGTGTGAGCAGGCGGGGGTGGTGATCCGGCCGTTCCCGGGTGAGGGAGTGCGGGTGACGGTCGGGGAGACAGAGGCGAACGACATCTTCCTGAAGGTGGCGGAAGGGTTTCGCAAGGAGCTCTAGGAGCCGAGAACCGTTGGGTGAGCCGGTCGGCGCTGGTCGTCGGCCGGCTCATCTGTTTCACGTGAAACCGACAAGGTCCGGCCAAGGGGTTGACTGTGACGGGGGAGACAGGGGCCCCCTCCAGGACTCGAAACATCGTGCTGCATAATGGCTTGTGAATGTGAACGCTTTCACAAGCGGTTGTAAGGAGCGGCGACGTGGACCTGGCTCTGGCGCCGGAGACCCTGGCGCGATGGCAGTTCGGCATCACCACCGTCTACCACTTTCTGTTCGTCCCCCTGACGATCTCGCTGGCCGCCCTGACGGCCGGACTGCAGACCGCGTGGGTGCGGACGGAGAAGGAGAAGTACCTCCAGGCGACGAAGTTCTGGGGCAAGCTCTTCCTGATCAACATCGCGATGGGTGTGGTCACCGGCATCGTGCAGGAGTTCCAGTTCGGCATGAACTGGTCCGACTACTCGCGTTTTGTCGGTGACGTCTTCGGTGCGCCGCTCGCCTTCGAGGCCCTGATCGCCTTCTTCTTCGAGTCCACCTTCATCGGCCTGTGGATCTTCGGCTGGGACAAGCTGCCGAAGAAGATTCACCTGGCCTGCATATGGATGGTCTCGATCGGCACGATCCTGTCGGCGTACTTCATCCTCGCGGCCAACTCCTGGATGCAGCACCCGGTCGGCTACCGGATCAACGAGGCGAAGGGCCGGGCCGAGCTCACCGACTTCTGGCTGGTGCTCACCCAGAACACCGCGCTCGCCCAGGTCTTCCACACGCTCACCGCGGCGTTCCTCACCGGCGGCGCCTTCATGGTCGGCATCGCCGCCTTCCACCTGGCCCGCAAGAAGCACGTCCCCGTGATGAAGACCTCGCTGCGGCTGGGCCTCGTCACCGTCGTCATCGGCGGTCTGCTCACCGCGGTCAGCGGTGACACCCTGGGAAAGATCATGTACCAGCAGCAGCCGATGAAGATGGCCGCTGCCGAGGCGCTGTGGGACGGCGAGAAGCCGGCGCCCTTCTCGATCTTCGCCGTCGGCGACGTCGACAAGGGGCACAACAAGGTCGCCATCGAGATCCCCGGACTGCTGTCCTTCCTCGCCAAGGACGACTTCACCTCGTACGTGCCCGGCATCAACGACGTCAACAAGGCCGAGCAGGAGAAGTACGGACCCGGTGACTACCGGCCCAACATCCCCGTCGCCTACTGGGGCTTCCGGTGGATGATCGGCTTCGGCATGACGTCGTTCGCCATCGGTCTGGCCGGGCTGTGGCTGACCCGCAAGAAGTTCATGCTGCCGCAGCATCTGCGGGTGGGCGAGGACGAGGTGCCGCATCTCGTCCTCCTGCCGAGGAAGGCCCTCGGTCCGACCCTCACCAGGTGGTACTGGCGCATCGCGATCCTCACCCTGGGCTTCCCGTTGATCGCCAGCTCCTGGGGCTGGATCTTCACCGAGATGGGCCGCCAGCCGTGGGTCGTCTACGGCGTGCTCCAGACCCGTCACGCGGTCTCCCCCGGTGTCTCCCAGGCCGAGGTCATCACCTCGATGATCGTCTTCACCACGCTGTACGCGATCCTCGCCGTCGTCGAGGTCAAGCTGCTGGTCAAGTACGTCAAGGCGGGCCCGCCGGAGCTCACCGAGGCCGACCTCAACCCGCCCACGAAGATCGGCGGCGAGTCCCGTGACGCCGACAAGCCGATGGCCTTCTCGTACTAGGCCGAGGGAGCTGCACAGTCATGGAACTGCACGACGTCTGGTTCGTTCTGATCGCCGTCCTGTGGACCGGCTACTTCTTCCTGGAGGGCTTCGACTTCGGGGTCGGTGTGCTCACGAAGCTGCTCGCCCGCGACCGGCCCGAGAAGCGGGTGCTGATCAACACCATCGGCCCCGTCTGGGACGGCAACGAGGTGTGGCTGCTGTCCGCGGGCGGTGCCACCTTCGCCGCCTTCCCGGAGTGGTACGCCACGCTCTTCTCCGGCTTCTACCTGCCGCTGCTGCTCATCCTGGTCTGCCTCATCGTCCGGGGTGTGGCCTTCGAGTACCGCGCCAAGCGGCCCGAGGAGCACTGGCAGCGCAACTGGGAGACGGCGATCTTCTGGACCTCGCTGATCCCCGCCTTCCTGTGGGGTGTGGCCTTCGGCAACATCGTGCGGGGCGTGAAGATCGACCAGGACTTCAACTACGCCGGTGGCGTCCTGGACCTGCTCAACCCGTACGCCCTGCTCGGCGGTCTGGTCACGCTGGCGCTGTTCACCTTCCACGGGACGGTGTTCGTCGGGCTCAAGACGGTCGGGGAGATCCGGGAGCGGGCGCGGAAGCTGGCGCTGAGGGTCGGGTCGGTGACCGCCCTGCTGGCCCTCGCGTTCCTGTTGTGGACGCAGTCCGACCGGGGTGACGGGGCGTCGCTCGTCGCGGTGGCCGTGGCGGTGGCGTCGCTCGTGGTGGCCTTGGTCGCGGCGCGGGCGGGGCGTGAGGGCTGGGCCTTCGCCCTGTCGGGGCTCACCATCGTGGCCACGGTGGCGATGCTGTTCCTGACGCTGTTCCCCAACGTCATGCCGTCGACGCTCAACCCGGACTGGAGCCTGACGGTCACCAACGCGTCGTCCAGCCCGTACACGCTGAAGATCATGACCTGGTGCGCGGCGGTCGCCACTCCCATCGTGATGCTCTACCAGGGCTGGACGTACTGGGTGTTCCGCAAGCGGATCGGGACGCAGCACATCGCCGAGACTGGGCACTGAGGTGTGTTTCACGTGAAACCAATCGATCCGCGTCTGCTCCGGTACGCCCGTGCGACCCGCGTCTTCCTCGTCGCGGTCGTCGCCCTGGGTGCCGTCGGGGCGGTGCTGGTCATCGCGCAGGCGATGCTCATCGCCGAGGTGGTGGTCGGGGCGTTCCAGCACCGCATGGCGGTGTCCGACCTCGGCACTCCCCTGCTGCTGTTGGCCGCCGTCGCGGTCGGCCGGGCGCTGGTCGGCTGGCTCACGGAGCTCGCCGCGCACCGGGCGAGCGCGGCGGTGAAGTCCGAGCTGCGGGGGCGGTTGCTGGAGCGTTCCGCTCAGCTGGGGCCGGGCTGGCTGAGCGGGCAGCGCACCGGTTCGCTGGTCGCCCTGGCCACCCGGGGTGTCGACGCCCTCGACGACTACTTCTCGCGGTATCTGCCGCAGCTGGGTCTCGCGGTGGTCGTGCCGGTGGCGGTGCTGGCGCGGATCGTCACCGAGGACTGGGTCTCCGCGGCCATCATCGTGGGCACCCTGCCGCTCATTCCTGTCTTCATGGTGCTGATCGGCTGGGCCACGCAGTCCCGGATGGACCGTCAGTGGCGGCTGCTGTCGCGGCTGTCCGGACACTTCCTGGACGTCGTCGCGGGGCTGCCGACGCTGAAGGTCTTCGGACGGGCCAAGGCGCAGGCCGAGTCGATCCGGCGGATCACCGGCGAGTACCGGCAGGCCACCATGCGGACGCTGCGGATCGCCTTCATCTCCTCGTTCGCGCTGGAGCTGCTCGCGACGATCTCGGTGGCGCTGGTCGCCGTGACGATCGGCATGCGGCTGGTGCACGGCGAGATGGACCTGTATATCGGCCTGGTCATCCTGATCCTGGCGCCGGAGGCATATCTGCCGTTGCGGCAGGTCGGGGCGCAGTACCACGCGGCGGCGGAGGGGCTCGCCGCGGCCGAGGAGATCTTCGAGGTTCTCCAGACGCCCGTGCCTGCCTCGGGATCCGGGGACGTGCCGGCGGGTGCGCTGGCCTTCGAGGGAGTGACCGTCCGCTACCCGGGGCGGCAGGCGGACGCGGTGTCGCACGTGTCCTTCACCGTCGAGCCCGGGGAGACGGTCGCGCTGGTCGGGCCGAGCGGTGCCG
Organism: Streptomyces sp. NPDC007991; assembly: GCF_042958445.1. NCBI lineage: Bacteria > Bacillati > Actinomycetota > Actinomycetes > Kitasatosporales > Streptomycetaceae > Streptomyces > Streptomyces sp. NPDC007991. The sequence continues at coordinate 174,780 of NZ_JBIBJD010000011.1, forward strand.
GCAAGTCGACGCTGCTGAACGTCCTGCTCGGATTCGTGCCACCGGCCGGGGGACGGGTGCGGGTCGGGGGAGCCGACCTCGCCGACGTGGACCTGGAGAAGTGGCGGTCCCGGATCGCCTGGGTGCCGCAGCGGCCGCATCTGTACGCCGGGACGATCGCCGAGAACGTACGGCTGGCGCGGCCGGACGCCGACGACGACGCCGTACGGCGGGCGCTGCGGGACGCCGGGGCGCTGGAGTTCGTGGACGCGCTGCCCGAGGGCACGGGCACCGTGCTCGGCGAGGACGGGGCCGGACTGTCCGCCGGGCAGCGGCAGCGGCTCGCGCTGGCCCGGGCGTTCCTCGCGGACCGGCCCGTGCTGCTGCTCGACGAGCCGACGGCCGCGCTGGACGGAGCCACGGAGGCCGAGGTCGTGGCCGCCGTACGGCGGCTCGCGGCCGGGCGGACGGTGCTGCTCGTGGTGCACCGGCCGGCGCTGCTGGGGGTAGCGGACCGGGTGGTGCGGCTGACGGAGCCCGAGACCGCCGTGGTGCCTGCCGGGTCCGCAGCGGTCCCGATTGCCGGGACGGTTTCCGTCGAGGCCGAGGTGTCCGCCGCGGTCTCTCCTGCGGAACCCGGCGGCCGGCCCGCTTCGGGTGGCGGCGTCCTCGGGCGCGTCCGCGCCATGTCCGGTGCCCGGCGCGGGCGGCTGGGACTCGCCCTGCTGCTGGGGAGCCTCGCGCTCGGGAGTGCCGTAGGGCTCATGGCCACCTCAGGGTGGCTGATCTCGCGGGCTTCGCAGCAGCCGCCCGTGCTGTATCTGATGGTGGCCGTGACGGCGACGCGGGCCTTCGGGATCGGACGGGCCGTGTTCCGGTACGCCGAGCGGCTGGTCTCGCACGACGCCGTGCTGCGGATGCTGGCGGACACCCGGGTCGCGGTGTTCCGCAGGCTGGAGCGGCTGGCGCCCGCAGGGCTGCGCCGGACCCGACGGGGTGATCTGCTGACCCGGCTGGTCGCGGACGTGGACGCGCTGCAGGACTACTGGCTGCGGTGGCTGCTGCCGGCCGGGGCGGGCGTCGTCGTGTCGGCCGCGTCCGTCGGTTTCACGGCGTGGCTGCTGCCCGAGGCCGGGGCCGTGCTCGCGGCCGGGCTGCTGGCGGCGGGGGCGGGCGTGCCGCTCGTCACGGGTGCCGTGGCGCGGCGGGCCGAGCACCGGCTGGCGCCCGCCCGTGGCGTGCTCGCGACGCGGGTGGCCGATCTGCTCACCGGAACCGCCGAGCTGACCGTCGCTGGTGCCCTGCCCGCCCGGACCGCCGAGGCACGCGAGGCCGACCGCGTCCTCACCCGGATCGCGTCGCGTGCCGCCACCGCCACGGCACTCGGCGACGGGCTCACCGCGCTGATCTCCGGCCTGACCGTCACAGCCGCCGCTCTGGCCGGCGCACAGGCGGTCGCGGCCGGGCGGCTGGACGGCGTGACCATGGCCGTCGTCGTCCTCACCCCGCTGGCCGCCTTCGAGGCCGTGCTCGGGCTGCCGCTCGCCGTGCAGTACCGGCAGCGGGTGCGCCGGAGCGCCGAGCGGGTGTACGAGGTACTGGACGCCCCGGAGCCCGTGGGGGAGCCCGAGCAGCCGCGGCAGGCGCCCGCGTCGCCGTTCCCGGTCGTCGTCGAGGGGCTTTCCGCGCGGCACACGGGGCAGGACCGGGACGCGCTCGCCGGGCTTGACCTGACCCTCGACGAGGGCCGCCGGGTGGCCGTGGTCGGACCCTCCGGCTCCGGCAAGACGACGCTGGCGCAGGTGCTGCTGCGCTTCCTCGACGCGGACGCCGGCTCGTACACGCTGGCGGGCGTGGACGCGTACGCGCTGGACGGGGACGACGTACGCAGGCTCGTCGGGCTGTGCGCGCAGGACGCGCACCTCTTCGACAGCTCGCTGCGCGAGAACCTGCTGCTCGCCAGGAAGGACGCCACCGAGGACGACCTGCGTGCCGCGCTCGGCCGGGCCCGGCTGCTGGACTGGGCCGGCGGCCTGCCCGACGGGCTCGACACGCTCGTCGGCGAGCACGGGACGCGGCTGTCGGGAGGCCAGCGGCAGCGGCTGGCGCTGGCCCGGGCACTCCTCGCCGACTTCCCCGTCCTGGTGCTCGACGAGCCCGCCGAACACCTGGACCTGCCGACCGCCGACGCGCTCACCGCCGACCTGCTGGCCGCCACCAAGGGCCGTACGACGCTGCTCATCACGCACCGCATGGCGGGTCTGGTGGCGGTGGACGAGGTGATCGTGCTGGACCGGGGACGTGTCGTGCAGCGTGGGGCGTACGCGGAGCTGGTGGCCGTGGACGGGCCGTTGCGGGAGATGGCGGAGCGGGAGGCGGCGTCGGAGTCGCTGATGGCTACGCCTTAGCGGCCCGACCGGCCCGCAGCCGGCCGCGCCTCAGCGGGGTCCGACCGGCCCGCAACCAGCCGCCCCTTCGCGGGGCCTGACGGGCGCAGCACCGGGCCGCGCCTTTGCAGGGCCCGACCGGCGCCGCACTGAGCCGTTCGGGGCAGTCGGTCCCCCGGGCGCACGAGGTGAACAGGGCCAGGGCGGCCGGGCCGGGTGACGATCACTGACATGCGTTCATATCGCCGCCATCGGCTGCTGGTTCCGGTTCTGCTGTGCGCGCTGGCGGTGCTCGCGGCCCGGCCGACGGCGGCGCACAAGGAACCCGGGAACGGCACCGGCGGGGACGCCGGGCTCAGCGCCGAGGTGGCGCGGCTGTACGAGGAGGCCGCCGTGGCGACGCAGCAGTACGAGGCGGGGCGCCAAGAGGCCGAGAAGCAACGGGGCAGAGCCCAGCGGGCCGAGGAACTCCTGGACGGTCAGCGGCGGCACATCGCGGCCCTGCACGAGGACCTGGGCCGGATCGCCCGTGCCCAGTACCGCTCCAGCGGTGGCCTGCCGGTGGCCGCGCAGCTGATCCTCGCCGACAGCCCAGACGAACTGATGCGGGGCCAGCACGCCTTCTCGCAGACGAATCTCGCCGTGAACAACGCGATCTCCAAGAACCGCCGGGCCGAGGCACGGCTCGCCGCGGACGAGGCCAAGGCCGCGGCCCAGTGGCAGGCGCTGGAGAAACGGAACACCCAACTCGCCGCCCTCAAGGCGGACATCGAGCAGAAGCTGGAAACGGCACGCTCGCAGCTCCAGGGGCAGGCGGACGCCTCGGTCGCCGCCGGGGCATGCCGCGGGTCCGTGCGGCTCGACCAGCCGGAGACGGGGTTGACGACCGCGTGGGTCGCGCCCGTGGAGACGTACGAGCTGTCGGCGTCCTACGGCAGCGGCGGTACTCGGTGGTCGAGCCGGCACACCGGGCAGGACTTCGCGGTGCCGATCGGCACGCCGGTGCGGGCCGTGGGCGCGGGCCGGGTGGTGAAGGTGTCCTGCGGGGGTGCCTTCGGCATCGAGATCGTGCTCAGGCACGCGGGCGGCTACTACACGCAGTACGCCCATCTCGCATCCGTCGCGGTCGACCAGGGGGAACACGTCGAACCCGGACAGTGGATCGGCCAGTCGGGCACCACGGGCAACTCCACCGGACCGCACCTGCACTTCGAGGCCAGGGTCACCCCGGACATGGGCTCGTCCGTGAATCCGGTGTCGTGGCTGGCGGCGCGGGGGGTGTCGCTCTGACCCGGGCGAGAGCCGCGGCCGCACCGCAGTCACACCTCCAGCCGCGCCGGCTACGGCAGTTCCGTGAGCAGCCGCTCGATCACTACCGCCACGCCGTCCTCGTTGTTCGCGACCGTCCGTCCCGAGGCAGCGGCGATCACGTCCGGGTGGGCGTTGCCCATCGCGTAGGACCGGCCCGCCCAGGTCAGCATCTCGACGTCGTTCGGCATGTCACCGAAGGCGACGACCTGTTCGTGCGAGATGCCCCGCTCGGCGCAGCACAGGGCGAGTGTGCTGGCCTTGGACACCCCGGGGCCGCTGATCTCGAGCAGCGCACTGGGGCTGGAGCGGGTGACGTTGGCCCGGTCACCGATGGCGAGCCGGGCCAGGGTCAGGAAGGCGTCGGGGTCCATCTCTGGGTGGTAGGCCAGGATCTTCAGCACCGGCTCCGCGGCCGCGCGGTGGTCCGCAGACAGCAGGTCCTCCGCGGGGGCGAGGCTGTCGGGGATCTCCATGTGGAGCTTCGGATAGGCCGGTTCCTGGTAGAAGCCGTACGTCTGCTCCACCGCGTACACCGTGCCCGGAGCCGCGTCACGCAACAGCCGTACGGCGTCCAGCGCGTTCGCCCGTTCCAGCTCCCGTACCTTCACGAACCGGTGGGAGCCGGGGCCGCCGTGCAGGTCGACCACGGCGGCGCCGTTGCCGCAGATCGCCAGGCCGTGGCCGTGCACGTGGTCGCTGACGACGTCCATCCAGCGGGCCGGGCGGCCGGTGACGAAGAAGACCTCGATGCCCGCCTCCTCGGCGGCGGCGAGCGCGGCCACCGTGCGGGGGGACACCGACTTGTCGTCGCGCAGCAGGGTGCCGTCGAGGTCGGTGGCGATCAGCCGCGGTGGGACGGTCTCGGCCGGGGTATCGGGCTGTCGGGTCGCTGAGATCACCCGGCCATTGTCCCGCATATGCCTGCACGGGCGTGCGGCAGTCCGCACAGGTGAGTGGATACCGCCCTCACCAGGCGGTTCCCGAGCGGGGCTTCCCGCAAGGCCCTCAGAGCAACCGAGGCCCTCAGCGCAACTGCCCAGGAGCCTCCATGGCGATCTGCTCGAATGCCTTCTCGTCCGTCGCGAAGGGCGAGTCGGGGATGGGCCAGTGGAGCACGATCTCCGTGAAGCCCAGCTCCCGGTGCCGGCCGGCGAAGTCGACGAAGGCGTCCAGGGACTGCAGCGGCCCGCCGCGGTCCGGAGTGAATCCGGTGAGCAGGACCTTGTCGAGGCCGGTCATGTCCCGGCCGATCTCGGCGCAGGTGTCGGCGAGCTTGTCCACCTGCCTGCGGATGGCCTGAACCGACTGTTCCGGAGTGCCGTTCTCGAACAGCTTGGGGTCACCGGTGGTCACCCACGCCTGGCCGTACCGTGCGGCCAGGCGCATGCCGCGCGGCCCGGTCGCGGCCACCGCGAACGGCAGCCTGGGGCGCTGCACACAGCCGGGGATGTTCCGGGCCTCGTGCGCCGAGTAGAAGTCGCCCTCGTACGACACCGCGTCCTCGCTGAGCAGCCGGTCGAGCAGCGGGACGAACTCGGCGAAGCGGTCGGCGCGCTCGCGCGGGGTCCACGGCTCATGGCCGAGCGCGGTGGCGTCGAAGCCCGAGCCGCCCGCGCCGATGCCCAGGGTGACCCGCCCGCCGGAGATGTCGTCGAGGGAGATCAGCTCCTTGGCGAGGGTCACCGGGTGCCGGAAGTTCGGCGAGGTCACCAGAGTGCCCAGCCGCAGCCGGTCGGTGATGGTCGCGGCGGCGGTGAGGGTCGGTACGGCGCCGAACCAGGGGCCGTCCCGGAAGCTGCGCCACGACAGGTGGTCGTAGGTGTACGCGGTGTGGAAGCCGAGCTGCTCGGCACGCGTCCAGGCCGCACGACCGCCTTCCTGCCAGCGGCGATAGGGGAGGATCACGGTGCTCAGACGCAGACTCATGGCATCGAGCCTAAGGGAGCGCCTCGGGTGACCCGTGTTTCACGTGAAACAGCCACCGTGAGCGGCGCGTCCCGTACCGCGCGTCAGTGAGGACCGGGAAAACGCACATACCGCGGTGGTACGGCCTCGGTGAGCCACACGCCGTTCGCGCTCACCTGGAAGACGTGGCCGTCGCGGTGCATGGCGGCCGCGTCCACGGCCAGCACGACCGGCCGGCCACGGCGGGCACCGACGCGGGTCGCCGTCTCGCGGTCGGATGAGAGATGCACGGCATGCCGGTTCATCGGCCTGAGCCCCTCGGCCCGGATCGCGTCCAGGTTGCGTGCGACGGTGCCGTGGTAGAGGTACGCGGGCGGGGTCGCCGTCGGCAGCCCGAGGTCGACCTCGACGCTGTGCCCCTGGCTGGCGCGGATCCGGGTGCCCTCGACGGCGAAACGCCGCTTGTCGTTGGTGGCGACGACGTGGTCCAGCTCGGTACGGGTGAATCGGAAGCCATGGGCGGCGGCTGCGGCGATCAGTGTGTCGATCTCGACCCAGCCGCCCTCGTCCAGTGCCAGCCCGATCCGCTCCGGCTGGTGGCGCAGATGCTTCGAGAGGTACTTCGACACCTTGATGGTGCGTCTTTCGTCCATCCCCTCAGAGTGCGGGAGAGACCTGAATCACGCGATTGAGTTTCCCTCTGGAGGTTTGATCCACAGCCAAGGGGTGTTATCCACAGGCGAATTCGGGGAGTCTGTGGACAACTGGCCTTCACATCAGGCGACTTGGGGTCACACCGGCGGCTTCAGCCGTGCGATCCCCCGCAGTGCCCCTGGTGCCAGCCGCGACAGCCAGCGGGCACCCCGCGCCTCCGGCGTGACCGGGACCACCGCCTCGTTGCGTACCACCGCCCGCACGATCGCGGCGGCGACCTTCTCCGGCGGGTAGTTCCGCAGCCCGTACAGACGGGCGGCACGCTGCTGGAGCCGCTTCTCCTCGCCGGCGTCGACCCCGGCGAAGTGCGCCGTGGACGTGATGGCGGTGTTGACAAAGCCGGGGCAGACCGCGGTCACGCCGATGCCCCGCCCGGCGAGCTCCGCGCGCAGGCACTCGCTGAGCATGAGGACGGCCGCTTTGGAGGTGCTGTACGCGGGCAGCGCCCGGGACGGCTGGTACGCCGCCGCCGAGGCCACGTTGACGATGTGGCCGCCCTGCCCGCGCCCGGCCATCCGCCGCCCGAAGAGCCGGCAGCCGTGGATCACGCCCCACAGGTTGACGTCGAGGACCTTCTTCCAGTCCTCCGGCGTGGTGTCGAAGAAGGAACCGGACAGTCCGATCCCGGCGTTGTTCACGAGGACGTCCACCACGCCGTACTGGGCGGTGACCTTCTCGGCGAGCTTCTCCATGGCCTGCTCGTCGGAGACGTCGACCGTCTCCGCCCAGGCCGCCGGAGCGCCCGTCAGACGGCATGACTCTGCGGTACGGTCCGCCGCCTTCGCGTTCCGGTCGACGGCGACCACGCGCGCGCCGTTCTCCGCGAACGCCAGCGCCGTCGCCCGCCCGATGCCGCTGCCCGCCCCGGTGACCAGGACGAGCTGCCCGCCGAACCGCTGGGCGTGGAGGCCGCGCGCCGCCGCCGGGGAGCGCCCGCTCTCCACGGACGTCACGAACTCCTCGATCCACGAAGCCAGCTGATCCGGACGGGTGCGAGGGATCCAGTGCCCTGCCTGGTCGGTCCTGCGGGTCAACCGCGGAACCCACCGCTCCAGCTCGTCGGTGAGCCGCTCCGACAGGAACCGGTCCTCCAGGGGCGTCACGATCTGCACGGGCGCGTGCGCGTACGCGTCCGTGCGTGGCCTGCGCAGCCGGGGCCGTACGTTGTCCCGGTACAGCCAGACCCCGTGTGCCGCGTCCGACGGCAGGGACGAGGTGGGGTAACCACCCCGGGGCACCTTCTCGACGCGCTCCAGAACCCGGGGCCAGCGCTTGCCGAGCGGGCCGCGCCAGGCCAGCTCGGGCAGCACCGGCGTGTGCAGCAGGTACACGTACCAGGACCTGGCGCCCTGCCCGAGGAGCTGGCCGACCCGGCGCGGGGTGGGGCGTTTCACGCGCCGGTTGATCCAGTGGCCGAAGTGGTCCAGGGACGGCCCGGACATGGAGGTGAAGGAGGCGATGCGGCCCTCGGTGCGCTTGACGGTGGTGAACTCCCAGGCCTGCACCGAGCCCCAGTCGTGCCCGACCAGATGCACGGGCCGGTCCGGGCTGACCGCGTCCGCGACGGCCAGGAAGTCGTCCGTCAGCTTCTCCAGTGTGAACCCGCCCCGCAGCGGCCGCGGTGCCGTCGACCGCCCGTGGCCGCGGACGTCGTACGCCACCACGTGGAAGTGCCCGGCGAGACGCGCGGCGACCTCGGACCACACCTCTTTGCTGTCGGGGTAGCCGTGTACCAGGACCACCGTCGGCCGCCGCGGATCACCTGCTTCGGCCACGCACAGCTCGACCTCGCCGGTCCGCACCCGGCGCTCCCGTGCGCCCGTGAGCAACGTCATCCGGCGAATCTGGCAGTTGTTAGAGACATCGTCAATAGGGTGCCCTCGGGCGGGTCACCGGTGTCGTCCCGGTCGTGGTAACTCTCAAGAACCAGGTCCCCTAAGGGCCCGTACTACTCCAGGTTGACCCGAAGACAGCTCTGCGGAGTGACGACCGCCACGGTCGCCGCCCCTATCTTCGAAGCGTGACTGTGATCGCGACCGAAAGCCTGAGCAAGCGGTTCCCCAGGGTGACCGCTCTTGACCGGCTCTCCGTGGACGTCGGGCCCGGTGTGACCGGACTCGTCGGAGCCAACGGAGCCGGCAAGTCCACACTGATCAAGATCCTGCTGGGTCTGTCCCCCGCCACCGAGGGCCGCGCCGAAGTGCTCGGCCTCGACGTCGCCACCAAGGGCGCCGACATCCGCGAGCGCGTCGGCTACATGCCCGAGCACGACTGTCTGCCGCCGGACGTCTCGGCCACCGAGTTCGTCGTCCACATGGCGCGCATGTCCGGCCTGCCGCCCACCGCCGCACGCGAGCGCACCGCCGACACCCTGCGGCACGTCGGCCTGTACGAGGAGCGCTACCGCCCCATCGGCGGCTACTCCACCGGCATGAAGCAGCGCGTGAAGCTCGCCCAGGCCCTCGTGCACGACCCGCAGCTGGTCTTCCTGGACGAGCCCACCAACGGCCTCGACCCGGTCGGCCGCGACGAGATGCTCGGCCTGATCCGCCGGATCCACACCGACTTCGGCATCTCGGTCCTGGTCACCTCCCACCTGCTGGGCGAACTGGAGCGCACCTGCGACCACGTCGTGGTCGTCGACGGCGGCAAGCTCCTGCGCTCCAGCTCCACCACGGACTTCACCCAGACCACCACGACCCTCGCGATCGAGGTCACCGACACCGACGAGCACCCGGACGGCACCCGCGCGATGCGCGAGGCGCTGCACGCGCGCGGGGTGAGCGTCGAGGACGGCAGCGGCCTGCCGGGCGCCGGCCACATCCTGCTGCTCACCGCCCAGGGCGAGGAGACGTACGACCTGGTCCGGGACGTGATCGCGGACCTCGGGCTCGGCCTGGTGCGCATGGAGCAGCGCCGGCACCACATCTCCGAGGTCTTCACCACCAGTGACCAGCACGAGCAGCGGAAGGAGGCGGTCGGCCATGGCGGTTGAGCACTCCACGGGGACATCCGCCCCGGCTCCGGGTGACCAGACCCGCATCCACAACATCGGCTACCGCAGCTACGACGGCCCCCGCCTGGGCCGCGCCTACGCCCGCCGCTCCCTGTACTCGCAGTCCCTGCGCGGCTCCTACGGCCTCGGCCGCTCGGTGAAGTCCAAGGTGCTGCCGATGCTGCTGTTCGTGGTGATGTGCGTGCCCGCGGCCATCATGGTCGCCGTCGCGGTCTTCACCAAGGCCAAAGCCCTGCCCGTCGACTACACGCGCTACGCGATCATCATGCAGGCGGTCATCAGCCTGTACGTCGCCTCGCAGGCACCCCAGTCCGTCTCGCGCGACCTGCGCTTCAAGACCGTGCCGCTGTACTTCTCGCGGCCGATCGAGACCGCCGACTACGTCCGCGCCAAGTTCGCGGCGCTCGCCTCGGCGCTGTTCATCCTCACGGCCGCACCCCTGATCGTGCTCTACGTGGGCGCGCTGCTGGCGAAGCTCGACTTCGCCGACCAGACCAAGGGATTCGCTCAAGGACTCGTCTCCGTGGCACTGCTCTCACTGCTGTTCGCCGGCATCGGCCTGGTCATCGCCTCCTTCACCCCGCGCCGCGGCTTCGGCATCGCGGCCGTGATCGCCGTGCTGACCATCACCTACGGCGCGGTCTCCACCCTCCAGGCCATCGCCGACGCACAGGGCAGCGGCGACGCCGTGCCGTGGATCGGACTGTTCTCGCCGATCACGGTCGTCGACGGTGTGCAGTCCGCGTTCCTGGGCGCGACCTCCGCCTCCCCCAGCGGGGTGGGCCCGAGCACCGCCGAAGGCGTCGTCTACGTCATCGTCGCCCTGGGCCTGATCGCGGCGAGCTACGGCCTCCTGATGCGCCGCTACAAGAAGGTGGGACTGTGACCACGCTCAACATCGACCATGTCTCCCGCTGGTTCGGCAACGTGGTCGCCGTCAACGACATCACCATGACCGTCGGCCCCGGCGTCACGGGCCTGCTCGGCCCCAACGGCGCCGGCAAGTCCACCCTCATCAACATGATGGGCGGCTTCCTGGCCCCCTCCACCGGCACGGTCACCCTCGACGGCCAGGCCGTGTGGCGCAACGAGCGGATCTACCGGCAGATCGGCGTCGTGCCCGAGCGGGAGGCGATGTACGACTTCCTCACGGGAAAGGAGTTCGTCCTCGCCAACGCCGAACTGCACGGCCTGGGCGCCAAGGCGGCCCAGAAGGCGCTCGCCACGGTCGAGATGGAGTACGCGCAGGACCGCAAGATCCAGACGTACTCCAAGGGCATGCGCCAGCGCGTCAAGATGGCCTCCGCCCTCGTCCACGACCCCTCCCTGCTCCTGCTGGACGAGCCCTTCAACGGCATGGACCCGCGCCAGCGCATGCAGCTCATGGACCTGCTGCGGCGCATGGGCGACGAGGGCCGCACGGTGCTGTTCTCGTCCCACATCCTCGAAGAGGTCGAGCAACTCGCCTGGCACATCGAGGTCGTCGTCGCCGGCCGGCACGCCGCCAGCGGCGACTTCCGCAAGATCCGCCGCCTGATGACCGACCGGCCGCACCGCTACCTGGTGCGCTCCAGCGACGACCGTGCCCTCGCGGCCGCGCTGATCGCCGACCCGTCGACGTCCGGCATCGAGGTCGACCTCGCCGAGGGCGCGCTGCGCATCCAGGCCGTCGACTTCGGCCGCTTCACGGCCCTGCTGCCGCGGGTGGCCAGGGACCACGGCATCCGGCTGCTCACGGTCTCGCCGTCCGACGAGTCCCTCGAGTCCGTCTTCTCGTACCTCGTCGCGGCGTAGGAGGCCCTGATGTACGACCCCACAGTCGCCCGGCTCACGTACCGGGCCCTGCTCGGCCGGCGCCGGGCCCTCATCCTCGGAGCCCTGCCGCTGCTGCTCATCGCCATCTCGGTGGTGGTGCGCTTCCTCGCCGGGGCGGACGACCAGACCGCGGCGGACCTGCTGGGCGGCCTCGCCCTGGCCACGATGGTGCCGATCATCGGCGTCATCGCCGGAACCGGCGCGATCGGACCGGAGATCGACGACGGCTCGGTGGTGTACCTGCTGTCCAAGCCGATCAAACGCCCGACGATCATCTTCACCAAGCTCATCGTGGCCATCGCGGTGACGATGGTGTTCTCCGCGGTGCCGACGCTCATCGCGGGCTTCATCCTGAACGGCAACGGCCAGCAGATCGCCGTCGCCTACACGGTGGCCGCACTGGTCGCCTCCATCGCGTACGCGGCGCTGTTCCTGCTGCTCGGCACGGTCTCCCGGCACGCGGTGGTGTTCGGCCTCGTCTACGCCCTGGTCTGGGAGGCCCTGTTCGGCTCCCTGGTGCCGGGCGCCCGCACGCTGAGCGTCCAGCAGTGGGCGCTGGCCGTGGCCCAGAAGGTTTCCGGCGGCGACCTGGTGACCTCGGACGTGGGCCTCACCACGGCGACGGTGCTGCTGGTGGTCGTCACGGTGCTGGCCACCTGGTACGCCGGTCAGAAGCTGCGCTCGCTGACCCTCGCCGGCGAGGAGTGACGTGCCCCGGCCCTGACGGGGTCTTCACCCCCGTCAGGGCACACTGGGCGAACGGTATGCAGGGATATCGCACGGAAGTCGGACGGCTGGGAGGGGCGGGGATGGCGGGCGAGAGGGCTCAGTACGACGACCAGGGGCAGTCGGGATCCCGGCCAGGGTCCGGGGGCGATGCCTACGACCTCGACGGCGTCGTCCTGGACGAGGACTTCATACGCTCCGCCGAGACCTCCGAGCCGTCCGCCCGCGCCCGGATGCTCGCCGAGCGCTGGCGCCGGGAGGAGCCGGAGCCGCAGCCCTGGCGCTCCGACGAGCCGCCTGCGGGCTGGTTCTTCAGCAAGGCCCGGCGGCGCAGGTGGCGCAGGCGCTGACCGGCGCCGTCCGACCGCCGATTTAATCGGTGGCGTCCCATTCGCCCGGCAGGCAGAGTAGGGCGTGTTCCTGCCGGACGAGGAGTCCGGCGTCACGTTCTGGGAGAGGAGCCGGACGATGTCCATGCACGGCAGTACGTCCAGCTCCCTTCAGGGCAGCCCGCGGCGGGTTCCGGAGTGATCGCTACCCCTCCGTAGAGCCCGCCCCGCACGGGGAGCTGCCCGGGGCGGCCGCTTCGAGCACGCGAATCGCACATCGCGTGAGGCCGCCCACCCGGAGGATTGGCCGAGTGGCAAGGCACCGGTTCGCTGAACCGCGGTCGGGCGACAAGCCCGCGCACGTTCGATCCGTGCATCCTCCGCCGCACACGCGACACGAAGGCTCAGCCCAGCAACCGCTCCAGCACCACCGCGATCCCGTCCTCCTCGTTGGAGGACGTCACCTCGTCGGCGACCGCCTTCAGTTCCTCATGAGCGTCCGCCATCGCCACCCCGTAGGAGGCCCAGGCGAACATCGGTATGTCGTTGGGCATGTCACCGAAGGCGATCGTGTCGGCCGCCTTCACCTTGAGCCGGCGGGCCGCCAGCGACAGGCCGGTCGCCTTGGACAGGCCCAGGGGCAGGAGTTCGACGATGCCCTCGCCCGCCACGACGACGGAGACGAACCCGCCGGCGGTGCGCGTGGCCGCCTCGCACAGCTCGTCGTCCGAGAGCGTCGGGTGCTGGATGTACAGCTTGTTCAGGGGCGCGGTCCACAGGTCCGACGCGTCCGTGAAGGGGGTCGCGGGCAGGTTGCCGTGCGCCGAGTAGCCCGGACCCACCAGCACCTCGCCGTACAGACCGTCGCGGCTCGCCGCCAGGTACAGCGGGCCGACCTCCGCCTCGATCTTGGCCAGCGCCACCCCGGCGAGCTGCCGGTCCAGCGTCACCGACGTCAGCAGCCGGTGGGCGCCGACGTCGTACACCTGCGCGCCCTGGCCGCAGACGGCCAGCCCCTGGTAGCCGAGGTCGTCGAGGATGTGCCGGGTCCACGGGACCGCGCGGCCGGTGACGACGATGTGCGCGGCGCCCGCCGCCGCGGCCGCGGCGAGGGCGTCACGGGTGCGGGCCGACACCGACTCGTCGGAACGCAGCAGCGTCCCGTCGAGGTCGGTCGCGATCAGCCGGTACGGGAAACCGTCGGTGGTCACCTGGCCACCGGCTCCAGGACCTCCCGGCCGCCCAGATACGGGCGCAGCACCTCGGGCACCCGCACGGAGCCGTCGGCCTGCTGGTGGTTCTCCAGGATCGCCACGATCGTGCGCGGTACGGCGCACAGCGTGCCGTTGAGCGTGGCCAGCGGGCGGACCTGCTTGCCCTCACGGACACGGATCGACAGGCGGCGGGACTGGAACTCGGTGCAGTCCGAGGTCGAGGTCAGCTCGCGGTACTTGCCCTGCGTCGGGATCCACGCCTCGCAGTCGAACTTGCGGGATGCCGAGGCGCCCAGATCGGCGCTCGCCACGTCGATCACGCGGTACGGCAGCTCAAGCGAGGTCAGCCACTGCTTCTCCCACTCCAGCAGCCGCTGGTGCTCGGCCTGCGAGTCCTCCGGGGTGACGTAGGAGAACATCTCGACCTTGTCGAACTGGTGCACGCGGAAGATGCCCCGGGTGTCCTTGCCGTGCGAGCCGGCCTCGCGGCGGAAGCAGGGCGAGAAGCCCGCGTAGCGCAGCGGCAGCTTGTCGGCGTCGAGGATCTCGTCCATGTGGTACGCCGCGAGCGGGACCTCGGACGTGCCGACCAGGTAGAGGTCGTCGTCGGCGAGGTGGTAGACGTCCTGGGCGGCCTGGCCGAGGAAGCCGGTGCCCGCCATGGACTGGGGGCGCACCAGGGCCGGGGTCAGCATCGGCGTGAAGCCGGCCGCGGTGGCCTGGGCCATCGCCGCGTTCACCAGGGCGAGCTCCAGCAGGGCGCCCACGCCCGTCAGGAAGTAGAAGCGCGAGCCGGAGACCTTGGCGCCCCGCTCGACGTCGATCGCGCCGAGGATCTGGCCGAGCTCCAGGTGGTCCCTGGGCTCGAAGCCCTCGGCGGCGAAGTCGCGGATCGCGCCGTGCGTCTCCAGCGTGACGAAGTCCTCCTCGCCGCCCACGGGCACGTCCGGGTGGACCAGGTTGCCGAGCTTCTGGAGCAGCTCCTGGGTCTCGGAGGCCGCGGCGTCGCGCTCCGCGTCGGCGGCCTTGACGTCGGCTGCGAGCTGGCTCGCCTTCTTCAGCAGCTCGGCCTTCTCGTCTCCGGACGCCTTGGGGATGAGCTTGCCGAGCGCCTTCTGCTCGGCGCGCAGCTCGTCGAAGCGGACGCCGGACGACCTGCGCCGCTCGTCGGCAGACAGGAGGGAGTCGACGAGCGCGACGTCCTCTCCACGGGCGCGCTGCGACGCGCGCACACGGTCGGGGTCCTCACGGAGCAGGCGAAGGTCAATCACGCGGTCAAGGCTACCGGTGTGGGGTGACCGCCCACGACTCACTATTCCGGGCGTGGCTTACGTACCGCTATGAGGGAATTGCGCACTGTGTCAATAAACCGACCGTCTTTCCCCGGAACGAGGCATCGGCAGGGCGCGGTGTTGACTCGAATCCCTTGCGGGGAACGGGACTTGGGCTCCGGTTGTCCACAGGCATCCACACCCGTCGAAGAGTTATCCACAGGCTGTGTGGAAGATCTGTGGACTTCGGAATTGATCACTCCGGAAGACCTTGCCACACCGAAGAATTCCCGATGCAAACCCGCCCCACCCTCACTTTCGAGTGGAAATGGGTCACCCCGAAGAGTTACGCAAGGGAAAACGGTGGACGAAGGGTGACCTGCCCGCCGATGGACGCATCAGAGGTCGGTAGGGCGATTTGTCGACTGACTCACGCTTCGTTGTCGACTTGTCCCCAGGTCGAGAACCTAGCCTGTGGATAACTTCTGTGGACAACGACAATCAGCAGGTACGACCGGCCCGGACCCCTGGGAACCGGTCCTAGAACCGGCCGTCCTGGCACCGCGCCACCCAGTCCGCCGCCGCCACGAACTCGTCGTCCGACGTCCCCAGCCGCGGCGGCTCGACATCCACGGGCTGCAGGTCCGCGCGCGGGTAGGAGCCGAGGTAGCGCACCTGGAGGCAGATCCGCTTCAGGCCCATCAGGGCCTCGGCCACCCGGCGGTCGGAGATATGGCCCTCGGCGTCGATGCAGAAGCAGTAGTTGCCGATGCCCGCGCCGGTGGGCCGGGACTGGAGCAGCATCAGGTTGATGCCGCGGGTGGCGAATTCGCCCAGCAGGTCGCGCAGGCCGCCGGGGTGGTCGTCGCGCTGCCAGAGCACGACGGAGGTCTTGTCCGCGCCGGTGGGCGCCGCGGGCCGGGCGGGCCGGCCGACCAGCACGAATCGCGTCTGGGCGTTCTCCGCGTCGTGGATCCCGGTCTCCAGGGCCTGAAGGCCGTAGCGGGCGGCGGCGAACTCGCCGGCGAATGCGGCGTCGTACTGGCCCTCCTGGACCAGCCGGGCGGCGTCCGCGTTGGAGGCGGCCGACTCCCAGTGGGCGTCCGGCAGGTGCTTCTTCAGCCAGTTGCGCACCTGCGGCTGGGCGGCCGGGTGCGCGGAGACGGTCTTGATGTCCGAGAGCTTGGTGCCGGGGCGGACCAGCAGCGCGAAGGTGATCGACAGCAGCACCTCGCGGTAGATCATCAGCGGCGCGCCGGCGACCAGCTCGTCGAGGGTGGTGGTGATGCCGCCCTCGACGGAGTTCTCGATCGGCACGAACGCGGCCTCGGCCTCGCCGGCGCGTACCGCGTCGAGCGCGGACTGGACGGACACGTACGGGATGAGCTCCCGGGTGGCGGCCTCGGGAAGCGTGCGCAGGGCGACTTCGGTGAAGGTGCCCTCGGGGCCGAGATACGCATAGCTCGCTGGCATGACCTCACCCTAATGGGCTGGACGAAGCGCTATCCCCCATAACCCGCACACGCCTCAACTCTCATCCCTCAAGCAACTTCTGTCCCACGTATTCGCCCTCCGCGGCCCCACCGGGCACCGCGAACAGCCCGCTCGACTCGTGCCGGATGAACTGCGACAGGGCGTCGCCGCGGTCGAGTTTGCGCTGCACGGGCACGAAGCCGCGCAGCGGATCGGCCTGCCAGCAGATGAAGAGCAGGCCCGCGTCCGGGACGCCGTCCGGGTCGATGCCGTCGTGGAAGGAGAACGGACGGCGGAGCATCGCCGCGCCGCCGTTCTGGTCGGGCCGGGTGATCCGGGCGTGGGCGTTGATCGGGACGACGAGGTTGCCCTGGGCGTCCGTCTTCTCCAGGTCCATCGCGGTGGTCTCGGTGCCGCCGGACAGGGCCGCCCCGTCGGACTTGCGGCGGCCGATCACATCCTCCTGCGCCTTGACGGAGAGCTTCTCCCAGTCGTCGAGGAGCATGCGGATACGGCGTACGACCGCGTAGGAGCCGTTCGCCATCCAGGCCGGTTCGCCCTTCTCGGGCACGAAGATCCGCTGGTCGAAGTCGGGCTCGGACGGCTTGGGATTGCGGGTGCCGTCGATCTGGCCCATCAGGTTGCGGGCCGTCATGGGGTGGGCGGTGGCACCCGGCGAGCGGTTGAAGCCGTTCATCTGCCAGCGGACCCGGGCCGCCGAGCCCGCGTCCTTCTGGAGGGCGCGCAGGGCGTGGAAGGCGACGAGGGCGTCGTTGGAGCCGATCTGCACCCACAGGTCGCCGTTGCTGCGGTTCTTGTCGAGGTGGTCGGAGGAGAACTCGGGCAGCGGGTCCAGGGCGGTCGGGCGCTGCTTCTCCAGGCCGGTCCTGCCGAAGAAGCTGTGGCCGAAGCCGAAGGTGATGGTCAGCGACGCGGGGCCGGCGTCGCGGGCCACGTCGGTGTCGTCGTGCGGGCTCGGCTCGCCCGCCATCAGCCGCCGGGCCGTCTGCGACCAGCGGCGCAGCAGGGCGGCGGCTTCCTTGCGGCCGGCGTCCGCCGCCAGGTCGAAGGCGATGAGATGGCCGCGGGCCTGGAGGCCGTCGGTGATGCCGGGCTGATGTTTCCCGTGAAACATCGCCCGGTCGGCGCCGAGTGAGGTGAGCGGGGCGGCGGCGTCGGAGGGGGCGGCGGCGTATCCGACGGCCGCGCCCGCCGTGCCGAGCACGAGCCCGGTGGCGCCGGCGGTGCCGAGCAGGCGTCGCCGCGAGATGCCCTCGCCGGCGGGGCCCGCTTCGGTCTCCCCGGGGACGGTGCCGGAGGTGCGGGCTTTCGGAATGGACTGGTCAGCCATGGTGGGTCAGCCGATCTGAGCGTTCTTGGAGACGGTCACCTCGTCGATGTCGGAGGTCCGCACGGTCACGTCGACCTTCCAGTCGCCGGCCATGGGGATCTGTACTCCGTTCGCCGACCAGTGTCCGGTTGCGAGGTGGTCGGGGACGACGGGCAGCGGCCCGATGTCCTTGGCTTTGAGGGTGAAGTCGACCTTCACCTCGGGGATGTCGAAGGCCTGGCCGCCCGGCCGCTCCACGTAGACGTGCATCTCGTTGCCGCCCACGCGCGCGGGGTCGAGGTCGACCGTGACGATGCCCTTGCCGTCCTTGCCGCCGGTGTCGAAGGGCATGTTCAGGGTCAGCGCCCCGGAGGCGTCGGTGTCGGGCGAGGTGGACGCGGAGGACGACGTGGCGGCCCTGGCCTCCACCTCCGTGCGTCCCGGCTCGGTCTGGGTGAGGACGGTGGTGACGGCGAGCAGGATGACCGCGATGCCGGCCTCGGCCAGCGCGGAGCGGCGCAGGCCGAAGCGGTCGGGGTCGGCGTCCCGCAGCCGCTTCTGCCGGGCGGCGTCCCGGGCGGCCCGCTGCCGGGCGAGCTGCGCGGCCCGCTCGGCGTCGGCGGGCTCGGGATCGGGCTGGTCGCCGGTGTCGGTGCCGGAGTCGGTGTTGGTGCGGGAGTCGGCACCGACTCCCGCACCGGCCTCCGCGGCCTTGTCGGTCCGGGCATCGAGGGACACATCGGCCCCGGCGCTGCCGGCAGCCTCACCAGAGCCATCGGCCCCTGCTCCGACCCGCGCCTTCTCCCGCTCCACTGCTGCCGGCACCGCCTCGGCCAGCCGTCCGGTCCACCGCCGTGAGATCCACGCGACGCCGACCAGGACGGCCACGAGGGCGATCTTGGCGAGGAGCAACTGCCCGTAGCGGGTGTCGGTGAAGGCCGACCAGGAGCCGAGCTGGCGCCAGGACTGGTACGTCCCGGTCGCGATCAGGGTGAGGACACTGCCGAAGGCGACGCGCGAGAAGCGGCGCACCGCCGACGCGTCGACGGGCGCGTCGGCCGGTGCCCGGTACAGGGCCACCAGCAGTGCGCCCAGCCCGCCGAGCCACGCGGCGACGGCCAGCAGATGCAGGACGTCGACCGGCATGGCGATGCCCGCCTGGAGTCCGACCGAGGCGTGCTCGGACATCGCCCAGCTCGCGGCGATCCCGGCCGCCACGACGACGCCGCCGATGGCGAGCCCGAAGGTCAGGTCCCGCTTCTCCTGGGAGTCCTCGCGCTTGTCGTAGGCCCCGAACAGCACGGCGATGAACAGCGCCGACGCGGCGAGCAGCAGCAGCCGGGACACCAGGGCGGCGCCGGTCTTGGTCTGGAGCACCTGCCCGAGCAGGGACAGGTCGAAGACATCGGCGATCTTCCCGGAGCCGGTGAAGGAGCCGCGCAGGAGCAGCAGGGCGAGGGTGGCGGCGGTGAGCGCGAGCCACCCGGAGACGACGAACCGCTGCACGGGCCGTACCCCGGAGCCGCGTGGCCAGCAGGCGAGCACGAAGGCGGCGCCGCCGGCCAGCACGATGAACCCGGCGTAGGACACGTACCGTCCGAAGCCGTACAGCCAGCCGACCACGCCGTCGTCGGCGTTCTGCCCGGAGACCGACACGGATGTCTTGGACGGGGCGCCGACGGAGAAGGTGTAGGCACCGGCGACGGGATGGCTGTCCGCGGACACCACCTGGTAGGCGACCGTGTAGGTGCCGTCGGGCAACCCGGAATGGAGCCGCACGGCATACGTCGTGCCGCTGACGCCAGACGGTTCGCCCGCGTCGACGCGTTTGCCCTCGGGGTCGAGCACGCGCAGCGAGCCGTCGGACAGCGCGACCTGCTCGGAGAAGGTGAGCGAGATCCGGGCCGGGGCCGTGTCGACCACCGCCCCCTGCGCCGGGTCGCTGCCGGTCAGCGCGGCGTGCGCGGAGGCCGGACCGGCTCCGGCGAGGAGTGCGCAGGCCGCGGCCAGGAGCAGCAGTACGACGATCCGGACGCGGGGGGCGATGGTCTGCGTCACAGTGGTCCCTCCCTCAGTGTCCGGTCTTCGGGGTGTAGGTCGCCGACTTCACCGGCATCTCGACCTTGACCGGGCCGGAGTGGGTGAAGTGGAGCTCGACGGAGACCGTCTGGCCCTCCTTCGGCTTGCGCTTCAGCTGCTCGAACATCAGGTGGTTGCCGCCGCTCTTCAGCACCAGTTCGCCGTGGGCGGGGACCTTCAGGCTCTTGACCTCCTGCATGGCCGAGCCGACGGTCTCGTGCACGGTGACCTGGCCGGCGACATCACTGGTGACCGAGGTCAGCTCGTCGGCTGCCCCGCCCTTGTTGGTGACGATGAGGAAGCCGGCCGCCATCTCGTCGGAGACGGGCTGCGGCATGTACGCGGAGCCGACGGAGAGCTCCGCCTCACCGCTGCGGGAACCGGAGTCCCCGGAGTCCGAGTCCGAGCCGCCGCAGCCCGCCAGAGCCAGTGCCCCGGCTATGACGAGGGCCGCCGGGGCAAGTCGCCGCCTCACGGGTTCTCCCCCTTGACGATCTCGGGCAGGTCCTTGGTGTAGTCGTCGACGGTGGCGTCCTCGCCGTAGAGCACATAACCGCCGTCGGTCTTCGGCGAGAACGCGATGACCTGGGTGCCGTGCTCGGAGATGATCTTGCCGTTCTTGTCCTTGCGCGGCGCATCGATGGAGATGCCGAGGGTGCGGGCGCCGGCCTGGATGGTCGGGAAGTCGCCGGTGAGGCCGATGAACTGGGGGTCGATGCCCTTGAGCCACTTGCCGAGCTCGGCCGGCTTGTCGCGGCCCGGGTCGGTGGTGACGAACACGACGCGCAGGTCGTTCTGTTCGGCCTTGGGCAGCTGCTTCTTGGCCACGGCGATGTTGCTCATCGTCGACGGGCACACGTCGGGGCAGTGGGTGTAGCCGAAGTAGATCAGCGTGGGCTTGCCCTGGGTCTCCTTGCGGAGGTCGTACTTCTTGCCCTGGGTGTCGGTGAGGACCAGGTCCGGCTTCTCGAACGGCTTGTCGAGGACGGTGGCGGCCTTGTCGCTGCCGGCCTGTTCCGAGACGACGGCGACGGGCTTGTCGCTGTCGTTGCCGCTGCCGCAGGCGGTCAGGGTCAGGGAGGCCGCGGCGAGCAGAGCGGCCGCGGCGAAGGTCTTGGTGCGCATAGAGAAATGTCCCAGATGTCGGTGACCCGGCGCGCACCGGGGTGCCCCGCCCTGAGCGGGAACCCGGCGCGCGCCGTGCAACGGAAACAGCGTCAGGCGTTGGTGCGCCGACGCCCGGCCAGCACGCCGTAGGCGACGCCCGCCGCGCCGACCACGATGCCGACGACGCCCAGGACCCGGGCGGTGGTGTCGGTGCCGTCGGAAGAGCCGGCGTCGGAGGCGGTGGTGTCGTCGGAGGCCTTCTCGGCCGACTTGGCGTCGGAGGCCTCGTCGCCAGAGGAGGCGTGGTGCCCGTCCTCGGAGGCGGCGGACAGCTCCAGCACCGGGGCCGGGTTGTCGGGCTCCTCCTTGCCTTCCTGCGGGACCTCGATCCAGCGGACGACCTCCTTGTTGGAGTACGTCTGGAGGGCCTTGAAGACCAGCTGGTCGGTGTCCTCGGGCAGTTGGCCGATCGAGAGCGGGAACTTCTCGAAGTAGCCGGGCTCGATGCCCTTGCCGTCGGCGGTCCAGGTGACCTTGGTGACGGCCTCGGAGATCTTCTCGCCGTGCAGCTCGAGCGGCTTGGCCAGCTTGGACTTGGTGACGTCGACCTTCCAGCCGGGCACCGGTTCCGGCATCACCGAGGCGAGCGGGTGGTCGGCGGGGAAAGTGACCTCGACCTTGGTGGTCGAGGCGTCGTCCCGCTCGTTGGGGACCTTGAAGTCGACGACCGCGTAGCCGCCCTTGGCGGCGGTGCCCTCGGGCTGCACGCTGACGTGCGCGAAGGCGGGGACGGACAGGGCGAGAACGGTGACACCGGCGGCGGCACCGGCCGCGACGATACGGGAAGCCTTCATGGAAGGGAGCACTCCGCTGTGAGTCGGGTCGGGATGGTGAGGGATGCGCGCACGCGCGCGTGCCGCACGACGGCGGCTCCCCTCCCGAAAAGGCGGAGTGGTGGTCGCGTCGCGTCAGGCAGCGAGGGCGAGTGCGCAGGCGGGTGCCGTGGCGGCCGGCGGGCCGCGCCGGATCACCGTGTGCTGAAGTGCGGTCGTGCGCGGCATCGCAGGCGCGGGCCGCATGGCGTGCGCTGGGCGAGGGCCTGCCTCCGGTGTGCCCGGCAGCCCGGCGAGCAGGGCACGCACCAGCGCGAGTGCGGCCCACAGGGAGCGCACGAGCGCCCCTTCGGTGCCCCCCTGCGCCGACAGTTCGGTGAGCCGCAGCAGGGCCAGGTCGCCGTGGCGCAGCAGCCAGCCGGTGGCGATCGCCGCGAGGACATGGCCGAGCAGCATCGGCAGGGACGGCCACAGCGAGGCCGACGCCCCGGCGTCCGACGGCAGATGCGTGTGCGCACCCGTGGCCGGCTGGATCCGGGCGTCGGTGAGGATCTTGTGTGCCTGCGTCGGGCTGATCGCCGCGGCCGTCGTGCCGCACACGAGCCGCGCGGCCTGCTGGACCAGCGTGGCGTCACTCGTGCCCGGGGTCACCGACGATGTGGCGGCGGCCGTACCGTGCTGACCGAGTCCGAACAGCGTGTGCAACACCGTCTGACCGGCCGCGAGCAGCGCCGCGATCCCCGGCAGCGAGCGCACGCGCCCGGCGAACGGCGCCGCCACGGCGAGCACTCCGAGGAATCCGGCGCCGAGCGTCCACAGCGGAATGACGTCGCAGGAGGCGAGCGCGTGACCTGCCCCGGCCAGCACGACACAGACCGCGGCGAACACCGCGGCCCGCAGGATCCGGAGCGTGCATCCGGAGCGTGTCGCGCACGCGTGGGGGGCAGACATGGCGGGCTCATCATCGCACTGGCCGCCCAGGCCTCGTGCGGCAGGTCCACAAGATGCCGTACGACCGGAAACGTCACTCTCTGGACCCACCTGTCCCCCCACATACACCGATCAGGGCTAGGGCGCATCCGCCGTATGGGCGGCGTCACGTCAACTTCACGCTTACAAGCGGGGACCCAGGGCAATACGTAACGGTATGTCGAGCCGCGGCCAGGAGGCTGGAGCATGAGCATCTGGTGGTCACTCCATCTGCGGCGCGAAGCTGCGAGCGTGCCGCTCGCCAGGCGCCTTCTGATCGGCACGATGGAGACCGCGGGAGTCGATCCCGATATCTCCTACGACCTCTCCGTCGCCCTCAGCGAGGCCTGCGCGAACGCCGTGGAGCACGGCGGGGACACGGCACCAGGCGGCCCCGGTTCGGAGGCGTACCGGGTCACGGCGTACCTCGACGGCGAGAAGTGCCGGATCGAGGTCGCCGACGCGGGCCCGGGATTCCCCGTGGGGTCCGCCGGCCGGTCCCGCCCGCCGATCCGGCCCGCGCACGCCGACGCGGAGAACGGCAGAGGGCTGTGTCTCATCGAGCAGCTCGCCGACCATGTCCACATCGGCAACAAGCCGGGCCGGGGCGGGGCTGTGGTGAGCTTCGACAAGGTCCTCAAGTGGCGCGAGGACGCCGCGCCGCTGATGGCGGTCTGACCTCTGCCGACGCCCGATCGGCGAGGAGGCGGTGTTTCACGTGAAACACCGCCCTCCACCCTTCCATCCCCCTACAGCGCATCCCAGTCCAGCGTCGTACGCGCCAGCTCCGCCACCTGCGTGAGCAGCGCCAGCCGGGCCGCGCGGACCGCCGGGTCGGGGTCCATCACCAGCACCTCGTCGAAGAAGGCGCCGATCGCTTCGACCAGCGGGGCACAGACCTCGATCAGCGCTCCGAGGTCGTCCTCACGGCCATGCAGGGCCTGGCGTACGGCGTCGGCGCTCGCGGCGAGACGCAGTTCGGCGGGCGCGGTCAGCAGGGACAGGTCCGCCGCCTCGACACCGCCCTCGGGAAGGATGCGCACGACCCGCTGGAACGCGGCAGCGAGTGCCTCGAACGCCTCCGTGCCGATGTGCCGCTCCAGCGTGGCCAGGGTGCGGTCGCCGTGGGAGGGCCGGTCGGCCCACACCAGGACGGCTTGAACGAGCCGGTGCTCGTGCCCGGCGTCCGTGAGCTGCTGCTCGTAGCGCCGGGTGATCAGCTCGGCGGCCTCGGCGACCCGCTCGGCGGGCACCTCGACGCCCTGCGCGGCGTACCGCACGGCCGCCGCGCGCAGCCCTTCACTCACCCGCACCCCGGCCACGGCGGGAAGACTCCGCAGCACGTTCAGCAGCCCGATCGCGGCCCGGCGCACCCCGTACGGATCGGAGCTGCCGGTCGGCGCGGCCCCGATCACGAACATGCCCGTCACCAGGTCGAACCGGTCGGCAAGTGACAGCACGGCACCCGCGTCCCCCGCCGGCAGGGCGCCGCCGGCGGAGCGCGGCAGCTCCATCTCGGCCAGGGCCCGCGCGACCTCGGCGGGCTCACCGGCCCGGCGCGCGTACTCCTCGGCCATCACCCCGGCCAGGCCGGAGAACTCGATCACCATCTGCGACGCCAGGTCGAACTTGGCCAGCGCACCGGCGCGCCGGACGACGTCCACCGTCTCCTCGGGCAGCCCGGCGCGTCCGGCCAGGTCCAGGGCGAGGGAGGCGAGCCGGTCGGCACGGTCGGCGACCGTACCGAGCCGGTCCTCGAAGGTCAGCTTGTCCAGCCGGCGCCGGAACTCCTCCGGCGGCACCTTCAGATCCGCCCGCCAGAAGAACGCGGCGTCCTCGTAACGGGCCCGCAGCACGGCTTCGTTGCCCGCCCGCACCACGTCGTCGTCGCACAGGGCGTTGGCGAAGGTGACGAAGTGCGGCATCAGCCGCTCGCCGTCCAGCACCGGCAGATAGCGCTGGTGCTTGCGCATCACCGTGGTCAGGACACTCGCGGGCAGTTCCAGGTAGCGCTCGTCGAACGACCCCCGCACGGCGTACGGGAACTCCAGGATGTCGGTGATCTCGTCGATCAGATCGGCCTGACCCGCCACGTCGATCCGCCCGCCCACCTCGGCGGCCGCCTCCAGGGCACCGCGGACCACCGCACCGCGCCGGGCGTCCCGGTCGAGCAGGATGCCGTGCATGTGCAGGAAGTGCGGATAGCCCTCGGCGGAGGTCACCCGGACCTCCGGGTAAGGGGCCTGGCGCTGCACCCGCGTGGTGTCGCTCGCGGCCAGCGAGGAGACCACCACGGGCAGGGGAGTACGGCCCAGCAGTGCGAGCAGCCAGCGCACGGGCCGTGAGAAGGACAGACCCGGGTCGCTCCACCGCATGTTGCGGCCGGCGCGCAGCCCCGACACGACCTCGGCCAGCAGATCGCTGAGCACCTCGACGGCCGGGCGGCCCTCCTCATGCCGGGTGAGGGCCACGTACTCGACACCCTTGACGTCGATGATCCGCACGTCGGCCGGCTGGGCTCCCTGACTGCGGGCGAAGCCCAGCAGGGCGGGTGTCGGGGCGCCGTCCTTGAAGGCGGCGGCGACCTTGGGGCCGCGCACGGTCCGCATGGTGTCCCGCTCGCGTGGCTGCACACCGTCGACGGTGATCACGATCCTGCGGGGCGTGGCCATCACGGTGATCGCGCCGTGCCCCAGCCGGGTCGCGGCCAGCTTGGCGGTGACCGACTCGCGCACCGCCTCGGTGGTGGCGGGGACGTCGGCGTACGGCAGTTCCTCCACGCCGATCTCGAACAGCAGTGTCTCGACGTCGGGCACCTTGGGCAGCGCGGCCCGCTGGGCCGGGGCCGGCGCGGCCGCCACCCCCAGCGGATGCTCCAGGGCCGCCCGCCGGCGCTCCCACAGCTTGGCCGACTCGTGCGTCAGGCCGCGCATCAGCGCGAACGCCTTGGCCCGCTCGGTGGTGCTGATCGCACCGCGCGCGTCGAGCACGTTGAAGGTGTGGCTGCACTTGAGCACGTACGTGTACGCCGGGACCGGCAGCTCCAGGTCGAGCAGGCGCCGGGCCTCGGACGCGTACGCCTCGAACAGCCGGTGGTTGGTGTCGAGATCGGCGTCGTCGAGGTAGTAGCGGCTCATCTCGTACTCGTTCTGCCCGAACACCTCCCCGTACGTGATGCCCGGCGCGTAGACGATGTCCTTGAAGTGGGACACGCCCTGAAGGTTCATCAGGATGCGTTCGAGGCCGTACGTGATCTCCACCGACACCGGGTCCAGGGCGACACCGCCGACCTGCTGGAAGTAGGTGAACTGGGTGATCTCCATGCCGTCCAGCCAGACCTCCCAGCCGAGCCCCCAGGCCCCGAGCGCGGGCGAGGCCCAGTTGTCCTCGACGAACCGCACGTCGTGCGCGCCGAGGTCGACACCGAGCGCCTTCAGACTGCCCAGGTACAGCTCCTGCGGGTTGCCCGGGTCGGGCTTGAGGATGACCTGGAACTGGGTGTGGGTCTGGAGCCGGTTGGGGTTCTCGCCGTAGCGCGAGTCGTCCGGCCGCACGCTCGGCTCGACGTAGGCGACGCTCCACGGCTCGGGACCGAGCACCCGCAGTGCCGTGGCCGGGTTGGCCGTACCCGCGCCGACCTCGGTGTTCAACGGCTGCGTGATCATGCAGCCGTTGTCGCTCCAGTACTTCTGCAGGGTGAGGATGGCGTCCTGCATGGTCAGCGCCGTCTGGACGTTCTTCATGGTGATCGCGCCTGTTCCCCGAGTCGGACCGGCAAGGTCGGCCATGATCTCACACGCCAAGCACCGTTGACCTGCGGTTTTTTACGACCGGAGATGCCCTGTGGTCTTCAGGTGCGCGAGGAACCGGGCGACCGGCCCCCGCACACCCGCACCCGGAACTCAGCCCTTGACGGACGCCATCCACGCCTCGACCTCGTCCGCCCGACGAGGCAACGCCGCACTCAGGTTCCGGTTGCCGTCCCGCGTCACCAGGATGTCGTCCTCGATCCGCACACCGATGCCCCGGTACTCCTCCGGCACCGTCAGATCGTCGGCCTGGAAGTACAGCCCCGGCTCGACGGTCAGGCACATCCCCGGCTCCAGCACACCGTCGACATACGTCTCGGTCCGCGCGGCAGCGCAGTCGTGCACGTCCATACCGAGCATGTGCCCGGTCCCGTGCAGCGTCCACCGCCGCTGAAGCCCCAGCTCCAGCACCCGCTCCACCGGCCCTTCGACCAGCCCCCACCCGACCAGCTTCTCGGCCAGCACCCGCTGCGCGGCGTCGTGGAAGTCCCGGTACTTCGCCCCCGGCCGCACCGCCGCGATCCCGGCCTCCTGGGCCTCGTACACGGCGTCGTAGATCTTGCGCTGGATCTCGCTGAACCGCCCGTTGACGGGCAGCGTGCGCGTCACGTCGGCGGTGTAGTACGTGTGCGTCTCCACCCCCGCGTCGAGCAGCAGCAGATCGCCCGACCGCACGGGCCCGTCGTTGCGCACCCAGTGCAGCGTGCAGGCGTGCGGCCCGGCGGCGGCGATCGTGCCGTAGCCGATGTCGTTGCCCTCCACCCGCGCGCGGAGGAAGAACGTGCCCTCGATGTACCGTTCGGAGGTCGCCTCGGCCTTGTCGAGGACCTTCACCACGTCCTCGAAACCGCGCACGGTGGAGTCGACGGCCTTCTGCAGCTCGCCGATCTCGAAGTCGTCCTTGACCAGCCGCGCCTCGGAGAGGAAGACCCGCAGCTCCTCGTCGCGCTCGGCGGTGACCTTGTCGGTCAGCGCTGCCTCGATGCCGGCGTCGTACCCGCGCACGACCCGCACCGGGCCCGTGGCCTCGCGCAGTGCCCCGGCCAGCTCGCGCACGTCGGAGGCGGGGATGCCGTACAGCTGCTCCGCCTCGGTGAGGGAGTGCCGGCGGCCGACCCACAGCTCGCCCTGGCCGTCCAGCCAGAACTCGCCGTTCTCCCGGTTCGAACGCGGCAGGAGGTAGATCGTCGCCTCGTGGCCCTCGCCCTTGGGCTCCAGGACCAGGACGCCGTCCTCGGTCTGGTTGCCCGTGAGGTAGGCGTACTCGACGGAGGCGCGGAAGGCGTATTCGGTGTCGTTCGAGCGGGTCTTCAGATTGCCCGCGGGGATCACCAGCCGCTCGCCCGGGAAGCGCGCGGACAGCGCGGCCCGGCGGGCGGCGGCCTGGGCGGCCTGGGGGATGGGCTGGAGATCACGCAGCTCGGTGTCGGCCCAGCCGCTCTTCATGTTCTCGGCAAGCTCGTCGGACACGCCGGGGTACAGTCCGTTCTTCCGCTGCTTGATCGGCTCTTCTTCGGCAGTCTCCGGGGTGTCCGAAGGCTCTTCTGCCACGGCGGTCATCCTCCTCGATACGGCGCTGGACCGCCCTCCACTCTACGGCGGCCAGGAAGCGGTCTCAGGGCGATGACGAGGAGCGTTACTCGAACCGCACCGCCAGCAGGACGACGTCCTCCGCACCATCGGCCGCGTCCAGCCCGTCCGGCAGCACGCTCCGCAGGACATGGTCGGCGAGGGCGCCGGGGTCGCACCGCAGGGCCCGGGGCGCTCCGGCCGCCGCCGCGTGCAGCCGGGCGAAGGCGCGGTCGGTGGTCTCGCCGGTGCGGTGCAGCAGCCCGTCGGTGTACAGCAGGACCGTCTCCCCGGGCTCGGCGAGGATCTCCACGCTCGGTGCCTCCCAGCAGGCGAGCATGCCCAGCGGGGCGGAGACCGACGTCTCCACGAACTCGGTGCGGCGCTGTCCGATCAGCAGCGGCGGACTGTGCCCGGCACCGGCCAGCGTGATCTTGCGGGCGGCCGGTTCGCAGTAGCCGAACAGGGCGGTGGCCGAGCGGGCCGGCTCGGTCAGCCGCAGCAGCAGCTCCAGGTCGGACAGAACGGCGACCGGGTCCTCCCCCTCCATCACGGCGTAGGCGCGCAGGGATGCCCGCAGCCGTCCCATCGCTGCGACCGCGCTGGGCCCCGCCCCGGTGACGGACCCGACGGCGAGGCCGAGGGCGGCGTCGGGCAGCGGCAGCGCGTCGTACCAGTCGCCGCCGCCGCGCGGGCCGGTGCGGTGCCGGGCGGCGAGCTGGACACCGGCCACCCGCGGCAGCCGCGCGGGCAGCAGTTCCTCCGACATGGTCGCCATGGCCGCGCGCGTGCGCTCCAGTTCCAGCAGCCGGGCGAGGTGCTCGGCGGCGTACCGGAGGTACAGGCCGACGAGGTGGCGCTGCCGTTCGACCGGTTCGGCGGGTTCGTCGTAGAGCCACGCGACGGCACCGAGGCGGTCGGGGGAACCGGGGGAATCGGGGGATCCGGCGGACTCGGGGGTCAGGGGGAGGGCGTAACTGGCGGCGTAGCCGAGGCGGGCCGCGACCTCGCGGTGGCGGGGGTCGAGCCCCTCCTCGGCGAACAGGTCGGGTTCGGCGATGCCGTCCTCGCCGCCGGGCAGTCCGTCGAGGATCCGGCCGTAGGACAGGGCGCTGCGGGGCACGGTCTCGATGTGGCCGAGGTCGGCGCGGGCCAGGCCCAGGCCGATGGTGGTGTCCGGGCCGAGTCCGTCGACGGGTTCCAGGACGACGAGGCCGCGACGGGCCCCCACCAGGGCGGCGCCGGCCCGCAGCAGTTCCTGGAGCGCTTCGTCGAGCGCGCAGGTGCGGGTCAGGCGCTCGGTCAGCTCATGGAGGGTGGTGAGGTCGGAGACCCAGCCGGCGAGACGGTCCTGGAGTACCGCGCCCGGTGGGACCGGAGGGTTTGGCGGCGCAGCGGGGGAGGGACCCCCCGCGACGGGCGCGACAGTGTGTGCGGGTGCCGGAACCGTTGAATCGATTCCAGCCACTTTCGGAGGGTGCGGAGCGTTCATGGCGTTCGGCTTTCCGACCAGCGCGTACTGCTCAAAAGCATCGCAAACCCCCATGTCATTCTGCGCCGCTAGCAGTGTCTCCACATGTACACGCACTCGTAAGGAGATGTCCAGCATTGTCCTGCTGGGATTCCTGGTGTCCATGAGACTTGAGGGGACAACTCTCCTTCCTCTTGCGGAAATGTAAAGTTGGCTTAAAACTGCCTCAAGGGACGGCCTATTGCGGTCGACTGGGCTTGCTCGACGGAGCGTCACAACGGTCGCGATGGGTACGTACTCGGTGAAGGCCAGGGGTGGTTGCGAACTACCCGGAACCTGGTGACGGACCCGGGCGTCCTATCCACCGACGACCGTGCCCCATCCTCCCGTGGCGGAGGCGGAGAGAAATACGCGCGACGGCAAACGCCATACTTCGCCACCCCTACGCCAGGCTCGTGCTTTTGATGGACGCAGTATGGGCGGGACGGCCGCGGAGGCAGTCAAAGCTCGACCCATAGGGGTTCCCCTTGCGCACGGCAGGGGTGTGATGCGCCAACAGGTACGCACAGTGAAGTGATCGACACATGATGTGATCTGGACCACGGTGTTGCCGGCGTGCAACGGAAAGGAACGAGCGCTCATGCGCGAGATCCTCGGAAGGCGACGCAGGCTCCTGTCCCAGCGCAGCGACGGGAGGCCTGAGCTGATCGGCGCGGCCCTGACCTACGCGACGGAATGGCAGTGGCCCGTACTCCCGGGCGTGGCGGCGGACCCCGAGGGGCGCAACCGCTGCGGTTGCCCTGACCCCGAGTGCACGGTGCCCGGCGCGCACCCCTTCGACCCCGGCCTCCTCGCGGCCACCACCGACGGGCGCATGGTCCGCTGGTGGTGGAGCAACCGGCCGACGGCGCCGATCGTCCTGGCCACCGGCGGCAAAGCCCCCTGCGCGGTCTCCCTGCCGGCGCTGCCGGCCGCCCGCGCCCTCGAAGCGCTCGACCGCTCCGGGCTGCGGCTCGGCCCGGTCGTCGCCTCCCCCAGCCGGTGGGCGATCCTCGTGAAGCCGTACTCCATGGAGCAGCTCGGGGAACTGCTCTACGCCAAGGACTTCGTGCCCGGCTCCCTCCGCTTCCACGGCGAGGGCGGCTACCTGGCGCTGCCGCCGTCCGAGACGGGCCAGGGCGAGATCCGCTGGGAGCGGGCGCCGCTGCCCGGCTCGGCCTCGCCGTGGGTGCCCGATGTGGAGGCCGTGGTGGACGCCGTGGTCGAGGCCCTCACTCGTACGGGTGTGAGCGCGCCCGAGTTCTAGGGCTGTCGGGCGCGCCGAGCGCGGGTTTTGGCCCGGGGCGTTATGTTCCGGGGCCATGCCGCGTCATTCCCGGGGCCGTCCCCGGGACCTCAGAAAGTTCCGTTTTCTCGCCCTCGCGGGTGTCGTGGCGGCGTGCGCGGTCGCACTGCCGCTGGCAGTGGCGTCCGCGCGGTCCCCGGGCTCGCCGGATTCCCACGGGTCGGGCGATACGGCACACGCCGGGGGCTCGGCGGACAACGCCGGTGTGCGTTCCTCCCCGCGGTCCGCAGCCGGCACGGCGCCTTCCGCCCTGGCCGGCCTTCCCGCCCTCGGCCCGGGCCTGTCGACCGCGGCGCGCTGCGGTCCCGAACTCTCCTCCCCCGAGGGCGTGGAGGCGCAGACCTGTGTCGTGGCGCAGGCCTCGGACACCTGGGCGCGGACCTACTACCGCAACGCGACCGGCGAGGCGCTGGACGCCGTACTGAGCCTGATGGGGCCCGGCGCCCGGACCGTGCGGATCACCTGCGCGGTGGGTGCCGAGGACGAGCCGGGGACCTGTGAGACACCCCGCGAGCCCGCACGCGCGGATCTGACGGCGTACACGGCGGTCACGGAGTTCGCCCGGCGGGCCGGCCAGGGGCCGCTGCTGCTGCGCTCGGGAAGCAACTCACCCATGGTGACGGGCAGTTGAGGAGAGGATGCGATCGGTGAACGGCCGCGCGCATGAAAAGACCCGGTTGCTGGCGACGGGGGATGCACCAGCAACCGGGCTACAGGAACGGTAACAAGAGATCGGCGGTTCGCAAATTCGATCTCGCCCTTTCCGGTCACCGATCGGCTTGTCCCGGCCGGGAGTTGTGAAGGGCGTCACCTGTCCGGAATGCGAGGGTCCGGCCGGCCGTCCGAGCGGCCGGACCGGACCATTTGACGAGCCGTCAGCTGAGCGTGACCTGCCGGTTGGTGAGACCGCCCCGCGCGCGGCGCTCGTCCGCGGTGAGCGGCGCGTCCGCGGCCAGGGCGGCGGCGAGGCGCTCGGCGAACTCGGCAGCCGGCTTCTCCACGTCCTCGGCCTTGACGCCGCTCGGCAGGTCCCAGACCGGCACGGTGAGCCCGTGAGCGCGGAAGGAACCCACCAGACGGGTGCCCTCGCCCAGGCTCGACCGGCCCGCGGCGTGCAGCCGCGCGAGAGCGTCCAGAAGCTGCTCCTCGGGGTGGGGCATGACCCACCGCAAATGGTTCTTCTCGGGTGTCTCGCACCAGTACGCGGCGTCCACGCCCTGGAGCTTGACGGTCGGGATCGCCGCGGCGTTGGCCCGCTCCAGGGAGGCGGTCACCTCCGGTGTGGCGTTCTCCTGGTCCGGCACCCAGAACTCGAAGCCGCTGTGCACTTCTGGCTCGAACGCGCCCTCCGGGTCGAGCAGATCCTGCAGCCGCGGTCCGTCGGCCGGGGCGCGGCGGCCCTGCACCGGGGTGCCGGGCTCGGCTTCCAGGGCCCGCTGGAGGATGTCGGCGAGGTCGCGGCTGAGGTCGCCCGACGAGGTGTCGTTCTGCAGGCCGAGCAGGACCGAGCCGTCGTCGCGGCGCAGGGCGGGCCAGGCCATCGGCAGGACCGTGGCCAGCGTGACCGCCGGGACGCCCTCGGGGAGGCCGTCCTTGAGCGTCAGCCCGGCCGTGGCCGCAGGGACCAGCTCGCGCAGGGCCACCCAGTCGCACTCGCCGGGCAGGCCCTCGAAGGGGCGGTGCACCAGCTCGGTCACGGCGTGGGCCGCGGCCCGGCCGTGACAGGCCTTGTAGCGGCGCCCGCTGCCGCAGGGGCACGGCTCACGAGCGCCGACGACCGGGATCTCTCCGTCGGTGATCTGCGGGCGCTTGGCCTTCGTCTGGGGTCGCTTCTTGGCCATCGATGGGTCTCCCGGTTACGGCTCGTCTCGTACGGTCGCGAGCCTAGCCGTTCGGGCCTCGGGGGACGGGGTCCTGTGGACAACGCGAGTCTGTGGACAACACGGGTCTGTGACAACGAGGGTCAGTGGACAGCGCAGGTGACGCAGGTGTGGCGTCCGGGCGGGCCGGCGCCGGGTCAGTCCATGTCCTCGAAGGCGTCCGCGAAGTCCAGTCCGGCTATCTGGGACACCGCCGGGGCCGTGACCCGCGTCGCGAAGTCGTCGCGGCGGTGGCCGGCGTCCGGGTCGTACACGTCGGCGTGCACGACGACCCACACGGTGACCTCGCCGCGGATGTCGTCCCGGACACCCCAGTCGTCGGCCAGCGCGGTGATGATGTTCAGCCCGCGGCCGCCGTGTGCCGTGACCGACGGGGTCGCGGGGGCGGGGCGGGTCGGGCCGCCGCCGTCCGTGACCTCGACGATGAGCCGGCCGGACGGGTCCACGCGCCACGCGGCACGGACGTCACCGTCGCCGGAGAACGCGTCGCCCAAGGGCCTGCCGTGTTTGCACGCGTTGCTCAAAAGTTCGGAAAGGATCAGTACGGCGTCGTCGATGACCGATTCCGCTACGCCACCTCTGCGCAACTGCGCACGCATACGGTGTCTCGCTTCCCCCACGCCCGCAGGGCCATGGGGTACGGCCATGCTCGACGACGTGGGCACCTCCTGTGCCACCACCAACGCCACCCCCGAGACCTCCTTCGCCCCACGCCACGGTGTGGATGCCCCATTGGCCTGTACCGGAAACCGGCCAATCCGCGTCCGGTGACGCATTCACCACGACCGAATACGGATCGAACGCGCCGGAGCACTCCCTGTCATCGTGTGGCTGGATTTCATCGGTATGGCCGAGACGTGAGGATCCCGCCCATGAAGGGATGAGGTCAAGAGGTGTGCGTGGGTCTGGTGGGACTTGTGGGGTCTGGCGGACCTCAGCGGCCGAGTTGGTCGAGCACCGCGCGCGGGCGGTTGGTGATGATGGCGTCGACGCCCAGGTCCACGCAGAGGTCCACGTCCTCGGGCTCGTTCACGGTCCACACGTGCACCTGGTGGCCGGCCCGCTTCAGGCGCTCCACGTAGAGCGGGTGGCTGCGCACGATCCGCAGGGACGGCCCCGCTACCGGCACGCCCGGGGGCAGCCGTCCGTCGCGCAGCCGGGGTGAGACGAACTGCATCAGGTAGACCGTCGGCAGGGTCGGCGAGGCGGCACGCACGCGGTGCAGCGAGCGGGCCGAGAAGCTCATGACCCGCACCGGGGACTGGTCGGCGGCGGCCGGGGCGTCGAGGCCGAACCGCTTCAGCAGGACCAGCAGCCGCTCCTCGACCTGTCCCGCCCAGCGTGTCGGGTGCTTGGTCTCAATGGCCAGTTCCACCCGGCGTCCGGCGTCGGCGACGAGTTCGAGCAGCCGCTCCAGCGTGAGGACGGACGTCGCCTCGCGGTCCTCCGGGCGGTGCTCCCAGTCGGGGTCCTCGTCGCGCCCCTTGTAGGCCTCGCCCGCCTTCCAGGAGCCGAAGTCCAGGGCGGCGAGATCGGCGAGCTCCAGGGCGGAGACCGCGCCGCGGCCGTTGGACGTACGGTTGATCCGGCGGTCGTGCACGCACACCAGGTGGCCGTCGGCGGTGAGGCGCACATCGCATTCGAGGGCGTCCGCGCCGTCCTCGATCGCCTTGGTGTACGCGGCCAGGGTGTGTTCCGGGGCGTCCTCGGAGGCCCCGCGGTGGGCGACGACTTTGATCACATGCTGTCCTGCGTGAGTCACCGCGTCATGGTGCCACCGCGCGCGGGTACGCGTCTGGTCGGACGGACCCGGCGGATTCACAGGTCCGGACGGAGGCATTGGAATTGCGTCCTTTTAGTCGGCAATGACCTATATAAAGAATGGCCCCGGACCCACAGCCACCGCTTATGGTGCTCTGACGGCCAGTGGGAAAAGCTGACGGCATACAAAGGGACAAGCACAGCTGTATCGCGCCGGACCGTCGCCAGCGTGAAAAAGCGTGACCGAGTGCGACCCAGGAAACAGCCGTGGATCGAGGAGAGAACCTGTGAGCACCGAGAACGAGGGCACCGCGGTACCCCCCGCCCCGTCCGCACCCCCCGTGCCGGTGGACGCTCCCGCTGCTCCGGCGCCCGAGGGGCAGGCCCAGGGGCCGGGACCCTACGGACAGGACTCCCGGGAACAGTCCGCCCCCAGCCAGGGCGCTCCTGGTGACGCCGCGCATCACGGCGTCTCCTCCTCCGCCCCCGACCCCTCCTGGCCCCCGCCCCCGCCGCCCACCTCCCCGTACGGCGACGGCGGTTCCGGTTCCGGCGGCGGCTGGGGTTCCTCGTACCAGCAGCCGGCGCCGAAGTCCGGCCGTGGCCGCGGTGGTCTGGTCGCCGCGCTCCTGGTGGCCGCGCTGGTCGCGGGCGGTCTCGGCGGCGGTCTCGGCTACACGCTGGCGAAGAACAACGACGACACCAGCGGCTCGACGACGGTGTCCGCCTCCAGCAGCGGCGGCGACGTCAAGCGCGACCCGGGCACGGTCGCGGGCGTGGCCGCCAGGGCGCTGCCGAGCACGGTCACGATCGAGGCCGAGAGCAACAGCGGTGAGGGCGGCACGGGCACGGGCTTCGTCTTCGACAAGCAGGGCCACATCGTCACCAACAACCACGTCGTGGCAGGAGCGGTGGACGGCGGCAAGCTCACCGCGACGTTCCCGAGCGGCAAGAAGTACGACGCCCAGGTGGTCGGGCACGCGCAGGGCTACGACGTGGCGGTCATCAAGCTCAAGAACGCCCCGTCCGACCTGAAGCCGCTCACCCTCGGCGACTCGGACAAGGTGGCCGTCGGCGACGCGACCATCGCGATCGGCGCCCCCTTCGGCCTGTCCGACACGGTGACGACGGGCATCATCAGCGCCAAGAACCGCCCGGTCGCCTCCAGCGACGGCAGCGGCAGCCAGGCGTCGTACATGAGCGCCCTGCAGACCGACGCCTCGATCAACCCGGGCAACTCGGGCGGTCCGCTGCTGGACGCGCAGGGCAACGTCATCGGCATCAACTCCGCGATCCAGTCCACCGGCAACGGCGGCTTCGGCACCGGCCAGTCCGGCTCGATCGGCCTGGGCTTCGCCATCCCGATCAACCAGGCCGAGTACGTCGCCCAGGAGCTGATCAAGACCGGCAAGCCGGTGTACGCGAAGATCGGCGCGTCCGTCTCCCTGGAGGACTCCTCGGGCGGCGCGCAGATCTCCAAGGAGGGCGCGGGCGGCACCGCCTCACCGGTCGAGCCCGGCGGCCCGGCCGCCAAGGCCGGCCTCAAGCCCGGCGACGTCATCACCAAGCTCGACGACCGGGTGATCGACTCCGGCCCCACCCTGATCGGCGAGATCTGGACCCACAAGCCCGGCGACAAGGTCACGATCACCTACGAGCGCGACGGCAAGCAGCACACGGTCGACGTGACCCTGGGCTCGCGCGTCGGCGACAACTGACCCGCGGGCGCGCGCACCGACCCGTTACCCTTGTCCCCGCGCCGCCGATCACGGCCGGCGCGGGGAGGCGTGCCCGAGCGGCCGAAGGGAACGGTCTTGAAAACCGTCGTGGCAGCGATGTCACCGTGGGTTCAAATCCCACCGCCTCCGCGCAGGTCATAGCTGTGCTGGTCAGAAGGGGTGCTCCTCGGTGAGGGGCACCCCTTTGCGGTGGTCTGCGGTCTCGTTCCGGTAACGGAGCGGCTGTTGATCTTACGGTCGCCTACGGGGTGCGTAAGGGTTGTGGCCGTTGTGTGCCCATGAGGCGCGCGGCTTCGATCGTTCGCGTGTCATGCGCGCGACATAGTGCAGGGGGTTGTTCCATGAAGGGCAAGAAGGCTCTCGCGTCGTTACTCGCGGCCGGCGCCCTCGCCGGGTCCCTCGTCGGGCTGAGCGCGGCGAGCGCCGGCGCGGCGAGTGCCAGTGCGGCCGGTGTCTGTGACGTCACGTACATCATCCAGAACAACTCGAGCGGTGAGGGCGAGTTCATCCAGCCCACCACCGTGCGTGTCAAGCCGTACACGGAGTGCGGCAAGGTGGGCACCTTCGTCAAGGGCACGACGTTCTACTACTGGTGCTACGTCAACAACTCGTACGGGAACAAGTGGATCTACGGCCGGATGGCCGGCACCCAGACCAAGGGCTGGGTCTACGACACGGAAGTCATGCACACCAAGGGAACACTGAAGAAGTGCTGAGGCCGATCCACTCGGGCAGGACAGCGGGCCTCGCGGGCCCGGGCGGCGTGCCAACCGTCGTGGCAGGGCGAGTGCCGGCGTGAGCGGGCGCATCGTCGTCGTCACCGCTGTGCACGGCCCGTCGGCCCGCTTCCTGCCCGAGGCCCACACGTCGCTGTGCGAGCAGTGGCTGCCGGCGGGCTGGGAGTGGCACTGGGTGATCCAGGAGGACGGGGAGGGTGCGGACGTACGGCCGTACGTGCCCGACGACGAGCGGGTGACGTTCCGGCAGGGCCGGGCCGGGGGGCCCGGTGTCGCCCGGACTTTCGCGCTGGCGCATGCCGAGGGTGCGTACGTGAAGGTCCTGGACGCCGACGACCGGCTGACGCCGGGCACCCTCGCGCGGGATCTGGCGGCCCTGGAGGCCGACAGCGGGCTCGGGTGGGCGACGTCGCGGGTGCTGGACCTCATGCCCGACGGGTCGACGGCCGGGTTCCCGGGCGATCCCGACCCCGGGCCGATCGAGCGCGGGGCCGTGTTCGAGCACTGGAAGGCCAACGGCTTCCTCGCCCCCGTCCATCCGGCCTCGCTGTTCGTACGCCGGGAGCTGCTGCTCGCCCTCGGCGGCTGGATGGCGCTGCCCGCGTCGGAGGACACGGGGCTGCTGCTCGCACTGAACGCGGTGAGCCGGGGGTGGTTCTCCGGCGAGGTGGGGCTGTTGTACCGGAAGTGGGACGGCCAGGTGACCGGGCAGAAGGCCCATGTCGACCGGGCCGAGCGCGCGGCCCGGATGGCGGTCGTGGAGGCCAGGGCCCGGGCGCTGGCCGGCCTTCGGTGGCCCTTTCCGGCGGGGCACTGACGTGAGCTGATCAACCTCCTACGGCCTGAGCTCCGTCTCCCCCGGCGCCTTCCCGGTGAGGTCATGGCGGATGTACCACTCCGTACCGAGCAACCGCTCCCGCTCGGGCCCCGGCAGCGCGGCGATCAGGCCCGGGGCGGCTCCCCGTTCCACCTCCGTGCGGTGCGCCAGCACGGCGGCGATCTTCCGGTCCAGCCAGTCGGTGACGTCGACGGTGGCCGTGACCCGGTCGTCCGGGACCGTGCGCATCGTCTTGCCCGTGGGCGCCAGGTGGCCGCCCCACGCCCGGACGGCGGAGTGCGGGTGCGTGGACAGGTACAGCGCGCTCGGCTGCCAGGGTTCACCGGCGTCCGGATAGAGGCGTTCGAATCCGGCGGCGTGGACCGCCAGCAGGGTCAAGCGGTGGGTGTGTACGTGGTCCTCGTGGCCCGGCAGGCCGCCGTAGGCGTCGTGGGTGACGACGATGTCCGGACGGAAGTCCCGGATCCGGGCGACCAGGATGCCCACCGCCTCGTCGAGCGGCGCGTCGCACAGCCGCGGGCTGCCCGGGGCCGACCGCGGGACGCGGGAGTCGGCGTAGCCCAGCAGGCGTGGCCGGCCGGCGCCGAGGATGTGGAGCGCGTCGGCCAGTTCCGCGGCGCGCGGGGTGTCCGCCGCCCAGGTGGCGGTGACGACCGCCGTACGGGCGCCCGCAGCCGCGTGCCGGGCGAGGGTGCCGCCCGCCGCCAGGGACTCGTCGTCGGGGTGGGCGAAGACCGCGAGCAGGCTCGGTACCGGCATCGGCCCTCGCTACTGCCGGTCCGGCGACGACGGTGTGCCGGTGCCGGTGCCGGTGCCGGTGATGCTGATGGCCTGGCTGGGGCACTTCTCCGCCGCCTCCAGGATCTCCGGGGCGTCGCCCGCCTCTTCGCGGCCCGGGCGGACGACACCGAATCCGTCGACGAACTCGAAGACCGCCGGGGCTCTGTGGACGCACTCGGCGGAGCCGTAGCAGAGCTCGCGGTCGACAGAGACCTTGAAGACCTGGTGCCCCTTCATTGCCTTCATCCCCCTCGTCCCCCCTCGTCCTCCACCGGCCGGTACCGGAAGCCGGTGGACCCGAGATGTCGACTGCCCAGCGCGAGGCCGGCCGAACCGGCCCCCCTACCGCGCTCCGGCCGCCGCGAGCCAGTGGGCGACCCGGCGTACGGCGGCCTCGTCGAGTCGTTCGGCCAGGGCCTGGACCGTCGCCTCGTCCTCGAGGGAGAGGTCGTAGAGGCCCGCCTTGCTCAGCCCCGACATGATGACCTGGTGGCGGCGACCGGTCATGCGTTCCGCCAGTCCGGCCGGTCCGGGCGGTCCGGCGGCAGGGGCTTCGGGGGTCGGGCGGGACGCGGCGGCCTGCTGCGGGTGTGTGGCGGACTGCGGTGGCGTGTCGAAACGGTGCCAGTCGCCGTCCTTCGGTCCCCACAGGGCGAAGGCCACCTCGTCCCCACGCGCGCGCAGGGTCTGTGTCATCTCACCGAGGGCGTGCATGACGGGCGAGCGGTGGGGTGACTCCGCGGCGGCACGCCAGGTCTGCTCGGCCGGCCGGTAGTACATCGCCACCCAGCGCGGGGTGCCCTGCGGGCTCGGACTCTCGGGACGTGTTTCCACTGTGCTCACCCCTGTACGTCGCTCGTCGGCAACGGCAGGGCGACCATAACTGACGTTCCGTCAGTTATCCAGGGTTGGAGGGCGCGGTCCGCTGGGGAGGATCACCACGTCGTCCGGCACCGGTCCCTCCCCTCGTGGGGACCGGTGCCGAACGGTGGGGTCAACGTCGCCCGACTTCGCTGGAAGTTGACCGGATGAGTGCGCTGCTGCGTCCGGATCCTGCCAGTTTCGGCCGCCGACGAGGAGTCTCCGGTTCCGGGTGGGCGGTATTGCCGCAGGTCAGGCATATAGAGTGAGTTTTCCGGTCCGGACGTCCAGGCGCGGAGAGTTAAGGAGTGGAGACCTTGGGTTCCGACTCCGGGGCACGTACCGCCTTCGCGGAGCGCCTCGCACTGCTGTACAAGGAAGCCGGGAACCCTCCGCTCAAGCGGGTGTCCGAAGCGGTCGTCCGGCTCCAGCGGGTCGACGAACGCGGGCGTCCCGTCCGGGTGTCCGCGCAGCGCATCAGCGACTGGCGCCGGGCGCGCAACGTACCCGCCCAGTTCACCGCCCTCGCGGCGGTGCTGCACGTGCTGATCCCCGAGGCGCGGCGTGCGCGGCCCACGCCGGTCTCCCCCGGCCTGTACGACCTCGGTCAGTGGCAGCGGCTGTGGGAAGCGGCGGTGGCCGGTCCGGCCGGCGAGCGCGGCCCGGACTCCGCGGAGCGGGAGCGGCCGGACGCCGGGGCCCCGCCCGTGCCGCCCGGCGGGGTGTGCCCCTACCGGGGGCTGGCCTCGTACCGCAGAGAGGACGCCCGGTGGTTCTTCGGCCGGCAGCGGAGCACGGAGGCGCTCGTCGCCCAGCTCCGGGTAGTGGCCGGGACCGGAGGCCTGGTCATGCTCGTGGGCGCGTCGGGGGCGGGGAAGTCCTCGCTGCTGAACGCCGGGCTGGTGCCCGCCCTTCGGGACGGGGCGCTGGGTGACGGTGGCGATCGTAGTGCCGGTGCTGCCGGTGCCCGTGGCGGCGGTGGCGACCGCAGCGCCGAGGGCGACAGCGACGCGGGTGGCGGCGGCGACCGTAGTGCCTATGGCACTGGTGGCGACAGCGGCGGTGGCGACGGAGGTGGCAGCGACCGCGGTGGCGGTGTCGGTGGTGTCGGTGGTGTCGGCGACCGTCCCGGCGAGGCCCCGACCCCCCACACGACGGCGGTCGTGCAGCTCGTGCCCGGCGGTCACCCCCTGGCGGAGCTGACCCGGTGCATCCCCGAGCTGGGGCCGGTCGTCCCGGCCGTGGTCACGCAAGGCGCGCCCGGCGCGGAGGACCCCGCCGTTCCCACCGCCGTGGGCCCACGCGTCCCGAGGGGCCCCGACGTGCGCGCCGCCGTCGCCGCTTGGGCGCGGCGCGAGGCGCCGTCCGGTGCGCGGCCGGTCGTCATCGTGGACCAGTTCGAGGAGACGTTCACCCTCTGCGCCGACGAGGCGGAGCGGCGTGCCTTCGTCAAGGTCCTGCACGCCGCCTGCTCGCCGGGCGGCGACGGCGGCCCGGCCCCGGCGGTCGTGGTGCTGGGCATACGGGCCGACTTCTACGAGCAGTGCCTCAGATATCCCGAGCTGGCCGACGCGCTCCAGCACCGGCACATGGTGCTCGGCCCCCTGACCACCGCGGAGCTGCGCGAGGCGGTGACGGGCCCGGCCAAGGCCGTCGGCCTGGAGCTCGAACCGGGCCTGGCGGAACTGATCGTCCGGGAGGTGAGTGCCGACGGCCCGCGCGGGGCGCACGACGCGGGCGTGCTGCCGCTCCTCTCGCACGCCCTGCTCGCCACCTGGCAGCGCAGGAAGGCGGGCCGGCTCACGCTCGCCGGGTACCGCGCGGCCGGCGGCATCCAGGGCGCGGTCGCGGCGACCGCCGAGCGGGCCTGGTCCGGTCTCGACCCGGCGGCGCGCACGGCGGCCCGGCTGCTCCTGCTCCGGCTGGTGCGGCTGGGCGAGGACACCCAGGCCACGCGCAGGCGGGGCACCCGGCGCCAGCTGGCGGAGGAGTCGACCGACCCCGGCAAGACCGAGGAGTCCCTGGAGGCGCTGGTCCGCGCCCGGCTGGTGACGCTGGACGCGGAGACCGTGGAGATCACCCACGAGGCGCTGCTGCACGCCTGGCCGCGGCTGCGCGACTGGATCGACGACGACCGGCAGGGCAACCTGCTGCGCCAGCGCCTGGAGGAGGACGGCCGGGCCTGGGAGGAGTCGGACCGCGACACCTCGCTGCTCTACCGGGGCTCCCGGCTGGAACAGGCCCACGGGTGGGCGAAATCCGCCGGGGACACGTTTCTGACCCGGAGCGCGGTGGAGTTCCTGGCCGCCTCGGTCCGGCTGCGCCGGCGCGTCATCTGGCTCAGCCGGGGCGCGGTGGCGACCCTGGTCGTGCTGGCGGTGCTGGCCGTCGGGGCGGCCGTCGTCGCCTGGCAGCAGCGGGACGACGCCGTGTTCGAACAGGTGCTCGCCCAGGCGGATCGCGTCCAGTACACGGACCCCTCGCTGTCCGCGCAGCTCGACCTGGTGGCGCACGGGCTGCGGCCGGACGACAAGGGTGCGAACAGCCGCCTGATCTCCATCGTGAACGCCCCGCTGTCCACGCCACTGGTCGGCCACAGCGGCGCCGTCTACCTGACGACGTTCAGCCCGGACGGCCGCACCCTCGCCACCGCCAGCTACGACCGGACCGTACGGCTGTGGGACGTGACCGACCCGAAGCGTCCCAAGCCCCTGGGCAAGCCGCTCACCGGCCACACCAGCTGGGTCAGCAGCGCGGTCTTCAGCCCGGACGGCCATACCCTCGCCAGCGCCTCCGACGACGGCACGATCCGGCTGTGGGACGTGACCGACCCCGGCCACCCGAAGCGGCTCGGCAAGCCCCTGACCGGCCATGAGGGCACGATCTACCTGGTCGCCTTCAGCCCGGACGGCCGTACGCTGGCCTCCGTCGGCGACGATCGCACCGTACGGCTGTGGGACGTGGCCGATCCGCGCCGGCCGCGGGCGCTGGGCACGCCCCTGACCGGGCACGAGGCCGCCGTGCGGTCGGTGGCGTTCAGCCCGGACGGCCGGACGCTGGCGGCCGGCGGCGACGACGGCACGATCCGGCTGTGGGACGTGGCGGACCCCCGGCGTCCGGAGCCGGTCGGGGAGCCGCTGACCGGCCACACCGCCACCGTGCACTCCGTGGCCTTCAGCCCGGACGGTCATACGCTCGCCAGCGGAAGTTCGGACAACACCGTCCGGCTCTGGAACGTGGCCGACCGGCGGCACGCGGCCGCGGTCGGAGCGCCGCTCACCGGCCACACGGGCGCGGTGTGGTCCGTGGCCTTCAGCCCCGACGGCAGCATGCTCGCCGCGGCCAGCGCGGACAGCACGGCGAGTCTGTGGAAGGTCGACGATCCGGCGTACCCGTCGCAGGTCGGCGCGCCCCTGGCGGGCAGCAGCGGCGAGATGTACGCGCTCGGCTTCAGCCCCGACGGGCGCACGCTGGCCACCGGGTCGGGCGACAACAAGGTCCGTCTGTGGGCGCTGCCGACGGCGGACATGATCGGCCGGACCGGAGTGTTCCGGCCGGACGGGCGGGTGCTCGCGACGGCGGCGCTGGACGGACGGGTCCGGCTGTGGGACGTGCGCAGGCCCGGCAGGCCCGTGCCCATCGGCGAACCGTTTCTGCCGAAGGGGGGCGTGCGCTCCCTGGAGTTCTCCGCGGACGGCCGCACCGTCGGGGTGGTGACGGGGAACCGGGCCTTGCAGCTGTGGAACGTCGGCGATCCGGACCGTCCCGCCCCTCACGGGTCACCCGTCCCCCTGCACATCCGGTTCGCCGACCCGCTGGCCTTCAGCCCGGACGGGCGCCTGCTGGCGACCGCCGACGACGACCGCACCATCCAGCTGTGGGACATCCGCGACCCGTCCCGTCCGCGCCCGCTCGGCGCGCACCTCACCGGTCACAAGGGGTACGTCAACTCCCTCGTCTTCAGCCCCGACGGCCGTACGCTCGCCAGCGGCAGCGCCGACGGGACGATCCGGCTGTGGAACGTGACGGACCCCGGGCGTGCCGTCCTGCGCGGCGCGCCTCTCACGGGGCATCTCGGCGCCGTCAACGTCCTCGCCTACAGCCCCGACGGGCGGACGCTGGCCAGCGGCGGCGACGACAACTCCGTCCGGCTCTGGGACATGGAGGACCCGGAGCGGGCCTCGCAGCGCAAGAGCCTCACCGGTCACACGGAGGCGGTCGTGTCACTCACGTTCAGCCGCAACGGTCACACCCTGGCCAGCGGCGGTAACGACAGCACCGTCCGGCTCTGGAACCTCTCCGACCCCGCCAGGGCCACCGCGATCGGCCAGTCGATGAGCCCCAACGCCAAGAACGCCGGCACCTTCCTGGCGTTCAGCCCGACCAGCCACATGATCGGGGTGTCGAGCGGCACCGACACCATCCGGCTGTGGAACCTGGACGTCGAAGCGGCCGCACGCCGCGTCTGCACGATGACCCGGGGCGTTCTGACGCGGGAGACCTGGAGCGAGTACCTGCCCCGGCTGTCCTACGACCCGCCGTGCGGGCCCTGACGGGGCCCGGTCGTTCAACAGACCGCGCTGTCACGGCAGTTGAGTGATACGAGTCACAACTTTGGCTTTACTGACGAACAGTCGGTTTCCATGGACAAGCGCTTGTTACCCTTGGCCATAGCCCGACCGCTGGTGCATCCCCCGTCGCCAGCGGTCGGGCCTTTGTGTGGGCGGGTGAGCTCGCAGGTCGAGCCGCATCAGGACCCGGGGGTGGCCGGCCAGGACCGAGGTGGTGGCTGAACGCGTCGTGGAGCGGCTGCGCCATCCCGGCGAGCGCCGAGGCGCCCCGCGCGAACGGCGTGATCGGACCGATCGCCCCGGACCGGCCGCCAACGCCGCCACCGCCGCCACCGCCGCCGGGTGCGGCGGCCAGGGCGGACGG
Source organism: Streptomyces sp. NPDC007991 (assembly GCF_042958445.1). Taxonomy (NCBI): domain Bacteria; kingdom Bacillati; phylum Actinomycetota; class Actinomycetes; order Kitasatosporales; family Streptomycetaceae; genus Streptomyces; species Streptomyces sp. NPDC007991. The sequence continues at coordinate 218,963 of NZ_JBIBJD010000011.1, forward strand.
ACCGCCCTGATCATTGGTGTTCTGGACGTAAGACCGGCCCTGCTCAGGCCGACGCCGCCCGCAGCAGGCGCAGGTGGCCGATCTCCGTCGCGTTCTTCATCAGTTCCGCGTTCAGCCAGGCCGCCATGTGCGCGACCGTGTACTGGGGGTCGTTCGGCCAGGGGAACGGTGCCGTGGCGTCCAGGCCGGGGTCGGTGAGCGCGTCGAGGACGGTCAGCCATTGCGTGTGCAGGCCGCGCAGCCAGTCGATGGCCGGGGTGCCCTCGCCGGGCCAGGCGATGTCCGTACGGTCGCGTGGCGGACGGCCCTGGGCGTGGTCGAGGGCCACGCTCCACCACCAGCCGATGTGCCAGCTCACCCAGGCGATGGTGGGGACGGGCACCGGGTCGGGCTCGGTCTCCGCCCAGTCGGGGACCCAGGTGCCGTCGGGGCCCTCGCGCATCGTCCAGCAGTGCGGCGCGGGCTCCCAGAGGAAGTCCTCCGGTTTCAGCCGCTCCAGGTGGTACTCGAACAACGACCAGGTCAACTCGTGCTGCCAGCGCAGCAGTTCCGTGCGGGAAACGCTCATCGGGCGAGCCTACGCAGGAGCTCGGGCGTCCCGCGCCAGTCCCGCCCAGTCGAGGTCGCGCAGCCCCGGCTCCGCGTCACAGCCCGAGGGCATCCGGGGTGTGGCCTGGAACCATACGACGGTGAGCCGGGAGCGGTAGGCGACCGGGTCGTGGGCCGGATCGAGAGCCGTGGAGTGGAACGTGCCGACGCAGGCCACGGCGGGCAGCACCTCGACGGGCCCGAGGCCGCCCGCGTACTGGTCGGGGTAGGCGCGCCGGGGCGGGAGCAGATGGACCGGTGTGCCGGGGCGGGCCCGCTCGGCGGCGCGCAGCAGGCCGCGGATCCGCCGGTCGTTCACCGGCTTGCAGGGATAGCCCTCCAGCAGGTCGCCGTACGTCGAGGTGAACCGCAGCTCGGCGAGATCCACCGGGCGGCCGGAGGCCAGGACGAGGCGGGCGAGCGCCAGGGCCGGCGGTTTGGCGTGCTGTCGCATGGAGGTCTTTCGGTGCTCATGGACGGGGCGTCGTTCAGGGCCGGTGCCCCGTCAGCCGCGCCGCCGACGCGATCGTCGCCCGGGCCTCGCGCTCGGACAGGCCGGTGCCCCGGGCGGCGTCGACCAGGGCGTCCACGAGCGCGGGGCCGATGCCGTCCTCGTAGGCCCGGCAGGCCGCCCAGAACAGCCGGGTGTTGCGCTGGCCCTCGTGCGCGGCGAGGACGAACTGGACCAGGCCCTGGCCGTGGCCGCCGGTCGCCGGGGGCGTGGGGTGGTGGGAGCGGGGCGGCGGGAGGAGCAGGCGAAGGAGGGAGCGCGGGCAGGGCGCGGGGGCCAGGTGCGCCGTCCCCGGGGCCGCGGCGTACACGCCCTGGCCGCTGCGGGAGCCGGGGCCGACGAGGTAGCCGCCGGCGCCCCGGATGTCGATGCCGGGGGCGAGGCGGCCCGCCGAGTTGGGGACGACCACGTCGGGCGGTCCGCTCAGCCAGAGGTGGCGGCCGCCGGACGGGGTCACGACGACCACGGTCGGCGGGATGGTGAACAGGTGCCGCAGCGCCAGCTCGCGCAGGGCGGCCGAGGCGTCCGAGCCGGTCTTCACGTCCAGGTCGACGCCGATCAGATGGTGCGGGGGCAGGCCGCAGGCGATGCCGTACCCGGTCGCCCAGGGCGCCGCGGCGAACAGTTCGCGGATGCGGGCGGGGTCGCTGGAGGCGTCGTAGACCCCATGGCCGAGCCGGCCGCACTCGCCGTGGCAGGGGGAGGGGACGGGGTCGTCGCGGTGCGGGGAGCGCAGCGCCGGGAGCTTGGTGCGGGACAGGGGGATGACGGCCAGTCCGCGTTCGGCGGCTGACAGGGCGTGTGCGAGGGCCAGCGTCGTGGCCTGCCGGTCGGTGGTGGCCATGCCACTAGTTTCGTACGTACGTTCGAAAAAAGAAAGAGGGAACGGGCGCGACTCGCGACGCGTGGTGGTGAGCTGAGTGGGCCGGTGTACGGCGTCGGCCCGCGTCGTGTGTGGGTGTGCTTCGTGGGGTGACAAACGCCTGTGAGGTCTTGACGGAACCCAGGATCTGACGGACAGTCAGAAACCGTGAGCGGTGACCCGGAGATCCACGAGGAGAACGAGGGGTTCGAGGCGCGCCTGAAGGCCTACGAGGGCCGCCCGGCCGCCGCAACCGGGACCGGCCGGGACCCCGTCAACCAGCCGATGATCAGGCACTGGTGCGAGGCCATGGGCGACACCAACCCGGCGTACACGGGCCCGGACGCCATCGCTCCCCCCACCATGCTCCAGGCGTGGACCATGGCAGGTCTCTCCCGCCGCTCCGAACGCACGGCGGCCTACGACGAACTCCTCGGCCTGCTCGACGTGTCGGGCCATGACGCGGTCGTCGCCACCGACTGCGAGCAGGAGTACCTCCGCCCCCTGCGCCCCGGGGACGAGATCACCTTCGACTCGGTGATCGAGTCGGTGTCGGAGCGCAAGACCACGAAACTGGGCCCGGGCTACTTCGTCACCACCCGCACGGACATCAGGGCGGGCGGCGAACTCGCCGGCACCCACCGCTTCCGCATCCTCAAGTACGCCCCAGCCCCCCGCCCGAAGAAGCCACTGACGCCGCAGAAGAAGCCGCAGGAGCGCCGCCCCCGCCCCGTCGTCAACCGCGACAACGCCGGCTTCTGGGAGGGCGTGGCCCGCCACGAGCTGCTGATCCAGCGCTGCACCGGCTGCGGCACCCTGCGTTTCCCCTGGCTGCCGGGCTGCAACAGCTGCGGCTCGCCGGACTGGGACACCGTCGAGGCGAGCGGTGAGGGCACGGTCTACTCGTACGTCGTCATGCACCACCCGCCCTTCCCGGCCTTCGCGCCTCCCTACGCGGTCGGGCTGATCGAGCTCGCGGAGGGCGTGCGGATCGTCAGCAACGTGGTGGGGGTGCCGTACGACAAGGTGCGGATCGGCATGCCGGTGCGGCTGGAGTTCCGGCGGTACGACGAGGAACTGGTGCTGCCCGTCTTCCAGGGGGTGACGCCGTGAACGCAGGCGACCGTCTGCCGCCGCTGGAGATCCCGGTCACCCGGACCCTGATCGTCGCCGGGGCGATCGCCTCCCGGGACTACCAGGACGTGCACCACGACCCGGAGACGGCCCGGCGGAAGGGCTCCCCCGACATCTTCATGAACATCCTGACGACCAACGGCCTGGTCGGGCGGTACATCACCGACCACTTCGGGCCCCGGGCCGAGCTGCGCCGGGTGGCGATCCGGCTCGGCGCGCCCAACCACCCCGGGGACACGATGGTGCTGACGGGCACGGTCGAGGAGGTCGACGGGGACACGGCGACCGTCCGGGTCGTCGGCGTGAACGGCATCGGCACCCATGTCACCGGCACCGTGACCGTGAGGATTCCGGCATGAGCCCACGAGAGCGGGACGGGCTCGGCGGGCGCGCGGCCGTCGCCGGTATCGGGGCCACCGAGTTCTCCAAGGACTCGGGCCGCAGCGAACTGCGGCTGGCCGTCGAGGCGGTGCGGGCGGCTCTGGACGACGCGGGCCTCACCCCGGCCGACGTGGACGGGATGGTCACGTTCACCATGGACACCAGCCCCGAGATCACGGTCGCCCAGGCGGCCGGCATCGGCGAGCTCTCCTTCTTCTCCCGCGTCCACTACGGCGGCGGCGCGGCCTGCGCCACCGTCCAGCAGGCGGCCCTGGCCGTCGCCTCGGGCGTGGCGGACGTGGTCGTCTGCTACCGGGCGTTCAACGAGCGCTCGGGCCGCCGCTTCGGCTCCGGGGTGCGGCACCGGGAGCCGTCGGCGGAGGGCGCGGCGCTCGGCTGGACGCTGCCGTTCGGCCTGCTCACCCCGGCCTCCTGGGTGGCGATGGCGGCCCAGCGGTACCTCTACACCTACGGGCTGACCCCGGAGGCCTTCGGGCACGTGGCCGTGGCCGGCCGCAGGTACGCGGCGACCAACCCGGCGGCCTACTTCCACGGCCGGCCCATCACGCCGGCCGACCACGCCGCGTCCCGCTGGATCGTCGAGCCGCTGCGGCTGCTGGACTGCTGCCAGGAGACGGACGGCGGTCAGGCCCTCGTCGTCACCTCCGTCGAGCGGGCCCGCGACCTGCCGCACCCGCCCGCCGTGATCGCGGCGGCCGCCCAGGGCGCCGGACGCGCGCAGGAACAGATGACCAGCTTCTACCGCGACGACCTGACCGGCCTGCCCGAGACGGCGGTGGTGGCCCGGCAGCTGTGGCGGAACTCGGGGCTCGTACCGGCCGACATCGACGTGGCGATCCTCTACGACCACTTCACGCCGTTCGTCCTGATGCAGCTGGAGGAGTTCGGCTTCTGCGGCCCCGGTGAGGCGCCGGACTTCGTGGCCGGGGAACGCCTGCCGCTCAACACGCACGGCGGACAGCTGGGGGAGGCGTACCTGCACGGGATGAACGGGGTGGCGGAGGCCGTGCGGCAGATCAGGGGGACGGCCGTGAACCGGGTCCCGGGTGCGGAGCGGGTCCTGGTGACGGCGGGCACGGGCGTGCCCACGTCGGGGCTCGTGCTGACCGCCGATCCTCAGGGTTGACCCGCAGTACCCCGGTACCTCCGCTCCACCTACAGGAGGTGCGGCGAACCCTACCCCTACAACCTGAGGGGGACCCCGCTTCGGGACCTGCGGCCGATCCGCTGATGACGGCCCGGCTCATAGCGTTGAGCCCATGACCACACTCGTCTGCACCAGCGCGTCGAAGGCCGCTGCCCCAGCGGCGCAGACCCCTGCGTACCCGTCGTTCTCGTCGTACGTCAGGGCCCGCCGGCCGGTGCTGCTGCGTACCGCCCGCTCGCTCACCGGCAACCCGAGCGACGCGGAGGACCTGCTGCAGACCGCGCTCACCAAGACGTACGTCGCCTGGGAGCGTATCGAGGACCACCGCGCCCTCGACGGCTATGTGCGCCGGGCGCTGCTGAACACGCGGACGTCGCAGTGGCGCAAGCGCAAGGTCGACGAGTTCGCCTGCGAGGAGCTGCCCGAGCCGGAGCCGGTGTCCGGCGGTGACGACCCGGCCGAGCAGCAGGCGCTGCGCGACGCGATGTGGCGGGCGATCATGCGGCTGCCGGCCCGGCAGCGGGCGATGGTCGTCCTCAGGTACTACGAGGACCTCAGCGAGGTCCAGACGGCCCAGGTGCTCGGCGTCTCGGTGGGCACGGTGAAGTCGGCCGTCTCCCGCGCGATCAGCAAGCTCCGTGAGGACGCTGAGCTGGGGCTTGTGCGTAGTTGAGCGGATGTGTCGGTCTCACTGAGCGGATTGGTCGCGGGCCGTGAGGTGATCGATCGCCCGGTCCTAGTGACATACCACGCGGTATGTTCGCAGAATCAGCGCAACCCTTACCACCGCGTAGGCAATGTCGCCCGGGAGGACGCCGTGCTGAGCACCATGCAGGACGTACCGCTGCTGATCTCGAGGATCCTGACCCACGGGTCGACGATCCACGGGACGTCGCAGGTGACCACCTGGACCGGTGAGGACGAACCGCACCGCCGCTCCTACGCCGAGATCGGCGCCCGCGCGGCCCAGCTCGCCCACGCCCTGCGCGAGGACCTCGGCGTCTGCGGCGACGACCGGGTCGCGACCCTGATGTGGAACAACGCCGAGCATGTGGAGGCCTACTTCGCGATCCCCTCCATGGGCGCGGTCCTGCACACCCTGAACCTCCGGCTCCCGCCCGAGCAGCTGGCCTGGATCGTCGGCCACGCGGCCGACCGCGTGATCATCGCCAACGGCTCGCTGCTGCCGCTCCTCGCCCCGCTGCTCCCGCACCTGAAGACGGTCGAGCACGTCGTCGTCTCCGGCCCCGGGGACCGCTCCCTGCTCGCGGACGCGACCGCGCGGGTCCACGAGTACGACGACCTGATCGCCGGAAAGCCCACCGCGTATGACTGGCCGGAGCTGGACGAACGCCAGGCCGCCTCCATGTGCTACACCTCCGGCACCACCGGCGACCCCAAGGGCGTGGTCTACAGCCACCGCTCCATCTATCTGCACTCCATGCAGGTCAACATGGCCCAGTCGATGGGCTTGACCGACCAGGACACCTCGCTGGTCGTGGTGCCGCAGTTCCATGTGAACGCGTGGGGGCTGCCGCACGCGACCTTCATGACCGGCGTGAACCTGCTGATGCCGGACCGCTTCCTCCAGCCGGCCCCGCTCGCCGCGATGATCGAGGGCGAGAAGCCGACCCACGCCGCCGCCGTCCCGACCATCTGGCAGGGCCTGCTCGCCGAGCTGACCGCGCACCCCCGCGACGTCTCCTCCCTCACCCAGGTCACCATCGGCGGCTCGGCCTGCCCGCCGTCCCTCATGGAGGCCTTCGACAAGCTGGGCATGCGGGTCTGCCACGCCTGGGGCATGACGGAGACGTCCCCGCTCGGCACGATCGCCCGTCCCCCGGCCGCTGTCGTGGGCACGGACGAGGAGTTCGCCTACCGCCTCACCCAGGGCCGCTTCCCGGCCGGTGTCGAGGCCCGGCTGACCGGCCCGGGCGGCGAACGCCTCCCGTGGGACGGCGAGTCGGCCGGTGAGCTGGAGGTGCGCGGCCCGTGGATCGCGGGCGCCTACTACAACGGCCCGGGCGCCGACCCCCTGCGCCCCGCCGACAAGTTCAGCGAGGACGGCTGGCTCAAGACGGGCGACGTGGGCACGATCTCCCCCGACGGCTACCTCACCCTCACCGACCGGGCCAAGGACGTCATCAAGTCCGGCGGGGAGTGGATCTCGTCCGTGGAGCTGGAGAACGCGCTCATGTCCCACCCCGAGGTGGCCGAGGCGGCCGTCGTCGCCGTCCCCGACGAGAAGTGGGGCGAGCGCCCCCTGGCCACGGTCGTCCTCAAGGAGGGCGCCACCGCCACCTTCGAGACCCTGCGCGCCTTCCTCGCCGAGGAGGGCGGCATCGCCAAGTGGCAGCTCCCCGAGCGCTGGACGGTCATCGAGGCGGTGCCGAAGACGAGCGTCGGCAAGTTCGACAAGAAGGTGCTGCGCAGGCAGTACGCGGAGGGGGAGCTGGACATCACCCGGCTCTGAGCCCGCGGTACACCCGGGTGGCCTGGACCGCCGTCACCGTCGTACGGCGGTCAGCCCCCACCCCAGCACCAGCCACACGCCCGCCACCGCGCACACCCCGCCCCAGCCGAAGTCGCTGAAGGCGAACCCGGCGGCGGCCGAGGCGCCGGCGCCGCCTGCGAAACCGGCGACCACATAGGCGGTGTTGGCGGTGGCGGGGGTCGACGTGGCGGTCAGGGCGAGGGTCTGGTTGGCGACGTGGGACGCCACCAGCGCCGCGTGGATCAGCACCGCGGCGGCGAACAGCGCGCCCAGCGTGTGCCCGCCCAGCCAGAACAGCGGCACGGACACGGCGGCGAGCAGATACGCGGACCGCACGACACGCGCCGCGCCGAACCGGTCCACGAGCCCGCCGGCCGGCGGCGCCACCGCACTCGCCGTCAGCCCGAACAGTCCGAAGAGCCCGGCCGTCGCCGTGGACAGCCCGTACTCCGGCCCGGTCAGCAGCAGGGCCAGCGAGGTCCACAGCGCGCTCCACGCCCCGAACATCCCGGCCTGCCGCACGCAGGCGCGCCACAGGTCGGGTGAGTGGCGCAGCACCGAGGGCAGCGCGGCGAGCCCCGCGAACAGCGGGCCTTCGCGCCGCCGCTGCGACGGCAGGACGAGGGCGGTCGCGAGCCCCAGGACGAGGGTGAGCACGGCCGCGCCCGCGAACACCCACCGCCACCCGAAGGCCTGCCCGGCCAGTCCGCCCAGCACCCGGGCGGCGACGATGCCGGCGAACAGGCCGGCGATGACGGCCGCGACATGGCGCCCACGCCGCTCGGCCGGGGCGCGTTCGGCGACCAGCGGGACGAGCAACTGCGGGATGACGGTCGCGGCCGAGGCGACGAACATGGCGACCGCGAGGGCGGTGACCCCCGGGGCGGCCGCACTGGCGGCCAGCGCGGCAGCGGTGACGAGCGTGAGCCCGCCGACCAGCCGGCGCCGGTTCGCGCAGTCGCCGAGCGGGGCGAAGAACAGCAGGCCGACCGCGTAGCCGAGCTGCGCGACCGAGGCGATCCAGGCGATGGCCGAGGGCGCCGAGCCGAAGTCGTCGGCCATGAGCGAGAGCAGCGGAGCGGCGAGGTAGATGTTGGCGGCGGTGACCGCGCTGCACACCGCGATCAGGGTGAGGAAGAGACCGGGGGAGGGCGCGGGTGCCCCGCCGCTGGCGGCGGTGCCGGCCGGGCGGGACGTGGTCGGGGCTGTGGTGGCTGACGGCATGGGAGGAGGACTCCTTGGAGTCGGCTCTAACAACTAACTGGTTGGTTGGACAATGGGGCAACAGTGTGGGCCGCCCTGCGATTCCCTGTCAACCAACGCGTTGGTTACTCGGCGCGCTACCCTCTCCCCCATGGCAGTCAGGGACCCCGAGGCCACCAAGGCCCGGATCTTCGAGGCGGCGGTCGCCGAGTTCGCCCGGCACGGCATCGCCGGAGCCCGCATCGACCGCATCGCCGCCGAGGCGAAGGCCAACAAGCAGTTGATCTACGCCTACTTCGGCAACAAGGCGGAGCTCTTCGCGATCGTCCTCCAGAAGAAGATGCTCCACCTCGCCGAGGCCGTCCCCGTCGACCCGGACGACATCGAGGGCTGGGTCGACCGCCTCATGGACTACCACGCCGCCCACCCGGAACTGCTGCGCCTGCTCTTCTGGGAGGGCCTGGAGTACGGCAGCGACGAACTGCCCCACGAAGCCGACCGCCAGGAGCACTACACCCGCAAGGTCGCCACTCTCCAGGACGGCCAGGACCGCGGAGTCGTCACCGACGCCATCCCGGCGGCCGACCTGCTGTTCCTGCTGACGGCCCTGGCCAACTGGACCGTGGTCGTGCCGCAGATGCGGCGCATCCTGGTCGGGGTCGAGGATTCCGACGGGGAGCGCCTGCGCAGGTCGGTCAAGGAGGCGGCGCGGCGCCTGACCGCCCGATAGGGCACTCGGACAGGCCCCGGTCGGTCGGTCCCGGGCCCGGCTCGGTCGGTCCGGGTCAGTTGGTCCCGATCCGGGTCGGTCGGTCCGGGCCAGTCGGTCCCGGGCCCGGGCCGGTCGGTCCGGGTCAGTTGGTCCCGATCCGGGAGAGCAGCTCGACGATCCTGGTCTGCACCTCGCCGCTGGTGGACCGCTCCGCGAGGAACAGCACCGTTTCGCCGGAGGCCAGCCGCGGCAGGTCGGCCTGGTCGACGGCGGCCGTGTAGACGACGAGCGGGGTGCGGTTGAGCTGCCCGTTCGCCCGCAGCCAGTCCACGATCCCGGCCTGCCGCCGGTGCACCTGCATCAGGTCCATCACGACCAGGTTCGGCCGGAACTGCCCCGCCAGCGTCACCGCGTCGGCGTCACTCGCCGCCCGCGCGACCTGCATCCCGCGCCGCTCCAGCGTCGCCGTCAGCGCGAGCGCGATCTCCGCGTGTTCCTCGATCAGCAGCACGCGCGGCGGGTGCTGCTCACTGTCGCGCGGCGCCAGCGCCTTCAGCAGGACGGCGGGATCGGCACCGTACGCCGCGTCCCGCGAGGCCTGCCCGAGTCCGGCCGTGACCAGCACCGGCACCTCGGCGGCGACCGCGGCCTGCCGCAGCGACTGCAACGCCGTGCGCGTGATCGGCCCGGTCAGCGGGTCGACGAACAGCGCCGCGGGGAAGGCCGCGATCTGCGCGTCGACCTCCTCGCGCGAGTTCACGATCACGGGCCGGTAGCCGCGGTCGCTCAGCGCCTGCGAGGTGCTGACGTCCGGCGCGGGCCACACCAGCAGCCGCCGCGGGTTGTCCAGCGGCTCCGGCGGCAACTCGTCGTCCATCGGCTGCGGCCGCGGCGGATCGGCCACCTCGACGGCGCCGCCGGGCCCGTCCAGCGGCTCCGGCCCCTCGGCGGCGTTCTCGTCCGGCGCGCCTATGGCGTACGACCGTCCACCGCCCTCGGTCATCTGCGCGAGCCGCGACTGACCGGCGAGGGACGGCTGCGCCGGGACGGGCGCGGGGGCCGGGGCGGTGCCCGGCGTAGTGCCCTGTGCGGTGCCTTGTCCCGTGCCCTGCGCGGGAGTCGGCTCGGCGGCCGGATGCGGGCGCGCGGCGTGCTCCGGCCGGGGTGAGGGCTCCTGGCGGGAGGCCTGGTCGGTCCGGCCGGCCCCGTCCGTCCGCGTGGCCGGGTCGGGCGGCGTGCCGAGCTTGCGGCGCCGGCCCGATCCGCCCGACTGGTGCGGGGGCGGTGTCGCCGACGACTGGGGCACGGGCGCGCCCGGCCCCTGCGGTACGGAACCGGCCGGGGGACGCGCGCCGGGCATGCCCGACGGCTGCTGCACCTGGGCCGCCTGCCGGTTGAACGGCACACCCTGGCCCAGCGTCCGCACGCTGATCGCCCGCCCCTGCGTGGAATTCGGGTCGACGGGCGCGGCCGCCTCCGCGGGCAACGGCTGAGCCACTCGATGCGCCTGCGCCGCCGCGCCCTCCGGGGGCAACGGGGTGCCGGGGGCCGGGGTCGCTCCCTGGGTCTGGGCCTGGGCCGCGGGGGTGCCGTTCGGGGGTACGGGCCGGGTGGCGCCGTTGGGGGCCACGGACTGTGCCGCCTGTGCCGCTTGGGCCACGCCGTTCGGCGGTACGGACTGCGCCGACCCGTTCGGCGGTACGGCGACACCGGCCCCCGAGCTGTCGTCGGCGGCGGGCCAGTGCTGGGGCTGGGGGGCAGGGGTGCCTTGGGCCGGGGCTCCGGGGGCGGCGGTGCCCTGCGCCGGGGAGCCCTGCGCCGGGGTGCCCTGCGCCGGGGTGCCCTGTCCGGGGGCGGCCTCGGCGGGGAGCGGCTGACCGGCGGAGGGCTGCTGCGGCAGAGGCTGTGCGCCGAGGGGCTGGTTCGGGGACACCGGCTGAAGCGCCTGCCCCGGGAGGGCCGCGGCCTGCACGCTGTGCCCGAGACCGCCCGGGGCGGGGACGGACACGCCCTGCGGAGGTACGGCGACGCCCTGGGGCGGGAGCGCGGTGCCCTGCGGTTGGGGGACGTTCCCCTGGGGATGAACGGCGTTCCCCTGCGCCGGAACCGCCACGCCCTGCGGCGGCACGGCCGCGACATCCTGCTGCGCGGGAACCCCCCGCACGGCCCCGGCGGGCATGGGACCTTCCTGCCCGGAAGCCTGCTGCCCGGGGCTCTGCTGTCCGACACCCTGCACCGGCGAACCAGCCACCGCACCCGCCGTACCCGGCGCCTGCGCTCCGGCCCCATCGGCCGGCTGAGCCGCCACGGCCCGCCGCCGACGCCCGGTCGGCGCACTCGTGGGATGCGGCTGGGGCGGGGTGTGATCGCCGGACTGGTCGTGCGGGACGGCGTCGTGCCGCCCCTCCTCGGCCACCCCGGCACCGTCGGCATCGGCAGCCGAACCGTGAACCGCCACGCCCCCGCGCGCCTGGTCCGGCACCTGCCCCTGACCGGGCACACCACCTGGCGCGACTTGCTGCCCCGGGTCGGGCATCTGCCCCTGACCCGGCACACCACCTGGCGCGACTTGCTGCACCGGGCCGGGCACCTGCCCTTGACCCGGCACACCACCTGTCGCGACCTGCTGCCCCGGGCCGGCATGGCCGGCCGGCCCGACCGGGGCCTGATCCGCCTCGGCCGGCGGCAGGGCGAACACGGGACGCGGCCCCGACGCCTCCTGCGCAGCCGCCCGCTCGGCTGCGGCAGCCAGCGCCCGCCGCCGACGCCCGCCCGGCTGCGAAGCCTGACTCTGACCCGGCCCCTGTCCCTGTCCCTGTTCCTGGCTCTGGGGCGCATCGGCGGCCCCGGCGGCCGCTTCGCCGGACGGCGCGGGCAGCGCAGGCGGCAGCGCGTGCTGCTCACCGGGCTCACGCCGGGCCCGCCGACCGGAGGGCGCGGGCACGCCCTGCGGCGGCACGGTCCCGCCCAGCCCCGTACCCGAGGCGGCGGTCCCCGCCGCATGCTCCGCGGCCGTGACGACGGCCCCCTCGGCGACACCCTGGACGGCACCTCCGACAGGCAGGGCCGCCGCCGCACCGGAACCCTCGGCCGCACGCCGCCGGCGCCCGGTACCGCCCGACACGGCCGCACCCTCACCGGAAGCCTGCGCGGGAAGAGCAGCCGGTTCCCCGGCGGCCCGCCTCCGCCGCCGCCCGGTGGGCGCAGCCCCCTCGGCACCGGACCCAGGGGCACCACCAGGCCCCTCATCCTCAGCAGGAACGTCACCGTCCAGGAAGGCATCGGTGGTGGCCCGCCGAGCCCGGCGCCGCCCCCCACCGGACGTCTGCCCACCGGACGTCTGCCCACTGTCGTCAACGGCGTCGACCGCCTGGTCGGCCGCCTCCGCGGCGACGGCTCCGGCCCCGCCCCCGATCGGCACTTCGAGGACGTACGCGTTACCGCTCATCCCCGGCACCTCATGCGTCTGGAGCACGCCGCCGTGAGCCCGGACGATCCCGCGGACGATGGGCTCGTGCACGGTGTCGCCGCCGGCGTACGGCCCGCGCACCTCGATGCGTACGACCTCGCCGCGCTGCGCCGCCGCCACCACGACGGTGTTGTCCAGGTAACCGCCCGCCGACACAGGCGTGTTGCCGGTCGCGTCGACCCCCGCCACGTCCGCGACCAGATGCGCGAGGGCGGTGGCGAGCAGCCGGGAATCGACCTCGGCCTCGATGGGCGGCGCGTGCACGGCGAACTGCACCCGCCCGGGCCCGATGAGCTCGACGGCCCCGTCGACACCGGCGGCGACGACGGCGTCCAGCATGACCTTCGTACGGGAGATGCCCTCACCGCCCGCGTCGAGCCGCTGGTAGCCGAGGACGTTGTCGATGAGGGTGGTGATACGCGAATAGCCGGCGGACAGGTGGTGCAGCACCTGGTTGGCCTCGGGCCACAGCTGCCCGGCGTCGTCCGCCGCCAGCGCGGCCAGCTCGCGCCGCAGCTCCTCCAGCGGCCCGCGCAGCGACCGCCCGAGCAGCGTCAGCAGCTGCTCGTGCCGCGCGGCGAGCGCCTCGTACCGGTCCTTCTCCCGCTCCCCGAGGGCGGCGTACCGTTCCTCGTTCGCGCCGAGTTCCTCGGCGTGCCGCTCGCGCAGCTCCTCCAGCTCGGTGACGTGCTGCTGGCGCAGCGCGGTCAGCTCGGAGGCGTGCTCCTCGGCGATCCGCTCCAGCTCTTCCTCGTGGCGCTTCGCCGCCGTCTCCTTCTCCTCGACGACGGCGTCGTACGGCCGCCGGTCGGTGAAGGTCATCACGGCACCGACGAGCTGCTCGCCGTCGCGTACCGGCGCGGTCGTCAGATCGACCGGCACCTTGCCGCCGTCCTTGGCGTACAGCACCTGCCCGCGCACCCGGTGCTTGCGCCCGGAGCGCAGGGTGTCGGCGAGCGCCGAATCCTCGTACGGGAAGGGCGACCCGTCGGCACGCGAGTGCAGCACGAGCGTGTGCAGCTCACGCCCGCCGAGATCACTGGCCCGGTAACCCAGGATCTGAGCGGCGGCCGGATTGACGAGGACGATCCGCCCGTCGGTGTCGGTGCCGACGACGCCCTCGGACGCGGCCCGCAGGATCATCTCGGTCTGCCGCTGCGAGCGCGCCAGCTCGGCCTCGGTGTCCACGGTCCCGGACAGATCGCGCACGACGAGCATGAGCAGCTCGTCGCCGGTGTAGCCGTAACCGTCGTAGGCCTGCTGCCCGTTCTCCAGATTCGCACTGGTGACCTCGACGGGGAACTCCGTCCCGTCCGTCCTGCGCGCGATCATCCGGGTCGGCTTGGTCCGGGCATGCGGATCGAGGTGCTCCGGCCGCCGCATGGACCCGGGGATGAGCTTGGAGTCGAACTGCGGCAGCAGATCGAGCAGCCCGCGCCCCACCAGAGCGGTCCCCGGCGTCTCGAAGGCCTCCAGGGCGATGGTGTTCGCGTTGACGACCGTGCCATTGGCGTTGACCAGCACCAACGCGTCGGGGAGGGCGTCCAGTATGGCTGCGAGGCGAGCAGCGCCTCGGGATGGCCTGCTGCTCACGAGACGCTTCCTCCCTGTTACCGCACCTTGCCGACCGCTCGGGCCATCTTGCCAACCGTCCCGCAGCGTGTCACGCGAGGGAGTCTAAGGGCTGCGGTTGCGCTCGCGACGCCGGATGGGAGTGAGGTCGCCCGAGGAAGTGACCCCGAACTGACGTCCGAGTAACCGTCATACGCCCGCCCTCCTGCGACGACGTCGCGGGACCTTCGCGGGACCTTTACGTGGGCAGTGTTTCTGTACCTTTTCGCCCGGGTGGCCGAATGGGGCCATGAGGTGGCCGGATAGGGCGAGGAGGCGAGTGCGTCGCCACGGGCGCACTCGCCACGGGCCTCCCTCAGCCGCGCTTCCGGGACCCCATGTCCGGCAGCAGCGGCACGAGCCGGTCCCAGCGGGCGATTCCGCAGCCGTCACGGCGGTCGTACGTGGCGTCGACGGGCCGTCCGGCCCAGGTGCCGGTGACATGCGCGGTGGCCGGCCCGCCGTACTGCATGGTGCAGAAGCCGCCTTCCGGGGCGGGTGCGAAGACGTCCGTCCCCCACCGCGTGTCCCGCTCCAGCGCGGCACAGGCCCCGCGCGGGTCGGGATGACTGCCGCCGTCGGGCCCGCAGTACAGCTCGTACGTCCCGTCGAGCCCACTGCCCGCGTTCCGCACGGCGACGGTGAGATGGTCCCGGTCCGCGCCCTGGCCCCCGCCGGGCCGGACCGGGGACGGGCCCGCCTGGGCATACGCGGCGGCCGGGGACACCGCGGCCAGCGCCCCGAAGGCGGCGACGGAGGCGGCGGCACCGACGACGAGCCGCCGCAGACCGGGACGGGCGGTGGACGGGAAGTCACCGGGGGTCTGAGGGGTCCGGGACGCGTTTGCGGGGCCGTCCCGGCGAATGGCATGTGAGATCGACATGACCTGACTAACGCGGCGCGGCCCACTACGTTGCGCGCCGGTCGGCGGCGCCGCACGACTCCACCGCACACCCGCCCGCCCCCACACCCCCACAAGGCCTTTGCCCTGCGACCTTCCCGCCTAGTACCGTGGGGGTCGATTGGTGACAGCACGCTCGACTGTGTCATCATCGGCACGCACCGACTCGCGCTCGCGCGGGAGGATGTGCACTGGAGGCGTCGCCTAGTCCGGTCTATGGCGCCGCACTGCTAATGCGGTTTGGGTCTTAAAGCCCATCGAGGGTTCAAATCCCTCCGCCTCCGCACCTGATCACGAAGCCCCGGTCACCCGACCGGGGCTTCGCTGTCACCGCCCCCGTCACCGATACGCCTCTGAGGCCATTTCCGCAGGTCACAAGGGGTATGGCAAACGGATTTCACATGGCGACGGCAGTCATGTAATGTTCTTCCTGTCGCCGCGAGCGAGCCGGAAGGCCCGAGAGCGGCGAAAAAACAGAACAAGCACTCGTAGCTTAACGGATAGAGCATCTGACTACGGATCAGAAGGTTGCAGGTTCGAATCCTGCCGAGTGCACAGCAGACCAGAGGCCCTGTGGAGTGATCCACAGGGCCTCTGGCTTTTGCCTTGACGGCAGTGTTTGACGGCAACCGTCTGTGCGAGTCGATCAGACTGCTACCGGGACACCGGCCGGGCCGTCGTCATCGACCGGACCACCCGGAATGCTGTCCAGGCCGAGGCGTGGTCCGGTCTTCTAGATCGTGGATCTACGGTTCAGCTCAGGGCCTCACCGACCTCGTAGATCGTGGGCCTGTCTTCGGGCACTGGGCTGAGCATGGCGTCGATCAGTTCGCCCAGCTCGCCACCCACCTTCACGGGCCGACGCCTGCCGCTTGCCACTGCCCTTCTCTGCTCGGGGCGCGGTGCGTCGTCCGGATACTCGACGGCCCGCCAGCCCGTGGCGGAGATGAGCAGGGAGGCGCCGAGCGCGTAGATGTCGGCTTCCTGCGTAGGCTCCGCCTCTCCGGTCGCGAGCACGCTACGGGCGATCTCCGGCGCCTCGTAGTGGACGAGGCAGCCGCGGAAGGGGAAGTCGTACCCGTCGGGGACGCGTCCGCCGCGCGCCAAAGCCAGATCGATGAGGTGCGTCCGCTCCGGCCCGATGATGAAGTGTGCGGGCTGCACGTCGCCGTGGGCCCAGCCCTTGCCGTGCAGTTCGGCCAACGCCTCTACGCAGCCGAGGGCCACACCGGTATGCGGCTCCCTACGAGAGTCCGGCTCGCGACAGGGCTTCCACTGCTCGTAGAGGTCGGGCCCGTCGCGCCAAGGCTGGAAATTCCATGTGCCCCGCTCCCATTCGCCGTACGCGAAGTCATCGAAGCCGAGCCGGTACAGCACGGCCCCTTCGCGTGCGGGGGCGAGTGCCGTCCAGGGCTGGGCGGGCCAGTCGGCCGTGGACTCGATCGGGTAACCGACCTTCACGGCGTACTGCCCCCGATGGCTCTCGACCTCCCAGACCATCGAGCCCCGGCGGTTGACGACCAGGCGCTGAGTCTTGGGCATGAGTGCGTCGAGCACGACGATGGGCAGTTCGGGGGATGACCCGGACAACGTCTGTTCTCCTTCCAGGCAACGGGGCCGACCCCGCATCGAGGCCGGCCGCGTCGCCGTGTCGTGTCGTGTCGCTACGCCTGACCGTACGGACGGCCGCAGTCCGCGTCGCACTGCGCGAGGTTCGTGCTGTGGTGGAGCAAGCGGCCCGCGTACCGGTCGCAGAGAGCGGCGTACTCCTTCGTGTGCAGGATGGGCTCGTGCATCCCCGTTCGGGGCGACCGGTCTACTGGCCGATACCGAGGGCTATGCCGATCACCAGGCCACAGGACCCGCTGATCATGATGATGAACAGGACCCCCGCGTACCGGCCGATGGCGCGCATCACAGCCCGTCCCGGCTGTTGCCGTTCCTGATGGCAAGGCGGGCGCTCAGTTCCTCCCGCGCTGTCAGTGCCACCACGTCGTCCGGCCGAGCGTCCCACTCGACGCCGCCAGTGATGGGCCTTATCTGCACCCGGGCGCCGACCTCACCCATGACGACGCCGATTCGTCCACTGGCAGTGTCTTTCGCCAGTTCACCGATGCCTGGCCTGGTCTGCTGGTTGCTCGCCATGCGGACGAGCATCCCGTCGCCCACCAGGACGTCGGAACCACCGACAAACCCCACTTCGGGACGTCCCGCGTCGGGTAGAACGTCCCTATTGCCGTCCCCGAGTGTTAGGAGACATTGGGGTGCCGAACGAGAGGTTACGTGCTGCCATGGCGGTCGGCGGTTGGACGTATGCCGCCCTTGCGGACAAGGTCGAAGTCGATCCCAAGTCCGTTGAGCGATGGGTCAATCTGGGGCGTACGCCGCGCCGTGCCACGGCCATGCTGGCAGCGGAAATACTGGGAGAAGACGTGCACGCTCTATGGCCCGCGCTCCGGCAGGCTCGCCCTGCCCGCGCCGTCAGTCCGGAACTTGTGGCTCTCTACGACCAGCGGGCGGACCTCCCATATCCACCTTCGTGGACATGCTGACCCAGGCCCGTGAGCACATCGACGTGTTGGTGTACGCCGCCGTTTTCCTGCACGAGGCGTACCCGCGGCTCAATGACCTGTTGCGCGAGCGAGCTGCCGACGGTTGTGCGGTCCGCATCGCGATCGGCGATCCGGACCGTACGAACGTCCAACAGCGCGGCGCCGAAGAGAGGTTTGGTCACGGAATCGAGTCCCGCTGCCGACTTGCCCTCATGCACTATCGCCCGCTTGCCGGGGTATCCGGCATCGAAGTGCGGACCCATGCCACCACGCTCTACAACTCGATCTATCGTGCGGATGACCAGGCGCTGGTCAACGCCCATGTCTGGGGCGTGAACGCCTACGGTGCCCCTGTGTGGCACCTTCGGCGCAGCCGAAAGGGCGGCGTGTTCGACACCTACGCAAGCAGCTTTGATGCGGTGTGGGAGACCGCAACACCGGTAGGAGAAGGCTGACCATGGCAAGGACCGAGTACTACGACGACCCAGCGGCACCGGAGCCGAACAGCTTGGTGGTCGCCGCGTCCGCCGTGGTTACCGACGACGAAGGACGCGTGCTCCTGCAGCGCCGCCGAGACAACGATCTTTGGGCGCTACCTGGCGGCGGCATGGAGATGACCGAATCACTCCCAGGCACAGCCGTCCGCGAGGTGAAGGAAGAAACGGGCCTGGAGGTAGAGATCACCGGGCTCGTGGGCACGTACACCGATCCTCGCCACATCATCGCCTACTCGGACGGTGAGGTACGCAGGCAGTTCAACGTCTGCTTCACCGCACGTGTGGTCGGGGGCCGGCTTGCGATCTCGGAGGAGTCCACCGAGCTGCGATTCGTCCAGCCGGCGGAAGTTGCACAACTGCCGATGCATCACACGCAGCGGCTCCGAATCCGTCACTTCATGGAGCACCGTGAGCAGCCCTACCTCGGCTGATCGCAACCTGCGACATTTGATTCGCGTAGAGAGTCTGGGGCGCCGAACGGGTGCCCTGGGCTCCTTTCGGCCGAACTGACACGCGGGGATACGTCTGACCTGTCTCCGAAGGAGAAGTCCATGACCGTCACGCTCGACCGACCTGCGAGCACCGCACACGGGACCCGAAGGAACTCCTCAACGCCGTCCAGCCCAACATCAAGCACCTGACGCTCAACGTACTGGACAGCGGCATGACCCTCTGGGACCGCGAGGTCGCCCTTCACACGCGTCTCACGGACGGGCAGAGAGAAGGCGGCCGGACGGTGACGCGCCGGGCTCCCAAGGGCTCCACAAGGACCACACGGAAGGCCAGGAAGCCCTTCATTGTCGTACGGCAGGGAAGTACAGCAACTCCAGCAAGCGGCCCCGGTCACTCTGGGGCCTCTGGCGTTTCTCCGGCTCGATGGGCGCCCGTCATCCGCGGCCGTTCGGGGGACGTCCGGCTCGCCTCCGGCGCTTTCCCGCCCCGCATGGGCATCCCTTGAGGCAACGAAAGGGAGACATGATGCCGCTCTACCTGTCGAGGTTCAGCTACACCCCGGAGACGTGGGCGAGACTGATCGATCGGCCGGAGGACCGGGCCCAGGCCGCTCGGTCGTACATCGAGTCCGTCGGCGGGAAGCTCCATGGCTTCTGGTACGCCTTCGGCACGCACGACGGGTACAACCTGTGGGAGGCCCCGGACAACGTGTCCATGGCCGCGGTTGCCCTGGCGATCAGCGGAGGCGGGGCACTGCGTTCGTTCGAGACGACGGTTCTCCTGACCGTCGACGAGACGATCGAGGCCCTGCGCGCGGCCGAGCAGGTCCAGTACCGGGCTCCTGGCGCGTAACAGAAGGCCTCGGCTCAGACCTTCTCCACGCTCACCCGGCGATGCTCGGCGGTGAGCAGCCCGATGTCCTCCGAGTCGGACGTCAGGATCGTCACCCTGCCGGGACGCTGTAGGGCGGTCGTGCACTGCATCGCGTCGATGGCGTACGTGTGGCCGTGCAGGTCCGCCGTGCGCAGCATGGCGGCGGCGGAGTGCGCGATGGACTTGGTCGGCCTTCGCCAGGCCTTCGCTGTCGAGGACCAGGGCACACCAGTCATGTCGCCGCGCCGGCGTCGGAAGAGCCGCCGGTCAGCCGGGTGCGCTTGGCGGCCACGGCCTCCGGGTCGGCCGGGCCGTGCTTCCGGTCGAAGTCCGCGAGCAGTTCGTCGCGGTTGTCCCGCTCGGTCTGCCGCTGCGCGGCCCTCTCCAGGTACGCCGAGACGGCCCGCTTGCCGACCCCTCACGGATCGCCCGCAGCGTTCCGGAGGCCAGGGTGATCGAGATACCGCTGGTGGGGTATCTGCCCTGGTCGGCGTTCAGTCGGCGCGGCAGTGTTCCTCCAAGTAGTTCGCCGCCAAGCCGCTCGCGCGGGTGAACCAGTCGTTCAGGACTGCGATTTCGTCGGTGGAGTAGTCCGCGAAGAGTTTCCTGAGGCGGGCGTAGTACGGCTCGTAGACCTCTCGGACGCGGGCGACCGCGTCGGGCTGGGCGGCTACGCGGATGCGGCGGCGGTCGGTCGGGTCGGGGCGGCGGGTGATGTAGCCGGTGCGTTCCAGGCGGTTGAGGATGCCGGTGACCGCGCCTGTCGTGACGTGGACGCGGGCCGCCAGGTCGCCGGCCGTGGGCAGGTTCTCACCGGCCTCGATGACGTAGGCGAAGCAGGTGAGGTCGGTCACACTCAGCCCCACCTGCTGGGCGATCTCGTGCTGTCCGACCAGGTGGGTCGCGATGAGGTGGTCCATCGCCGAAAGCGCCTGCTCCGGTGTGGCGGCCGGACGCGGCTTGGCTTGCATTCCCAGATCCCTTAGTCCGTGAGATGTTTGGGCTTTAAAAGGCTTAGTTGGTGAGGGGTTCGGGGCGCGGGTTCCCCGGGTCTCGGTGTGTAAGGGGGCAGTGGATGAGCGCACATCAGTATGACCACGGGCATACCGTCGCGGGATGGGTCGGAACCGGGATCGGGAGTGTCGGGGCCGTCGCGGCGGGGGCGGGGGTGTGTTTCGGCTCCGGTGTGCTGATCGCCGGGGGGCTAGCCATCGGGGTGGTCGGGCTGCTGGTCACCTGGGCGCTGCATCTGGCCGGCTGGGGGAAGGGGCCGGGGACCCGGCCCCGGGCGGAGTGGGGCTGGCGGGTGCGGGACTCGGGGGCGCGGGCCGGGCATGCCGGGTGCCTCGGGTGCCGGCTGGCCGGGCGGGGGCGGACGGCGCAGGTGGCCGGGCGCCTTGTCGTACGCGGTGACGCGAGTGCGGACGGGGAGAGCGAACCCGCTGCCGTGGGGGCCGACTCCGGGCGCTGAATCGGACGCTGTCGCTCGCCCGACGCCGTTGTCAGTGGTGGGCTCTAGTCTCGGCAGAGATGGCACAGGCATGGAGGTGCTCGGGGCTGCGGTGGTCCGCCGGCGGTCCCGTGCTGGTGTGGGACGGTGGCCGGCGCAGTGCGCTGACCTGGGGGAAACACGTGGCCTTCGGGGTCGCGGAAGGGGGCGTGCGGACATGCGTGGGGGCTCGGGGGAATGCCTGTCCGACGGGGGCGGCCGTGTCGGCGCGGAGTACGGGGGCGCGGTGCGAGGAGTGCGCGCGGCTGGACCGGGCGCACTCCGTGGCCGCCGACACGATCGCGGACGACCCGCGGCCGTACCACGTATATCTGGCCTGGTTCGGGCCCGGCATGGTCAAGGTCGGGATCACGGCCGAAGAGCGGGGCTCGGCGCGGCTGCTGGAACAGGGGGCCGTCTGCTTCAGCTGGCTCGGTGTCGGACCGCTCATGGCCGCCCGGCGTACGGAGGAGCTGTTGCGGGCCGCCTTGGGGGTGCCCGACCGGATTCCCTACGTCGAGAAGCGGGCCGTACGGGCCGTGCTGCCGGAGGCGGCGGCTGACCGGGCCGTCGAGGTCGCCGAGCTGCATGCGCGGGCCGTGGCGCTTCCCGCGTGGCCGGAGTCGCTCGTGCGGGAGCCGCTGCGCGTTGTCGATCACACGGAGGTGTTCGGGCTCGCCGGGCTGCCCGCCGCCGTCGGGGAGGTGGGCGAGCTCGTCGCCGGCGGGGTCGTGAGCGGGGAGCTCGTGGCTGCCGCCGGGCCCGATCTGCATCTGGCGACCGGGGGCGGGGTCGTCGTACTGGATACGCGGCTGATGCGCGGGTGGGGGCTGGTGCCCGCCGGAGGTGCGGAACTGACCGTGCCGGTGCGGGCGTTCAAGGAGGAGGTGGAGGCAGGGGTGCAGGACGGGTTGTTCTGACCACGTCCGGCCGCCGCGAAGCCACCGCCGGCGCCCAGGGGGAACCGTGCCGCCGAGAGCTCATGAACCTTTCCGGCATTCCCAGGCGTTCCCTGAGAAGCGCCTGTGTGTTTCTCAGGGAAATCACAGGCTGCCGAAAGGGCGCTCTCAGAGCACGCCCACATCGTGTTCACCATGACCACGACCTCGCCCCAGGGGCGCACCGAACTGCTGAGGCCGGACGGGAGCCCGGTCCGAGTGCTTGTGGTGGACGACGAGATGTCGATCACCGAGCTGCTGTCCATGGCCCTGCGCTACGAGGGATGGCAGATCCGGAGCGCCGGTGACGGCACGGGCGCCCTCCAGACCGCGCGCGACTTCCGGCCCGACGCCGTCGTGCTCGACATGATGCTGCCCGACATGGACGGGCTGGCCGTGCTCGGGCGGCTGCGCCGTGAACTGCCCGACGTGCCGGTGCTCTTCCTCACCGCCAAGGACGCGGTCGAGGACCGGATCGCCGGGCTGACGGCCGGCGGGGACGACTACGTCACCAAGCCGTTCAGCCTCGAAGAGGTGGTCGCGAGGCTGCGCGGGCTGATCCGGCGGTCCGGTGCCGCCGACCGCCGCTCCGACTCCACGCTGGTCGTCGGCGACCTCACCCTCGACGAGGACAGTCACGAGGTGACCCGGGCCGGTGAGAACATCCACCTGACCGCGACCGAGTTCGAGCTGCTGCGGTTCCTGATGCGCAATCCGCGGCGCGTGCTCAGCAAGGCGCAGATCCTCGACCGCGTGTGGTCGTACGACTTCGGCGGGCAGGCCAATGTCGTCGAGCTGTACATCTCGTATCTGCGGCGGAAGATCGACGCGGGGCGGGAGCCGATGATCCACACCCGGCGTGGTGCCGGTTACCTGATCAAGCCCGCGGTTTCATGAGCGGGCGGCGACGGCCGGGTACGCAGCGGAGGGTGGGCAAGCCGCGCACGCTGCGGTCGCGGCTCGTCGTCGCGTCCGTGGTGCTGATCGCCGTGGTGTGCGCGGTGATCGGGACGGTGACGACCCTCGCCCTCAGGTCGCATCTGTACGAGCAGTTGAACGGGCAGGTCGCCGACGCGGGCAAGCGTCTGTCGGGACCCATGAAACCAGGGGCCGACGACGACTCCGGCCCGATGGACAGGCTCACCGGCTTCGTCCGGGGACCGGCCCAGCCGGGGACCATCGCCGCCGAGGCCGGTGCCGACGGCACGGTCACCCGGGCGTTCCTCGCCAAGGAGGCCTCCTCCAGCGAGATCGGCCCGTTCCAGCGGAACTCGGCCGTCAGCCTCACCGGCGAGCAGAAGGCCGCCCTCACCGGCGTGCCCACCAGTGGCATGCACACCGTCGACATCCCCGGCCTCGGGGAGTACCGCGTGCAGTTCGTCCCCGGGACCGACGCAGGCAGCTACTACGTCGCCCTGCCCACCGAGTCGGTCACCACCACGATCAACACCCTCATCCTGGTCGAGGTGAGCGTCACCGGCGCGGGTCTGGTCGCCGCCGCCATCGCCGGTTCCGTCCTCATCGGCGTCGCCACCCGCCCCCTCCGCCGCGTCGCCGCCACCGCCACCCGGGTCTCCGAACTGCCCCTGCACTCCGGTGAGGTGAACCTCAGCGAGCGCGTCCCCGACTCGGAGACGGATCCGCACACCGAGGTCGGCCGGGTCGGGGCCGCGCTCAACCGGATGCTCGACCACGTCCACGGCGCCCTGCACGCACGGCAGCAGAGCGAGACACGGGTCAGGCAGTTCGTCGCCGACGCCAGTCACGAGCTGCGCACCCCGCTCGCCTCCATCCGCGGGTACGCCGAGCTGACCCGGCGCGGCAGAGAGGCCGTCGGGCCCGACACCCGGCACGCCCTCGGGCGGATCGAGTCCGAGGCCGGGCGGATGACCCTGCTCGTCGAGGACCTGCTGCTGCTCGCCCGGCTGGACGCCGGGCGGCCGTTGCGGTTCGAGCAGACCGACCTCGTACCGCTCGTGGTGGACACCGTCAGCGACGCCCGTGCGGCCGGCCAGGACCACAACTGGCGGCTCGACCTGCCCGACGAGCCCGCGCTCGTGTCGGCGGACGCGGCCCGGCTCCAGCAGGTCCTCGTCAACCTGCTGGGCAACGCCCGCACCCACACCCCGCCCGGTACGACCGTCACCGCCCGCGTCCAGCGGCGCGGCCCCTGGCTGTGCGTGGACGTCGAGGACGACGGGCAGGGCATCCCCGCCGCGTTGCTGCCGCACGTCTTCGAACGGTTCGCTCGCGGCGACTCCGCGCGCTCCCGCGCCACCGGCTCGACCGGGCTCGGCCTCGCCATCGTGCAGGCCGTGGCGAGCGCGCACGGCGGTGCCGTGACCGTCGACAGCGTGCCCGGGCGGACCGTGTTCACGGTGCACCTGCCCGCGCTGCCGGCCCCACCGCGGCAGGAAATGAGCCGGCCGCAGCACTCACAGGCACGCCACAGCGTCACCACACGGGCGGGACAGGGCGTCTGACGAAAGTCGGTTCCATGCGAACCGACTCTTCTCCCGGCACCCTGCCGGCGCGGGAGCACCTCCCGGCCGCACCAGCCGGTACGCCTGTCCTGGACGTAGTGATCCCCGTCTACAACGAGGAGAAGGACCTCCGGCCGTGCGTCCGCAGACTGCACGAGCACCTCGCCCGCACGTTCCCGTACGCGTTCCGCATCACGATCGCGGACAACGCCTCGACGGACACCACCCCGCAGGTGGCGGCACGGCTGGCGGCGGAGATCCCCGAGGTCACCACCTTCCGACTGGAGCAGAAGGGCCGCGGCCGGGCCCTGCGGGCCGTCTGGTCGGCCTCGGACGCCCCCGTCCTCGCCTACATGGACGTGGACCTGTCCACCGACCTCAACGCCCTGCTCCCGCTGGTGGCGCCGCTGATCTCCGGCCACTCGGACCTCGCGATCGGCTCCCGGCTGGCCCGGGCCTCGCGCGTGGTGCGCGGCCCCAAGCGGGAGTTCATCAGCCGCGTCTACAACCTCATCCTGCGCGGCTCGCTCCAGGCCCGCTTCTCGGACGCCCAGTGCGGGTTCAAGGCGATACGCCGTGAGGTGGCGCAGGTGCTGCTGCCGCTGATCGAGGACACCGGCTGGTTCTTCGACACCGAGATGCTGGTGCTCGCCGAGCGCGCGGGCCTGAGGATCCACGAGGTGCCGGTCGACTGGGTCGACGACCCCGACTCGACCGTGCACATCGTCAGGACGGCGACCGACGACCTCAAGGGCGTGTGGCGGGTCGGCAGAGCCCTGGCCACCGGTTCGCTGCCGCTGGACCGGCTCGCCCGGCCGTTCGGCGACGACCCGCGTGACCGTGAGATCAAGGACGTACCGCGGGGCCTGGCCCGCCAGGTGGTCGGTTTCTGCGTGGTCGGCGGCCTCTCCACCCTCTTCTACCTGCTCCTCTACAGCGGCTTCCGCGTCTTCACCGGCTCCCAGGCCGCCAACGCCCTCGCCCTGCTGGTCTCGGCGGTCGCCAACACCGCCGCGAACCGGCGGCTCACCTTCGGGGTGCGCGGGCGCGGCGGGGCCGTACGGCACCAGGCGCAGGGCCTGGTCGTCTTCGGCATAGGGCTTTCCCTGACCAGCGGCTCGCTCGCGGCCCTGGACGCGGCCACGTCCGAGCCCGCGCACTCCACCGAACTGGCGGTCCTCATCGCCGCCAACCTCGCGGCGACCGTGCTGCGCTTCCTGCTCTTCCGGGCGTGGGTGTTCCCGGACCGGCACGACGGCGAGACGACGGTGGCCGCCTCGTACCCCACCGACCGGTTCCCCACCGACCGGTTCCCCACCGACCGGTTCCGCGCCGGCGAAGCCGCGGACGGCACATGGCTGGACGCCACCCAGGACCACACCCAGGACCACACCTGGCAGGGCACCACCCGGCAGGACGCCACCGTGCAACTGCTGCCGGTGCGGCGCCCCCACGACACCGATGCGAGGGACTTCCGATGACCGTCCACTACGACCAGCAGCTCACCGGCAGAGGCCAGAGCCCCGACGCCGGGTCCGGGACCACCCCTCGCCCCCCTGCCCCCGCACCGGCCCCCGGCGCCGGTGAACCCAAGCGCCCCCTGCCCCATCGGCTGTGGCGAGGCAGGCCCGAGGACCCCCGCTGGGCCCGCCCGGCCTTCCTCGCCCTGCTCTTGGCGACCGCCCTGCTCTACCTGTACAACCTGAGCGCCTCCGGCTACGCCAACTCCTTCTACTCGGCGGCCGTCCAGGCCGGCAGCCAGTCCTGGAAGGCGTTCTTCTTCGGCTCGCTGGACGCCGCCAACGCCATCACCGTCGACAAGCCCCCGGCCGCGCTGTGGCCGATGGCCCTGTCCGTGCGGCTGTTCGGCCTCAGCTCCTGGGCGATCCTGGTCCCCGAGGTCCTCATGGCCGTCGGCACGGTGGCCGTCGTCTACGCCGCCGTACGCCGCCGGTTCAGCCCCGCGGCCGGTCTGATCGCGGGCGCGGTGCTGGCGCTCACCCCCGTCGCCGCGCTGATGTTCCGCTTCAACAACCCGGACGCGATGCTGGCCCTGCTGATGGCGCTGGCCTGCTACCTCGTCATCCGGGCCCTGGAGGACGGCCGTACCTGGTGGCTGGTGTGGGCCGGTGTGGCCATCGGCTTCGCGTTCCTCGCCAAGACCCTCCAGGCCTTCCTGATCCTGCCGCCGCTGGCCCTCGTCCACGGGGTGTGCGCACCGGTGCCGGTGAAGAAGCGCCTCGGGCAACTGGCCGCCGCCACGGTCGCGTTGGTCGTCTCCGGCGGCTGGTGGGTCGCGATCGTCGAGCTGTGGCCCGCCTCCTCCCGCCCGTACATCGGCGGCTCGCAGAACAACAGCTTCCTGGAACTGACCTTCGGCTACAACGGCCTGGGCCGCCTCAGCGGGGACGAGACCGGCAGCGTCGGAGGCGGCGGTGGCGGCGGCAACGCCGGTGGCAACTGGGGAGAGACCGGCTGGGACCGCCTGTTCGGCTCCAGCATCGGCGGCCAGATCTCCTGGCTGATCCCGGCCGCGCTGATCCTGCTCGTGGCGGGCCTGGTGGCCACCGGCAGGGCACGGCGTACGTCGGTGACGCGCGGCGCGTTCCTCGTCTGGGGCGGCGCGCTGCTCACGACCATGCTGGTCTTCAGCTACATGCAGGGCATCTTCCACGAGTACTACACGGTGGCGCTCGCCCCCTACATCGCGCCGCTGATCGGCATGGGCTCGGCGCTGCTCTGGGAGAAGCGGGACAAGGCGTGGGCGTCGCTGACCCTGGCGGCGGCGATGACGGCCACCGCGGCCTGGGGTTACGTCCTGCTCAACCGCTCCTCCGACTACCTGCCCTGGCTGAAGTGGCTCGTCCTGGTCGGCGGCCTGACAGCGGCCCTCGGCCTGGTCTTCGCCGGCCGGCTGGGACGTGGACTGGCCCTGGGAGCGGCCGGGCTGGGCCTGGTCGCGGCGCTGGCCGGTCCGGCGGCGTACACGCTCACCACGGTGAACGAGGGACACACGGGCTCGATCGTCACGGCGGGCCCGGCGGTCGCGGGCGGCCGGGGCGGTCCGGGCGGCGGTGGCGGGTTCCCGGGCGGTGACGGTTTCCCGGGCGGCGGCCGGAACCAGCAGAACGGCACCGGCAACGGCAACGGCACCGGCAACGCCCAGGGCGGGCAGGGCAACGGCTTCCCCGGCGGCGGCTTCCCGGGAGGAGGCCCGAACCAGCAGGGCCAGAACACCACCCCCGGAGGCCGGACCGGCGACGGCGGCCGGATGGGCGGCATGGGCGGCGGCATCGGCGGTCTGCTCAACGGCGCGAGCGTCGGCTCCGAGGCCAAGAAGCTGCTGACGACGGACGCCGACCAGTACACCTGGGCGGCGGCGGCCATCGGCGCCCAGAACGCCGCGAGTTACCAGCTGTCCACCGGCGAGCCGGTGATGGCCATCGGCGGCTTCAACGGCACGGACCCGTCCCCGACCCTGGCCCAGTTCAAGGCGTACGTGGCGGAAGGAAAGATCCACTACTTCATCGCGTCCGGCGCGGGCGGCGGCATGCGCGGCGGCAGCGACGGCACGTCCTCGCAGATCACGTCCTGGGTCGAGGCCAACTTCAAGAAGGTCACGGCCGGTTCGGCCACCTTCTACGACCTCACGCGGGAGCCGGGTAACTGACCGTCCCTGACCGGCAGAAGGGCGGTGGCCGAAAGCCACCGCCCTTTCTCTGCCGGCCCGAATACTCGGTTGTACGGCGTATGGGAATTATTCTACGGTGTACAGCATGACGACATCCCCCCAGGAGAAGGCCCCGCCGCAGACGGCACCCGGCGGTCACCCCCAGCGCTGGCTGATCCTCGGCGTCATCTGTCTCGCGCAGCTCACCGTGCTGCTCGACAACACGATCCTGAACGTGGCGATCCCCTCGCTCACCCGCGAGCTGGACGCGACGACCGCCGACGTCCAGTGGATGATGAACGCCTACTCACTGGTGCAGTCGGGCCTGCTGCTCACGGCGGGCAACGCCGCCGACCGCTACGGCCGCAAGCGGCTGCTGATGGCCGGCCTGGCGATCTTCGGCGTGGGCTCGCTCGTGGCCGGACTGTCCCAGAGCCCGGCCCAGCTGATCGCGGCCCGCGCCGGCATGGGCGTCGGCGGCGCGCTGCTGATGACCACGATCCTCGCCGTCGTCGTGCAGATCTTCGACGACGAGGAGCGGGTCAAGGCCATCGCGCTGTGGTCCACGGTCAGTTCGCTCGGGTTCGCGGCCGGGCCGCTGATCGGAGGAGTGATGCTCAACCACTTCTGGTGGGGCGCGATCTTCCTGATCAACCTCCCGGTCGCCCTGCTCGGCCTGATCGCGGTCGCCGCGCTCGTGCCGGAGTCCAAGCACAACGCGGGCGACCGGCCCGACCTGGTCGGCGCGGTGCTGTCGACCATCGGCATGACATCCGTCGTCTACGCGATCATCACCGGCCCCGAGCACGGCTGGACGTCCGGCCAGGTGCTGGTCTCCGCGCTGATCGGCGCGGTCGTACTCGGGCTCTTCGTGGTGTGGGAGCTGCGCACCGAGAACCCGATGCTCGACATGCACTTCTTCCGCAACCAGAGGTTCGTCGGCGCGGTCGCGGGCGCGATCCTCGTCGCGTTCGGCATGACGGGCTCGCTGTTCCTGCTCACCCAGCACCTGCAGTTCGTGCTCGGCTACGAGCCGCTGGACGCCGGTCTGCGGACGGCGCCGCTGGCGTTGACCGTGGTCGCGCTCAACTTCACGGGGGTCGGCGCGAAGCTGGTGCTCAAGGTCGGTACGCCGGCGGCCATCGCGCTCGGCATGACCCTGGTGTCGGCGGGGCTGGCGGCGATCGCGCTGCTCGGCGGGCACGGGTACGGCGGGACGCTGCTCGGCCTGGTCGTGATGGGCGCGGGGGTGGCGTTGTCCATGCCCGCGATGGCCAACGCGATCATGAGTGCGATACCGCCGGAGAAGGCCGGGGTGGGAGCGGGGATCAACGGGACGCTCGCGGAGTTCGGGAACGGGCTCGGGGTGGCGGTCCTCGGTGCGGTGCTCAATGCGCGGTTCGCGTCGCTGGTCGCCGTGTCGGCGGCGTCGTTGCCGGCGGCGCTGGCGGCGGCCGGCAGTGCGGAGGAGAAGGCGCGTATTTCTGACGCGTTCGCGTCCGGGCTGGAGACCAGTCAACTGGTCGGGGCGGTTGCTGTGCTGGCCGGGGGGTTGGTGGCAGCCGCGTTGCTGCGTCGGGCGGAGCGGGCAGAATCCGCCTGAGAGCTCATGGCATACGGTCGTCTCGCGGGTGCGGGGCCGTTGTGGCTGGTCGCGCCCCGCGGCGGAGCCGCAGGTCGACACAGCCCCGCGCCCCTGAAAGCATGATCGGCGTTGGCAAGTCGAGGAAGGTGCGCCATGGCGAAGGCGTCCGACAAGGCCGCGCGGTCCAGCGTCTGGCTGGAGAGCACAGCGCACCGGCGACGTGGCGGCAAAGGGCAGCCCTCCGGGCTGGACCGGGCCCGCATCGTCGAGGTCACCGTCCGGCTGCTCGACGCCGAGGGGCTGGCCAAGTTCTCGATGCGGCGGCTGGCCGGTGAGCTGGACGTCACCGCGATGTCCGTCTACTGGTACGTGGACACCAAGGACGACCTCCTCGAACTCGCCCTGGACGAGGTCATGGGCGAGATGCGGCTGCCCGATCCGGACGCCGACGAGGACTGGCGGGACCAGGTGCGGGCCCTCGCCCGGGAGTACCGGACGCTGCTGGTGCGTCACCGCTGGGTGTCCGCGCTGGTCGGCGTCTTCCTCAACATCGGCCCCAACAACCTGGCCTTCTCGCGGGTCGTGCAGCACGTCGTGCGCCGGACCGGGCTGCCCGCGAAGCGCCTGACGAGCGCGATCTCGGCCGTCTTCCAGTTCGTCTACGGCTACGGCACGCTGGAGGGTCACCTCTTCGCCCGGGCCGCGGCCGGGGGCATGACCGTGGACCAGTACTTCCAGCACTCCCTGACCACGGCGAACGCGGCCCCGCAGGACGCCGACGTCATCAGGGAGTCCCAGGAGATCATGGCGGCGCGCGGCGGTGACACCGTCGCCGAGATGCTGGAGCGGGACTTCGAGTTCGCGCTGGAACTGCTGATCGCGGGCATCGAGGCGATGGTCGCCCGGGAGCGAGGGGTCTGAGCGGGAGGGCCGGCTACTCCCCCTCGACCAGCCGCGCCGGGAACCCGCCGGTCGCCACCGGCCCCCACCGCTCCGGTGTGATGCGGATGATCGACTTGCCCTGCTTGACCATCGCCGCGCGGTACTCGTCCCAGTCGGGGTGCTCCCCGGCGATGTTCCGGTAGTACTCCACGAGCGGTTCGACGGAGTCGGGCGGGTCGATGACCTCGGCCGTGCCGTCGATCTGGACCCAGGGGCCGTTCCAGTCGTCGCTGAGGACGAGCAGGCTCACCCGGGGGTCCCGCTTGGCGTTGCGGGTCTTGGCCCGCTCCGGGTACGTCGAGACCACGATCCGGCCGGAGTCGTCGACCCCGCAGGTCAGCGGCGATCCCTGGGGGCCGCCGTCGGAGCGGCGGGTGAGCAGGATCGCGTGGTGCCGGGGCCGTACGAAGTCGAGCAGCTCGTCGAGGGAGACGCGGGTGTTCGTCGCGATGTTCGGTGCCATGCCAGGCAGCCTACGACGCCAGGGCCTCGGCGATGTTGTCGTACACGGGCACGTCCCGGCGCAGGCCGGTCAGTTCCAGTACGCGGCTCGCGAGCCCGTCCGGCCGGGCCACCAGACGCATCCGGGCGCCGGGGCGCAGCCGGTGGCGTACGTCGTTGATGAGGCGGACGCCCTGTGAGTCCATGAAGTCGGTCGGCGTGAGGTCGAGGACGAGCACCTCGAGCCGGTCACCTCGGGACAGGGTCTCGGACACGATGAGCGGAAGCAGTTGCTCCGCGTTGCCGAAGTCGATCTCCGCGGGCATGGGGAGACGGACACGGCCGGGCAGGTCTCGGGATTCGGTGGGATTCGGGAGGAAAGTCACAGCACTCACCTGGCAGACGTTCGTCCGGATTCCGGTAAGGCCGCTTCCTGACCCTCGGGCCCATTCCACCACGCCGGGCCGCGGCTGCGGAAGCGCCCGTGGCGGCCGTCGGCCGGACGTCACCTGGACGCAACCGAGCAGCTAGAGTGCTGTCCGTCCTGTGCTCGCAGTCGGGAATGTGCTGCGGAGCTCTCCTGCGCACGGCCATGGTCGTGCATGCCGAAGAGGTTCGTGGTGGCTGCGTCCGAGTTTCCTGATTTGCCCCGTTTTCCGGGCGGCTTCGAGCTGGCCGAGGCCCTGACGGTGGCGGCTCGGCAACTGCACGAGACGCCCTCGCCGGACAACACGCTGCGTACGGCGGTCCGGCTGGCCGTGCACATCATGCCCGGGGCCGAGCACGCCGGCATCTCCGAGATCGAGCGCGGCAACAAGTTCCGCACGCTCGCCTGGACCGACGACGTCGTACGCTCCGCCGAGGCCCGGCACGGCGGCCGCGAACCGCACGGGCACTGGGACCAGTTGTGGCACAGCCCCGTGGTGCGGATGACGGACAGCGAGGCCGAGGACGGCTGGGACGTGCTGTCGGCCCTGGGACTGCGCTCGGCCCTGTCGCTGCGGCTGCGTGCCGACCGCCGCCGGCTGACCGTGCTCACCGCCTACGCGCGCAAACCGGGCGCCTTCGACGAGGACGCGACGCGCATCGGCCGGCTGTTCACCGCGCACGTCAGCATCGCCCTGGACTCCGCCACCGTGCGCGAGCAGCTCACCGAGGCCATGCACACCCGGGACCTGATCGGCCAGGCCACCGGCATCCTCATGGAGCGCCGGGGCATCGACGCGGCCGCGGCCTTCGAGAGCCTGGTGCGGGCCTCCCAGCGGGAGAACGTGAAACTGCGCGATCTGGCCCGCGAGATCGTCACCGCTCACAACTCCGCATGAGCCGCCGTGAGTTAGGGCGGGGGCGTTAAGGGACGCCGACGGGATACCCGTACGTTCATGAGCTCCGAGACGTCCGACACGCTGGACCAGGCGATGGTGCGCAGCAGTGGTCTCGACACCCTGCTGCGCGATCTGACCGACCGTGCGGTGCAGGAGGTGCCGGGCGCCGCCGCGTGCAGCATCACGGTGCGCCGCGCCGGCCGGCTGCTCACCCTCGCCGGCAACGACGGCCTGCCCAGCGGCCTGGACCAGCGGCAGTACGAGAACGGCTCGGGCCCCTGTGTCGAGGCCGCAGAGACCGGCGTCGAGCAGTACGCCCCCGACCTGGCCGCGGAGTCCCGCTGGCCGGCGTACACCCCGTACGCGCTGGCCAAGGGCGTCCGGTGCGTGCTGGCGATGCCGCTCGCCGTCGAGGGCGAGACGGGGGCGGCCATCAACTACTACGGCCTGCGGCCCGGGGCGCTCGGCGGGGCCCGGGACACGGCCCGGACCTTCGCGGCCCGGGCGGGGGGCGCGATCGACGTCGCGCTGCGTATCGAGCGCCGGCGCCAGTCGGCGGCCGACGTGCGCACCGCGCTGCTCTCCCGCAGCGTCATCGACCAGGCGATCGGCATCCTCATGGCCCGGGAGCGGATCGACGCCCGGGACGCGCTGGAGCGGCTGCGCCGCGCCTCGCAGCACCGGAACGTCAAACTCCGGGACCTGTGCGACCAGTTGGTGGCGAAGGTCTCCGCACCGGCCTCAGACGGCCGGAAGTGACTCGCCCTGCACGGCCTGGATGTCCAGCTCCACCTTGAGCGTGGTGCCGATGGCGGCGATCCCGGCCTGGAGGACCTGGTTGTAGTTCATCGCGAAGTCCTCGCGGTGCAGTTCCGTCGTGGCGCGGAACGCCGCGCGGGTACCGCCCCACGGGTCCGGGCCCGTGCCGAGGTAGGCCAGGTCCAGGTCCACGGCCCGTACCACCCCGCGCATGCCCAGCTCGCCGTGCACGGTCCACCGGTCGGACCCGGTCGCCGTGAGCCCCGTCGAACGGTAGGTGATCTCGGGGAACCGCTCGACGTCCAGGAAGTCCGGCGACTTCAGGTGCCCGTCGCGCATGCCGTTGCCGGTGTCGACGGACGCGGCCCGGATCACCGCCTCCACCCGTGACTTGGTGACGTCGTCCGGGGCGATCTCGATCGAGCCGGAGAACTCCGTGAACCGGCCGTGCACACTGGAGATGGCCAGGTGCTGTGCCACGGCGGCCACACTGGAGTGCACCGGGTCGACGGTCCACGGCCCCGGCGGCGGCAGCTCGGTACCGCCCTGCCGTGCCAGTGTCACCGTGCCGACCTCGGCCCGGCCTCCCCCACTCTCGGCTTCGCCGCGGGAGGTGCCCCCACCCGTGACGATCACGCTGGAGGCGGCGGGCGCGTAACCGACGGCGGTGACGATCACGGTGTACGCCCCCGGCTCCAGCGGTGTCGCGTCCCGTACGACGCCCTCCGCGTCGGCCTCGGCGCGCAGCGCCTGCGTACCGGTCATGTCGACCACGGTGACGACCGCGTGCGACACGGCCCAACCGTCCCGGGTACGGATCCTCGCGGTCAGTCCCATCTCCGCTACTCCTCAGAATGAAAACCGGCCCGCGACTGGGGGCGCACCTCCGCTCGGAGCGCGCCCACCTGTCACGGGCCGGGGTCCGTACTACTCGCCGGGGTGGGCGAGTTCGATGTCGTGGGCGTCGGTGCCGCGGCCCGTGACCGTCAGCGCGGTGGCCACCGGCGGGTAGCCCGTGGCGATGACGGTGTACTCGCCGCCGTCCAGGTCGGTGAAGGCGTACGCCCCGTCCGATCCGGTCGTGGCCGAGCCGACGACGTTGCCCGCCTGGTCGACCAGCGTCACCCGGGCATCGGCCAGCGGGCCGTGCGGGGCGCGGACGACACCCTGGACGCGGGCGCCCGAGTCCAGGTCGATCTCGACCCGGGTGACCCCGGTGCCGCCCACCTCGACGGGCAGGGCGCGCGGCCGGTACCCGGCGGCGTTCACCGCGACGGTCACCGCCCCGGGCACCAGCTCGGCGAAGGAGAACTCGCCCTGCTCACCGGTGGCCTGGGTGGCCAGCAGGTCACCGCGCACATCGGTCACGATGACCATCGCGTCCTTGACCGGCTGCCCGCCCTCGGCGGCCCGCACCAGGCCGGTCAGCCCGCTGGTGCCGCTGAGCAGGATGTCGTAGGCGACCGGCTCGCCGTTCACCACGACCGTGGACGCCTGCGGCTGGTAGCCGTCGGCGGAGGCGATCAGCACGTACGAGCCGGCGCCCGGCGCGTCGAGGGTGTAGGAGCCGTCGGCGTGCGCCACGGACCGGCCCAGCTGACGCCCGGCCAGCGAGATCAGCGTGACGGCGGCCCGCGGCACGGGGGTGCTCTCGTTGCCGCGGACGAAGCCGCGGACCGGCACGCCGTTCCCGCCGGACGCGGGCTCCCCGGCCCGGGTCGCCGTGGCGACGGCGGCGAGCCGCTGCGTGCCCTCGCGCCCGGTGTCGTCGGCGGCCTCGGTGTCCGCCACGGCCCAGCCGGGCACGGCCTTCTCCGCGGCGGGAGCCTCGGCGGCCGCCTCGGCGGGGGCCTCCTCGCGGGCGTCGGCGTCCGCCGCCTGCGCCAGCCCACCCTTCGTCTTCAACGGGACCTCCTTGATGAACAGCGACACCAGCAGCGCGAGCAGCGCCAGCGGGGCCGAGTAGAGGAACACGTCCGCGACACCGTGGCCGTAGGCGCTCTCCATGACGGTGCGGATCGGCGCGGGCATCGCGTCGAGGTCGGGGATGTTGCCGTCGCCCGTGCCGGCGTGGCCGAGGGCCGCGCCCTTGGGGCCGAGACCGGCGAGGCCGTCCTTGACGTAGTCGGTGATCTTGTTGGCCAGGACGGCACCCAGCGCGGAGACGCCCATCGCACCGCCGAGGGACCGGAAGAAGGTCACCGTGGAGCTCGCGGCTCCGAGATCACCCGGCTCCACCTGGTTCTGCGTGCACAGCACCAGGTTCTGCATCATCATGCCGATGCCGAGACCCATCAGCGCCATGAAGATCGCTATGTGCCAGTACTCGGTGTCGTACCGGATCGTGCCCAGCAGACCGAGGCCCGCGGTCACCAGCACACCGCCGCCGAGCAGCCAGCCCTTCCAGCGCCCGGTCCGGGTGATGACCTGGCCGGAGACGGTGGAGGAGACGAACAGGCCCGCGATCATCGGGATGGTCATGACGCCGGACATCGTCGGCGACTTGTCCCGCGCCAGCTGGAAGTACTGGCTGAAGAACACGGTCCCCGAGAACATCGCGACACCGACGAACAGCGAGGCCACGGAGGCCAGCGTGATGGTGCGGTTGCGGAACAGCCGCAGCGGGATGATCGGCTCACTGGCCTTCGCCTCGACCAGGACGAACAGCGCCAGCAGCACGACCGACCCGCCGACCATCGCGTACGTCTGCCACGACAGCCAGTCGTACTTGTCACCGGCGAAGGTCACCCAGACCAGCAGCAGGCAGACGGCCGCGGTGATGAAGAAGGCCCCGGCCCAGTCGACCTTGACCTTCCGCTTCACCACGGGCAGGTGCAGGGTCTTCTGCAGCACGATCAGGGCGATCACGGCGAAGGGCACACCGACGTAGAAACACCAGCGCCAGCCGAGCCAGTCGGTGTCGGTGATGACACCGCCGACCAGCGGACCGCCGACCATGGCCGTGGCGAACACGGCACCCAGGTAGCCGTTGTACCGTCCGCGCTCACGCGGCGAGATCATCGCCGCCATGATGATCTGGGCCAGCGCGGACAGACCGCCCATGCCGATGCCCTGGACCGCGCGGAACGTGATGAGCATGCCGGGGTTCTGCGACATGCCGGCCGCCGCCGAACCCAGGACGAAGACGACCAGGGCGACCTGGATCAGCAGCTTCTTGGAGAACAGGTCGGCGAGCTTGCCCCACAGCGGCGTCGAGGCGGTCATCGTCAGCAGGGACGCGGTCACGACCCAGGTGTAGGCGCTCTGGCCGCCGCCGAGGTCGCCGATGATCCGGGGCAGGGCGTTGGAGACGATCGTCGACGACAGGATCGCGACGAACATGCCGAGCAGGAGACCGGTGAGGGCCTCCATGATCTGCCGGTGCGTCATCGGAGCGCCGCCGCCGGAGGGGCCGTGGGAGCCTCCCCCGTGCTTGGCATGAGCCCGCACACCGGCTGGTGTGGTCGTTGCCATGGGCTTCCTTTTCTTACGTGCTTGCGGGTGTACGGGTGGTCTGTTCGACAGCGGGTGGTGCCGCCCGGGGCGCGGTGCGGCAGTCGAAGCTCTCCCTGAGCCGCGCCATCAGGTCCGTGAGCCGGCCGACGTCCTCGTCGGTCCAGTCGCTCAGGCGCTCGGCGAGCACCTCGGTGGTCCGCCGGGACAGCTCGGCGAGCTGTGCGTGGCCCGCCGGGGTGAGGCGCAGGATCCGGGAGCGCTTGTCCGCGGGGTCGGGGGAGCGTGCGATCCAGCCCCGGGCCACGACGTGCGCGACATGGCGGCTGGTGACGGACATGTCCACCGCGAGCAGCTCCGCGAGCTTGCTCATGCGCATGTCGCCGTGGCGACCGAGGATGGTCAGTACGGTCGCCGACCCACCGGGGCAGTCGGCCGGCATGATCCGGCCGAGCTCCCGCTTCACGGCGCCGAAGGCACTGAACTGGCGGACCAGCTCTTCGTACTGCGCCCTCTGGGCCATGACACCTCCCGCTTTCGTTGCTTAGGGCAACCATAGGAGAGGTTGGTTGCTGCAGGCAAATAACAGGAGGCGGGGAGGCCTAAAAAGTTGGCAAAGGCAAGTGTTGCGGCAGTAAATGTGCAGGTCGTGAGGCTGGGGGGTGGGGTCGGGTGAGACTGAGCGGAATGCCAACCCCCACTTGGGGAGCCCCGGCGTTTTCGCTAGGGTCTCGGGCCATGGCTAACAACCAGGCCCCGCAGGGCAATCACGACCCCGCCGGCAGCACCCAGATGTTCCGCGCGTTCGTCGACGAGGCGCCGCAGGGGCGGCAGGCCGCGGCGACGAGCGGTGGCGGGCCGCGTATCGGTCTCATCCTCGGCATCGTCGTCGCCGTCGCGGTCATCGCGGCGGTGGCGTGGCTGGCGCTGGGCTGACGGGGACCGTGCGGCGCGGGCGGTTTTACTGAGGCCGGGTGGGGGCACCTCCCAGGCCCTCAAGGCACTGGGGGAGGCACGATTGCCCGCAGTTGGGGCAATCACGACGCG
The DNA here is from genome assembly GCF_042958445.1 of Streptomyces sp. NPDC007991. Lineage (NCBI taxonomy): Bacteria > Bacillati > Actinomycetota > Actinomycetes > Kitasatosporales > Streptomycetaceae > Streptomyces > Streptomyces sp. NPDC007991. Next base: position 256,504 of record NZ_JBIBJD010000011.1, read on the forward strand.
CCCGCACCCGCCCACGGCGCGAAGGGGACGTGTCGGGGGGTGTCCGCCCGCAGCGGTTGGCGCGTCAACGGACGGTTAATTGGTGTCCGACCCCATCGCGCCGTTCCGAGGACGGACACCCCCCGGCGCGGCCCCGACCCACCACCACCGGGTGGGCGCCGGGGCGCGCGCATGCTCAGTCCGAGATGAGACCTTCCCGCAGCTGGGACAGCGTCCTCGTCAGCAGGCGGGACACGTGCATCTGTGAGATGCCGACCTCCTCGCCGATCTGCGACTGGGTCATGTTCGCGAAGAACCGCAGCATGATGATCCGCCGCTCACGGGGCGGCAGCTTCGCCAGCAGCGGTTTCAGCGACTCCCGGTACTCGACGCCCTCCAGGGCGCTGTCCTCGTACCCCAGCCGGTCCGCCAGCGAGCCCTCACCGCCGTCGTCCTCCGGCGCCGGGGAGTCCAGCGAGGACGCCGTGTACGCGTTCCCCACCGCCAGCCCGTCGACGACGTCCTCCTCGGAGACTCCGAGCACGGACGCGAGTTCGGTGACCGTCGGCGAGCGGTCCAGCTTCTGCGAGAGCTCGTCACTGGCCTTCGTCAGGGCCAGCCGCAGCTCCTGAAGCCGGCGCGGCACCCGCACCGACCACGACGTGTCGCGGAAGAACCGCTTGATCTCGCCCACGACCGTCGGCATGGCGAACGTCGGGAACTCCACGCCCCGTTCGCAGTCGAACCGGTCGATCGCCTTGATCAGCCCGATCGTGCCGACCTGGACGATGTCCTCCATCGGCTCGTTGCGGGAGCGGAACCGCGCCGCCGCGTACCGCACCAGCGGCAGGTTGAGCTCGATCAGCGTGTCACGGACGTACGCACGCTCGGGGCTGTCCTCGTCGAGCGCGGCCAGCCGCAGGAACAGGGAGCGGGACAGGGTGCGGGTGTCGATGGCCCCCGTGGCCACAGGCGCCGGGGCGGGCTCGGTCGCCAGCTCGGCCGGAACGTCGTCGATGGGGCCGAGTGAGTCGAGAGCATGGGGAGCTGTGTCGCTCTCCGCGAGCGTGAGCACCTTCGAGCTGCCCTGTTCTGCGGACATGCCACCCCCTTTGGGTCGCGGGACGGTCGCGGCGAACGCCCCCGTCTGAGGAACGCAGCCTTCACCTGAATACCGGCGCCGAAGCCCCGGCAAACGCGCTTCCCGCAGAATGTCACATGTCGGCAACACGCTGTAGTGACATGTCGACATCTGAGACGCGAATCCGCCCTGCAAGCAAGGGGTCTGACGCCTTTTCGGCCCGCAACTTCCGGGAACGGCCCTGATGAGCGGTTCCCTCGCCATGGTTATCACTCGCAACTGTTTGCGATTACGCGCCGAGGGGGCTCGCGGCCGCCCATCAGCCTCCGTTCGCGGCTACGCGTCGATCCGGTTCGCGGACCGCAACCGCTGGAAGCTACGCGCGAGTAGCCGTGAGACGTGCATCTGCGAGACGCCGAGTTCCGCGCTGATCTGAGACTGCGTGAGGTTGCTGTAGTACCGCAGCAGCAGGATCCGCTGCTCCCTCTCGGGCAGTTGTACGAGCAGATGCCGTACGAGATCCCGGTGCTCCACCCCGTCCAGCGCGGGATCCTCGTAACCGAGCCGGTCCAGCAGCCCCGGCAGCCCGTCGCCCTCCTGCGCGGCCTCCAGCGAGGTCGCGTGGTACGACCGCCCGGCCTCGATGCAGGACAGCACCTCGTCCTCGGTGATGCGCAGCCGCTCGGCGATCTCCGCGGTCGTCGGGGTGCGCCCGAAGGCGGTCGTCAGGTCCTCGGTCGCGCTGTTGACCTGCACCCACAGTTCGTGCAGCCGGCGCGGCACATGGACCGTACGGACGTTGTCGCGGAAGTAGCGCTTGATCTCGCCGACCACCGTCGGCATCGCGAACGTCGGGAACTGCACGCCCCGGTCCGGGTCGAAGCGGTCGATGGCGTTGATGAGTCCGATGGTGCCGACCTGGACGACGTCCTCCATCGGCTCGTTTCGGGAGCGGAAGCGGGCGGCCGCGTAGCGCACGAGCGGGAGGTTGGCCTCGATGAGCGCCCCGCGTACCCGGTCGTGCTCCGGCGTTCCCGGCTGGAGTTCCTTGAGCTGTGCGAAGAGGACCTGTGTGAGGGCGCGGGTGTCCGCGCCGCGGCTCCGCTGGGGAGCCGGTTCCGAGGATGGTGCCTGAGGTGCGGTACTGGCCAGCACGGTCAACTCCACCTCGTCATCAGTCAACCCATCCGTCATCTCTCTCTTCCATCAAAAGCGGTCATAGCATCACAAGACATGTGCACTGTGTGCAAGCACCCCATAACTACGTGTTGAGGGATGAATTACGGCATAGATGTACACCTACAGCAGAAGAGCCCCCCGTCGGAGCGACGGGGGGCTCGAAGCGGCGGGATCAGAACTCGTAGTCGGCGATCACCCAGGTGGCGAACTCGCGCCACAGCGCGACCCCCGCCTGGTGGTCGGGATGCTCCACGTACCGGCGCAGCGCGTCCGCGTCGTCGAAGGCCGAGTTGATGGCGAAGTCATGGGCGATGGGACGGTTGCTGACGTTCCAGCCGAGCTCCCAGAAGCGGATCTCGGGGATCGCGCCGTCGAGCGCGCGGAAGGCCTCGACGCCCTTCACGACGCGCGGGTCGTCGCGCTCGACGCCCTCGTGCAGCTTGAAGAGGACCAGGTGGCGGATCATCACTTTCCTCCGTTGGCGACCCAGGTGGCGAAGTCGCCGAGGGCCTGCGCGGCGTCGGATATGCCCTCAAACCCTATCTGGACGTAGTCGGCCGCCTTCTTGGGGTCTGTGACGATCACGTACATAACGAAGACCACGACGACGTAGACGGCGACCTTCTTTGCGTTCACCGCCATCGCGGCCTCCCCTGTTCCTGGTGTCCCATGCAGCGCACATGATCGCACGAAGGGCCCCGTCTGACGACGGGGCCCTTCTCCAGCGGTAGCGGAGGGATTTGAACCCTCGGTGACTTGCGCCACACTCGCTTTCGAGGCGAGCTCCTTCGGCCGCTCGGACACGCTACCGAGGGAGACCTTACAGCAAGGTGCGGCGTGCTTTGAAATCGGTATGCGGCGACGGTCAGCGACCGCGGAAGAACTCCGTGAGCAGCCCGGCGCACTCCTCGGCGAGCACGCCCCCGATCACCTCGGGCCGGTGGTTGAGCCGCCGGTCGCGGACGAGATCCCAGAGGGAGCCGGCCGCGCCGGCCTTCTCGTCGCGGGCGCCGTAGACGAGCCGGTCCACGCGGGACTGCTGGATCGCGCCCGCGCACATCGTGCAGGGCTCCAGCGTCACCACGAGGGTGCAGCCGGCGAGCCGCCACCGGCCGAGTGCGGCCGCGGCCCGCCGGAGAGCGAGGACCTCCGCGTGGGCCGTCGGGTCGCCGCCGGCCTCGCGCTCGTTGTGCCCGGCCGCGAGCACGGTCGTGCCGTCCGGTGCCAGGACGACGGCACCGACGGGAACGTCCCCGCCCCGGACAGCCTCGACGGCTTCCCCCAGGGCGATCCGCATGGCGGCCCGCCAGGGCTCCCGCACCGGATCCGGTGGCTCCGCCGACTCCACCACTCCCGACGGCTCCGCCAGTTCCGGCGGCTCCGCCAGTTCCGGCCGCCCCGCCACTCCCGGCGACTCCGGCTGTCCGGGCGGACCTGGGGGTCCGGTGGGTTCCGGGGGGCCCGACGGCTCCGGGGGTCCCTTGGGGCCTGGGGGCTCCATCGCTCCGTGCGGTCCCGAGTGGGCCGGTGGTCCTGCGGCGCCCCGTGGGTCCGGCCGCCCCGGCGTTCCCGGGGAGTCCGGAAGTGCCGGCGCTCCAGGCGCTCCTGGCGGTCCCATACGATGCGGCCGGCCCGGAGTTCCCGGAGCGCCCGGGCCCGGCGGGGCCGGCCGTCCCGACGGCTCCGGCTGTTGCGGGGTGGGGCGAGTGGTCAGCGGACCGTCTCCAGGGTTTCCGAGGCGCCGAGGGCCTCGGCGATCTCCGTGACGGCGTCCGTCGCCAGAGAGCGCAGTTCCTTCTCGCTCACGCCGAGGTCGTCCAGGATCTGGGCGTCGCCGACCGGGCCGTGCGGCACGGCCTCGCCGGTTCCGGCGACCGGGTCGGCGTCGTCGGCCTCGTCGTCGCCCGAATCACCGTCCTCCGTGCCGTCGAGATCGAGGGCGTCCAGGTCGTCCCCGTCGTCCGGATCGCGTCCGAGCAGCTCGTCGGTGAGCAGGATCTCGCCGTAGCTGCTGCGGGCAGCGGCGGCGGCGTCCGAGACGTAGATGCGAGGGTCGTCCTCGCCGTCCACGCGGACGACACCGAACCAGGCGTCCTCCTGCTCGATGAGCACGAGCACCGTGTCCTCGTCGGGGGAGGCTTCACGGGCCAGGTCGGCCAGATCCGACAGGGTTTCCACATCGTCGAGCTCTGTGTCGCTCGCTTCCCACCCGTCTTCGGTGCGCGCGAGCAGTGCGGCGAAGTACACCGTGACTCTCCCACTGGTCATAGGCGTGCCGGTTGGGGATCCCCCCGGCGGAGGTTGCGGGCGGGGAGTGCTCGTCCGAGCCCCACCCACTCGGAATCGTGGCAGAAACAAGTCGTTCAGGGGACGTCTTCGGCTCCCTGTGTCCGGCAGTTTTGATCGCGCGCTCGTTGCCGCCACCTGCGGATCGTACGCGGCTTTGCCCCGCTCCACGCACGGCCACCTCGACAACGTCCGCGCGGTTCGTGATCTTCCCCGGGGGTTTCCTCACCCGTTTCCTACCAGCGGAACGTGCGCATGCGCATCGCGTGCCGCAGCCGGGCCACCTTGACGCGGCGCGGCTGGACGCGGTCGCGCAGCTCCCGGGCCTCGGCCAGATCGCGCAGGAACCGGGCGCGCCGCCGCCGGCGCTCGGCGTCGGTCTCGTGGGTTCCGGCCTCGTGGGTTCCGGTCTCGTACGTCTCCGGGTCCGTCGCGGGCTGTGCGCGCGGCGACGGAACGTCTCGGGAATCCCGGTCGGGCATCAGGCTCACCACCCCCAGTCCGTCCTTCCCACTTTCCCCCGGACGGGCGGTTTGACGCCAGCGAACGGGTGACGGGCGGGCGGCGGGCTTGCCGTGCGGACGGGGGCAGTGGGCCCGGCTACTGTTGTCGGCATGCGTCTCCACGTCGTCGACCACCCCCTGGTCGCCCACAAGCTCACCACGCTGCGCGACCAGCGCACCGACTCCGCGACCTTCCGTCGTCTCGCCGACGAGCTGGTCACCCTGCTCGCCTACGAGGCCACGCGGGACGTGCGCACGGAACAGGTCGACATCCAGACGCCGGTGGCCAGGACCACGGGCGTCAAGCTGTCCCACCCGCGTCCGCTGGTGGTGCCGATCCTGCGGGCCGGCCTCGGCATGCTGGACGGCATGGTCCGGCTGCTGCCGACCGCCGAGGTGGGCTTCCTCGGCATGATCCGCAACGAGGAGACGCTCGAGGCCTCCACCTACGCCACGCGTATGCCGGAGGACCTGTCGGGCCGTCAGGTGTATGTGCTGGACCCGATGCTCGCCACCGGCGGCACGCTGGTCGCGGCGATCCAGGAGCTGATCCGGCGCGGTGCCGACGACGTGACCGCCGTGGTGCTGCTGGCCGCGCCCGAGGGCGTCGAGGTCATGGAGCGCGAGCTGGCGGGCACGCCGGTGACGGTTGTGACCGCGTCGGTCGACGAGCGGCTGAACGAGCACGGCTACATCGTGCCGGGCCTCGGCGACGCGGGGGACCGGATGTACGGCGCGGCCGAGTAGGCCCCGCGCCCGGGCGGTTCAGCAGCCCTTCTTCGACGACGGCGCCGGCTCGGGCGTGGCCAGCTTGGTCAGAGCCCGGTCGGCGTCCGGCTTCTTGGCCAGCTCCTTGAAGCCGTCGCCGATGACGAGGTCGAGGTCAGCGCCCTTGCGGGCCGGCTCGGTACGCCGTTCGGCGCCCGGGAGCTGGGTGCCGAGCACCGGCAGCGAGGTGTCGAGGGCGGAGGCGGGGCCGAGTAGCACGCCGGTGCCCTTGACCTTCTTGTCGTACTGCTGGGGCGCGTTGCCCACGTCGCCGATCTTGAAGCCGCGCTTCTTCAGCTCGTCGGCGGTCTTCTTCGCCAGGCCGCTGCGGGTGGTGGCGTTGAGTACGTTGACTGTGATCGCGCGCGGTTCGGGCAGGGCCTTGGGGCGGGGGGAGGGGCTCGACTTCGTCTTCTCGGGGGCGCAGTCCGTCCCGCTGCCGGCCGCCGAGGCCTTGTCGCCGCCGGTGAAGACGTCGATGAGCTGCAACGTGCCCCAGCCGCCCACCGCGAGCACGGCGGCGGAGGCGACGACCAGGACGACGAGCCTGCCGCGCCGCCGGGGGCGGCGCATCCGCGGGTACTTGTTTCCCTTGATGCGGTATTTGCCGCCCATGCCGGGGGGAGTCAGCATGCTCATGAGCGCAGCGTAGTGCGCCTGGGCGACGATGCCTACTAGATGATCATTCGACGTTGCCCAGCGGTACCCGAAAGGGCCAACCCCGTGACCTGCGTGGGTCAGTCGAGTTCGAGCACGCGCGCGTGCAGCACCTGGCGCTGCTGGAGCGCCGCCCGCACCGCGCGGTGCAGACCGTCCTCCAGGTACAGGTCGCCCTGCCACTTCACGACGTGCGCGAAGAGGTCGCCGTAGAACGTGGAGTCCTCGGCGAGGAGCGTCTCGAGATCGAGCTGCTGCTTGGTCGTCACGAGCTGATCGAGGCGGACCGGGCGCGGCGCGACGTCCGCCCACTGCCGGGTGCTGTCCCGGCCGTGGTCGGGGTACGGCCGGCCGTTTCCGATGCGCTTGAAGATCACACGGAAAGCCTACCGGGCAGGACCTTCCGGGCGCAGCCGCGGCGACGGAGTGTGACGCTGAAAAAAGCCCCACAAAGCGGTACGAACCAGGAATAAGGGCGTGAATATGCCGGACCGCGAGACCATGCGTTCCCGGGGTCGATCCCGCGGACCGTGTGCCTGATTCGCTCGAAAGGGCGCGGCGCCCGCTCGGTCAGCCGCGCTCCCTCTCCTTCGGGGGCTGCTGCCGCTCCCGCGTCTCCGGCCTGGGATGGGGCTGGTGCTGGGGCGGCTTGGGGGCGTTGCGGACGGCCTCGGCGCGCAGGAGGGCGCGCAGGACCGCGTAAGGGTCTTCGAGCATGGCTGTGTTCCTCGTTCCGTGTTGCTGCGTACGGGCTGACGGACCGGTGTCCGATCCCGTCAGCAGCGCAGGACCTCACAGCGCAGGGGCCGAGGGTCGTACCGGGGCCCCGGCGGCCCGGGCACGGGGTGCGGCGCGGCGTAAGCGGACCCGGAGCTCGGGAGCGGGGTGGGGCGCACGGGAACGGCGGTGCGCCGGGCGCCCTGGGCCGGTGGGCGCGGGGCGGCGTCGAGGACGTCGCGCTCGACGGCCGTGCTCTCCCCGGAGACAGCGGCCGTCGGCCCTGCGTGCGCCTCGGCGTGCGCGCCGGGCACGAGCAGGGCGAGCAGCAGGACGAGCACCCGCGCCCATGTGGTCCGACGGGTGCCGCGGGTGGCCGGCTGGCGTGCGGGGTTCACGAGAGGTGGTTCCCCGTCGCGGGTGCGCCGTTCATCCCACTCGCGGCGAGTTCCGCTCGCTCGGCGTACGACGGCCCCGGTCAGGCAGGGCGGTGACGCGGACACCCGCTGAGCCCTGGGACGGGAGGGGCCGCGCTCCGGGCCCCGGGAGGAGCCGCTCGATGGCTCGCTCACGAGCCATGTTCGGCCCGACCGGGACAGTCCCGCCACCGGGGCCGGGCCGCATGGCTGACTGAGGGGGTGCCCCCGGTCCGCTACTTGCCCGTCGCCTTCGCTGCCTTGGCCGCTGCCTTCATTTCCTGTTTGTGTGCCCGGACCTTTGCCAGCGAGTCGGGGCCGGTGATGTCGGCCACCGAGCGGAAGGAGTTCGGCTCGCCGTAGGAGCCCGCGGCCTCTTGCCAGCCCGTGGGCCGCACCCCGAGCTGCTTGCCGAGGAGGGCGAGGAAGATCTGGGCCTTCTGTTTGCCGAAGCCGGGCAGCTCGGCCAGGCGCTTCAGGAGTTCCTTGCCGGTGGTGGCGTCCTTCCAGACGGCCTCGGCGTCACCGTCGTAGTGCTCGACGAGGTACTGGCACAACTGCTGGATCCGCTTGGCCATGGAACCGGGGTAGCGGTGCACCGCCGGTTTCTGCGAGAGTAGCGCGGCGAAGGCCTCCGGGTCGTGCGCGGCGATCTCGTGCGCGTCCAGATCGTCCGTGCCGAGCCGCTGGGCGATGGTCGCCGGGCCCTTGAACGCCCACTCCATCGGGATCTGCTGGTCCAGCAGCATCCCGACCAGCGCGGCGAGCGGACTGCGCCCGAGCAGCGCGTCGGCCTCGGGGTCCTGGGCGAGGTGAAGAGTGACGTCCATGCACCGATCATCCCTCGGTGCGGGCCCGGACGCGTCCGGAGCCCGGTCCGCCCGGGGCTTGCCTGCGCGGACACCCTCTCCACCCACCACGCCTGCCTCGTCGCCCGCGACGGCGAGCCGGTGGTCGCCCTCCTCCAGACCTACGGAGCGCGCGCCGCCCGACCGCCGGCGGGGTCGTGGCCGAACGTGTACCTGCCCGGGAAGAAGGCCCAGTTCGCCTTCCTGGACCGGGAGATACTCTTCCCCGCGTGACGCCGGACGACCTCATCGCGCACTACGGCCTTGAGCCGATCCCCCGCGAGGGCGGCCTGTTCCGCCAGACGTGGGCGGGTCCGGAACGCCCCGACGGCAGACCCGAGGGCACGGCGATCGTCGCCCTGCTGACAGCGGGCCCCGACGACTTCTCCGCCCTCCACCGCCTGCCGACCGACGAGATCTGGCACTTCTACCTCGGCGATCCGCTGGAACTCCTCCTGCTCGCCCCGGACGGCAGCACGCGGACGGTGGTCCTCGGACCGGACGTCCTCTCCGGCCAGCACGTCCAGTTCACGATCCCGGCGGGAACCTGGATGGGCGGCAGGGTGCGCGAGGGCGGACAGTGGACCCTGTTCGGCTGCACGATGGCGCCCGGCTTCACCTTCGAGGGCTACGAACACGGGGACGCGGCTGAACTGACGGCTCGCTATCCGGCGGCGGCGGACGGGATCGCCGCTCTGTCCCGACCTTTTTGAGGGGCGCGGGGAACTGCGCGGCCGGCGCCAACGCACCCGCCACCCGCCAACCCACACACACCCACCCCCCGGCTGAGCGTCACACCACTCCCATCCGTACATAACCGGGAGCCGTACAGCCCGACCCCCGGAGAACCACGTGCACCAACGGCGGAACGAGGAGCACCATGTCGGACGCGGACACCCCCGGCGACTTCAAGCCCTGGTGCTGTTCGGCACCGTACTGGTCCTGCTCCTCCTCGGCGGAGCCCCCGCCTCCGCCCACGCGGCCCTGCGCAGCACCGACCCCGACGACGGGTCCGTCGTCCAGCGTGCCCCCCGCCACCTCACCCTGACGTTCACCGAGTCCGTCGGCCTGCTCGACGACTCCTTCCGCGTCTTCGGCCCGGACCAGCGCCGCGTCCACACCGGCGAGGCACGGCACGCGGACGGCCAGTCCGACACGGCCCGGGTCGGACTGCCCGGGAAACTCGCCCAAGGCACCTACACGGTGGCCTGGCGGGTGGTGTCCGCCGACAGCCACCCGGTCTCCGGCGCCTTCAGCTTCTCCGTCGGCAAACGGTCCGCGACGTCCGCGCAGGTCGACACCGGACCGGACGAGGACCCGCTGACCGGCGGCCTCTACGACGCCGCCCGCTATCTCGCCTACCTCGCCGCCGCGCTGCTCGTCGGCACGGTGGCGTTCGCGCTGCTGTGCCGGCCCGCGGACACGTCCCCGCTGCGCAGACCGCTGGCGGCGGCCTGGTGGACCCTGCTCGGCTCGACGCTCGTCCTGCTGGTGCTGCGCGCCCCGTACGAGACGGGCGCGGGCCCGGCCGCGGCCTTCGACCTCTCCGCCCTCGAACGCACGGTGACGAGCCGACCGGGGCTGGCCCTGCTCGCCAGGCTGGCCGTCCTCCTGCTGACCGCCGCGTTCCTGCTGTGGCTGTCCCGGCACCGCGACCTTCGGGCGCCCGTGCTGCGGGCGGTGGGCGCGACCCTGGCCGTCGCCCTCGCCCTGACCTGGGCGGCGGCCGAGCACGCCTCCGCCGGGATCCAGGTGCCGCTGGCGATGACGTCGTCCGTGCTGCACCTGGTCGCGACGGGCGTCTGGCTCGGCGGCCTCGTGGCACTGCTGCTGACCCTGCGCCGGGCCTCCGTCGACGCCCTGACGGAGATCGTGCCCCGCTTCTCCCGGATCGCCTTCGCCTCGGTGACCGTGCTGGCCGTCACCGGCCTCTACCAGTCCTGGCGCGGCCTCGGCTCCCTCGCCGCGCTGACCGGCACGTCGTACGGCCGGCTGCTGCTGGCCAAACTGGTCGCGGTGAGCGCGCTGTTGCTGGCGGCCGGGTACTCGCGCCGCTGGACGGCCCGCCTCGCCGCACCGACGGCCGCCGCCACCGCCCGGACGGCCGTACCGGCACGGGTCGCGCAGCCGGTCGGCGCGGGGGCGCCGGGCGAGCCCGGCGAATCCGGCGCTCCGGGCGAGGCCGGGGACCCGGAAGCGCCGGAGACACCGGAGATACCGGAGAACTCGGAGAGCCGGGAGAACCCGGAGAGGCCGTCGGAGCCGGCCTCCGCGCCCGGCGACGCGGACATCCGGCGTCGTGGTCTGCGCCGCTCCGTCCTCGTCGAAGTCGCCGTCGCCGCCGTGGTGCTGCTGATCACGACACTGCTCACCACGACGCTGCCGGGCCGCGCGCAGGCCGAGGCCGCGCAGCGTTCCCCGGCGGGTGCCCTGCCGCCCACGACCCTGGCCTCGGTGCCCTTCGACACGGGCGGCAGCAGCGGCACCCTGTCCGGCCGCGGCACGGTGGAGGTCACCCTGGACCCGGCCCGGGTCGGCGAGAACGGCGTCCAGGCCGTGGTCTACGGCGCCGACAAGGGGCTGATCGTCGTCCCCGAGGTGCGCATCACCTTCAGCCTCCCCTCCCGCAAGGTCGGCCCGATCGACGCCGGACTCACCGATGTCGGCGGCTACTGGAGCACCAACTCCGTCAACCTGCCCCTCGCGGGGACGTGGACGATGAAGACGACCGTGCGGGTGTCGGACGTGGACCAGGTGACGGTGGAGAAGAAGGTGCGGATCGTGTCCTAGGCAGCCTCGGTGCCGCCGTCGGAGGGGCGCCGTCGAGGAGCCGTGTCATGCGCTCGGCGGCGCGGACGGCCGCGTCGCCGCAGCAGTTGTTGAACAGGACGTGGACCTGTCCGGTCCGCTCGGCCAGGCGGCGCACGCGCGGCAGCCACTCGGCGAGTTCGTCCTCGCCGTAGCCGTACCGGAACCGGTCCTCCTTGCTGCCGGTCCCCCAGGCGGTGCTGCGGCCGTGGAACCGTACGACGGACAGCCGGGGCGAGGTGGCCGGGGTGACGGGCGGTATCGAGGAGGGCAGCGTCTGCGTCATGTCGACGGCGACCGCGGCCATGCCGTACCGGGCGAGCAGCGCGCGCGTCGCCTCCGCCCGGCCCGGCTCCCACCACGAGGGATGCCGGAACTCCACGGCGAGGGGCCACCCGCGCGTCCGCTCGGCGCACCCGTGGAGGAAGGCCTCCGCCCGCTCCCCGGGCCGGAACCACGGCGGGAACTGGAACAGCACGGTTCCGAGCCGCCCGGCCCGCCGCAGCGGCTCGATCCCGGCCGTGAACCGGGCCCACACCTCGTCGAGCACGGCAGGGTCGCGGTGCTCCGCCGGCAGCCCGGCCGGCATCGCCGCCGCCCGGGTGGGATGCCCGGTCAGCAGCGAGAACGCCTTCACGTCGAACACGAACCCGTCCGGTGTCCGCTCGGCCCACAGCCGGCTGTTCCGCTCGCTCGGCAGCGCGTAGTACGAGGCGTCGACCTCGACGACCGGGAACCGCTCGGCGTAGTGCCGTAACCGCCCCTCGGCGTCCCGCCGCCCCGCCGGGTACCAGCCGCTGCCGACCAGGGCCCGGTCGGTCCAGGAACACGTGCCCACCAGGATCTCGCCCATGGGGGACCGGTTACCCGGGCGGGACAGCGGCAGGCTCCCGGCCGGGCCGGGGAGCAGGGTAGGGACTGTCGCAATCGGGTAATCGGGGAGGATAGGTCACATATCGGATGACTGCCTTCGGGGCATCCGGATCACCGAAGGATCACCGAGGATTCCCCGCCGGATCACCGAAGATCCCCGCCGGATCACCGCAGATTCCCCGCCAGAGCGAGATGACCGATCATGGAGCAGCCCGTCACCGTCGGTCCGGCCGGCCACGGGGCCGACCGGCCGCTCGGAGCGGAACCCCACGTCCCCCAAGTCCCTGGAGCCACACGAGACCCTGAAACCCCCCAAGCCCTCGCGGATCTCGTCGGCGAGGACCTCACCGCCCGCGTCACCCTCGACGAGCAGGGCACGGTGACCGGCTGGAACCCGGGCGCCGAGCGGCTCCTCGGGTATTCGGCCCGGCAGATGACCGGCCGCCGTGCCGTGGACCTGCTGGCCGAGCCGATCCCCGCCCGGGGTGGCCCGCCCGAGTTCGCCGGACTGGCCCGGTGGAGCGGCGATGTCGCGCTCCGGCACCACGACGGCCGGAAGCTGACCGTCCGGGTCCTCGCCCACCACAGGGCGCCCGGCACCGGCGCGCCCGCCTGGCTGCTGCTGTCCGCCCTGACCCGCCGGCAGCCCGGGCCCGACTTGGACGAATCCCTCGTGAGCTGGAGCTTCACCCAGTCCCCGTGCTGCGCCCTGGCGCTCTACGACACCCGGCTCCGGCTCCGGCGGGCCAACGAGGGCATGCAGCGGGCCATGGCGCTCACCGAGGAGGAGATGCTGGGCCTGCGCGTGTCCGAGATCGTCGACGACGAGGCCGGTGCTCGGGCGGAACGCAACATGGCCCGGGTGCTGCACACCGGTGAGCCGCAGTACGAGGAGAACTATCTGCGCGCCCCGGGCGAGACCCGCGAACACGCCTGGTCGGTCTTCGAGTCCGCGCTGCGGGACGCCGAGGGCACGATCCGGGGCGTCTGCATCTCCGCGCACGACACGACGGAACAGTTCTGGGCCCGCAAGCGGCTGCAGCTGATCGCCGAGGCCGGCCGGCGCATCGGCGGCACGCTCGACGTGCGGCGCACGGCCGAGGAGCTGACGGACGTGCTCGTCCCGGTCCTGGCCGACTTCGTCAGCGTCGATCTGGTCGTCGCGCTGGACGACATACCCGAACCGCCCGCCCGGGTCCTTCCGGAGGACGGACCGCTGCTGCTGCGCCGGGCGGCACTGCGGTCGGTGACCCCGGGGGCCCCGGAGGCGGCCGTGGCGGCCGGCAAGGTGGACGCCTACCCCGAGGGCTCGGCGCCCTACGAGAGCCTGCGCGCGGGACGCGCCACCCTGCACGAGGTGACCGACCCGGCGTTCGCGGCGTGGCTCGCGTACGACCCGGAGCGGACCGCGCGGATCCGGGCGTTCGGCATCCACTCGGTGATGACCGTGCCGCTCGTCGCCCGCGGCGTCACGCTGGGGGTCGCGTTCCTCCTCCGGCACCGCAACCCCGACCCCTTCCGGCAGGACGACCTGGTCCTGGCCCGGGAACTGACGGCCAGGGCCGCGGTCAGCATCGACAACGCCCGCCGCTACACCCGGGAGCGCGCCACCGCCGTCACGCTCCAGCGCAGCCTGCTGCCACGGCGGCTGCCACGGCAGGTGGCCGTCGACGTCGCCTCCCGCTATCTGCCGGCGGGCGGGCACGTCGGCGTCGGCGGGGACTGGTTCGACGTCATCCCCCTCTCCGGGGCGCGGGTGGCCCTGGTCGTCGGCGACGTCGTCGGCCACGGCCTGCACGCCTCCGCGACCATGGGCCGGCTGCGGACGGCCGTCCGCACCCTGGCCGACATCGACCTGCCGTGCGACGAGCTCCTCACGCACCTGGACGACCTGGTCGCCCGGCTGAGCATGGAGGCGGAGGACGGGGAAGGCGGGGAGACCTCCGGGGACGTGGGCGCGACCTGCCTGTACGCCGTGTACGACCCCGTGTCCCGGCGCTGCTGCTTCGCCGGGGCCGGGCATCCGACGCCGGCCGTGGTGAGCCCCGACCGGAGGGTCGAGCTGATCGACCTCCCGGCCGCGCCCCCGCTCGGCATGGGCGGCCTGCCCCACGAGGCCACCGAGGTGGTCCTGCCCGAGGGCAGCCTGCTCGTCCTCTACACGAACGGCCTGATCGAGAACCGGGACCAGGACCCGGACGTCGGCGTCCGCCGGCTGCGGCAGGCCCTGGTCCGCCCGGCGCCCTCGCTGGACGCCCTGTGCGACGGCGTGCTGGCCGACCTGATGCCGCAGCGCCCGGCCGACGACGTGGCCCTGCTGGTCGCCCGTACCCGGGCGCTCGACGCGAGCCAGCTCGCCACCTGGGCGGTGCCGGACGACCCGTCCGCGGTCGCCCAGACCCGCAAGGACGTGGTGGCACAGCTGGAGAGGTGGGGGCTGTCCGACGCGGTCTTCGTCACCGAACTGGTCGTCAGCGAACTCGTCACCAACGCCATCCGGCACGCGCGGCCGCCGATCCAGCTCCGTCTGATCCACGACGGAAACACCCTGATCTGCGAGGTCTCCGACGGCGGCAACACCGCTCCCCACCTGCGGCGCGCCCGCGCCTACGACGAGGGCGGGCGCGGCCTGCTCCTGGTGGCCCAGCTGACCGGGCGCTGGGGCACGCGTCAGTACGCCACCGGCAAGACCATCTGGGCGGAACAGACACTGCCTCTCCAGTGAGGACCCACCGGCCATGACCGCACACCGTTCCCACCGGGCCCCGGCGGCGCCCGTGCAGCGGGCCGCGCAGCTGGTGGGCATCGTCTTCCTCGTGGCCGGCGTGCTGGGGTTCATCCCCGGCATCACCACCGACTACGGCTCGATGACGATCGCCTCCCACGAGTCGGACGCCGAACTGCTGGGGCTGTTCCAGGTCTCCGTCCTGCACAACCTCGTGCACCTGGTCTACGGCCTGGTCGGCCTGACCCTCGCCGGCACGGCCGCCGCAGCGCACTCGTACCTGCTGGTCGGCGGCGCCGTCTACCTGGTGCTGTGGGTCTACGGCCTGTCCGTGGGCCCCGACAGCGACGCCAACTTCGTCCCGCTCAACTCGGCGGACGACTGGCTGCACTTCGCTCTGGGCCTCGTGATGATCGCCCTGGCTCTGGCCCTCGGCCACCGCCGCCCGACCCGCACCTCCGGCACCGGCGCGCAGCGTTAGGAATCCGGACGGTACGGCGTGCAGCCCTTCCTCCCCCACCCCGGATTCCGGAAGTCGGCCCTGGCCCTGGACCGCCGCCGGCTCGGCGAACAGCGGGTCGGGGTCGTGCGGGTGCCGCGCGGCCTGGTCGTACCGGGGTACGGCCGGCGCCACCACCCGGCGGTCCTCTGAAGGAGCGGGCCGGCTGTCAGGGATCCCCGCTGACCACCTCGACGAGGCTCCACCGCCCGCCCACCTTCACCGCGGACAGCAGGATCCGCCAGCCGGTCCGGGCCCGGGCGGCGATCTCGGGGCGTACGGGGACCGGGCCCACCACCGGGCCGTCGTCCTCGCCGTATCCGTCGTCGTCCTTGAACGTGAGGGAGCTGTCGGCCACGTCCGTGATCGTCAGGTACTGGCAGTCGACCTGGTCCTCGGCGCGGGAGCGGTCGGGCCAGGGCACGAGATCGTCGTCGCCGAACCCGTCGACGAACTCCTTGATGCAGGCCCGCTCGTCCACGGTGATGTCGATGTCCGCCAGGTGGTCCCGGGCCGTGTCGGCGTCCAGGTGGCCTTGCGCGACCAGCCAGTTCAGCAGATCGGTCACCACGCGCTGCGCCGTCCGGAGTTCGTCGGCCGACGCGTGCTTCTTGTGGGGCAGGGTGGTGCTGAAGAAGGTGCCCAGTTCATCGACGACCTCGGCGGGCGCCATCTCCGTGGACGAGGTGTCGCCGTACCAGTCGGCGCTGAAACACAGCGTCGAGATGACGTCGTCGGCTGCCTCGAACGCGTGCATGTCGTCCCACCGCTCGGCCAGGAACCGCTCCACCGCGACGGCCAGCGTGTTCTCCTCGCTCCGCGCTCCCGCCCGCACCACCTCACCACGGTGCTGGTGGTAGGCCAGTTCGGCGGCGAGATCGCAGGGCCCTTCGTCGACCCACTCGTCGGGTTCCTCCCATGCGACGTGGTGCCGGGCGAGCAGCGGACGCAGCCTCTCCCACAGGTCCGGCTCGTCGGGCGGGCGGCGCTGGGCGCGCTTCTCGCGCAGGGTCTCGTCGGCCACGCAGATCCGCACCCGCGACGGCCGGGTCAGCGCCGTGAGCCCTTCCACGACGGCCGTCAGCGCCATCCGGTGCGGCGTCACACCGGTGCCGTTGCCGCTGCCGCTCATCTCGCGCCGGTGAGACCCGTAGGCCAGGACCGCCGCCCACCCGCCGTACCCGTCCTCGCATCTCCCGGCCGCGTGCAGCACGACCTCCCCCGAGGCAAGACCCATCCGCCCTCCCAGTGCGCGCCGAGACGACGCATGATCCCACCGCGACGCATGCGGGGGAAGAAGACGGACCGGCCAACGATCCACGGTTTCCTGAATTCAGGATTCGATGTACTGTCCCCGTGTGCTGACTGTTGCCCCCGACATCGAGGTGCTGGCCCGCTTCGGCCGCGCGCTCGCCGATCCGATCCGCTGCCGCATCCTGCTCGCGCTGCGCGCGGCCCCGGCCTACCCCGCCGAACTCGCCGACGCCCTCGGCGTCTCGCGGACCCGGCTCTCCAACCACCTCGCGTGCCTGCGCGACTGCGGACTGGTCGTCACCGTGCCCGACGGCCGCCGCACCCGCTACGAACTGGCCGACGAGCGCCTCGGTCACGCCCTGGACGACCTGCGGGCCGCCGTGGTGGCCGTCGAGACCGACCGCACCTGTGCCGAGGCCGACGCGAAGGGATGCTGCTGATGACGGCGATATCCCTCGCCCCCTCCCCGGCCCGCCGAGAGGAACTCGCCCGGCGGATCCGGCTGCTGGTCGCGGCGACGATCAGCTACAACGTCATCGAGGCGGTCGCCGCCCTCACCGCCGGTGCCCTCGCCTCCTCCACCGCCCTGATCGGCTTCGGCCTGGACTCGGTCATCGAGGTCTCCTCCGCCGCCGCGGTGGCCTGGCAGTTCTCCGCCCGTGAGCACGCCGTGCGCGAGGCGCGGGAGAAGGCGGCCCTGCGGATCATCGCCGTGTCGTTCTTCGCGCTCGCCGCCTACGTCACGGTCGACGCCGTCCGCGCGCTGACCGGAGCGGGGGCGGGGGAGGCGGAGCGATCCCTCCCCGGCATCGTGCTCGCGGCCCTCTCCCTCGCGGTCATGCCGTTCCTGTCGGCGGCCCAACGCCGCGCCGGCCGTGAACTGGGCTCGGCCAGCGCGGTCGCCGACTCCCGGCAGACGCTGCTGTGCACGTACCTCTCGGCCGTGCTCCTGGCGGGCCTGGTCCTCAACGCCACCCTGGGCTGGTCGTGGGCCGACCCCGTCGCCGCCCTGGTCATCGCCGCCGTCGCCGTCAAGGAAGGCCGCGACGCCTGGCAGGGCAAGGGCTGCTGCGCCCCCGCGGCTACGACGGCCCCGGTCACCGGCGTCGAGGCGGCCGGGGCGTGCGACTGCCGTCCGGGGTCCGCTTGCTGCGGCTGAGGGCACCGGCGAAGACGCCCGGACAGCCGGCCGTAGCCGGGCGGCGCGAGACCGTGACCGGTCCCCCGTACCGGTCACGGCCTCGCTCGGGTGGGGTTCGGTCATCGGCGGATCAGCAGCAGCCGCCCGCGACGGCCGGTTCCTCGGCGCCGGTTCCGGCCGGGGCCGGGTCGGTGCAGCAGGTGCTGCTCCGCTGCTTGGCCAGGGAGTCGGCGTCGGCCTTGACGACGTACACCTCCCAGGGTTCCCGGCCGGGGCCGTGGACCCAGACCTTGTCCTGGACGGCGTAGCAACAGGTCGTGTCGTTCTCCACGTCGGTGGTCAGGCCCGCCGCGCCCAGACGTGTGGTGGCGGCGTGCACCGCCTGGGCCGTCTCGACCTCGACGCCGAGGTGGTCCAGGCGGGTCGCCTCACCTGCGGCGCCTTCGATGAGAACGAGCTTCAGCGGGGGCTCGGCGATGGCGAAGTTGGCGTAGCCGTCGCGGAGTTTGGCGGGTCCGGTGCCGAAGAGCGTCGTGTAGAACGCCACGGACTCGGCGAGGTCGGGGACACGCAGGGCGAGCTGGACGCGGGACGTCATGGCAAACCTCCTGGAGTGGATGGGTGGTTCAGCAGCCGCCGGAGGGGCCGGCCGGGGCGCCGGTGCCGATCTGCGAGGTGGCCGGGGCGGCGCAGCAGCCTCCGCCCTCGGCGGTGGTCGCGTCGGGCTCGTCGAACAGACCGGCCCCGCCGCACACACCCGTCTCCGGCAGGGTCAGCTCGACCCGCTCGGCGGCCTCATGGTCACCGGCGAGCGCGGCGGCGACGGAGCGGACCTGCTCGTAGCCGGTCATCGCGAGGAACGTGGGGGCGCGGCCGTAGGACTTCATGCCGACCAGGTAGACACCCTGCTCCGGGTGGGAGAGCTCGTTCACGCCGTGCGGGTGAACGGTGCCGCAGGAGTGGACGTTGGGGTCGATGAGCGGGGCCAGGGCGGTGGGCGCCTGGAGGCGGTCGTCCAGGCCCAGGCGGAGCTCGGAGAGGAAGGACAGGTCCGGGCGGAGACCGGTCAGGACGATCACCTCGTCGACCGGGTCCAGACGGCGCCCGTCCTCGGCGACCAGGACCAGCCGGTCACCGTCCCGCTCGACGGCCTGCGTACGGAACCCGGTGACCGCGCTCGCGTGGCCTTCCTCCACCGCCGCCTTGGCGCGCAGGCCGAGGGCGCCGCGAGCGGGCAGCTGGTCGGCCTCGCCGCCGCCGAAGGTGGAGCCGGTGATACCGCGGCGCAGGACCCACACCGCGTGCGTGCCCGGCTCCTCCTGTGCCAGGTCGGCCAGGGCGGCGAGCGCGGTGAAGGCGGAGGCGCCAGAGCCGGCCACGACCGTGCGCCTGCCCGCGTACCGGGCGCGGACGACCGGGTCGCCCAGGTCGGGGACGCGGTAGGAGACATGGCCGGCGGCGGCCCTCTCGCCGAGGGCGGGCAGCCCGTCGGCACCCAGCGGGCCGGGGCCCGACCACGTGCCCGAGGCGTCGACGACCGCGCGGGCGCCGACCCGTTCCTCGCGGCCGTCGGCCGCGAGGACATGCACGGCGAAGGGCTGCTCGTCGCGGCCGGAGTCGACGACGCGGTCGCGGCCGGCGCGGGCGACACCGGTGACGGTGGCGCCGTAACGGACCCTGTCGCCGAGGACGTCGGCGAGCGGCTGGAGGTACCTCTCGGCCCAGTCGCCGCCGGTGGGGTACGTGGAGCCGTCGGGGCGGGTCCAGCCGGTCGGGGCGAGGAGCTTCTCCGCGGCCGGGTCGATGACCTCCGACCAGGTCGAGAACAGCCGCACGTGCGCCCACTCCCGTACGGCGGTGCCGGCCGACGGCCCGGCTTCCAGGACCAGCGCTTCCAGGCCACGCTCGACGAGACGGGCAGCGGCGGCCAGGCCGACCGGCCCGGCTCCGATGACCACGACGGGCTGTTGGTCGGCGGGCAGGCTGTTGATCGGCACGGCCACGAGAATCCCCTTTGATTCGACGCTCGTCGATGGCTTGTACTGACAGCGTCCCACCTGTTTCGACAAGCGTCAACATAGGCAGTTGTCGAATCACACCCTGGCCTCATGGGTTCGACACATGTCAACATTGACGCATGTCGAATACGAGTGCGCTGCCGCTGCTGGAACCGGACGCCCCCGAGGCCGTCGCGCCGTGCTGCCCGCCCCTCACCGAACGTCCGTTCACCGCTGAGGAGGCCGAAACGGCCGCGCGGATGTTCAGGGCCCTGGGAGACCCGGTGCGACTGCGGCTGTTCTCGGCGGTGGCCTCGCACGAGGGCGGAGAGGCGTGCGTGTGCGACATCTCCGACGTCGGCGTCTCACAGCCGACCGTCTCCCACCACCTGAAGAAGCTGAAGGAGGCCGGGCTGCTGACCTCCGAGCGGCGCGGCACCTGGGTCTACTACCGCGTCGAGCCGTCCGTACTGTCCGCGATGGGCAGGCTGCTGACGGTCAGGGAGAACGCCGGGCGCTGAACTTCCGCCGCCAGGCCAGCGATACGTACACGAGCGCCACCAGGACCGGCACCTCGATCAGCGGCCCGACCACGCCCGACAGCGCCTGCCCGGAGGTGACCCCGAAGGTGGCGATGGCGACCGCGATGGCCAGCTCGAAGTTGTTGCCGGCCGCCGTGAAGGCGAGGGTCGCCGTGCGGTCGTAGGCCAGGCCGATGACCTTGCCGAGGGCGAACGTCCCGAACCACATCACCGCGAAGTACACCAGCAGCGGCACCGCGATGCGGGCGACGTCCAGCGGCTGCGAGGTGATCGTCTTCCCCTGGAGGGCGAAGAGGATGACGATCGTGAAGAGCAGACCGTACAGCGCCCACGGGCCGATCTTCGGAAGGAAGCCGGACTCGTACGACTCCCGGCCCAGCTTCCGCTCGCCGAGGCGACGGGTGAGGAACCCGGCCAGCAGCGGGACGCCGAGGAAGACGACGACGTTCAGGGCGATCTTCCCCATGGAGATGTCGAGACGCTCGCCGTTCCCCAGACCCAGCCGGCCGGGCAGCAGGTCGAGGTAGAACCAGCCGAGCAGGCCGAACGCCAGAACCTGGAAGACCGAGTTCAGCGCGACCAGTACAGCCGCCGCCTCGCGGTCACCGCAGGCGAGGTCGTTCCAGATGATGACCATCGCGATGCAGCGGGCGAGCCCGACGATGATCAGGCCGGTGCGGTACTCGGGCAGGTCCGGCAGGAAGATCCAGGCCAGGGCGAACATCACGGCCGGGCCGACGATCCAGTTGACCACGAGTGACGAGGCCATGAGCCTCTTGTCGCCGGTGACGGCGTCGAGCCTGTCGTAGCGGACCTTGGCCAGGACCGGGTACATCATGATCAGCAGGCCGACGGCGATCGGCAGGGAGATGCCGCCGACCTCGACCTTGGCGAGAGCGTCGTCGAGCCCGGGGACCACCCGCCCCAGGCCCAGGCCGACGGCCATCGCGGCGAGGATCCACACGGCGAGAAAACGGTCGAGCGTGGAGAGCTTCGCGACGACCGAGGGCTCTTCCGCGGTCGTGGCCGCGTCGGTACGGGTCACGAGCAGGCCCTCTTGTTGCCGGCGGCGGTGCGTGCGGACTCGGCCAGGTTGGCGAACTGCCCGGCGAGCCGGGCGATGACGTCGGGGCGCAGCTTGTAGTACGTGTACCGGCCGCACGGCTCCGTCTCGACGAGCCCGGCCTCGCGCAGCACCCTCAGATGGTTGGAGAGGTTGGTCTGCCGGGCACCGGTCTCCTCCACCAGGTGGGTGGTGCACAGCGTCTCTTCCGCGAGCAGGGTCACGATCCGGAGCCTGAGCGGATCGGCCAGGATCCGGATCAGATCAGTATCGGCTGATGTCAGCATGGGCTGATACTTTCACACCGGTGCACCACTGACGAAGGAAGAACCGATGTCCTCCAGCCCGCTCGCCTCCGTACTGTTCGTCTGCGTCCACAACGCCGGGCGTTCGCAGATGGCTGCCGGCTTCCTCCATCACCTCGCGGGCGACCGGATCGAGGTCCGCTCCGCCGGCTCCGTCCCGGGCGACCGGGTCAACCCCGCCGCGGTCGAGGCCATGCGGGAGATCGGCATCGACATCGCCGCCGCCGAGCCGAAGCTCCTCACCACGGAGGCCGTTCAGGCGTCCGACTACGTCATCACCATGGGCTGCGGCGACGCCTGCCCGGTCTTCCCCGGCAAGACGTACATGGACTGGACCCTGGAGGACCCGGCGGGCAAAGGCGTCGAGGCCGTCCGCCCCATCCGCGACGAGATCAGGACGCGCGTCGAGGCCCTGATCACCGAGATCGACGCCGAGCGGGAGGCGTGAGCCCTGCCCGGCGAGGACTTCCTCACACTCGACGACCAGGACGGATCCGGGCGGTGTACCCCTTCTCCGCCACCTCCACCGCCCACCGGATCCGCCTCCCCGACGGCGCCGAGACGTGGCCGGTGTGCGCGATCGACGCCCCCGGCATCCCGGACATGCTCGGCACCGACCCCGTGATCACCTCCGCCGACCCGGTCACGGGCGAGCCCTTCACGGTCACCGTCACAGGCGGGCACATGACCTCTTCTTCACGAGCCGCCGCACCGCCCAGCGGTGGACCGAGTCGGTCGTCGGCGCGCTCACGGCGGGGACCGGGATGCCCGGCGCCCGGGGGACGTTCATGACGTACTGTCCGGTCGGGGGCGCTCGGCGATGCCGAGGATGTGGGTGGCCGACGGGGCGGGGACGCGGGTCTCGGGGAAGGAGAACTTCTCCAGCGAGGTGAGGGTGAACCCGGCTGCCGTGATGGCGGCTCCGGTGTCGCGGCCGGTGTGGCAGCCGCCCATCAGCAAGGGCCAGACGGTGGCGTCCACGACACGCTGCACACGGCGCATCGCGGGCGAGTCGGCGCGTACGTGCTCGAAGAAGCGGAGCTGTCCGCCGGGACGCAGGACGCGGTGGAGTTCGGCGAGGGCGGCGTGCGGGTCGGCCACCGAGCACAGGGTGAGGCAAGCGACGGCGGCGTCGAACGAGCCGTCCGGGACCGGCAGCTGCTCGGCGATCCCGTCGATCACATCCACCCGGACCGATGCCGTGCGGGCACTCCGTTCGGCCAGAGCCCGCAGTCGTGGCTCGGGTTCGACGGCCACCACCCGCTGCACCTGGGGCGGGTAGTGGGCGAAGTTCAGCCCGTTGCCCGCGCCGATCTCGACGACCTCGCCGGTCAGACCGGACAACAGGCGCCTGCGGTGGTCCGTGATCCCGGCCTTGTCCAGAGCGGGCCCTGCGACCTTCGTGTAGAAGCGGGCGAAGACCGGGTGCCGCCTCGTCCGTGGGGTCATTGCTGGTCACCGTCTTTCTCTGTGGCAGTGCCCCCGGACACCATCCTGCTACGTGACGTCCTGATCTCCGCGGATGTCATGCGCCGCGTTCGAGGCCGACCCGGAGCGCCGCGCCATGCCGACGTACTGCCTCACCTTCCCGTCCCGGAAGGACCCGGCGTGGGAAAGCCGGTATCCGGGACGCACCACCATCGACATCGCGGGACTGACCACCTGGTCGTTGTTCGAGCCGCACGCGGGCAGTGCGTGGATGCGCCGGGGCGCTCCGGCAAGGGCGGTACAGCTCCTGGGCGACGGACCGCCGCGCGCGTGACCGAACGCACCGCAAAGACGCCACACAGCGCCTCCCGCCCCTGCGATCTGTCGAATGCGCGTCGAAGTCAACCGAGTTGGGCGCCAATGATTGACAGATCGGCACCCGATCGTGACGCTGACTGTTGCAAGACGACGTGGGAACGCTCCCATATCAATTGCCACCTCGGTCGCTGCCACGGGCAAGACCGGGACGTCCTCCACCGTGCGCGACACTCCGATCGACCACCCCCCACGGCTATTCCCCCCGCCACCTCGGTCAGCGTCACCGCCGCAGCATCGCCGATGCCTCTTCCCGGCACCTGACCGAGCAGTGCTCCGCGCATCCCCCCACCTCAGGAGCCTTCATGACCATGCAACGGCGTAGGTGCCCGCCGGCTTCAGCAGCAGCCCGCAGAAGTCCGCCGAGCGCGTTCGCCGCGAGGCCGACCGCGGCGCAATCGACTGTGTGCCAGGCCCACTTGGGGGCCGACACCCTCAAGACCGCAAGAGAGGAAAGCCCATGGTTTCACTAGCAGGGAAGATCAGAGCCGTTTTCCTTGCCGTCCTGTTGGCGGTTGCCGTATCTGTGTACGGCGCGGTGAATCAGGCATCGGCCGATACCGTGACACGGTCGAGCGCGTCACAGATCGTGGCCGACATGGGTGCGGGCTGGAATCTGGGGAACCAACTCGAAGCCACCACCAACGGATACCCCAGCGAAACGGCATGGGGCCAGCCCGTCGTAACGCAAGCCCTCATCGACAAAGTGCGGGCGGCAGGGTTCAAGACGATCCGGATCCCGGTCTCCTACCTGGGATACATAGGACCCGGCCCGGAGTACACGATAAATCCCTCCTGGCTGAACAGGATCCAAGAAGTCGTCGACTACGCCTACAAGAGGGGCATGCATGTGATGATCAACATGCATGGCGACGGCTACAAGACCATCAACGGCTCCTGGTTGATCTGCGATTCGCCCTCCCAGGCGACGATCAAGGCCAAGTATCAGAAAGCCTGGCAGCAAATAGCGAACAGGTTCAAGAACTACGACCAGCGCCTGATCCTGGAGTCCATGAACGAGGAGTTTGACGGGCAGTACGGCCTCCCGACCCAACCGTGCTACTCGAACATCAACAGTTACAACCAGATCTTCGTGGACACCGTGCGGCAGACTGGCGGAAACAACAGTTCAAGGTGGCTGCTCGTTGCCGGCTGGAACACGAACATCGATTACACCGCGGGCAATTACGGCTTCACGCTTCCGTCCGACCAGTATCGATCCCCCTCCATTCCCGCCAACGAGCGGCGGATCATGATCTCCGTTCACCACTACAGCCCGTGGGACTTCGCCGGAGAGGAAAGCGGCGCCATCACGCAGTGGGGGCGAGGGGCGACCGATCCGTCGAGAACGTCGACCTGGGGACAGGAAGACTATCTGGACTCGCAGTTGAAAAAGATGTACGACGCCTTCGTCACGAAGGGGTATCCGGTAGTTGTCGGCGAATACGGTGCGATCGACAAGTCATCGTTCGATTCGTCGAACAACAGGTATCGCGCGGACTTCGCACGGGCCGTCGTGGCCACGGCCAAGAAGTACGGCGCAGCCACCGTCTACTGGGACAACGGTACGACTGAACAGTACGGGTTCGGGCTGTTCAACCGGCGCTCGCTCACGGTGACCCAGCAGGGCATCATCAACGCGATCATGAGCGGCGTCGGCGCATAGCGGGACCAGGACTCGGTCACGGGTACGTACTTAGGCCGGAGCCGGGCCCTGCGTTCCCGCAGGGCCCGGCTCCGGCCCCAGGACGCGGGCCTGCCGTCGTATGGGCGGCGGCGGGGTTCCGTCGGCTGGTGCCTCGGGCCACCATTCGCCGTCGTCGTCCTGGCGGTAGGGGTACCAGCGGGCGTCGGGGTGGTCGGTGTCGATCTGGCCGAGGACGGGCGTGTGGTCGCACGCTGCGCCCGGGGGTCGGTCCGACAGGACATCGGAATCCTGGACCTGCCGCTGCCGGAACCCGCCCCGAGGGCTCGCAATGGATCGAGGCAAAACGGAGAGCACGTGGCGCGCATACCGCAGTATGCTTACCGCTATGGCTGACACCACACGCATCACGGTGACACTCCCCACTGAGCAGGTGGCGGAGCTGAAGAAGATCACGGACAACATCTCCGGCTACGTGGCC
Source organism: Streptomyces sp. NPDC007991 (assembly GCF_042958445.1). Taxonomy (NCBI): domain Bacteria; kingdom Bacillati; phylum Actinomycetota; class Actinomycetes; order Kitasatosporales; family Streptomycetaceae; genus Streptomyces; species Streptomyces sp. NPDC007991. Next base: position 282,074 of record NZ_JBIBJD010000011.1, read on the forward strand.
GAAGCGGTCGCCAGGCAGATCCGGCACCAGCTTCTGGGGGCCGACCTGCGCAGCCACACGGACGAGCACGGGGCCTTCAGTGAGGAAGAGCTGGCCGAGGCGCGCGCGCGGATCTTCGGTACCACGCAGGCCGCCGGCGGCACGAGCGCCGCGTGAGCGGGCACATCGAGACAGTCGTCCTGGACAGCGAGGGGCTGTCGACCTGGGTGGCGCAGGACCGGAAGGTTCTGGCGATGTTCCAGGTGTTCCACGACATGGGAGCGGACCTTGTCGTCAGCGCCAACACCATCGTGGAGGTGAGCCACGCCAAGGTGAACCTGGCCCGACTGCAATGGGCGCTCTCCCGGGTCAAGGTGGAGCCGGTCACCGAGGCAGCGGCCAAGGCGGCGGCACAACTGCTCAAGGGCGCCGGTCTGCACGGACACAAGTACGCGATCGACGCCACTGTCGCCGAAGCGGCCTTGCGTCAGCCTGGCCCGGTCGCCATCCTCACGTCGGATGCCGATGACATGACCCGGCTGTGCGGCAGCGAGGTCCGGATGATCGGGCTATGACCGCGACATCGTCGCAGGACCATGGACAGATCCGCATGGATCCACCGAGAACCAGAGTTTCGCCTTCGTTTCGCCTGTGCAGGCGGCTGCGGGGGATACGGGATTCGATCTCGTGAGGGGTCGCCCCCGACACGCTTTCCACATGTTCGTCCGGGCGTCCGGCGAGGGCCGGGGACGTTCTGACCTTCGGTGGAGCGGGTGGTGGTGGCGGGCGTTTCGGACGGCGCTGGACGGGGCCGAGCCGGGCTCGGCACCGTCGATACGGGTCCGCAGCTTCAGAGCAGGCCGGTGCCGTCGACCGTGATGTCGGCCGAGGTGGAGGGGTTGGTCATCGGCTGCTCGCGGTGGCGGCTATGGCGGGCAGGACGGCGAGGGCGAGGATGCCGCCGGTGAGTGCGAGCACGGGATAGCCGGCGGCGGCCACGACGAGGCCGGAGGCCAGGCCGCCGGTGGCGCCTGCGATGGCGATGGAGACGTCCACCATGCCTTGGGTCCTCGCGCGGGTGGCCAGAGGGACGGTGTCGGTGATGATCGCGGTGCCTGCCACGAGGCCGAGGTTCCAGCCCAGGCCGAGCAGGGCGAGGGCAAGGGCAAGCGCAGCGACGGAGTCGGCGGGCGCGGCGGCGGCGAGGATGCCCGCGGCCAGGAGGGTGATGCCGGAGGCGACGGCGACCTTGATACGGCCGTAGCGGTCGGCGAGTCGTCCGGTAAGGGGCGAGGGCAGGTACATGGCGGCGACGTGGACGGCTATGACCAGGCCGGAGGCGGCGGTGGTGTGGCCGTGGTCGTGCATATGTACGGGCGTCATCGTCATGATCGCGACCATGACGAGCTGGGTGAGGACCATGATCAGCGCGCCCAGGACGACACCTGCGCTGCGGCCATGGACCGGAGCGGTCTCCTCCGTACCGGAGGTGCCGCTGTCGGCCGGCTGCTCGGCGTCGACGGTTCGGGCGAGCAGCAGGGGGTCGGGGCGCAGCCAGATCGCCAAGACGAGGGCGGCTGCCGCGTAGGCGACGGTGGCCAGGAGGAAAGGGCCGGCCAGGCGGGGGATGCCGAGGGTGTGGGCGAGGTTGCCGGTGGGCGCGGTGAGGTTGGGGCCGACTACGCCGCCGAGGGTTGTGGCGACCAGGACGGTGGAGACGGCGCGTCCTCGGCGGTCGGGGGCGGCGAGGTCGGCGCCGGCGTAGCGGGCCTGGAGGTTGGTGGCGGTGCCGGCGCCGTAGACGAACAGGGCGATGAACAGCAGAACGGGGTTGTCGGCGACGGCGGCGGCGATGACACCGGCGCCGCCGACCGCCCCCGTGAGGTATCCCGCGGCAAGGCCAGGCCGACGGCCACGGGCCTGGGAGATGCGGCCGACCGCGACGGCGGCGAGTGCGGATCCCGCGGTGAACAGGGCGCTGGGCAGGCCGGCCAGGCCGGTGGATCCGAGCATGTCCTGAGCCAGCAGGGCGCCCACGGTGATGCCGGCGGCGAGCCCGGCACCGCTGAGGACCTGGGAGACGACCAGGACGGTCAGGATGCGTCGCTGCGCCTGGGAGCGCGCGGATATCTCGGGCGGAGCGGAAGCGGTGCTGGTCAAGGGGGTTCTTTCGACGGGGCCGCGAGAGCCGGGCGAGCGGGCCCGGCCGTCGCTGCGAAGAGCGGGCGCACGGCCGGGCCGGGGGCGGATGGTCAGGAGGCGTCGAGGGCCTGCGTGAGGTCGGCGATGAGGTCGTGGGCGTCTTCCAGGCCGACGGACAGGCTGATCATGCTGTCGGCGATGCCCCGCTTCGCGCGCTCGCCGGGCGAGACACCGTGGTGGGTGGTGGTGATCGGCTGGGTGACCAGGCTCTCCACGCCGCCGAGGCCGGGGGCGATGGCGAACAGCCGCAACCGGTCCACGACGGCGGCGGTCTCTTCGGCGGTGGTGTCGAACGCGAACGTCGTGTGGGTGGACATTCCCTGCGCGGTGGTGTCGGTCATGCCTCTCCTGCTCGTCGTCGCATCTCACGTAGGGGCCGATGGCCCCGTTCTCACAGCGCGGCAGCCGCCTTGAGCAGCGCGGTCGCAGCCGTTTCGATGTCCTCGGGCGTGCTCCAGCGGCCCAGGGACAGCCGCAGGGCCCCGAGCGCGCGCTCCTCGTCCAGACCCATGGCGGTCAGGACGGGGGAGGGGGTGTGGGTGCCGCTGTGGCAGGCCGAGCCGGTGGAGGCCGCCAGGCCGGGTGCGGCGGCGAGGAGTTCGTGTCCGAGCACGCCGTCGATGCTGACGTTGAGTGTGTTGGGCAGGCGTCCCGTTTCGGGACCGTTGAGGTGGATGCCGCCGGGCAGGGTATCGGCCAGGCGCCGGTACAGGCCGTCCCGGAGTGCCGCGATACGGTCCGGTGCGCCGTCGGCGAGTTCCCCGGCGGCGAGTTCGGCGGCCGTGCCCAGCGCGACGGCGAGCGCGACGCTCTCGGTGCCGGCACGCAGGCCCCCTTCCTGTCCTCCGCCGTAGACGAACGGTTCAAGGGCGACGCCCTGTCGGACGTACAAGGCGGAAATGCCCTTCGGGGCGTACATCTTGTGGCCGACCACCGTCAGCAGGTCGACGCCCAACTCCCGTATGTCCAAGGGGATTTTTCCGGCCGCCTGGGCGGCGTCGCAGTGGAAGAGCGCCCCGTGGGCGCGGGTGATGCGGGCCAGTTCGGCGATGGGCTGGAGGGCGCCGGTCTCGTTGTTCGCGGCCATGACCGAGACCAGGATCGTGCGCTCGGTGAGGGCGGCGACGAGCGCCGCCGGGTCGACCAGACCGTCGTGGTCAACGGGCAGATATGTCACGTCGGCGCCGTGAAAGCGCTCCAGGGCGCGGCAGGTCTCCAGGACAGCCGGGTGCTCGGTGACCTGGGTGATCACATGCGGGCGCTCGGCCTTGGCGCTCAGTACGGCGCCGCGCAGGGCGAGGTTGTCGGCCTCGGAGCCGGAGCCGGTGAAGACGATCTCGTCGGGCCCGGCCCCGATCAGGGACGCGACCTGCGCGCGTGCCTGATCGAGCGCGTGGCGGGGGTGATCGCCGTAGGAATGGCTGCTGGAGGGGTTGCCGAAGTGATGCCCCAGGTGAGGCAGCATCGCGTCGACCACCCTCGGGTCCACCGGGGTGGTGGCGTTGTAGTCCAGATAGACCGGCCCGCCCCGCAGCCCCGGGTGCGCGGGGATCACGCGGCTTCTCCGGTGGCCACCGGCAGGTCGGCGAGGCGCCACTCCAGCATGCCGTCGGACAACCGTACGGCTCGCCGCCCACGGGCATGGAGCAGTCGTACGGCATCGTGGGCCAGGACGCAGTACTCGCCTCGGCAGTAGGCGACGACCTCGGCATCGGCGGGCAACTCGGCGATCCGGTCGGCGAGTTGCTCGAAGGGGATGGAGAGCGCACCGGGGATGTGCCCGGCTGCGTACTCCTCGGCCGGACGCACGTCCAGGACGATGACCTCGCCCGCCTGCGCGCGGGCCAGCAGTTCTTCGCGCCCGACCCCCTCCGACTCGTCGTCCCCGAGGTAGGCGGCGCGGGCGGCTTCGACACCTGCCTGGTGGGTCTGGGCCACCCGGCGCAGCAGGGCGTACAGCGCGGCGACGTCGTCTCCGGCCAGCCGGTAGTGGATGCGCACACCCTCACGGCGGGTGGCCACGAGCCCGGCCTGCTTGAGGGTCTGCAGATGCGCGGACGCGGTGGTCAGGTTCAGCCCGGCGGCCTTGGCGAGGGCGTCGACAGTGCGCTCTCCCTGAGCCAGCAGATCGAGCAGTTCCAGACGCTTTCCACTGCTCAGCGCCTTACCAGTGTGGGCGAAAGCGTCGTACAGCGCCGACCTGCGCGCGGGGTCTTCCAAGGCATCCTCCATAAATCCATGGAATATTGTATCCATAGGTGGGTGCTGTGACCACCCAGCGCTCACCGTGACACCAGGAGAGCCTGATGCGCTTCGCCGACGATCACCTGATACCGCTGGTCGACGAAGGGCTGGGCAACAGCGCCTACCTCGTCGACCTGGGCGACGGACGCGCCCTGGCGGTGGACGCGAGCCGGGATCTGCGTGCTCTGCGCACTGCCTCCGAGCGGCGCGGGTTGAGCGTCGCCGGCGCGCTGGTCGCCGGAGTCCTTGCCGATGCCTACGACCTCACCACAGCCATCTGGACCGTCGCCGTCCTCACAGCGGTCTCCGGCCTCGTCGTCGCGGTCCGCATGGACGAAACCCACCCGCGACCCGCTCCGACGAACAACTGAGACGGACAACGCCGAAGGGCCCCACCGCGAACGGTGGGGCCCTTCGACATCGTGCCCGGTGAGGCACTGGCGGAGGATACGAGATTCGAACTCGTGAGGGGTTGCCCCCAACACGCTTTCCAAGCGTGCGCCCTAGGCCTCTAGGCGAATCCTCCGCCGGAAACATTACATGACCGAGAGGAGTGCTCGCGAACTCGTTCCCTGCCCCGGACATCAGGTAGCCTTGGCGCAGCCCCTCACGCGGCGCTATCTGACTGAACTCCCCCAGGGCCGGAAGGCAGCAAGGGTAGGTCGGCTCTGGCGGGTGCGTGGGGGGCGTTTGCGTTCCGGGGTTCCTGGGGCGGGGTCCGTTGTCAGTGGGCGCCTATAACCTCGTATGCGTGTCGTCTCTCGCTCTGTACCGCCGCTATCGCCCGGAGACCTTCGCCGAGGTCATCGGGCAGCAGCACGTCACCGACCCGTTGCAGCAGGCGCTGCGCAACAACCGGGTCAACCACGCGTACCTGTTCAGCGGGCCGCGCGGCTGTGGCAAGACGACCAGCGCGCGCATCCTGGCGCGGTGTCTGAACTGCGAGCAGGGTCCTACGCCCACGCCGTGCGGTGAGTGCCAGTCGTGCCAGGACCTCGCGCGCAACGGCCCCGGTTCCATCGACGTCATCGAGATCGACGCCGCTTCCCACGGCGGCGTGGACGACGCCCGTGACCTGCGTGAGAAGGCCTTCTTCGGGCCGGCCCGCAGCCGGTACAAGATCTACATCATCGACGAGGCCCACATGGTCACGTCGGCCGGCTTCAACGCGCTGCTGAAGGTCGTCGAGGAGCCGCCGGAGCATCTCAAGTTCATCTTCGCGACCACCGAGCCCGAGAAGGTCATCGGGACCATCCGGTCGCGGACCCATCACTACCCGTTCCGGCTCGTCCCGCCCGGGACGCTGCGGGAGTACCTCGCCGAGGTGTGCCAGAAGGAGGCCATCCCGGTCGAGGACGGCGTCCTCCCACTGGTCGTGCGCGCCGGTGGCGGATCCGTGCGTGACTCCATGTCCGTCATGGACCAGCTGCTGGCAGGCGCCGCCGCGGACGGTGTGACGTACGCCATGGCGACCGCCCTGCTCGGCTACACCGACGGCTCCCTCCTCGACTCCGTCGTCGAGGCCTTCGCCACCGGTGACGGGGCCGCGGCCTTCGAGGTGGTCGACCGTGTCATCGAGGGCGGGAACGATCCCCGTCGGTTCGTCGCCGACCTGCTGGAGCGGCTGCGTGACCTGGTGATCCTCGCCGCCGTCCCGGACGCGGCCGAGAAGGGGCTCATCGACGCCCCCGCCGACGTCGTCGAACGCATGCAGGCCCAGGCCGGCACCTTCGGCGCCGCCGAGCTGAGCCGGGCCGCCGACCTCGTCAACGAGGGCCTGACCGAGATGCGCGGCGCCCACTCGCCCCGCCTCCAGCTGGAGCTGATCTGTGCCCGCGTCATGCTCCCCGCCGCCTACGGTGACGAGCGGTCCGTCATGGCCCGACTGGACCGCATCGAGCGCGGCGTGAACTTCTCCGCCCAGGGCCCCGCCGGTATGCCCGCCATGGGGTACGCGCCAGGGCCCGAGGGACATGGGGCGGCGGCCGCTGCTGCGGCTGCTCCCGTGGCGCCGGGCGGCGGTCCGGCCGCGGCCCGGGCGGCGGTCCGCGCCTCCGGAGCGCCGGGTGGCGGGGCCCCCGGGGGCCCGGGTGGCCCCGGGGGCCCGGGTGGCCCCGGCGGCCCCGGTGGTGGCAGTGGCAGCGGCGGTCATGCCGCGGAGGCTGCGGGCGGGTATGGGCAAGCACCCGCTGCGGCGGGTCAGGAAGCGCAGCAGCCGGCGGTTTCGGGCGAGCCTGCTCCCACCAGCCGGCCCGCGCCCCCCGGCCCGGCCGACGGCGGGCACGCCCAGCCTGCCCAAGCCCGGCCTGACCAGCCGCCCCAGACGCCCCCCGCCCAGGCTCCCGCTCCTTCCAACGCCCCGGCAGCGCCCGCCGCCCCGGCCCCCGGCGCCTGGCCCACCGCGGCCTCCGCCGGCAGCGGCCGTCGCCCGGGCGGCTGGCCCACGGCCGCCTCGGGGTCACCCGCGCCCGCAGCCACACCCGCATCCACACAGGCATCCACACCCGCGTCGAACCCCCAGGCAGCGACCACCCCCGCCCAGAGCGCGCCCGCACCCACCAGCCCCCCACCGGCGCCCCCGGCCTCGGGCCCGGCACCGGCCGCTCCCGCCGCCCCGGCCCCCGGGGGTCTCGACCCCCGCATGCTCTGGCCGAACATCCTGGAAGCGGTCAAGAACCGCCGTCGCTTCACCTGGATCCTGCTCAGCCAGAACGCCCAGGTGGCCGGGTTCGACGGCACCACCCTCCAGCTCGGCTTCGTCAACGCCGGCGCGCGCGACAACTTCCTGAGCAGCGGCAGCGAGGACGTGCTGCGGCAGGCGCTGGGCGAGCAGTTCAACGTCCAGTGGAAGATCGAGGCGATCGTCGACCCGTCCGGCGGCTCGGCACCGCAGGCCCCGTCCGGCCCGTCCGGGTTCGGAGGCGGCCAGGGCGGTCATGGCGGCGGCACCGGTGCCTACGGCGGTGGCGGTGGCGGCGGTTACAACGCCGGCGGCGGAGGCGGCGGCCACAGCCCCGGCAGCGGCGGCGGTACGGCGACCGCCCAGCGCCCCGCCCCGTCCCAGTCGTCGGCCCCCTCAGCCCCCGCCCAGCAGTCGAGCACACCCACCCGCGGATCCACACCGGCCCCCGCACCCACCGCCTCCGTACCCCAGCCCTCCGCCCCGGCGCCCCGGTCCGTCTCCGTCGAGGACGACATCCCCGAGGACGACGATCCCGACCTCGACGAGTCGGCCCTCTCCGGCCAGGAGCTGATCGTCCGGGAGCTGGGGGCGACGGTGGTGGAGGAGTTCTCCAACGAGCCCTAGGGGGTGCTCGCACGAGCCCCGGCCGCGAGCCGGCCCGAGCGACCAGCCAAGGCGCCCCGTTTTGGAGAAACCTCCAACCAAGTCAAGCCGGCCGCAGCGGTGTGTGTTTCGCGATCGCTCGCGGCCCGGCTGCCGGACTACGCACTCCAGCTTGCTGTCATTGCGATGCGTTCCTTCCACTGCCTCATGCCCTGACCGTCCGCCTCCCAGCGGTCGCAGAACTGGCGCAGTTGTTCGCATCTGGCCAGCATGGCGGCCTTGCGGTCCGCCCACGTGGGCACTTGCCCGCCGTAGGCTCGGAAGAAGTGGTCCAGGGCGTGGACGCATCCGGGGTGATGCATCCGCACGATCCACTCGCACCATGCAAGGTCTTCGACGGGAGCTCCGAGGCGGGCGAACTCCCAGTCGACCACGGCGGTGACTTCGAGGGTGTCGGGGTCGAGCAGCACATTGTTGGGCCCGAAGTCCCCGTGCACCAGGACCTCGCCGGCCTCGTGCCTGCCTGCGGTCAGCACGTCGGGCGCGACCATGTGGATGCGACGCAGCAGTTCTCCGCAGCTCGCCAGCACCGCCGCGGGCTGAGCTTCCAGGAGGTCCTGGCCCGGGATGCCTGCCATGAAGCCGAGCGTCAGGGTGGCCTCGGTCGCTGCGTGCACCGGCGGCACGGGCAACTGGTCCTGGAGTCGGGTCAGGAGAGTGTGCTCGCGACGCAGTCTGAGGTCGGCGTCGGGTCCTTCATAGGTCTTCTCCACGACGGTCCCGTCGCCAAGGGTGCTGTTGGTGTAGCCGTGCTTCAGGGGACGCATCCGCAGATCATCAACCACCTGCGGTCCCCCGGTCACTCCTGGCTGCCTACCCGGTCGCGGACGAGAGGAGTGTTGGGAAGGCCCGGTCTTCGTCGAAGCGCTGCCGGCTCTGGAGGCAGTGGTGGAGTTGTCCGAGGAAGCGGTTGAGCAGGTGGCGCCGCTCTGGCGGGAGGCTTCTCGGGCCGGGCTGACCACAGGCATTGCCCGACACCCACGTCACCGCCACGGAACCCACCGGGTGGACAGCGGCGCCGGTCTCAGAGCGGGCCTCAAGGGCCAGAGAGGGCCAAGGCGTACCGCGGTCCGTCGCAAGCCGCTCGCTTCCCCCTTGCGGGCGCCGGTCCGAGCCGCTTACACCCTGGATTAGGCTGACCCCCGTGAAGGTCCTCGTCATCGGCAGCGGCGCCCGCGAACACGCCCTGTGCCACTCCCTGTCCCACGACCCCGACGTCACCGCGCTGCACTGCGCCCCCGGCAACGCCGGCATCGCCGAGGTCGCCGAGCTGCATCAGGTCGACGCCCTGGACGGCACGGCCGTCACCACGCTGGCCAGGCGGCTCGGCGCGGACCTCGTGGTCGTCGGCCCGGAGGCGCCGCTGGTCGCCGGTGTCGCCGACGCCGTCCGCGAGGCCGGCATCCCGGTCTTCGGCCCGTCCGGCCGGGCCGCTCAGCTCGAGGGCTCCAAGGCCTTCGCGAAGGACGTCATGGCGGCGGCCGAGGTTCCCACGGCGCGGTCGTACGTCTGTACGACCCCTGAGGAGGTCGACACGGCCCTCGACGCCTTCGGCGCTCCGTACGTGGTCAAGGACGACGGGCTCGCCGCCGGCAAGGGCGTCGTCGTCACCGACGACATCGAGACGGCCAGGGCGCACGCCACCGCCTGCGAGCGCGTGGTCATCGAGGAGTACCTCGACGGCCCCGAGGTCTCCCTGTTCGCCGTCACCGACGGCGAGACGGTCGTGCCGCTCCAGCCCGCCCAGGACTTCAAGCGCGCGCTGGACGGCGACGAGGGCCCGAACACCGGCGGCATGGGGGCGTACTCCCCGCTGCCGTGGGCCGACCCGAAGCTGGTCGACGAGGTGATGCAGACCGTCCTCCAGCCGACGGTGGACGAGATGAAGCGCCGTGGCACACCGTTCTCCGGGCTGCTCTACGCCGGTCTCGCGATCACCTCCCGCGGCGTGCGCGTGATCGAGTTCAACGCCCGCTTCGGCGACCCCGAGACCCAGGTCGTCCTGGCCCGGCTGAAGACGCCGCTGGCCGGTCTCCTGATGGCCGCGGCCACCGGCAACCTCGCCCATCTGGAGCCGCTGCGCTGGAGCGACGACGCGGCCGTGACCGTGGTCGTCGCCTCGCACAACTACCCCGGCACCCCGCGCACCGGCGACCCGATCACCGGTCTCGACGAGGTCGCCGCCCAGGACGCGCCGCACGCGTACGTGCTGCACGCCGGCACCAAGCGTGACGGTGACGCGATCGTGAGCGCCGGTGGCCGCGTCCTGTCCGTCACGGCCACCGGCAAGGACCTCGCCGAGGCCCGCGACCGCGCCTACACGGCCGTCGGCCGCATCCGCCTCGACGGCTCCCAGCACCGCACGGACATCGCCGCGAAGGCGGCCGGCGCGTAACCGACCGTCAACACCGGCACCCCTCGTCACGCCAACGTGGGAAACCATCCCGCTCGGTGAACCCCGCAGGCCCCGGATCCGTCTCAGGATCCGGGGCCTGAAGTTTTCGGTATGCCGGGCCTGATCCTCGCTGTCCGTCATCCACCTTTCCCCAAAGCCATTCCATCGAGTGACCGATGTTCTATCCGGCTGACGGGGGGTGGAGCCCCAACTAGGGTGCGGCGCAAGCGTTCGGGCACTTGGCCCACCGGCATTGCGATGTCAGTGGCGGGTGCCACAGTGGGGGAGTGAGCAAGGAAAGCGTCAGGTCAACGGGGAGGGGGTGAGGTCGGTCGTGACCGGAATGGGTGTCGAGGCAGGCGCACAGGCCGCGCGGGCACGGGCACTGGTCGTGCTGCGCATCCGCAGCCGCGCGCTGGCCGTCGCCCTGCTGCCCGCCGCCGTCGCCGTGATCCTGCTCGCGGGCGCCGCCGGCGGCCGTCTCGTCGGCCCCGGCTGGAATGCCGCCCGCTGGATCCTCACGCCGGTCGCGGTCCTCGTGCTGCTCGCCGCCGGCGGCGTCGCCCTGGTCGTCGTCCGGGCCCGGCCCGCCATGAGCCCGACCATCCCGATCGCCGAGGAATCGGCCCCCGACCTGTACCGGATGGTGCGCGACCTCGCCGATCGTCTCGACGTCCCCGCGCCCTCCGCCATAGCGCTCACGCCGGACTGCGACAGCTGGCTGGAGGACCGCACCCATCGGGCCCACGGCCCGCCCCCCGCCGAGGAGCACGACGACATAGCGGGCGGCGGCAGACACCCGCACCGCCGGCACCCGGTCGCACCGGTCCTCGTCATCGGCTCCCCCTTCCTGTGGTGGATGCGGGTCGGCGAGCTGCGCGCGGTCCTCGCCCCGGTCGTCGCCGGTACGGGCCCCTCGGCGCACCCGGACATAGCCGCCGCCCGGCGCTTCGTGCGAGGTCTGGACGCCGCGGTGGCCGTGGCCTCGGCGCCGGAGCGCGGGCCGGTGTCGCGGGCCGTGCTGGCCGGTGTCGGCTGGGTGGCCCGGCTGCTGCTGCGCAGTTGCCGTGTGCACGCCTCCGAGATGGAGCGGGGCGTGGCGGCCGCGGCCGCGGAGCGTGCACAGGCTGTGGATTACGGGCTGCGGATCGTCGCCCAGGAGCAGGTGGGCCTGGCGTACGCGGGCTGGGACCGGCTGCTGACCCGGGTCGCGCTGCCCGCCTGGCGGATGGGCCGCTGGCCGTCCCGGCTCGACGCCGGCGTGGTGGCCGCGCTCACGGAGCTGTCCCGGCGCGACCGCCTGGCCGAGGGCTTCGCGTCCCGACTCGGTGAGCGGCCCGCCTGCGATCTGCTGGAGGAGCCGGGCGTGGTCGACGAAGCGGCCTCTCTCCTCGCCGCGCGCCTCTTCCACGGCGGCCCGGCGGGGCCCGGTCCCGACTGGTCACCGGTCGGCTGGAGCGAGTATCCGGAGGAGGTCGTGGACCGCAAGTGGCGCGTCGACGCGGCCCGGCTCCACCGGGTCCTGGACTCCATGGGCGTCCGCCCGGCCCCGGGAAGCCCGGCCCCGCACACCGGCGGCCCGACGCTGTCCCGCGTCCTCGACCACCTGACGGACCGGGCCGGAGAGATGCCCTTCGCCACCCGGAGCCCCGAACCACCCCCGGACGACGAAGAGGACCTCTCCGGCACGACCCCGCGCAGCGCCACCCTCGCCGCCCGCCTCAGAGCCGAACTGTCCCGCGAGGAAGCCACCGCGACGCCGGGCCCGCCGACTGCCGCCGCCTCGACCACAGCCACCTCGGCCACCACCCCGTCGAGCGCCGCCCCGCCGCCCACCTCCCCCTCGGCCACGGCCCCGCCGCCCACCAGCCCCCCGCCCACCCCGGCCCCCGCAGCCCTCTGGGACGACCGGACCCTCCCCCTCTCGCCTCTCCAGCCGCCGCGCACGGCCCGTGAACTGCTCGCCGACCACCTCACGGCGATGATCTGCTGCGCCGCGATGGACACCGCGGGCGCGACACCGGGCCTGGACTGGCTGGACGGCCCGACCCTCCTCCACAACGGCGAGCGCACCGCCGACCTGGCGCCCAAGGTCCTCACCCTGATCGAGGACGGCGACTCCACTCCTCTGCGGGCCTGGCTGGCCGAACTGGGGATACGGCCGGAGAAGCCGGTCCGGCTCGGCTGACTCCGGACCCTCGGACCCCTGGACTCCGGGGGGAACGCCTGCCTCCGCTTCTGGCCAATTCGAAACGAACAGTAACGAAGTGCGCGCATTATGTGATGTGCTTGGACCGTTCGCGCACATGGCAAGAGCTTGCGACATACGACAAACACATAGGCACGAAGGAACCACACAGGTCGCAGCTCACCACATCGCACGCACAGCCACGGGGGCGAAGGGGAGGGGAAGCACCATGGGCTCGGAGCAGATCCGCCGCTGGGAGTCGGGAGCGCTGGCGCACGCCGTGACGGATCCTTTCGGACAGGGCCCCGTTCCGTGGCTGCGCGGAAACGTGACGTACTTCGACGACAGCGGCCACGTCGTCCCCTGGTACGTGGACCAGGATCCGGCCCGGGCCCCGAAGAAGGACAGCCGCTCCGGCGGCCCCCGCGCGGCCGACGACGTCCACCGCCAGATCAAGGGTTTCACCTCCACCGGCGCGGTCGCGCCCGGCGAGGCCATCGACTTCCACATCACCGTCGACCCACCCCAGGAGTTCGGCGTCGACATCTACCGCATCGGCCACTACGGCGGTGACGGCGCCGCGAAGATCACCACCAGCCCGCGCCTGTCCGGCATCGTGCAGCCCCCGCCGCTCACGGCGGACCGCACGGTCTCCTGCCACCACTGGTGGCTCTCCTGGCGGCTCCAGATCCCGTCGTACTGGAACACCGGCGCGTACGTCGCCGTCCTCACCACCGCCGACGGCTACCGCTCCCACGTCCCCTTCACGGTCCGCCACGACCTGCCCGCCGACCTGCTCCTCGTCCTGCCCGACATCACCTGGCAGGCGTACAACCTCTACCCGGAGGACGGCCGCACCGGCGCCAGCCTCTACCACGCCTGGGACGAGCAGGGCCGTCTGCTGGGCGAGTCCGAGGCCGCCACCACGGTCTCCTTCGACCGCCCGTACGCGGGCGCGGGCCTCCCCCTGCACGTCGGGCACGCCTACGACTTCATCCGCTGGGCCGAGCGCTACGGCTACGACGTCGCCTACGCGACCGCCGGTGACCTGCACGCGGGCCGCGTCGATCCCACCCGCTACCGCGGCCTGGTCTTCCCGGGCCACGACGAGTACTGGTCGGCCGCGATGCGCGGGGCCGTGGAGCGCGCCCGCGACGCCGGCACCTCGCTCGTCTTCCTCTCCGCCAACTCGATGTACTGGCAGGTGGAACTGGGCCCCTCCCCCTCCGGCATCCCCGACCGCCTGCTGACCTGCCGCAAACGCAGGGGCCCCGGCAAACCGGTGCTGTGGCGGGAGATCGACCGGGCGGAGCAGCAGCTCCTCGGCATCCAGTACGGAGGGCACGTCCCCGTGCCCCACCCCCTGATCGTGCGCAACGCGGGCCACTGGCTGTGGGAGGCGACCGGGGCGCACGAGGGGGACGAGATCGAGGGCCTGGTGGCGGGCGAAGCCGACCGCTACTTCCCGCGCACCCCGCTGCCCGAGCACGAGGAGCGGGTGCTGCTCGCCCACTCGCCGTACACGGACAAGGAGGGCACTGCCCGCCACCAGGAGACGTCCCTGTACCGCGCGCCCTCCGGCGCCTGGGTCTTCGCATCCGGAACGTTCGCCTGGACCCCGGCCCTGGACCGCCCCGGCCACATCGACGCCCGCGTCCAGCGGGCCACCGCAAACCTCCTGGACCGCATCTGCAAACGCGACTGACCCGCTGTCCGCGATGGCTCCCGCATACGGGAGAATCGACCCATTGGACATCACCACGGGGAGGAACCGTGTCCGGATTCGTAGAGAAGCCCGAGCCGATCCAGGTTCCGGGCCTGGTGCATCTGCACACCGGCAAGGTGCGCGAGCTGTACCAGAACGAGGCGGGCGACCTCGTGATGGTCGCCAGCGACCGCATCTCCGCATTCGACTGGGTGCTGCCGACGGAGATCCCCGACAAGGGCCGGGTCCTCACCCAGCTCTCCCTGTGGTGGTTCGACCAGCTCGCCGACCTGGTCCCGAACCACGTCCTGAGCACGGAACTGCCCGCGGGCGCCCCCGCCGACTGGGAGGGCCGCACGCTCGTCTGCAAGTCGCTCCGGATGGTCCCCGTGGAGTGCGTGGCCCGCGGCTACCTGACCGGCTCGGGCCTGGTCGAGTACAACGAGTCCCGCACGGTCTGCGGCCTCGCCCTCCCGGAGGGCCTGGTCGACGGCAGCGAGCTGCCCGCCCCGATCTTCACCCCGGCCACCAAGGCCGCCGTCGGCGAGCACGACGAGAACGTCTCCTACGAGGAGGTCGCCCGCCAGGTCGGCGCCGACACCGCCGCCCGGCTGCGCCAGGCGACCCTCGCCGTCTACTCCCGGGGCCGGGACATCGCCCGTGAGCGGGGCATCATCCTCGCGGACACGAAGTTCGAGTTCGGCTTCGACGGCGACGACCTGCTCCTCGCGGACGAGGTCCTCACCGCGGACTCCTCCCGCTTCTGGCCGGCCGACGCCTGGCAGCCGGGCCGCGCACAGCCGTCGTACGACAAGCAGTACGTCCGCGACTGGCTGACCTCGGCGGAGTCCGGCTGGGACCGCAAGAGCGAGCAGCCGCCGCCCGCGCTGCCGCAGCAGGTCGTCGACGCCACTCGCGCCAAGTACGTGGAGGCGTACGAGCGCCTGACCGGCACGAGCTGGACGTAGGACGCGCACGGAGAAAACCCGTGGACACGGAGAAGCCCCCCGGCCGGAGCCGGGGGGCTTCTCACTGGAGCGAACGACGAGGTTCGAACTCGCGACCTCAACCTTGGCAAGGTTGCGCTCTACCAACTGAGCTACGTTCGCATGCGCCGTGGCGCGGGAACCACTATACCCAACCTCGCTCCCGCGCGAGCCGCACCGCCGCATGCCGGTTCTCCGCCCCGAGTTTCGACACGGCCGACGACAGGTAGTTCCGCACGGTCCCCTGCGACAGGGCGGCCCGCTGAGCGATCTCCGCCACGGGCGCACCGTCGGCCGCGAGTTCCAGCACCTCGGCCTCCCGGGCGGTCAGCGGCGAGTCCCCGGCGGCGATGGCGTCGGCGGCCAACTCCGGGTCGACGTAACGGTTCCCGGCGTGCACCGTGCGGATGAGCTCCGCGAGCCGCTGCGCACTCACGGTCTTCGGCACGAACCCCCGCACCCCGGCCTCCAGCGCCCGCTTCAGATGCCCGGGCCGCCCGTGGCTGGTGACGATGAGCACCTTGCAGCCGGGCAGGTCGGTGCGCAGGGATGTGGCGACCTTCACACCGTCGGCGCCGGGCATCTGGAGATCCAGTACGGCGACGTCGGGCCGGTGCGCCCGGGCCATCGCGAGCGCCTCGGGCCCGGTGGCCGCCTCGGCGACGACGATGAGGTCGTCCTCCAGCGACAGCAGTGCGGCGAGCGCCCCGCGAATGAGGTGCTCGTCATCGGCGAGCAGCAGCCGCACCGGCTCCACGGCCGTCATGACGTGACCTCACTCACAGCGGGCACAGCGGGCACAGCGGGCACAGCGGCGAGGGACTCGCACGGGGCGGACTCCGACGGCAGCGGAATCTCCGCCGTCAGCCGGAACAGCCCCTCGCCCGCCGGCCCGGCCTCCAAGGTCCCGTCGATCTCCGCCAGCCGCTCCCGCAACCCGGCGAGCCCGGAGCCGGACGAGCCGGACGACCCGCCCCCGTCCCCGTCCCCCGCGACCCCGTCGTTCTCCACCGACAACACCACTCGCCCCTCCAGAACCCCCAGCCGCACCGCACACCACCGTGCGTCCCCGTGCCGCAGGACATTCGTCGCGGCCTCCCGCACGACCCACCCCAGGGCGGACTGCACCCCGGCCGGCAGCCCCGCCGGGGTCCGCCCGCGCACCGTGCAGTCGATCCCGGCCGCGGTCAGCACCCCTTGCGCACCGGCGAGTTCCGAGGCGAGATCGGCCTCCCGGTAGCCGCGCACGACCTCGCGGACCTCCCGCTGCGACTCGTGCGCGAGCCGCTGCACCTCGACCATCTGCGCCACGGCCTCCGGCCGCCCCCGCTGGGCGAGCTGCACTGCCAGTTCGCTCTTGAGCGCGATCACGGCGAGGTTGCGCCCCATGACGTCGTGCAGATCCCGCCCGAACCTGAGCCGCTCCTCGGCGACGGCGAGCCGGGCCCGGGTCTCGCGGGCCTCGTCGAGTTCGTAGACGGCGTTGAGCAGCCACACGGAGAAGACAGCCGTGAAGGCGATGAACACGCTGCCGACCAGCACGATCGACGCGGTGAACAGCGCCGTGAGGGCGGAGGCGCCGAGCGCGGACGTCACGACCCAGGTGCCTGCCGCGAAGCCGGCCGCGATGCCGAAGGCGCGCCGCCGGTCGCGCACACCGAGCGCGATGATGCCGGGACCGAAGATCAGGATCACTCCGAAGACCCCACCGGCGGCGGTGTCGACGTCTTCGCCTCCGGGTCCGTGCTCGGCGATGCCGATCGCGGCGACGGAGGCCGCGGCGGTGACGGCGGCCAGGGTCCACATCAGCCCGACGGGCTGGGGCCTGCGGCCACGCGTCCAGTCCACCGCCCGCGACACGGTCACGAAGGCGAGGGTGGCGTGCACGGCCACCACCACCATGACGGCACCACCGAGCCGTGCCCCCAGCGGGGCCGCGGACGTGAGTCCGACGGAGAAGAACTCCATCACCGCGAAGAAGTAGAACGACCACCGCGTGTACGTCTCGACCTTCTCCGGTGTGCTCTTCCGCCGCCACCACCTGCCCGGCCCGCGCATCAGCCCGTCACTCCCCCTTCGGTCAGCGCCGCGGTTCCCAGCGGAACCACCGCCGTACAGCAAACACCGCGATGAGGATCCAGGCCATCGCCGTCGCGAGGGCGCCCAGCGCCTCGGAGGCCGGCAGATCGCCGGTCCAGCCGCCGCGCACCAGGGTGACGACGGGGGTCAGCGGCAGCAGTTCGCAGACGGAGGCCAGCCGGTCGGGCATCAGCTCCAGCGGGAGGAACATGCCGGAGCCCATCATCGACACGAGCAGCAGCGGCATGGGCGTGACCTGGGCGCTCTCGCCGGTCCGCGTCACGGCGGCGGTCGCCGCTGCGAGGGCCGCGCACATCACGAGCCCCAACAGCAGTCCGACGACGGCCAGATGGGGCGCGGACGGCGCGGACAGGTCCAGCAGCACCGAACAGCCCACGGCCAGCAGCAGGCACTGCGCGAGTCCGGTGAGGGCGGCCGGCAGCGCGGAGCCGGCGAGGATCTCGACGTCCCGCAGCTCACCGGTGCGCAGCCGCTTGAGGACGAGTTCCTCACGCCGGACGACGAAGGCGCCGACGAGCACCGAGTAGACGGCGAACAGCAGGGAGAAGCCGACCGCGGCGGGCAGCACCAGGGTGCCGGTGTTCAGCCCGGCTTCGGCGAGGTCCATCTCCTCGGCCGCCGACCGCACGCTGAGCGGCATCACCAGCGGGACGAACAGCGCCGCGACCAGCGCGCCCCTGGTCCGCCCGAGCAGGGTCAGTTCGGCGCGGGCGAGGGCGGTCATCCGGCTCAGCGCAGTGGTCGCCGCCGGTGCCGGGCGGGGCGTCGTGCGGATGGTGCTCATGCCGCGTACTCCTTCGTCGTCGGGCCCGTGGCCCGGCCCGCGGAGACCTCCTTGGCGATACGGAGGAACGCCTCCTCCAGGGAGGCCGGCCGCACGTCCAGGCGGCGCAGTTCCACCCGGGCCCGCGCGGCCCACAACAGCAGTTCGGTGGCCGTCCGCTGCAGCTCGTGGGTGCGGAGCCGGACGGTCCGGCCGTCGGTCTCGTGCCCGGTGACGCCCAGCTCGCCGAGCGGCGGGAGATCGCCGACGAAGTAGCCGTCGGGCAGGTCGAAGGAGATCCGCGACGGTTCGGCGGCGGTCACCTCGGCCGGGGTTCCGGTGGTGGCGATGCGGCCCTCGTGCATGATCGCCAGCCGGTCGGCGAGGTTCTCGGCCTCCTCCAGGTAGTGCGTGGTCAGCAGCACCGTCGTACCGCCGTCGCGCAGCGCGCTCACCAACTCCCAGGTCTCGCGGCGGCCTTCGGCGTCCAGCCCGGTGGTCGGCTCGTCCAGGAAGAGCACCTCGGGGGCGCCGAGCAGCGCGAGCGCCAGGTCCAGCCGGCGCCGCTGACCGCCGGACAGCTGCTTGACCCGGATGCCGGCTTTCGACTCCAGCCCGACCAGCGCCAGGACCTCCGCCGGCGGCCGCGCCCCGCTCACACAGCCCGCCCACATCCGGGCGGTCTCCGCGACGGTCAGCTCGGACGGGAAGCCGCCCTCCTGGAGCATCACGCCGGTGCGCGGCCGGACGAGGGCCCGGTCGGTGTACGGGTCGTGCCCGAGGACCCGGACCCGCCCGCCCGACGGCGCCGCGAGTCCCTCCAGCAGTTCGACGGTCGAGGTCTTGCCCGCGCCGTTGGTGCCCAGCAGGGCGAAGATCTCCCCGCGTCGCACGGAAAAGGTGATTCCGCTGACCGCCTCGAACCCGCCCCCGTACACACGTCGCAGGTCAGTGACCTCTATCACGTGTTCGTGTCCGTTGGTTTCCATGTCTTCAGCGTCCCGGCCCCGCGGCCGGGGAAGCAGTGCGCGCTGTCATCACTCGGCATGACAAATGTCAGAAGGCAGGGGAGCAAACACGAAGAAGACCCCGGTCCATCAGGACCGGGGTCTCATTCCCGAGCGGACGACGAGGCTCGAACTCGCGACCTCAACCTTGGCAAGGTTGCGCTCTACCAACTGAGCTACGTCCGCATATGCTCCCGATCGGCTCTCACCGATCGGTGCGGGCACCAGCCTACCTGATCCACATGAGTGGTCGGTACTGGCGATGCAGAGCGGGTGACAGGAATCGCACACTGCGCCTTCCCCCTGGAAGGGGGATGTTCTACTACTGAACTACACCCGCATGTTTCCGTGAGCCGGGCCTTTCGGCCTCGCCCCTCGGCGTGCTCCAGACTCTAGCTGATCAGCCGGGGTGCTGCGCAAGTCGGTTGCCGCGAGGGGCGGGTGACCGGTCGTCCGTCCGGGTCTCACCGGGCCGTCACTGGGCGGCGGTGAACGCCTCGTAGACCTTCTTGGGGATGCGCCCGCGTGCGGGGACCTCCATCTTGTGGGCCTGGGCCCAGGCCCGCACGGCCGACGGGTCGGGGGCGACCTCCGTCTGCCGGTACGCCCGGCCCGAGCGGGACCGCTTGCGGCCGGCCTCCACGTAGGGCGCGAGCGCCTTCCGCAGTTCGCCGGCATTGACTTCGTTCAAGTCGATCTCGTACGACTTGCCGTCCAGTCCGAAGGCGATCGTTTCCGCCGCTTCCGAGCCGTCGATGTCGTCAAAGAGAGTGACCACGACCTTCTGCGCCACGAATATCGGTCCCTTCCTGCGGCACTTGCCAATTCATTTCTACAGTGCCTGGCAATGCATTGTGAAATCCGACTAAATCCTTCCGCGTGTCCAAAATCAAGAGGGGAGCGGAGCGACTTCGTTGGAAGGGTGGTGGCGGGAGACGGGTGGGCGCAATAGGTTTCGGGCGTCGACCCGGAATCTTTCCCGGAAATTTTCGTGTGTGGGTCCGTCGATGCAGGATCGTGATGACCGTCACGTAGTTTCCTACAAGTCGACGCGCGTAGAATTTTTGTGCGGGTAGTCTGAAGGAACCTGCTCAGCACCACACACCGGGAGTGCCAGTGGCACGCGTCGTAGTCGACGTCATGCTCAAGCCGGAGATCCTCGACCCCCAGGGCCAGGCGGTGCAGCGCGCACTGCCGCGGCTGGGTTTCGAAGGGATCTCGGACGTCCGCCAGGGAAAGCGTTTCGAACTGGAAGTTGACGGGCCGGTCGACGAGGCCGCCCTCGCCCGCATTCACGATCTTGCGGAGTCCTTCCTCGCGAACACCGTGATCGAGGACTTCACGGTCCGGGTCGAGGAAGTCGCGGAGGCCGTGAAGTGACCGCTCGTATTGGCGTCGTCACTTTCCCAGGCAGTCTGGACGACCGGGACACGCAGCGCGCGATCCGCCTCGCGGGCGCCGAGCCGGTCGCCCTGTGGCACAAGGACAAGGACCTCAAGCAGGTCGACGCCGTGGTGCTGTGCGGTGGTTTCTCCTACGGCGACTATCTGCGCGCCGGGGCCATCGCCCGTTTCTCGCCGGTCATGGAGCCGCTGATCGAGCAGGCGAAGGCCGGCCTGCCGGTCCTCGGCATCTGCAACGGCTTCCAGATCCTCACCGAGGCCCATCTGCTGCCCGGCACGATGCTGCGCAACAACCACCTGCACTTCATCTGCCGTGACCAGAAGCTGCGGGTGGAGAACGCCGAGACGGCCTGGACCAGCGACTACACCGCCGGCCAGGAGATCCACATCCCGCTGAAGAACATCGACGGGCAGTACGTCGCCGACCAGCGCACGCTGGACACGCTGGAGTCCGAGGGCCGGGTCGCCTTCCGGTACCTGGACGTCAACCCCAACGGCTCGAACAACGACATCGCGGGCGTCACCAACGAGGCCGGCAACGTCGTAGGCCTCATGCCGCACCCCGAGCACGCCGTCGAGCCGCTGATCGGCACCGGTCGTACCGACGGCCTCCCGTTCTTCACCTCGATCCTCAAGAAGCTGGTCAACGCATGAGCCGGACGCCTCTGGACACGGTCGAGCACGCGGCCGCGACCCCCGACGTCGAGCTGCCCTGGGCCGAACTGGGCCTGAAGAAGGACGAGTACGAGAGGGTCGTGGAGATCCTCGGCCGCCGGCCCACCGGGGCCGAGCTCGCCATGTACTCGGTGATGTGGTCGGAGCACTGCTCGTACAAGAGCAGCAAGGTGCACCTGCGCCAGTTCGGCGAGAAGGCGCCCGAGAACGACGCCCTGCTCGTCGGCATCGGCGAGAACGCCGGTGTCGTGGACGTCGGCCAGGGCTACGCGGTCACCTTCAAGGTCGAGTCGCACAACCACCCGTCGTACGTCGAGCCCTACCAGGGCGCGGCCACGGGTGTCGGCGGCATCGTCCGCGACATCATCGCGATGGGTGCGCGCCCGGTCGCCGTCGTGGACCCCCTCCGTTTCGGCGCGGCCGACCACCCCGACACCAAGCGCGTCCTGCCGGGTGTCGTCGCGGGCATCGGCGGCTACGGCAACTGCCTGGGCCTGCCCAACATCGGCGGCGAGGTCGTCTTCGACTCCTGCTACCAGGGCAACCCGCTGGTCAACGCCGGGTGCATCGGTGTGATGCGGCACGAGGACATCCACCTGGCGAAGGCGTCCGGCGCGGGCAACAAGGTCATCCTGTACGGGGCTCGTACGGGTGGTGACGGCATCGGCGGCGCGTCGATCCTGGCGAGTGAGACCTTCGACGACGCCAAGCCCTCCAAGCGCCCCGCCGTCCAGGTCGGCGACCCCTTCCAGGAGAAGCTCCTCATCGAGTGCACCCTGGAGGCCTTCAAGGAGAAGCTGGTCGTCGGCATCCAGGACCTGGGTGCGGCGGGCCTGTCCTGCGCCACCAGCGAGCTGGCCTCCAACGGCTCCGGCGGCATGCGTGTGACGCTGGACGACGTCCCCCTGCGCGACTCGACGCTCTCGCCCGAGGAGATCCTCATGAGCGAGTCGCAGGAGCGCATGTGCGCGGTCGTCGAGCCGGAGAAGGTCGACCGCTTCCTGGAGATCTGCGAGAAGTGGGACGTCATCGCCACCGTCATCGGTGAGGTGACCGACGGCGACCGCCTGGAGATCTACTGGCACGGCGGCAAGATCGTCGACGTCGACCCGCGCACGGTGGCCCACGAGGGCCCGGTCTACGAGCGCCCGTACGCCCGCCCGTCCTGGCAGGACGCCCTCCAGGCGGACGACGCGAACAAGCTGCCCCGGCCTGCGACGAGCGAGGAGCTGAAGGACCAGGTCCTGAAGCTGGTCGGCTCCCCGAACCAGGCGTCCAAGTCCTGGATCACCTCCCAGTACGACCACTTCGTGCAGGGCAACACGGTCCTCGCCCAGCCCGAGGACTCCGGCATGATCCGGATCGACGAGGAGACCGGCCTCGGCGTGGCCCTCGCCACGGACGGCAACGGCCGGTACGCCAAGCTCGACCCGTACACGGGCGCGCAGCTCGCGCTGGCGGAGGCCTACCGGAACGTGGCGACGACCGGCGCCAAGCCGCTCGCCGTCTCCGACTGCCTGAACTTCGGCTCGCCCGAGGACCCGGCGGTGATGTGGCAGTTCGCGGAGGCCGTGCGCGGTCTGGCGGACGGCTGCCTGCAGCTGGGCACCCCGGTGACCGGCGGCAACGTCTCGCTCTACAACCAGACGGGCGAGGCGGCCATCCACCCGACCCCGGTGGTCGCGGTCCTGGGCGTCATCGACGACGTGACCCGCCGCACGCCGGTCGCCTTCCAGGAGGAGGGGCAGCTGCTCTACCTCCTCGGCGACACGCGTGAGGAGTTCGGCGGTTCGGCCTGGTCGCAGGTCGTCCACGACCACCTCGGCGGTCTGCCGCCCAAGGTCGACCTGGAGCGTGAGCGGCTGCTCGCGGAGATCCTGATCGCCGCCTCCCGCGACGGCATGATCGACTCGGCGCACGACCTGTCCGACGGCGGTCTCATCCAGGCGGTCGTCGAGTCGGCGCTGCTCGGCGGCAAGGGCGCGCGTCTGATCGTCCCGGACGGTCTGGACGCCTTCACCTTCCTCTTCTCCGAGTCGGCGGGCCGCGCGGTCGTGGCCGTGCCGCGTTCGGAGGAGGTCCGCTTCAACGACATGTGCGGTGCGCGGGGCCTGCCGGTCACCCGTATCGGTGTCGTGGACGGCGACTCGGTGGATCTCCAGGGCGAGTTCACGCTCTCCCTCGCGGAGCTGCGCGAGCTCCACGAGGGGACGATCCCGGCGCTGCTGGCGTAGCCACGCATCACGAAGGCCCCGCCCCGCCTGTCATGGCGACGGGCGGGGCTTTCGCATGTCCGGACGCGTATCGGGGACCGTCCCGAGATTGCACGCAATTACGTAGTTCCGTAATCTCCTCAGAGTGGAACTGGAACAACGTGTCGCCGATCTCGAACGACGGCTGGCCGCCCTGGAAGGCGCCCACCGCGCCGGACCCCGCCTCGACGCAGGCGACTTCTGGGCCCTGAACGGGCTGAAGGAGCAGCTGTCCGAGCTGGGGGCCGCCGACGGCGGTGTCCTCTACACCGGCTCCGTACGCCTGCCGACGGGCGAGCAGTACGCGTGGCAGACGGGGGCCCTGACGGAGGGGCTGCTGGAGGACGACTGGACACCGGTCGCCGAGTCGTTCGCGGCACTCGGCCACCCGGTCCGGCTCCGGCTGCTGCGCGAGGTCCTCGGCGGCCGGCGCACCGCGGCGGAGCTCGCCGAGCTGGACGAGGTCGGGACGACCGGCCAGATCTACCACCACCTGCGCCAGCTGACCGGAGCCGGCTGGCTGCACACGACCGGCCGGGGCCGCTACGAGGTGCCGCCGGGGCGGGTCGTACCGCTGCTGGTGGCGGTGGCGGTGGCGACAGCGCGGCCCTGAACGACTGAACCCGTGACAGACCGAACCCGTTCACCGACCGGACCGGAGGAACGATGTCCGTACGCAAATCAGCCAAGGTCACCTACCGCGCCCTGCAACTGGCGTTTCTCGGCCTGGTGGTCGCCCACGCCGCGCTGGACCTGGGCTACCCGTGGTGGTGGAACTTCCTGCCGATCGCCCTGGCCTACGTCATCCTCAGCGTGGCCAACAGGTGGGGCGGCGCACCGGACAGCCCGCGCGCGGCCCGGGAACCGGTCGAGGTCCAGCCGCCCGTCACCGGCCGCTGGACCGCGCTGAACAGCCCGGCCGACCGCACCCCGAGCCACGGCACGCACGCCTACGGCCAGACCTACGCCATCGACGTCGTCGCCGAGCCCGAGCCGGGCGCCCGCCCGGGCTTCAGCCGGCTGTGGCCGCTCGCGCGCCGCAACAGCGCCTTCCCCGCCTACGGTGCCCCGCTCCTCGCGGTCGCCGACGGCACCGTTGTGCGGGCCGCCGACGGCCAGCGCGACCACCTCAGCCGTACGTCGCCGCTCGCGCTGCTGTACCTGATGGTCCTGGAGGCGTCCGTGCGCGACCTGTCCGGTGCCGGACGCGTCGTCGGCAACCACGTCGTCCTCGACCTCGGCAACGGCACCTACGCGCTCTACGCCCATCTCCAGCGCGGCTCGCTCACCGTCCGCGAGGGGGACCGGGTGACCGCCGGACAGCAGCTCGCCCGCTGCGGCAACTCGGGCAACTCCACCGAGCCCCACCTCCACTTCCAGCTGATGGACGGCCCCGACCTCGACATCGCCCGAGGCATTCCCTTCACCTGGCGCGGCATCGGCGTCCCCCGCAACGGCGAGACATTCGAGACGCCCGCGACGGCCTCGCAGCCCGCATAGGCTGATCTCCATGCCCCCGGCCAGGAAGCGCGCCCGCCGCTACGACCCCGTCAAGATCCGCACCGCGGTGTTCACCCAGTTCGGGCACGTGCGGGAGGCCGTACGCACCCTCACCGCCGAGCAGCTCGCGCTGCCCACCCGGCTGGGGGACTGGACGGTACGGGAGCTCGCCGCGCACGTGACCATGGCCGTGGAGACCGTCAGCCGCAACCTGGAGCGCGCGGAGCCGGCGAAACCGGAGCTCGCCCTTGTCGACTGGCCCTTCGCCACCGCCGCCCGCGCCGGTGACATCGCCGACGGCACCCGCGATCTCGCCGCCGCCACCCCCGACCTCGACGCCCTCTACGCGCACACCGAGGAGCGTCTCAGGCAGAAGCTGGCGGACGCGCCCGGCGAGCGCGTCCTCGCCGCCCGCACCGGCGCCATCACCCTCGCCGACTACCTGGTCACCCGCACCGTCGAACTCGTCGTCCACACCGACGACCTGAACGCCGCCGTCCCCGGCCTCGACATCCCCTGTGACCGCCAGGCCCTCGCCGCCTGCACCCGCCTCCTCGCCGACGCCCTCGCCGCCAAGGCACCCGGCGGCTCCACCGAGGTGCGGATCCCGCCGTACGCCGTGGTGCAGTGCGTGGCGGGCCCGAGGCACACCCGGGGCACCCCGCCCAGCGTGGTCGAGACGGACCCGCTGACCTGGATCCGGCTCGCGACCGGGCGGCTGGCCTGGGCCCAGGCGCTCCAGGACGCCCGCGTGAGCGCCGGCGGCGAGCGGGCGGATCTTTCGGCCCACCTGCCACTGATGGCATAAGGGGAACCGATCCCCCCGGGTCTCCCGTCGAAGTGGCATGGACAGGCAGAAGCAGCGCATGACCCTGACGGCCGCCGCCATGCTCGTCCCGCTCATGGCGGCCTGCGGCAACGAGAAGACGGACGCCGGCAGCGGTTCGGTCGGTGCCGGGAAACCGGCGACGGTGACGGGCGTGCGGTGGAACGTGGACAGCGTCACCGCCGGCGGAAAGACGCAGAAGGCCCCCTCCGGCGCCCATGTGACCCTCGACAAGGGCCGGGCCGAAGGCAGCCTCGGCTGCAACAAGTTCGGCGCCCCGGCCACCGTCGAAGGCGACCGCGTCCGGCTCGGCAGGACCATGTCCACGGAGATGGCCTGCGAGAACAAGCCCATGGAGTTCGAGCAGACCCTCGCCCGCACGCTCTCCGGCCGGGAGTTCGAGGCTCAGGCGGACGGCGACCGCCTCACCCTCACCACCGGCCAGGGCGACACCGTCCGCCTGACCAAGGCGAAGGACGCCCCGCTGAGCGGCACCCAGTGGACCGTCACGGCCCCCGACACCGACGGCCGCGCCCACCTCACCTTCGACACGAAGAAGGGCACCGTCTCCGGCAGCCTCGGCTGCAACAAGGTCCACGCCGAGGCCACCGTCCGCGACGGCCATATCACCCTCGGCCGCCCGGCCACGACCCGAATGATGTGCGAAGACTCACTCATGTCCGACGAGAAGGCCCTGCTGCGACTTTTCGACGGGAAGCTGAAGTACGCAGTCGATCACCAAACCCTGACGCTGACCAGCGAGAACGGCACGCGTGTGCGAGCCGTCGCCGCGTAGTGATCCACTGAAAAGTCCGGTATCCCCAATTCGGACCAGTGGACGACCTCGCCTACACTCGGTGGCGTGCCACGTGGTGACGGACGACTCAACCACGACCTGCTCCCCGGTGAGAAGGGCCCCCAGGACGCTTGCGGCGTCTTCGGTGTCTGGGCTCCGGGCGAAGAGGTCGCCAAGCTCACGTACTTCGGGCTCTACGCCCTCCAGCATCGAGGCCAGGAATCCGCGGGAATCGCGGTCAGCAACGGCTCGCAGATCCTCGTCTTCAAGGACATGGGCCTCGTTTCCCAGGTCTTCGACGAGACCTCACTCGGTTCGCTCCAGGGTCACATCGCGGTCGGTCACGCCCGCTACTCGACCACCGGCGCCTCCGTGTGGGAGAACGCCCAGCCGACGTTCCGCGCGACCGCGCACGGCTCCATCGCGCTCGGTCACAACGGCAACCTCGTCAACACCGCCCAGCTCGCCGAGATGGTCGCCGACCTGCCCAAGCAGGAGGGCGGCCGTACGCCGCGCGTGGCGGCCACCAACGACACCGACCTGCTCACCGCGCTCCTCGCGGCCCAGGTCGACGAGGACGGCAAGCCGCTGACCATCGAGGAGGCGGCCGGCGAGGTGCTGCCCCAGGTGCGCGGTGCCTTCAGCCTCGTCTTCATGGACGAGAACACGCTCTACGCCGCCCGTGACCCGCAGGGCATCCGCCCCCTGGTCCTCGGCCGGCTGGAGCGAGGCTGGGTCGTGGCCTCGGAGTCCGCGGCCCTCGACATCTGCGGCGCCGCCTACGTCCGCGAGATCGAGCCGGGCGAGTTCGTCGCCATCGACGAGAACGGCCTGCGCACCTCCCGATTCGCGGAAGCGAAGCCCAAGGGCTGTGTCTTCGAGTACGTCTACCTCGCCCGCCCCGACACCGACATCGCCGGCCGGAACGTCTACCTCTCCCGTGTGGAGATGGGCCGCAAGCTGGCGAAGGAGTCCCCGGTCGAGGCCGACCTGGTGATAGCGACCCCGGAGTCCGGCACCCCGGCGGCCATCGGTTACGCCGAGGCCTCCGGCATCCCCTTCGGCGCCGGCCTGGTGAAGAACGCCTACGTCGGCCGTACGTTCATCCAGCCCTCGCAGACCATCCGCCAGCTGGGCATCCGCCTGAAGCTGAACCCGCTGAAGGAAGTCATCAAGGGCAAGCGCCTGGTCGTCGTCGACGACTCGATCGTGCGCGGCAACACCCAGCGGGCCCTGGTCCGCATGCTCCGCGAGGCGGGCGCCGCCGAGGTCCACATCCGGATCTCCTCCCCGCCCGTGAAGTGGCCCTGCTTCTTCGGCATCGACTTCGCCACCCGCGCCGAGCTCATCGCCAACGGCATGACGATCGAGGAGATCGGCACCTCCCTGGGCGCCGACTCCCTGGCCTACATCTCCATCGACGGCATGATCGAGGCGACCACCATCGCCAAGCCGAACCTGTGCCGCGCCTGCTTCGACGGCGAGTACCCGATGGAGCTCCCGGACCCCGAGCTGCTCGGCAAGCAGCTCCTGGAGACGGAGCTGGCCGCCGGCCCGGCCGCCACGGCCGCCGCCGACGCGATCCGCCGCCCGTAGGCGGCCCGCACTACCTGCTGTACGACACGAAGGTTCTCATTAGCCATGTCTGAGACAACTGGTGCCAGCTACGCAGCCGCGGGCGTCGACATCGAAGCGGGCGACCGCGCCGTCGAGCTGATGAAGGAGTGGGTGAAGAAGGCCCAGCGCCCCGAGGTCCTCGGCGGCCTCGGCGGCTTCGCCGGACTCTTCGACGCCTCCGCCCTGAAGAACTACGAGCGGCCCCTGCTCGCCTCCGCCACCGACGGCGTCGGCACCAAGGTGGACATCGCCCGCCAACTGGGCGTCTACGACACCATCGGCCACGACCTGGTCGCCATGGTCATGGACGACATCGTGGTGTGCGGCGCCGAGCCGCTGTTCATGACCGACTACATCTGCGTCGGCAAGGTCCACCCCGAGCGCGTCGCCGCCATCGTCAAGGGCATCGCCGAGGGCTGTGTGCTGGCCGGCTGCGCCCTGGTCGGCGGCGAGACGGCCGAACACCCGGGCCTGCTGGGCGAGGACGACTTCGACGTCGCCGGCGCCGGTACGGGCGTCGTGGAGGCCGACCGGCTGCTCGGCGCGGATCGTATCCGGACGGGTGACGCGGTGATCGCCATGGCGTCCTCCGGACTTCACTCGAACGGGTACTCGCTGGTCCGGCACGTCCTGCTGAACCAGGCCGGTCTCGCGCTGGACACCCACGTCGACGAGCTCGGCCGCACCCTCGGCGAGGAGCTGCTGGAGCCGACGAAGATCTACTCGCTGGACTGCCTGGCCCTGATGCGCACCACCGAGGTGCACGCCTTCAGCCACGTCACCGGCGGCGGACTCGCGGCCAACCTCGCCCGGGTCGTCCCGGACGAGCTGCACGCGATCGTCGATCGCTCCACCTGGACCCCGGGCCCGGTCTTCGACCTCGTCGGCAAGACGGGCAACGTCGAGCGCCTGGAGCTGGAGAAGACGCTGAACATGGGCGTCGGCATGATCGCGATCGTGCCGCAGGAGTCCACGGACGTGGCCCTGACGACCCTGGCCGACCGCGGCGTGGACGCCTGGGTGGCCGGAGAGATCACGGACCGGGGCGAGCACACCACTGGTGCCGCCCTGATCGGTGACTACGCGAACTGACGCACGGGGGGTTGCACCCCTGCGGGACCTTGCAGGCAGCACAGAACCCGGTCGGTGACCTTCCGTCACCGACCGGGGACATGCTCAGTGCAAGGTCAAGCGCCGCGACGGTGTTGCGAGGACTGGCCGTCCTCGTCTTCGTCGTCGTCCTCGTAGAGGTCGGCGTACCGTGCGTACAGGTCGTCGTCCTGATCATCGTCCTCGAACGGCCCGCCGTTAGGCGGCTGCGGATTCGAAGGCGATGCACCCAGCTCCTCGGCCAGGCGTGAGAGGTCAGTCCCACCGCTGTTGTACTTCAGCTGGCGGGCGACCTTCGTCTGCTTGGCCTTGGCCCGGCCGCGCCCCATGGCTCGACCCCCTCAACGACGGGGCTCGACGGCCCCAGAGTCTTGACACGCGTTCATGGTCCGGAACGGCCTCTCCGCAGAGAGACCGGTCCGTAGGGCTCCCACGGTACCTGAGCCCGCGCCCATACGGTACGTCGCCCGCATGACGTGCCCGCGCCCAGGACCTTCGAGGCGCCCCGTCCTCGCTGGTCAACCGCGATTTTAACCACTTATCGGCGGTCGACCCGCCGGTAGAAGTGAGAGTTCTCTCTAACTGCCCACCGACGGGTACCGGCCAAACGTACGAGGGCGCTCCCGAATCAGTGCGCCCGGCGGGCCGCGGCCGCGTCGTGCATGCGCTGCTCGGCGATCCGGTCCGCCGCGGCGGCCGGCGGAATGCCGTCTTCCTTCGCACGTGCGAATATGGCCAGCGTCGTGTCGAAGATCTTCGCCGCCTTCGCCTTGCACCGCTCGAAGTCGAAGCCGTGCAGTTCGTCGGCCACCTGGATGACACCGCCGGCGTTCACCACGTAGTCCGGCGCGTAGAGGATCCCGCGGTCGGCGAGGTCCTTCTCCACGCCCGGGTGGGCGAGCTGGTTGTTGGCCGCGCCGCAGACCACCTCGGCGGTCAGCACCGGCACGGTGTCGTCGTCCAGCGCCCCGCCCAGCGCGCAGGGGGCGTAGATGCCCAGCCCGTCGATGCGGATCAGCTCGTCGGTGTCCTTCACGGCCATGACGTCCCGGTGCCGCTCGGTGATCCGCCGTACGGCGTCCTCGCGTACGTCCGTGACGAAGACCTCGGCGCCCTCCTTCACCAGGTGCTCCACCAGGTGGTGGCCGACCTTGCCGACGCCGGCGATGCCGATGCGCTTCGCGCGCAGCGAGGGGTCGCCCCACAGGTGCTGCGCGGAGGCCCGCATGCCCTGGTAGACGCCGTAGGCGGTGAGGACGGAGGAGTCACCGGCGCCGCCGTTCTCCGGGGAGCGGCCCGTGGTCCAGCGGCACTCGCGGGCCACGACGTCCATGTCGGCGACGTATGTGCCGACGTCGCAGGCGGTGACGTACCGGCCGCCGAGGGAGGCGACGAACCGGCCGTAGGCGAGGAGGAGCTCCTCGGTCTTGATCCGCTCCGGGTCGCCGATGATCACCGCCTTGCCGCCGCCGTGGTCCAGACCGGCCATGGCGTTCTTGTACGACATCCCACGGGCGAGGTTCAGCGCGTCGGCGACGGCCTCGGTCTCGTTCGCGTACGAGTAGAAGCGCGTACCGCCGAGCGCGGGGCCCAGGGCGGTGGAGTGGATGGCGATGACGGCCTTGAGGCCGCTCGCGCGGTCCTGGCAGAGCACGACTTGCTCATGTCCTCCCTGGTCCGAGTGGAACAGGGTGTGCAGTACATCAGCAGGTGCGCCGGTTACGTCGGTCACTGTGGTGACTCCTGAGTAGTTGCGGCGGGTGGAGACCAGCCTCCGTGTGGGTGGCGGGGGCCGTTGAGCATGAGATTAGAGCCTGAGGGGCCCGCCGACCGCACAGTGCTCAGGATCACCTCCGACCGGAGTACACCCGTGCGACGATTTGCATAGATTTCCCGCGCGTTTGTGAGTGGGTTCCGCAGGTTTTCGCGACGGTGCGCGGGGGAGGGAGCAGGCGTGCCCAAGGTGTCCTCGGTGATCGTCCCCTACGCGACCTATCTGCGCGTGTACGAACCGCTGGCCGCCTTCGCCGAGCCTGAGCGCAGTCACTGGGCCCGCTACGCCCGCCGCCCGGACCGGCCCTCGTACCAGGACGAACTCCGCCGTGCGCTGGCGGACTTGGCACCCACCCCGCCGGTCCTGGTGCCGGTGCACGAGAGCGAGGACGCCTTCGTGCTGGACGTCGACGGCGTCGTCTGCGTCTGCCCCTGGCGCACCCGGCTGCGCGGCTGGCAGGCCCTGGAGGAGCTCTCCGAGGAGCTGCCGCCGCCGGTCCTGGACGCGGTCCTGCCGCCCTTCCTGCGCCGCCAGGCCGCCCAGGACTACGAGCGCTGGCTGGCGGTGAACCCGGACGCCCGGCCGTGGATCCGTACGGCGACCTGGCAGGTGCCGATCAGCTGGTTCGTGCTGGTCGCCGACGAGGAGCGCGAGTACGACAAGGGCGACAGCGAGGACAGCCCGCCGGTGCTGCGTTACCGCACGCCCATGGTGCAGGCCCGGCGGCGGGTGGCCCGGGGCCTGCGGGCCCTGAAGGAGGCCATGGACGAGGGGCCGCTGATCGACGGCCTGGTGGACGTCGGGCGCTGGCTGGAGGAGTTCCATCCGCGCTCGCTCGTGGAGCTGGACTACGGCGGCCTGGTGCACGCCGTACCGGCCGGGACGCTGGAGGACGACCACTCGGCGGCGGACGTGGCCGAGGGGATCGCCGCGCTGCGCCGGGGCGACGGGGCGGCCGCCGGGGAGGCGTACGCCCGGCTGGTGACCCGGTGGCGTTCCGTACGGGATCTTCGGTCGGCGAACTGACCTCCGACCCGACCTCTGACCTTCGGTTCCTACGGACCGCTTGTGACCGGTCACGAACAGACGTTTGACGTACCGCCCGTTTTGGGGTTACGTCCTCGCACCGACGTTTCCGAAATGCTCTGTGCGTCTACTGACGCCTTGTCAACAAGGGACGTAGGTTCCGATCCGGGCGTACCTCTCAAGTAGGCCAAACGTGACGGACTGCACGTACATGACCCTTGCGCCCCTTGCCCCTCCTCATGCCAAAATAGGACAAGGAGTCCGGGGGGCTCCTTCCGTCCCGTTGTGCTGCATCGTGGGCGGAATCTCAGCATTGCACGCTTTGGGGGGTCTGGTGACTCCTGATCGTCCTGTGACTGATCGTCACAGTGGCGTGACTGTCCGCTATGGCATGGTCCATCGGCTTCCGTCGCTGATGAACACCTGGGAGGGCAATTCCATCGGTTTGGCCGACGCGGCTGGACAGATGGTGTAGTTGTAGTGCCGAGGACAAGCCGTTCGTCCTATAACCGACTCGACTCGCGTCCGCCATTTCGGGCAACGCGGGTCAAGGTGCAGAATTTAGAGGAAAGAACCGAGAAGGTTCGGTTCTCCCGAGGAGGCCGCTCATGACCGCTCGCACCCCTGATGCCGAGCCGCTGCTGACCCCGGCTGAGGTCGCCACCATGTTCCGCGTCGACCCCAAGACGGTCACGCGGTGGGCGAAGGCCGGCAAGCTCACGTCGATCCGCACGCTCGGCGGGCATCGCCGCTACCGCGAGGCCGAGGTCCGCGCTCTGCTCGCGGGCATTCCGCAGCAGCGCAGCGAGGCCTGAACAACTGAATAACCGGGCAAACCGGCTGGTCCCCCATCAGCCGTGACGTCCGGAACCACAGCTCCAAGCGACGCAGGTCCTGCCCCAACAGGCCCTACGCCCACGCCAGTCAGAGCTCTCCAGGCATATAACAGGGTGCGTCGTCGATCGCGCTGGACTCCGCCGGGTCCAGCGCGATCTTTTTTGTGCGTCGGCTGTCGGACTCGTGGCCTGGCTGTGAGCGGCCTTGTCGGAGTCCGGGGAGGGGTGTTGGATCCCCTGTGTGCGGCACCGTCGAAGCGGTGCAATTGCACATATAAAATTGACCTGTTGTAGGCGGGGTGTAAGTACCGTACTTTCCAAAACTCATGCCGTGACACCCGTCACATACCAAGCGGCTTGTTAGCTCCGCCGAGCGTGCGGTAGTGGGACCACGGGCCCCAGCCTCCCCTGTACGCACGGGTGTTGAGGCCGGCTCCGGTCACGCCCGCGCCGGGCTCTCGTTCTCTACGGCCCCCTGGGAGGTCCTGGGGGCCTGGGCGGTGCGTGGGGCGGCGGACGGGGCGGCCTCCATCGCCAGCCTCAGCAGGTGATGGCAGATCGGGCAGTGGCGCGTGAGATGCCGGTACGACGACGCGGCCGCCAGGTGCGCACGGAGGAGGGCCCGCGTCTCGTGCCTAGCCGATGCCGCCATACGCCACCTCCGGAAGGCCGAACGGGAACGGCCCTGGTTTCTGGGTACCGAGGGATTGAGAGGCCGTCAAGACGGCGTGAGGGCCCGCGAGAGGGCATCGCGCAGGTGAGGGGCGCAAGGGCGCACAAAGAAAGAGCCCGGATCCGAAGATCCGGGCTCTGTACTGCGGTCCTGACGGGATTTGAACCCGCGGCCTCCACCTTGACAGGGTGGCGAGCACTCCAAACTGCTCCACAGGACCAGGTTTCGCGGCGCGATTCGTGCGTTGCGCTGCGAGAAGAGACTCTACAGGAGGGTGGGGTCCTGGTCGAACTCACCCTGCGTGCGCGTCCCGTTACGGTGCGGCCGCGTCGATCGCCTTCACGATCCGCTTGTCGGAGACGGGGTACGCCGTGCCCAGCGCGTGAGCGAAGTAGCTGACCCGGAGTTCCTCGATCATCCAGCGGATGTCCAGGACCGACGACGGCACCGGCCGCCCCTGCGGCATCTGCTCCAGCAGCCAGGCGTACTCGTCCTGCATCTCGTGGACCTTCTGCATCCGTGTGGTGTCCCGCTGGACGTTCGTCGGCATCTGCTGCAGACGCCGGTCCGCTGCCACCAGGTAGCGCATCAGGTCCGGCATGCGGCGCAGACCCCCCTCCGTCACGAAGCCGGGCTTCACGAGGGCGTCCAGCTGCTGACGCACGTCCTGGAGGTTCGGCAGCAGCGCGGGGCTGCGTACGGCCTTCAGACGGCGTTCACAGGCCTGCCAGGCGGCCAGCACCTGCTGCACCCGGTCCACCGTACGGACGGTCGTGTCGACGATCTCGGCGCGCACCTTGTCGTACAGCTTGCGGTACGACTCCTCGTCCCACGCCGGGCCGCCGAAGTCCGCGATCAGCTTGTCGGCGGCCGCCATCGCGCAGTCGTCGAACAGCGCCTGGATGGAGCCGTGCGGATTCGCGGACAGCGCCAGCTTCTGCGGGTTCGTCAGCTTCTCGGAGGCGAACTTCGCCGGGTTCACCGGGATGTTGCGCAGGATCAGGCGGCGGGTGCCCTTCCACATGGCCTGCGCCTGTTCCGCCTCCGTGTCGAAGAGGCGTACGGAGACCGTGTCGCCGTCGTCGACCAGCGCGGGGTAGGCCTTCACCGGCTGGCCGGCCCGCCGGGTCTCGAAGACGCGGGTGAGCGTGCCGATCGTCCAGTCCGTGAGGCCCTTGCGCTCCAGGGACTCGCCGCCCTGACGTTCCGCCGTGGCCGCTGCCGCCTGGGAGAGGGCCTTGCGGGCCTTCGGCCGGAGTCTGAGCTTCAGTGCCTCCAGGTCCTTGTCCTCGGCGAGCTTGCGGCGCCGCTCGTCGACGATCCGGAACGTGACCTTGAGGTGGTCGGGGACCTTGGACCAGTCGAAGTCGTCCGCCTCGAAGGGGACCCCGACCAGGCGCCGCAACTCGCGGGTCATGGTGGTCGTGAGGGGCTCCTGCAGAGGGACCGCGCGGTCGAGGAACGCCTTCGCGTAGTTCGGCGCGGGCACGTAGTTGCGGCGGATCGGCTTGGGCAGGGACCGGATGAGCTCCGTGACGAGCTCCTCCCGCAGGCCCGGGATCTGCCAGTCGAAGCCCTCGTCCGTGACCTGGTTGAGGACCTGGAGCGGGATGTGGACGGTCACGCCGTCGGCGTCCGCGCCCGGCTCGAACTGGTATGTCACGCGGAACGTGAGGTTGCCCTGGCGCCAGGTGTCCGGATAGTCGTCCTTGGTGACCTCGCCCGCCTTCTCGTTGATGAGCATCTCGCGCTCGAAGTCGAGGAAGTCGGGCTGTTCGTGCCGCTTGCGCTTCCACCAGGAGTCGAAGTGGGCGCCGGAGACCACGTGGTCGGGGATCCGCTGGTCGTAGAAGTCGAACAGCGTCTCGTCGTCGACCAGGATGTCCCGGCGCCGGGCCCGGTGCTCCAGCTCCTCGACCTCGGTGAGGAGTCTGCGGTTGTCCGAGAAGAACTTGTGGTGCGTGCGCCAGTCACCCTCGACGAGCGCGTTCCGGATGAACAGCTCGCGGCTGACCTCCGGGTCGATCCGGCCGTAGTTGACCTTCCGCTGCGCCACGATCGGCACGCCGTAGAGCGTGACCTTCTCGTACGCCATCACCGCGGCCTGGTCCTTCTCCCAGTGCGGCTCGCTGTACGTGCGCTTGAGGAGGTGGCCGGCGAGGGGCTCGACCCACTCCGGCTCGATCCTGGCGTTGACGCGGGCCCACAGGCGCGAGGTCTCGACGAGTTCGGCGGACATCACGAAACGCGGCGGCTTCTTGAAGAGCGCCGAGCCGGGGAAGATCGCGAACTTGGCGTTGCGGGCGCCCAGGTACTCGTTCTTCGCGCCCTCCTTCACGTCCTTCATGCCGACATGGGAGAGCAGGCCGGCGAGGAGGGAGACGTGGATGCGGTCGGCCGGGGCGTCGTCCTCGTTGAGGTGGATGCCCATCTGCTTCGCGACCGTGCGCAACTGGCTGTAGATGTCCTGCCATTCGCGGATGCGAAGGAAGTTGAGGTACTCCTGCTTGCACATCCGGCGGAAGGAGGACGAGCCGCGCTCCTTCTGCTGCTCGCGGATGTAGCGCCAGAGGTTGAGGTAGGCCAGGAAGTCGCTGGTCTCGTCCTTGAAGCGGGCGTGCTGCTGGTCGGCCTGGGTCTGCTTGTCGGCGGGGCGCTCGCGCGGGTCCTGGATGGACAGCGCGGCGGCTATGACCATGACCTCGCGGACGCAGCCGTTCCTGTCCGCCTCCAGGACCATGCGGGCCAGCCGCGGGTCGACGGGCAGCTGGGCGAGCTTGCGGCCGGTGTCCGTGAGCCGCTTGCGGGGGTCCTTCTGCGCCGGGTCGAGGGCGCCCAGCTCCTGGAGGAGCTGCACACCGTCGCGGATGTTGCGGTGGTCCGGCGGATCGATGAAGGGGAACTTCTCGATGTCGCCGAGGCCGGCCGCGGTCATCTGGAGGATGACGGAGGCGAGGTTCGTCCGGAGGATCTCCGCGTCCGTGAACTCCGGGCGGGCGTTGAAGTCGTCCTCGCTGTAGAGGCGGATGCAGATGCCGTCGCTGGTACGGCCGCAGCGGCCCTTGCGCTGGTTGGCGCTGGCCTGGGAGACCGGCTCGATGGGGAGGCGCTGGACCTTGGTGCGGTGGCTGTAGCGCGAGATGCGGGCGAAGCCCGGATCGATGACGTACTTGATGCCCGGGACCGTGAGGGAGGTCTCGGCGACGTTCGTGGCCAGGACGATCCGGCGTCCGGTGTGCGCCTGGAAGACGCGGTGCTGTTCGGCGTGGGAGAGCCGGGCGTAGAGGGGCAGGATCTCCGTGAAGCGGTAGTTCTTCTTGGTGAGCGCGTCGGCCGTGTCGCGGATCTCCCGCTCGCCGGAGAGGAAGACAAGGATGTCGCCCTTGCCCTCCTTCTGGAGTTCCTCGACCGCGTCGGTGATCGCGGTGATCTGGTCGCGGTCGGCGTCGTCGCCGTCCTCCTCCAGGAGCGGCCGGTAGCGGACCTCCACGGGGTACGTACGGCCGCTGACCTCGACGATCGGGGCGTCGCCGAAGTGCCGGGAGAAGCGCTCGGGGTCGATGGTGGCCGAGGTGATGACGACCTTGAGGTCGGGGCGCTTCGGCAGCAGCTGGGCGAGGTAGCCCAGCAGGAAGTCGATGTTGAGGGACCGCTCGTGGGCCTCGTCGATGATGATCGTGTCGTAGGCGCGCAGCTCACGGTCGGTCTGGATCTCGGCGAGCAGGATGCCGTCCGTCATGAGCTTGACGAAGGTGGCGTCCGGGTCGACCTGGTCGGTGAAACGGACCTTCCAGCCGACGGCCCCGCCCAGCGGGGTGTCCAGCTCCTCGGCCACGCGCTCGGCGACGGTGCGGGCGGCGATACGGCGGGGCTGGGTGTGCCCGATCATGCCGCGGACCCCGCGGCCGAGCTCCATGCAGATCTTCGGGATCTGCGTGGTCTTCCCGGAACCGGTCTCACCGGCGACGATCACGACCTGGTGGTCGCGGATGGCGTCGGCGATCTCGTCCTTCTTCTGGCTGACCGGCAGCTGCTCGGGGTACGTGATCTCGGGAACACCGGCACGGCGCCCGGCCATCCGCTCCTCGGCCTTGCCGACCTCCGCCTCGATCTCGGCCAGCACGGCGGCGCGGGCCTCCGGCTTACGGATCTTGCGCGCACCTTCGAGCCTGCGCCCGAGCCGGTGCGCGTCGCGCAGGGAAAGCTCGGTCAGGCGGGAGGCGAGGGCGCCGAGGGCGGGGGCGGATTGCGTAGACATACGCGGTCCAGGATCTCATCCCGCGGATTTTTGTGGCTAACGCTTTTGTCTCCGGTGGTTCGGCCGAGGCCCGGGTGGTTTGGCCGGGGCCACGGCTCTCGGAGGAGGGCACAGCGAAACCCCCGTCGAGAGCTCGACGGGGGTTTCTTTGGTGGCTGGGGCCGGGGTCGAACCGGCGACCTTCCGCTTTTCAGGCGGACGCTCGTACCAACTGAGCTACCCAGCCACGAGGTTTCACGTGAAACCTCAGCGGTCCTGACGGGATTTGAACCCGCGGCCTCCACCTTGACAGGGTGGCGAGCACTCCAAACTGCTCCACAGGACCAAGCGTGTCGTACGACAGTGTCGCACAGGGTGGTGCGTGCCCCCAACGGGATTCGAACCCGTGCTACCGCCTTGAAAGGGCGGCGTCCTAGGCCGCTAGACGATGAGGGCTATCGGCCCGCCTGGGCGCTTCTCAGCGCGTCGGGGACGTGAGAAGCATATGGGATGGCGGGAGCTATCGCCAAAACGGTTTAGGGGGAGGCCGTCGGGGAGGTTGCCGGGGGCTCCGTCGCGGGGGTGGTCGGGGACTCCGTCGCGCCGGGCTGGTTCTCCTCCGGGAGGTGGCGGCTGACCTCGGCGGTCGTGAGACCGAGGCCGCCCAGTTCGATCTCGTCCCAGGCCTGGAGGTGGCGGGTGTCCCGGTCGAAGTACAGGATCGACGCCTCGATGGGGTCCGGGTGCTTGCCCTCGATGGCGCGCAGGCCGCTGCCGCCCGTGGAGCCCTCGATACGGAGCCGGGTGCCGTACTTCAGGACTTCCATCTCGTCGTGGTGGATGTGCCCGGCCAGCACCAGCGGCACCTCGCCGTCGACCTCGCGGGCCGCCGACGGCTCATGGGCGATGGCGATGTCCACCGGCCGGCCGGCCGTGCGCTGGTCGCGCAGGGCCGTGGCCAGGCGGGCGCCGGCCAGTTCCTGGGACTGTTCGGCGCCGGGCTGCTTCGAGCGGTCCGGGGTGAACTGCGGGTCGCCGATGCCCGCGAAGCGCAGGCCCTTGATCGTCTCGGCCCGGCCGTCGTCCAGGACGTGGACGTTCTTCAGGCCCTGAAGATAGCGCTGCGTGATCGTCGAGTCGTGGTTGCCGCGGACCCACACGTAGGGCGCCCCGAGGTCCTCGATGGGGTCCAGGAAGCCGTTCTCGGCGGCCGTGCCGTGGTCCATCGTGTCGCCCGAGTCGACGATCACGTCCACCTTGTACTGCTCCACCAGCGAGGCGATGATCTTCCAGCTCGCCGGGTTCAGATGGATGTCGGAGACGTGCAGGACCCGGATGGTCGAGGGGTCGGGGGCGTAGGCGGGAAGGGTCGAGGTGGCGTCGTAGAGCTTGGTCACGTTGGTGACCAGGCGGGCCAATTCCTTCTGGTAGACGTCGAATTCGGTGACGATGCTGCGCGCGTTGCCGACCAGGGAGGGGGCCGAGGAGAGCAGCCCGGAGAACTTGGGTTCCAGGACGGAGTCGGGGCGCCAGGTGGCGTACGCCGTGCCGCCCGAGGCGGCGAGGAGGGCGAGCGCGAGGCCGCCGGCCGCCAGGGCGCGGCGCGGGCGGCGGTAGACCGCGAGGCCGAGCGCGGTGGCGCCGCCGACGACCGCGACGCTCGAACGGACGGCCAGGTCGAGGGTGCCGCGTCCGACGTCCTCGGTGACCTCGTCCTGGAGGCCGGAGAGCCGCTCGGGGTGGTCGACCAGGGCCTGGGAGCGCTCCGGGTCGAGCTGGTCGACGTTCACGTCCAGGCGGACGGGAGCGATGTGGCTGTCCAGCTGGAGGGCGCCCAGGGGCGAGACGTTGATCTTGGTGCCGCCGGTGAAGGAGGGGCGCAGCGTCATGGTGGTGTTCATGGGGCCGACCGGGACCCGGACATTGCCCACGACCAGCAGTCCCAGCCAGGCGCCGAGGAGCACGACGGCCACGAGTCCCACCGCACGGGACCACGGGTGCGGCTGCGGCACGAGTGCGATCGCGGCCGGGCCCTGCCGGGAGCGGTAGCGGCGGGCCAGGGTGCGCGGGGCCTTGCGGATCGGGTTCAGGACACTCAGGACTGCGGCGGGGACGCGGGCCATTGGTCCCGTATGCCCAAGTCCCGGGCCGGATATGCGGCGCCGGAAGGCACTCGTAGTGCCGGGTCGTGGCCGACAATGGGCCTGTGCTGGAGATGACGCGCGAGGAGTTCGAGGAACTGGTCGCCGAGGCGCTCGACCGGATCCCGCCGGAGTTGACGCGACTGATGGACAACGTCGCGGTGTTCGTCGAGGACGAACCGCCCTCGGACGATCCCGAGCTGCTCGGGCTGTACGAGGGGACTCCGCTGACCGACCGGGGCGAGTGGTACGCCGGTGTGCTGCCGGACCGGATCACCATCTACCGGAATCCGACGTTGCGGATGTGCGAGTCGCGGGAGGACGTCGTCGCCGAGACGGAGATCACGGTGGTGCACGAGATCGCGCACCACTTCGGCATCGACGACGCGCGTCTTCACGCCCTGGGTTACGGCTGAGCGGGTTGTGAATGCGGGGCGCGTGTCCTCTTGCGGGCGGGGGGAGTTGGAGGTGTTGACTCCCTCACCCTTCCCGGAGGTGGCCCCGTGCGCCCCTTGTACGTTCCCGTCCGCCTGGCCGCCACGGTCGTGGCCGTCGCCGCTGCCGCCGGCTGTATGAGCGTCGGCGACGACGCGGGAGGGAGCGCCAAGCCGTCGCACTCCACCGGGCGGCACGGCGGGGAGGCGCCCGACGGAGGGTCGGCGACGTCGGGCGGCGGCACCGGGTTCGGGGCGACGGCCGACGCCGAGCGCGGGCACGGCAAGGACAAGAAGGGGAAGAAGGGCAAGAACGGCGGGGCGGGGGAGCCGGTGTCTCCGGGGGTGTCGCCGTCCGCCGTGGTGGGCCCGTCCGCGCCCGGGCGCGACACGCCGGGAAGGCCGGCCGGGCCCACGCCGAAGCCGCCGGCTCCGCCGACGCCCACCCGGACGGCCGAACCCGAGCCCACACCGACGCCGACCGAGGTGACGACGTCGCCGGAGCCGACGGACAAGCCGGAGCCGTCGTCGTCGGCGCACGAGCCGCCGGGGCCGCAGCTGGAGCAGCGGGAGCCGGCGCCGGAGGCGGGGGCGCCGGCGTAGACCTGCCGGCTCGTGCCGTCGGCCGGGATCAATTCGGGCGGGATCAATTCGGGCGGGAACAATTCCGGGAGGTGGTCGGTTGGCAGACCACGGGAGGTTCTCCGGGCCACTGGCCGACGGAGGGCGTCCCAACTGTCTCCAGCGGAGTCCGGTTTGCCTTGCGGGGCCCGGAGTGCGTATGGTGGCAGATCGTTTGATCCCATCTTGCCCGGCGCCACCGCAGAGCGCGCCGTGTGGCGCGTACTCTCCCTTGCCGTGGTGGACCGCATTGAGGCGGTCGTATTGCGAATCGCGAATCACGGAGTTGACGGGCGCGTGCCGACGAGACTCCGGAAGGTTTCGCATTCGCATGTCCATCGCCAGTACTGATCACGTCGTCGTGCCCGAGAACGAGGCAGCCGAGGACGCCCCCGAGGTCACTTTCGCCGACCTCGGTCTCCCCGAGGGCGTCGTCCGCAAGCTCGCGCAGAACGGCGTGACGACCCCCTTCCCGATCCAGGCCGCGACCATCCCGGACGCCCTGCTCGGCAAGGACATCCTCGGCCGGGGCCGCACCGGCTCCGGCAAGACCCTCTCCTTCGGTCTGCCGGCCCTGGCCACGCTGGCCGGCGGCCGCACCGAGAAGCACAAGCCGCGGGCCGTCATCCTCACGCCGACGCGTGAGCTCGCCATGCAGGTCGCCGACGCGCTCCAGCCCTACGGCGACGTCCTCGGCCTCAAGATGAAGGTCGTCTGCGGCGGCACGTCCATGGGCAACCAGATCTACGCCCTGGAGAAGGGCGTCGACGTCCTGGTCGCCACGCCGGGCCGGCTGCGCGACATCATCAACCGCGGCGCCTGCTCGCTGGAGAACGTGCAGATCGCCGTCATCGACGAGGCCGACCAGATGTCGGACCTGGGCTTCCTGCCCGAGGTCACCGAGCTGCTCGACCAGGTCCCGGCGGGCGGTCAGCGCATGCTCTTCTCGGCCACGATGGAGAACGAGATCTCCACGCTGGTCAAGCGTTACCTGACCGACCCGGTCGTGCACGAGGTCGACAGCGCCCAGGGCAACGTCACGACGATGTCGCACCACATCCTCATCGTGAAGCCCAAGGACAAGGCGCCGGTCACCGCGGCCATCGCCTCCCGCAAGGGCCGCACGATCATCTTCGTCCGGACCCAGCTGGGCGCCGACCGCGTCGCCGAGCAGCTGCGCGACTCCGGTGTGAAGGCCGACGCGCTGCACGGCGGCATGACGCAGGGCGCGCGGACGCGGACCCTGGCCGACTTCAAGGACGGGTACGTCAACGTGCTCGTCGCGACCGACGTCGCGGCGCGCGGTATCCACGTCGACGGCATCGACCTGGTGCTGAACGTGGACCCGGCCGGCGACCACAAGGACTACCTGCACCGCGCCGGCCGTACGGCCCGCGCGGGCCGCACGGGCACGGTCGTGTCGCTCTCCCTGCCGCACCAGCGGCGTCAGATCTTCCGGCTGATGGAGGACGCGGGCGTCGACGCCACGCGCCACATCATCCAGGGCGCCGGCGCCTTCGACCCGGAGGTCGCCGAGATCACCGGCGCCCGGTCGATGACCGAGGTCCAGGCCGAGTCCGTGGGCAACGCCGCGCAGCAGGCCGAGCGTGAGGTCGCCCAGCTCACCAAGGAGCTGGAGCGGGCGCAGCGGCGTGCGAACGAGCTGCGTGAGGAGTCCGACCGGCTGCTCGCGCGGGTCGCCCGGGAGCGGGGCGAGGAGCCGCAGGCGGCGGTGTCCGGGGAAGCGGCGGAGGTTCCGGCCGGCGTCGAGGTGTCGGTGCCGGAGCAGCGGACCGCGCAGGACGCCGAGCGCGCCGAGGCTTCCTCCGCGCCGTACGAGCGCCGGGAGCGGCGCGAGGAGCGCGGCGGCGGCTTCCGGCGTGACGACCGGGGTGGCCGTTCCTTCGAGCGCCGTGACGACCGCGGCGGCCGTTCGTACGAGCGCCGTGACGACCGCGGCGGGTTCAACCGCGACCGTGACCGGGACCGCGACCGCGACCGCGACCGTGGCGGCCGTTCCTTCGACCGCGACCGTGACCGTGGCGGTTTCCGCCGGGACGACCGGGGCGACCGGGGTGAGCGCGGCGGCTTCCGGCGTGACGACCGTGGCGGTCGCTCCTTCGAGCGTCGCGACGACCGCGGCGGCAGCCGTCCGTTCGAGCGTCGTGACGACCGGGGTGGCCGTCCGTTCGAGCGTCGTGACGACCGCGGCGGCTTCCGCCGGGACGAGCGCACCGGGCACCGCGGCAGCGACCGTCCCTTCAACCGCGACCGCCGGGACGACCGTCCGGGCTACCGCGCCGGCGGGCACGAGCGTCCGTACGGCCGTCGTGACGAGCACCGTGGCGGCGGTTCCGTCGGCCGCCGCGAGGACAAGCCGCGCTGGAAGCGCAACGGCTGACACCGACGCGTGACGAGCGCCGCGGCCCCTCCTGCGGGCGGGCTGCGGCGCTCTGCCGTTGCCGCCCCGCGGGGGTGGATCCGCGGCCGTCACGGCGTCAGTTGCCCCTCCGGCACGGCCGGGAACCGATACCCGATCGGAGACTCGGCCTCGTCCGGCTATGCTCGTGGGGGCAACAACGCCTGGGCCCTTAGCTCAATTGGCAGAGCAGTGGACTTTTAATCCATTGGTTGTGGGTTCGAGTCCCACAGGGCCTACGACCAGCAGGTGGGGGCTATGCCCTCTGACCTGCTGTGCAGCGCCTGAGTCGGCTTCGGTCGGGTCGGGCGCTGGTTCGGTTTCGGGCCCCTGCGTGAGCGGGTGACGCGCCGCAATGCCTCAAGACGACTGAGGGACAGAGCCGGCGGAACATCACGACCTGCGGATGACAGCGCCGCGGCCGTTGT
Source organism: Streptomyces sp. NPDC007991 (assembly GCF_042958445.1). NCBI lineage: Bacteria > Bacillati > Actinomycetota > Actinomycetes > Kitasatosporales > Streptomycetaceae > Streptomyces > Streptomyces sp. NPDC007991. The sequence goes on from NZ_JBIBJD010000011.1 coordinate 325,757, forward strand.
CGGTGACCCGCAGCCTCAGGTGGGTGACGGTGGCCTCGGCGGCAGCGCCACTGCCGGTCCGGAGGAGTGGGGGCCAACGCCGCCTCGTCCCGTTAGCCGCCGTTCTGTGTGGCCGGCTTGGAGTAGTTGTCATGCCAGGCGGCCTTGGCGCCCGAGTCGCCGATCCGGTAGACGTCCACCACGGCGCCGACCCCGACAGCGAGGGAAAGCACTACCACCGCGCTCCGGAGCAGTATCGAGGGCGACCATGAGGCGCCCGCCGTGCCGTCCGGGGTGGGTGCTGAGCGGCGTGCCGTCCACCAGACCACGGCCGAGACCACGAAGAGGCCGAGAGCCCACGGCAGCAGGCCGTCGCCCAGTTCGGCGTGCTTGCGCACCAACGGGTCGCTGTCGACGTGCTGTTCCAGCCACTCCCCGGCGTGGGTGGCCACCGGCACGCTCGCCAACGTCACGAGCGTGAGGATCGGCAGCAGCAGCCCGAGCCGCCGGGCGCTGGCGGGCCAGGCCGCGCACACCACGAGGGCCAGGGCGCTCAGGGGCACGAGGACGATGACGAAGTGCACGAACAGGACGTGCGCGGGCAGTCCGTTGACAACGGTGAGACTCATGAGGGCTTTCTCCGTGGGTGGTCGGCCGGATCGTCTGCGCGTGGACTTTTTCACAGGGACTTCTCAGTTGCCTCTGAGTCGCACCGGCATCACTGGCGCCCCGTAGCGCCCACGGGCGGTCGGGATCCACCCGGTCGGTCGTGAGGATGACGTCGGCGGCCAGGGCGGATGCGTCGTTGACGCGGTCGCCGACCATGACGGTGACCGCTCGTGCGCGTTCCGCCCGTATCGCCGTGACCTTGTCGGCGGGGAGCCGGTCGGCCAGGACATCGTCGAGGCCCAGGGACGCGGGCACAGCGATCAGGTCGATGCCGGCCCGTGCCCTCCGCGACGCGGCCAGGCCCCAGGCCACGGCGGGAACGCCGGTCTCCGGCTTCTCCCGCCGGCATCCCCGGGTGTCCGTGCGACCGCGCACACCGCGCCGGACGGCAGGGCCGAACGGGTCACAGCGATGGGCCTGTCGGTCAGTTCGGGCATGGATGGCGAAATCGTAGGATGTCGGTGTGCGTGTGCTGGTGGTCGAGGACGACCCGGGGATCGCCGCTTCCCTGGTGCTGGGCCTGGAGCGGGCCGGGTACCGGGCGCGCAGCGTCGGCACCGGGCGGGAAGCGCTGGCCGAGGTCCCGGAGCCCGATGTGGTGCTGCTGGACCTGGGGCTGCCCGACCTGGACGGTGTCGAGGTCTGCCGCCGCCTGCGGAGCCGTTCCCGCGCGGCGATCATCGTGGTGACGGCGCGTGGGGAGGAAGCCGACCGGGTCGCGGCCCTGGACGAGGGCGCCGACGACTACCTCGTCAAACCGTTCGGCCTGGCGGAGCTGCTGGCGCGGATCCGGGCCGTGCTGCGCCGCGTCGAGCCGTCCGACTCCGAACTGCTGCGACACGGCATCCTCGCGGTGGACCTGCGTTCCCGCAGAGTGACCGTGGGTGGCCGTGAAGTCGCTCTCACACCGAAGGAGTTCGACATCCTGGAGTGTCTGGCCGCCGACCCGGGACGGGTGGTCACCCGGCAGGAAGTCCTGGAGCGCGCCTGGGACGCGCACTGGTACGGCCCCACCAAGGTGCTGGACGTGCACATCGCGGCGCTGCGCCGCAAGCTCGGCGTACCCGGGCTGGTGGAGACCGTGTACGGCCGGGGATTCCGCCTCGGCGCAGCTGAGCCTGGCCAGGACCCGGACCTCGGTGTGCGATGACCCGGCGTATCGCACTGGCCTTCATCGCGCTGATCGTCATGCTGCTGGCGCTTGCGGTGGTACCGCTGGGGCTGTCCCTGTCACAACGTGAGGGGACCTCGTTCCGGGACGCGACCGAGGCGGTGGACCGGACGATCGCCGCGGCGGCCGAGGAACACCTGTCGGACCACCGTTCCCCCGCCTCCATGAGACGGCTCCTGGAAGACGCCGAGCGGGCAGGGGACTGCGCCGCGGTCTTCGACGCGGCAGGGCAGATCGTGGCGGCCACCGAGTGCCCCGGACGAACGGGCGAAGGCGACGCGGACGACGAGGCCGTCGACAGCTGGGGCGACCTGGCGCGCCAGGTGCTCGTCCACCCGGAGACGGCCACGCGTGAGCGGGACGACCGGCTGGTCGTCGCGGTGCCGGTCGGCGACACCACGGATCCGGTCGGGGTGGCGGTGCTGTCCCGGTCGGCGGATTCCATGAACGACCGGATCGGCGCGATGTGGGGACGGCTGGCGCTGATCGGCGTCGGCGTCCTGGTGGCGGGCGTGCTGGTGTCGGTGGCGCTGGCCCGCTGGGTCGGGCGCCCGCTGCGGGCCGTGGACGCCGCCGCGCTACGGCTCGGCGAGGGCGTGCTGGACGTACGGGTACCGGGCGGGCACGGTCCGCAGGAGGTACGCAGGCTCGCCTCGACCTTCAACACGATGGCGGCCCGCATGGAGGCCCTGATCCACGGGCACCGGGCGGTCGTCGCCGACGTCTCGCACCAACTGCGCACGCCCTTGACCGCGCTGCGGCTGCGGCTCGATCTGCTGGCGGCGGACGCCGACGACGTCACGGCGGCGGAGTTCGCCGGCGCGCAGGAGGAGATCGCCCGGCTGTCCCGGCTGGTGGACGGGCTGCTCGCGGTGGCCCGCGCGGAGACCGCGGTGCCCAGGCCGGTTCCGGTCCGGGTGGACGAGGTGGTGGACGAGCGGGTCACCGCATGGGAGCCGGTTGGACGGGAGCGGCGGGTGTCGCTCGTCGGCCGTTGCGGCACCGGGCTCACGGCGTACCTGGGAGCGGGGGATCTGGAGCAGGTGATCGACAACCTGGTGGCCAACGCCCTGGACGCGGTGGGCGAGGGCGCGGTCGTACGCATCGAGGGGAGGGCTACACGCGACGGGGTGCTGCTGCGGGTGGTGGACGACGGTCCCGGGATGACCGCGGCGGCGCGCGAGGCGGCCTTCCGGAGGTTCGGCAATCCGGAGGCGTCCGGCAGCGGCCTGGGGCTGGCCATCGTGCACCGGCTGGTCACCGCCAACGGCGGCACCGTACGGCTTGAGGACACGGTCGGCGGGGGGCTGACCGCCGTGCTGGAACTCCCCGCGCCACCGTCGCAGGGGCCGTCGCGCGGGCCGCGGGCAGGATCTTAACCGCTTCTGAAGAACTCCTGAACCGGTTCCCGACAGGCCGCGAGGCAGCCTGGGCAGTAGGACAAACCGTCCTCCTGGTGAGGAGTTCATCCATGCCTCTTCCCGAGCAGCCCACAACCGCCGATCGATCCGTGCGGGACGCCGTCCGGCGCCGCGAACGCGGGCTGCGTCGTGTGAGCGCCACGACCCGTTGGGTGGCGGCCGCGGCCGTCGCGGGCACCGCCGTACTGGGCGCCGGTTACGCGCACGCACTCCCCGGCATCGCCCTGCCCGCGGGGTCCGCCAACCACGACAGCGGCACCAGCACGGGCACGAGCGGCGGTCTCCAGCCCGCCGGGCAGCCGCCCGCGCCGACCGGGCAGGCGCCGCAGACTCAGTCGGGTGCGTCGTGAGCGCCATGTCGGCGGGCGCCCGCGGCCGAGCCGGAAGCGGCGTGAGCAACGCGCTCCCGCGAGCGACCGCCCGCACCGCCACTCCCGCCGGCACCGCCGCTCCGGGTTCCACTGCTCCGGGTTCCGCCCGCTCGGCTCACCCGGAGCCCGCCACCGCGGTCTTCTCCGCGCTGGGCACCACCGCCGTGCTGCTCACCGCAGACCCGGCCCTCGCTGACGACGCACTGCTGATCCTGCGAGCAGAGCTGGCGGCCATAGACGCGGCGTGCAGCCGGTTCCGCCCCGATTCCGAGCTCTCCCGCGCCAACGCCGCCGCGGGCACCGGACCCGTACCGGTGAGCGCCCTACTCGCCGAGGCCGTGCAGGTGGCCCTGCGCGCAGCCGAACTCACCGACGGTGCCGTCGATCCCACGGTGGGCCCTGCGGTCATGGCACTCGGCTACGACCGCACCTTCGCCCAGGTGGCCGCGCGGCAGCCCGAGGAGGACACCGGTCCACTGACCACGCCGCGGCCCGCCGCGGGCTGGCGGACCGTCCGCTGGGACCCGGCCCTGCGGCTGCTGCGCCTGCCCGCCGGTACGGCGCTCGACCTCGGCGCCACGGCCAAGGCCCTGGCTGCGGACCGGGCGGCTCGCCGGGCCGCCGCGGCGGTGGGCTGCGGGGTCCTGGTCAACCTCGGCGGCGACCTGTCAGCGGCCGGCGAACCACCGGAAGGCGGCTGGCGGGTCGCGATCGCCGACGACCACGCGGCTCGGGACGGCGGCTGGCGGGTTGGGATCGGTGACGACCGCGCGGCTCGGGACGGCGGCTGGCGGGTTGGGATCGGTGACGACCGCGCGGCTCGGGACGGCGGCTCACCGGCCACGACCACCGACCACCACGCGACCCCGCAGACCGGATCCGGACGCCCGGTCGTCTCGATCCGCGACGGCGGCCTCGCCACGTCCGGCACCACCGTCAGAGCCTGGCGGCGCGGCGGCCGGAGCCTGCACCACATCGTCGACCCGGCCACCGGCGACATCCCGCCGCCCGTCTGGCGCACCGTCAGCGTTGCCGCGGGCAGCTGCGTGGACGCCAACACGGCCACCACCGCCGCCCTGGTCCTCGGCAAACGCGCCCCCGCCTGGCTGCGCGGCACGGGTCTGCCGGCCCGGCTGGTCCGCGTCGAAGGAAGCGTGCTGTACCTGGGAGCCTGGCCCGCCGAGGGAGGCGGCCGATGAACGGCGCCGTCCTGCTCGCGTCGGGAGCCCCGGGCCCGAGCCCGCTCTGGTACGCCACCCGGGCCGGCGGCACCGTCTCACTGGTCCTGCTGACCGCGACGGTCGCGCTCGGCATCGCGACGGCGGGACGGTACGCGCCTGTACGCCTGGGCCGGTTCGAGGTGTCCGCGCTGCACCGCAACCTGTCGCTGCTCACCCTGGCCTTCCTGGGGATGCACATCGTCACCGCCATCGCAGACAGCTATGCCCACCTCACCTGGCCGACGGCCTTCGTGCCGTTCATGGCCTCCTACCGTCCCCTGTGGGTGGGCCTGGGCGCGGTGGCTCTGGACCTCCTGCTGGCGGTCGCGGTCACGAGTGCGGTCCGTGGGCGCCTGGGCCCGCGCCGGTGGAAGGCGGTGCACTGGCTGGCGTACGCGTCATGGCCGGTGGCGCTCTTCCACGCGGCCGGCACCGGCACGGACACCCGCCTGAGCCCGCAACTGGCGCTGTACGCGGGCTGTTTGCTGACCGTCCTGGCCGCCGTGTGGTGGCGGCTGGTCAGGGCCGGGGCGCAGGCCGTCCGGGTCCGCCGGTGGGCGACGGCGGCCTTGGTGCTGGTGCCCGTGACCCTGGTCGCGTTCCTGGCCGGCGGCCCGTTGCGGCCGGGCTGGGCCCATCGCGCGGGCGGCACGGCACAGGCCCCGGCGCCGTCCACCGCCCCCGCGGTCCCCCATCAGTCGACGGCCCCGCAGCAGCACGACCAGGAAGGCACACACGAGGAAGGCACATACGAGGGAGACGACGCCGAATGAACCTGGACACCGGAAACGTCATCAACGGAGAACATTCGGCGGCAGCCCCCTGCGGCCCCAACGGCGAACGCCTGCTGTCCGGCTGGTACGACACCGTTCGGACCGCCGACCTGGCGGAACACCTCGGCCGGTACGGCCCGGTCCCGCTGTCCTCGGCACGCAGCCGCGGGGCCGCCATGCCGCTGGTGCGCGCAGTGGAGGAGGCCGGGCTCACCGGCCGGGGCGGAGGGGGCTTCCCCACCGGCCGCAAACTCCGCTCCGTGGCCGGGGCGAAGGGGCCCGCCGTGGTCGTCGCCAACGGCATGGAGAGCGAACCTGCCAGCCACAAGGACGAGGTGCTGCTCACCCTCGCCCCGCACCTCGTCCTGGACGGCGCGGCACTGGCCGCCGTCGCGGTCGGCGCGAACGCGGTGCACCTGTGCGTGCCCCGAACCCGGGCGACGCAGGCGGACCAGCTCACCGCGGCGGTCGCAGAGCGGCGCCGCGCCCGGCTCGACCCGGTTCCGGTGAAGGTCCACACGCTGCCCCACCACTTCGTCTCCAGCGAGGAGACATCCTTGGTGAGCTGGCTGAACGGCGGCGACGCCCGCCCCCGGGGCACCCCACCGCGCCCCTTCGAGAGGGGCGTAGGCAAACGGCCCACCCTGATCGGCAACGTGGAGACCCTGGCCCACCTCGCGCTGATCGCCCGCTACGGCTCCGCCTGGTTCCGCGAGAGCGGCAGTCCCCGGGCACCGGGCACCACGTTGGTCACGGTCTCGGGTGCCGTCCCCTACCCGGGGGTGTACGAGATCCCGGCGGGCAGCCCGATGACAGTGGCGCTGAACCGGGCCGGCGGGCCGCAGGGGCGGCTCGGCGCCGTGCTCGCGGGCGGCTTCTTCGGCAGCTGGCTGCCGATGCCGCTGAGCACCACGGCCCCGGAGCGGGGCGCCGGCGTCCTGGTGGCGCTGCCCGAGGAGACCTGCGGGCTCGCCGAGACGGCAGCCGCGCTGGGCTACCTGGCCGCGCAGAGCGCCCGGCAGTGCGGGCCGTGCCGGTTCGGACTGCCGGCCGTCGCCGAGGACTTCGCCGCGCTCGCCCGGGGCAGCGCCGACGCCCAGCGGATCGACCGGCTGCACCACCGCCTCGGACTGCTCCCTGGGCGCGGCGCGTGCAGCCATCCCGACGGCGGAGCACGGCTGGCCACCTCAGCGCTGCGGGTCTTCGCCGACGATGTCCACCGGCACGTACACACAGGACCGTGCCGCGCTGCGTACGCCCCCCTCGTCCTGCCCGTGCCCTCGGCCCGGCCCCCGGCGGAGGAGGAATGGCGATGACCCGCGCCCAAGCCCAAGCCCAGGTTCAGGTACTGGCCGTGGATTTCGCCGCCTGCGACGGACACGGACTCTGTGCCGAACTGCTGCCCGAACTGGTCGGCCTGGACGAATGGGGCTACCCCGTGCTCCACAGCCGCACAGTCCCGCCCGATCTGCTCCCCCACGCCCGACGCGCGGTCGCCGCGTGCCCGGTGATGGCGCTCCGGCTGAACCGAGTGCCCACGCCTCCGCCCGGTCGGCCGCCGGGCCGCACCACAGCCGCACCACGCCGAGCGGTGTCCCACGAACCGCCGGGGTGACCGACGGTCACCATCCCGCTCGTCAGGGATCGCGGCCATCGAAGCTGCTGTTCAGCGACCTGCTTTCAATCCATTGGTTGTGGGTTCGAGTCCCACAGGGCCTACCGGAGCCGGTCGGGGAAGCGGTCCCCGACCGGCTGTGCGGTGCCCGGGTCGGCTTCGGTCGGCTCGGGCGCCGTTGGGCTTTCCGGTGAGGTGCCGAGGCGGGCCGTCATCTCGTCCGTCGACGGCCGAAGATCCTTGACCTCAAGCGAGGTTGAGTTTCTACGGTCGGTTGTGTCGAACGAAGAACGACGACGGAGGGACCGGCCGTGGAGTATTCGCACAGCGACGCCGAACTGATCCAGCAGCCCATCGGCTACTGGAGTTGGGCCGCCTTCAACGCTGTCGTCACCCGCACCCAGGGCGCCCTCGCGGGGATCGGCACCACACAGCCGCAATGGTGGGTCCTCGCACAGGTAGCACGAGCCGACAGGGCCAGGTCTCGCGACGAGGTGTCCCGCCTGCTCGAGAACTACCTCGACACGGGCCCGCAAGCCATGGAACGGGAGATCGACATCACCATCGCCCAGGGCTGGATCACCGAGGATTCCCAGGGGCGCCTGGCCCTCACGGAGGAGGGCAGGGCGTTCTACGGCACGGCCGCCGCACTCCAGGACGAGCTGTGGGCGGAACGGCACGCGGGCATCTCCGACGAGGAGTACCTGACCACCCTCAAGGTGCTGCAGCGCTTCATCCACAACACCGGCGGCCGCGCCTGGCACCACTAGGGCCCTTCTGATGGATCTCCGCAGCGTCGCGACGCCCGGCACGCACGCTCGCCGCACACCGAACGCCGCTCCTTCTCCTGCGGAGATCCATCAGACGGGCCCTAACCCGTCGCCAGCATCCCCGACCTCAGGCGGGCCACCGTGCGGGAGATCAGCCGGGAGACGTGCATCTGGGAGATGCCGAGGCGCTTGCCGATGTCCGCCTGGGTGAGTTCCTCCACGAAACGGAGGTGAAGGATGAGGCGCTGGCGTTCGTCGAGTTCGGCGACCAGGGGGGCCAGCGCGTGGAAGTCCTCGACGAGTCCCAGGGCCGGGTCCTCCTCGCCGATGAACTCGGAGAGCGTGCTGTCGCCGTCCTCCGGGTCGCCGGTGATCGCGGCGTCCAGGGACGAGGACAGGTAGCCGTTCGCCGCGACCTGGGCCTCGACGACCTCCTCCTCCGAGAGGTTCATCAGCGCCGCCAGTTCCCCGACCTTCGGCGCGCGGCCGAGGCGGGAGGCCAGTTCCTCGGTGGCCTTGGCGAGTTCCGTGCGGGCCTCCTGAAGGCGGCGCGGCACGTGTACGGCCCAGGAGGTGTCGCGGAAGAACCGCTTGATCTCGCCGATGATGTACGGCACCGCGAAGCTGGTGAACTGCACCTCGCGGGAGACCTCGAACCGGTCGATGGCCTTGATCAGCCCGATGACGCCGACCTGGACGACGTCCTCCATCGACTGGCCGCTCGCACGGAACCGGCGGGCCGCGAACCGCACCAGCGACATGTTCATCTCGATGAGCGTGTTGCGCGCGTACTGGTGTTCGGGGGTGCCCTCCTCCAGCACGGCGAGCCGCTCGAGGAACTGCCCGGTCAGCTCGCGCGCGTCCTGCGGGGCGAGCTTCTGCGGCTCGGCGATCTGCGGCAGCTCCGCACCGGTGTCGGTGCCGGAATCCGTCGTCGTGTCGATGCGCGTCGTCGTCACGGGCCCTCCCTCGTCGTCCGGCCCGCTCCCGTCCCCCGTCAGGCCACCTCCAGGCCGCTACCCGCAGTCGCCCCGAGCATGCCCCACGACCTGCCCGCCGAGACGTTGGCCACAGTCGGCGCAGGTCGGGGCGGTGACGGGGTACCCGCAAGCTCGGCTCACGGTACGGGCAGGAGGCGGGGCGGTGCGGCACGGAGGACTGGGCGGCGGAACGCGTGGGACGGTCAGTTGCCGTTTGACAACTATAGCCGTGGGACAACAATCTAGCCGTGATGTGCGGGCGCGGGGGAGGATCCGGGATGTTCGTCCCTTTGCCGCGACGGGCGGTTCAGGCAGTGCGGGTACCGGGCGCGGAGTCGTCGGCGTCGTCGTGTATCCGGGCCGCGGCCGCGTCGCAGAACGCCTCCAGGCCCTGCAGCAGCGCGACCCGCTTGCCCGCGGGCATCTGGTCGAGCACCGCGCGCAGCGTCTGCTCCCGGCGGACGCGCAGGTCGGCCAGGAAGGCGCGGCCCCGCCCGCTCAGGTGCAGCTGTACCTCGCGCCGGTCCGCCGCGCTCACCACGCGTTCGACGAACCCGGCCGCCTGGAGCCGGTCGCAGAGCCGGCTGGTCGAGGGCGGGGTGGAGGCGAGGGAGTCGGCGAGGGTGCGCAGGTTGATCCCCTCGTGGTGCTCCAGGATGAGCAGCACGCGCAGCTGGGACGCCGAGGCGGGTGCCGTGGAGGCCCGGCCCCAGATGACTTCCAGCAACTCCGCGGCCGTGGAGGTCACACGGGCGACCTCTGCTGGCTCAGGGCGGGGTCGGAGGGAAGTCACAGTCACACTCTCGCAGGCACCGGGATGGCCGTCAGCGTACTAGGCGAGCCGTGCCCGGGCCCCGCACCGGCCCCGGTACCGAGGGCCGATTCCGAGGACCCCGGAGATGTCCGGGGAGATGTCCGACCCAGGATCGAGGATTGGGCTTCGACCATCGTGACGACGATCGTGAACAGATTCGTGACCGCCGAGCGCGCCCTGCGCACGGCGGCTCCCCATCAACTGCTGGACGCGGTCCGTCGTGTACTGACCGATCAGTACGCGGCGGACTCCGTCGAGCTGTACCTGGCCGACTACGGACTGACGGTGCTTCAGCCGGTGTCCGAGCCGCCGCACACTCTGCGGCCGGTGTCCGTCGCCAACAGCCCGGCGGGCCGGGCCTTCGGCGCGCAGGAGCCGTATGCGGAAACCCTCTCGGGCGACCTCGTCCGCGTGCATCTGCCGGTCACCGTGCGCGGTGATCGCCTCGGTGTGCTGACGGTGACCCTGCCGGGCGGCGAGCACGCAGACGGCCGCTTCGGCGGGCACACCGACGGCCGCCTCGGCGAACTGGCCGAGATCGCCGAGGTGCTCGGGCACGAGATCGTCGTGGCCGAGCGGGACACCGACCTGTACCTCCAGGCGCGCCGCAGGGACCGGCTCACGCTGGCCGCCGAGATGCAGTGGCAGCTGCTGCCGGGCCGCTCCTGCGTCCGCCCCGAGTACGAGCTGGGCGCCCAGCTGGAACCGGCGTACGCGATCTTCGGTGACAACTTCGACTGGTCCGCCACGGCCGACCGGCTCAGTCTCTACGTCACCAACGGCATGGGCGAGGGCATAGAGGCCTCGCTGCTGACGAACCTGGCGATCAACGCGCTGCGCAACGCGCGCCGGGCCGGTCTCCCCCTCGCCGACCAGGCGGCCCTGGCCGATCAGGCGGTGCACGCGCACTACCGGGGCCGCTGCTACCTGTCCGTGCTCATGCTGGACATCGAGCTGGCCACCGGGCGGGTCCGGGCGGTGGACGCCGGTTCCCCGCGACTGCTGCGGCTGCGCCGGGGCGCGGTGGAGCGGGTGCCCTTCGACGCCCAGCTGCCGCTCGGCATGTTCGAGGAGACCGACTACGTGGCCCAGGAGTTCGCGGTCGAGCCCGGTGACCGGCTGGTCTTCGTCAGCGACGGGGTGTACGACGTCGGCTCCCCGGGCGGCGAGGCGTACGGGGACGCCGCCCTGGCCCGGGCGATCCAGTCGACCCGGCTGCTCCCGGCCGCCGAGGTGCCCCGGGCCGTCCTGCGCGAACTGTCCGGCCACCGCGGCAGACCCGTCCCGGACGACGACGCCCTGGTGGTGTGCCTGGACTGGCGTGGGCGGGAGGGGCCGGGGAAAGCGGAGGTCAAGGGGTGTGAGTGAGCGGCTGTTTGGAGGAGCCGTACGTCGGCCCTAATGTTTGTCATACGGCAAGTAATGGCTGAGGTGCTGCCGCGCGACCTCGGTCCGGCCCGTGCAAGGGAGCGATGCGAGTGTCGGTGTCGGTGTCGGAAGAGAACGCGGAACGAGAGCCGGCCGCACAGCGGGTGAGTGCCTTTCTCGAAAGGCGCCGGGAGCAGGTCGCCCAACGGTGGGCGGACGCCGCGCTGTTCCGCACGGTCTTCACCGTGTCCCGCGACGAGGCGGTGGAGGCGGGCAGGTCCGTGGCGGCGGCGCTGGCCGCGGTGGCGGCCGCCGGGCGGCTGGACGACATCCGGGCCTGCGGATTCGAGTCGGTGCGCGACCAGTTGGGGCGGATGGCCGCCTCCCGCGCCCGCATGGGCATCGACACGGACGGGCTGGCCGGCGAGGTGGCAGCCCTGCGCGAACCGGTGACCGACCTGCTGCGCGCCGAGTTCCCCGACCCCTGTGCCCCCGAGGCCCAGGAGAGTGTGCTGGCCCTCACCGTCCTGATGGGCACGCTGCGTCTGGTCGTACTGGAGACGACGGTCAGCGCGGGCGAGGAGGTGATCGCACGGCAGCGCGAGCAACTGCACGAAGTGGCCACGCCGGTGATCAAACTCTGGGAGAGCACCGTCGCCGTGCCGCTCATCGGCACGCTGGACAGCGCACGCAGCCAGACGGTCATGGAGAGTCTGCTCGACGCGATCGTCGCCGAGCGCGCCCGGTACGCCATTCTCGACATCACCGGCGTGCCCACGGTCGACTCGCTGGTCGCCCAGCACCTGATGAAGACGGTGGCCGCGGCCCGGCTGATGGGCGCCGAGTGCATCGTCTCCGGCATCCGGCCAGCTATCGCGCAGACCATCGTCCAGCTGGGCATCGACCTCGGCACGGTGCTCACCCGCGCGAGCCTGGCGGACGCCCTGGCCTACGCGCTCAGCCGGGAGGGCGTCGAGATCGCGCCGCTCCGGGCGGACAGCGCGGGCGCGCGATGACCGGCCCCTCGGCGAACGGGCCAGGGGGATTCGGGCCCCCGGTCGCCGGGCCCTCGGGCGGGCACGGCTTCACGGTGCCGGTGCTCCGGCTGGGCGACATCCTGCTGGTCACCCTCCAGGGGGAGCTGCACGACGGCATGGCCGAGCAGCTCCAGCAGGACATCACCGACCGGATCGCGCACACCAGGGTGACCGGCGTGGTCATCGACATCTCCGGCGTGGACATCGTCGACTCCTTCCTGGGGCGGGTCCTCGCCGAGATCGCCGCCGCCGCCGGACTGCTGGCCGCCCGTACGGTGCTGGCCGGGATGCGCCCCGCGGTGGCGATCACCCTGGTGGAGCTGGGGCTCACGCTGCCCGGACTGCGGACCGCCCTGGACGTCGAACGCGCGATGGAGCTGCTCGCCCCGGGTGAGCGGCAGGGAGAGGGGAGTCCGTGATGCGGGCCTCCCGCCATGCCGCCCCGGCCAGCCTGCCGATCGGCTCGGACGCCGACCTGGCCTGGGTGCGGCAGCAGGTCCGGCAGGCCGCCGCCGAGCTCGGGTTCGGCCTGGTGCAGCAGACCAAGCTCGTCACCGCCGCCAGCGAGCTGGCCCGCAACACCCTCGTCCACGGCGGAGGTGGCCATGTGGAGATCACCCCGCTGGACACCGGGCCGGCGCCCGGCCTGCGGCTGGCCTTCGTCGACGCCGGGCCCGGCATCCGCGACCTGGACCGGGCGATGACCGACGGCTACACCAGCGGCGGCGGGCTCGGACTCGGCCTGAGCGGGGCCAAGCGGCTGGTCCAGGAGTTCGAGGTGGACAGCCGGCCCGGTGAGGGGACCACCGTCACCGTCACCGCCTGGGCCACGGTCGTGCCGCCGGCCCGGCCGGGGCCGTGATGAGCAGGGTGTGGGACGTGCCGGTCGACGACTCGACCCGGGTGCGGGACGTCCGGGTCGCGGCGGAGACGGCCGGCGCGTGCGCGGGGCTCGGCCCGCACCGCATCGCGACCGCCGCGCTGGTGGCGACGGAGCTGGCGACCAACCTGGTGCGGCACGCGGACGGCGGCTACGTCCTCATCGACCTCGTCGAGCGCGCCACCGCCGACGGCCGGCGCCCGTCCGTGCAGCTCGTCGCGCTCGACCACGGCCCGGGCATCCCGGACGTCGCGGCGGCGATGCGCGACGGCTACACCACCGCGGCCTCCCTGGGCGCCGGCCTCGGCACGTGCCGGCGCATAGCGAACGACTTCGACCTGCACAGCGTGCCCGGCCGGGGCACGGTGGCCATGGCCCGTATCGACCACGAACCCCCCGTCGGCGGGTACCGGACGCCCCCGCGGGGCCCGCGCGCCGGTGGCGTCAACGTCCCCCTCGGCCGGGCCGAGCACTCCGGCGACGCCTGGAGCCGGGTCTGCGCCGGCGACCGCCACACCCTCCTGCTCGCCGACGGGCTCGGGCACGGGCCCAAGGCCGCGGAGGCGTCGGGCGCCGCCGTGGACGCGCTGCGTGACGTGGCCGACCGGCCGCCCGCCGAGATACTGCGGGCGCTTGGCCGGTCCCTGCGCCGCACCCGGGGCGCGGCGGTCGCCGTGGCCCAACTGGACCTGGGGTCAGGGCGGTTGCAGTTCGCCGGGATCGGCAACGTCGGCGCCCGGCTGCGCACCGACGGCACCTGGAAGGCGATGCTGTCCCAGCCCGGCATCGTGGGCGCGCAGGCCCCGGCGTCCGTGTCCGTGCAGCGGGAGCTGTGGCGAGGCGACAGTCTGCTCGTCCTGCACAGCGACGGCCTGCCCGGCCGCTGGACACCACCCGACGACACCGTGCTCCTCGGCTGTGACCCGGCGGTGGTGGCCGCGGTGGTGCTCCGCGACGCGGGCAGCGCGGCCCGCCCGGTGCGGGACGACACGTGTGTGGCGGTGCTGGGCGGGGGTCAAGGCGGGGGCGTCGGGAGTCGTCATGGCCCGGGGGGCTGAGGGGCATCGGGATCCCGCGCCGCCAGAAACCCCCGCAACCCCCGGCTCAGCGCCACCCGTTCCGCCGGTTCCATCGCGGCCAGTGCCGTGGCCAGGGCCCGTGCGCGGCGGACGGCGACATCGCCGAGGACGTGCCGGCCGTGCGGGGTGAGCCGTAGCTGTACCTCGCGCCGGGTGTCCGGGTGCGGGGCGCGTTCCAGGAGGCCGGCCGCCGCCAGGCGGTCGCACAGGCGGCTGGCCGTGGGGAGGCCGATGTCCAGCCGGTCCGCCAGGGCCGTCAGGTTCAGCCCGGGCGCCGCCTCCAGGGTGCGCAGGGCCCGCAGTTGGTGCAGGGACAGCCGCAGGGACGCGTCCTGGGCGGCGACCGACCACAGGGCCGTCAGGCTCTCCACGGCGTCGGCGATCTGTGCCGCGACGTCCTCCGGGCCATCACCCCGTCTCCTCGCCCGGGGATCGCCGGGGCCGCCGAAATCGGTCACGAAACGGTCACTTTCCATAAGCTCCGGGTACTGCAGAGGTCGCCCTCTTTCAAAGGCTGTACCCGATGAGCCGAGCGGCAAGCCGCCCCGTTCGCGCACCGTCCGTGCCGGGAGCTCAGCCCGCGCTGAGCCCCGTCAGCGCCGCGAGCGGCAGCGTGTGCTGGGTCTGGAGGACCTTCGCGCGCAGGTACCGGACGTTGTGCGCGGTGGTGAAGACGCCCGTGGGGACGCGGTCGCGGACGGCCACGCCCAGGTCGCGCAGCTGGGCGGCCTTGTCGGGGTTGTTGGAGAGCAGGTCCAGCTCGCCGATGCCCAGGGCCCGGAGCATCTGGGCCGCGGCCGTGTAGTCGCGGGCGTCCTCCGGCAGTCCCAGGGCCGCGTTCGCCTCGTAGGTGTCGAGGCCCTCGTCCTGGAGGGCGTACGCGTCGAGCTTGTTATAGAGGCCGATGCCCCGGCCCTCCTGGCGGAGGTAGAGGAGCACGCCGCCGCGCTCGGCGATGCGCTCGACGGCCTCGCGCAGCTGCGGGCCGCAGTCGCAGCGGGCCGAGCCGAACACGTCCCCGGTCAGGCACTCGGAGTGCAGCCGCACCAGCGGAACCGGGCCGGGCTCGCCCAGGACGACGGCCACGTGCTCCTGGCCGTCGGCCAGGCCGTGGAAGGTGACGACTTCGGCGTCGACCTCGTAGCCGTCGTGAAAGCGCAGTGGGACCCGGACGCGGGAGCGCGGGGTGGCGAGGACAGCGGGCGTGTCGGGCATGCGGGGCCTCCGGGTTCCGTTCCTGTTCGGCTGCACAGCCGTCGGCTTGCGGTCTGCTTCAGATTTGAAGCAGATCCACGTCCGGAACCCTACCCTTGCTTTAAATTTGAAGCAACGAGAAGCGTGAGGTCGAGGTGCGTTGTGACGTGTGTCACGAACAGGCCGTCGAGGACCTCCGTCGCCACGGCACGTCGTCCGACGCCGGCCGCGCCCCGTCCTCCTGGAGCCCCTGCGCGATCGCCGTGGCGATCTCCTCCAACTGCTCCACCTGCTCCTCGCTGAGCCGGTCGAACAGGAAGCTCCGCACGGTCTCGACGTGCCCGGGCGCCGCCCGGTCCAGTACGGCGAACCCGTCGTCCGTCAGGGCCGCGATGCTGCCCCGCTTGTCGTACCGGCAGGCCTCGCGCCGCAGCATGCCGTCCTTCTCCAGTCGCGTCACGGCGTACGTCAGCCGGCTGCGGGTGATCTTCAGCCGCTCGGCGAGGTCGGTCATGCGCAGCCGCCGCTCCGGGGACTCCGACAGGACGGACAGGATGGAGTAGTACAGGTGCGGCATGCCGGCGTCCTGCTGGAGCTGCCGGTCGATCGCGTCCTCCAGGAGGGAGGATGCGGCGATGTACGCGCGCCAGGCGCGTTGCTCCTCGGGGGTGAGCCAGCGAGTCGTCATGCCGCCAGTGTAGGTTTGTTTCAAACTTGAACCAAGCCCTGTCCAGTCCGCCGTCCCGACCAGCCGCGGAGCGTCGATGTCCCACCCGTACGTCCTGCTGTCCGCCGCCGTCTCCCTCGACGGCTACCTGGACGACACCGGTCCCGAACGCCTGCTGCTGTCCAGCCCGGCCGACTTCGACCGGGTCGACGAGGTCCGTGCCTGCGTCGACGCGATCCTCGTCGGCGCCGGCACCATCCGCGCCGACAACCCGCGGCTGCTGGTGAACTCACCCGAGCGCCGCTCCGCCCGGGTGGCCGCGGGCCGGCCGGAGTACCCGCTCAAGGTCACCGTCAGCGGCTCCGGCGACCTCGACCCGGGCGCCCGGTTCTGGCACACCGGCGGCGAGAAGGTCCTGTACACCACCGACCGGGGCGCACAGCGCGCCGGTGCCCTCGGCATCGCCGCCGACGTCGTCCCGCTCGGCGCCGACCTCGACTGGCGGCGGCTCCTCACCCACCTGCACGACGTCCGCGGCGTACGACGGCTCATGGTCGAGGGCGGCGGCCTGATCCACACCCAGCTCCTCACCCAGGGCCTGGCCGACGAACTCCAGCTGGTCCTCGCCCCGCTCTTCGTGGGCGACCCCGGGGCACCCCGCCTCTTCGGACCCGGCGGCTACCAGTCCGGCCGGCTCCGGCTGCTGGAGACCCGGCGGATCGAGGACGTCGTCCTCATGCGCTACGAGCCGACCGCCCCCGGCACCGGCCCCCTCCCCTCCGCCGCCGACCACCACTGGCTGGCCCTCGCCTGCGAACTGGCCGCGCGGTGCCCGCCGTCGGACACGGCGTTCAGCGTCGGCGCGGTGGTGGTCGCGGCCGACGGCACGGAACTGGCCCGGGGGCACTCCCGCGAGGGCGGCGACCCGCTCGCGCACGCCGAGGAGGCGGCCCTGGCCAAGCTCGACCCGGCCGACCCCGGGCTCGCCGGCGCCACGGTCTACAGCAGCCTGGAGCCCTGCGCCCGCCGGGCCTCCCGCCCCGCACCCTGCGCCCGGCTGATCCTCGACGCGGGCGTACGGCGCGTGGTCACGGCCTGGCGCGAGCCGGACACCTTCGTGGCGGACGCCGACGGCAGCGGCCTGCTGGCGGCCCGGGGAGTGGAGGTCCTCGTCCTCTCGGAGCACGAGCAGCAGGCCAAGGCACCCAACCGTCACCTGCTGCGCAGCCGCTGAACACCGGGTGTGCGCGAGCGGTCCCGCGGATGGCGTACACTGGTGTCACAACGACGCGGGGTGGAGCAGCTCGGTAGCTCGCTGGGCTCATAACCCAGAGGTCGCAGGTTCAAATCCTGTCCCCGCTACTGAAGGCCGAGGGCCGGAATCCGAAAGGGTTCCGGCCCTCGGTGTTTTCCCTGAACTCGCCCTTACTCTCGGTGAGCGAATCGCGCCGCTCCGCATGACAACTGACACGCCGTCAAAGACCGTGAGTCGCTTACGAGGCGGTCAACTCGCCCGTTTTGGGCTGGTCGTGGCGGGTTGGTTCGCGCGAAAAAGGTTAATGATCAAGCGGAACCGCTGGAATACCCACCGCGCGTCTATTAACGTTCGATAACGCAGCGCGGTCGTCCCAGCCGTCACAGAAGGCGGCTCCGTGCGCACGCGCCGAATCCCGAAAGGGAACCGGGGAACCACCACTTGGGGTGAATCGAGCGGATGCCGCCGTGGAAGCACGGCCGGTATACGCGCGTAGGAGACCTTCCTGCTCCGAACCCGTCAGCTAACCCGGTAGGCGAGAAGGAAGGAAAGGAGTACGCCCACGTGGCGTCCAACCGGCCTGCCCCCGCGGCCCCGTCCGCGCCGAACCAGCGCGACACCGAAACCTTCGGCTACGGCGGTCACCACACCGACGAGGGCCCGTTCCAGGAATGGAACCCCACCGCGGAGTCCATCCGTCCCATCCGCGGCCGGCATCGCGTCACCAAGCAGCGCGGCGGAGGACTCGCGCGCAGCTCCACCGTCCTGGGCGTCGGCGTCATAGCAGCCGTGGGCGCGGGCGGCATGGCCAGCGCCCAGACCGGCAAGCCGCCGGTGTCGATCTCCGTCCCGGACCTGCCCTCGGTGGGTTCCCTCATCTCGGACGACGACACCCCCGAAGGCTCCGCCACCCCGCTCAGCAGCCTCGGCACGGCCGCCGCCGAAACCGAGCAGGGCACCTCCGGCGCCGGTGAGGCACTGCGCGCCCGGATCATGGCGCAGGTCGAGCACCAGCAGGAACAGATCGAGACCAAGGCCGCGCAGGACGCCGCCGAAGCCGCCCAGAAGGCGGCCACGGAAGCCGCCGCCAAGGCCGAGAAGGAAGCCAAGGCCAAGGCCGCCGAAGCCAAGAGGAAGGCGGAGGAGGAGGCCCGGAAGAAGGCCGAGGCCGAGCGGCTCGCCGCCCTCGCCAAGCAGTACACACTGCCGACCTCCGCGTACACCATCACCTCGACCTTCGGTCAGTCCGGCGCCTACTGGTCCTCCGGCTACCACACCGGCCTCGACTTCGCCGCCCCCACGGGCACGCCGATCAAGGCGGTGCACAGCGGCACCATCACCGAGGCCGGCTGGAGCGGCTCGTACGGCTACAAGACGGTCCTGACCCTCGATGACGGCACGGAGATCTGGTACGCGCACCAGTCGTCCATCGGCGTCAGCGTCGGCCAGAAGGTCAGCACGGGCGACGTCATCGGCCGCGTGGGCGCGACCGGCAACGTCACCGGGGCGCATCTGCACCTCGAGGTCCACACCGGTGGTTCCAACAGCGGCATCGACCCGATGGCGTGGCTGCGGGGCAAGGGCCTGAACGTCTGAGCGGCGGTGTTCCGGGTTTCCCGCGGGGAGTTCGTGCGGGGAGCGTGCGGGGGGCGTTTACGGGACTTTTGCGTCCGCTGTGGAATGAGCCTCCCCCGCACGGCCGTTGACACGGAGCATGACTTCTCTTCGCAAGCTCGGCTCCTCCGGCCTCGAGGTCTTCCCGCTCGCCCTCGGCGGCAACGTCTTCGGCTGGACGGCTGACGAGGCTCAGTCCTTCGCCGTCCTCGACGCGTACGCCGCCGCCGGCGGCAACTTCGTCGACACCGCCGACGTCTACTCGGCGTGGGTGGACGGCAACCAGGGCGGCGAGTCCGAGACCGTGCTCGGCAAGTGGCTGACGTCACGCGGCAACCGCGCGGACGTCGTCGTCGCCACGAAGGTCAGCCAGCACCCCGAGTTCCAGGGCCTGTCCGCCGCCAACATCAAGGCCGCCGCCGACGCCTCCCTGCGGCGCCTCGGCACCGACTACATCGACCTCTACTACACCCACTTCGACAAGCCCGAGGTGCCGGTGGAGGAGATCATCGGCGCACTCGACGACCTCGTGAGGGCCGGGAAGGTCCGGCACATCGCCGCCTCCAACATCTCCGCGGAGCGGCTGCGGGCCTCACTGGAGTTCTCCGACCGCGAGGGGCTCGCCCGGTACGTGGCCCTCCAGCCCCACTACAACCTGGTCTCCCGAGACACCTACGAGGGCGAGCTCCAGGACCTCGCCGCGCGGACCGGCCTGGCGGCCGTCCCGTACTACGCGCTCGCGTCCGGCTTCCTGACCGGCAAGTACCGGCCCGGTACGACCGTCGACAGCGCGCGGGCGGGCGGTGCCGCCCAGCACCTTCAGACCGAGCGGGGCCGCCGGGTCCTCGACGCCCTCGACGAGATCTCCGCGGCCCACGACGTCCCCGCCGCCACGGTCGCCCTCGCCTGGCTCGCGGCCCAGCCGACGGTCGTGGCGCCGATCGCTTCCGCGCGGACGGTGGAGCAACTGCCCGCGCTGATCGGCGTCGGGGAGCTGACGCTGACGGAGGCGGAGCTCGGGCGGCTCACGGAGGCCTCGGCCTGACGGTTTCCGCCAGGCGGGGCTGACCCGGGTGTCCGCTACGGCCGGTACGGGTTGTACGCGGGGTGCCCGAGGTGCCCGAGGTACGGGCTCGGTGTCGGCGTCGTCGCGTACCCGTACCCGTACGCCCCGTGCACCGGCCAGGGCGGGGCCGCCACCGGTACCGGAGGGGCCGTGATCCGCGCGGCGTGGTCCAGCGCGGGGCGAGCCACCTCCCGGCGTCGCCACAGTTCGTCCAGCAGTTCCCGCTCCCGTACGACGAAGTCGGCACCGGCGCGGCCGCGGCGGCCCCGGTGCCGCAGGAACGCCAGGGACGTCGCGTACGCCTCGTACCGCGCGACCTCGCGCGCCGCCGCCCGGCCCGCGTGGCGGCGGGCGTACTGGCGGGCGATCCGCCGGGCCCGCATCGAGCCGAGCGCGTACGGCTCGACCGGGGACAGCCACCCGGCCACGGCGTAGGCGGGCAGCTCCGCCTGTACGGTCTTCAGCTCCCGCTGCCGCGTCCAGACCACCAGCCACGTCAGCAGCCCGAAGATGGGCACCATGAACGCCGCGTACACGGCGAAGAACCCGTACTCGCCGAACGCCGACGAGGCGTTCCACATCGCGTGCATGCCCATCGCGAGCAGCAGCCCGGAGAGCGGGAAGGCGACACGGCGGACGTGCTGGCGGTCCGCCGCGAGCGCGGAGACACCGAAGCCGATGCCGGTCAGCACGGTGAAGAGCGGGTGCGCGAACGGCGACATGATGATGCGCACGAAGAAGGTCGCCGCCGTGACGGAGGCGATGCCGGTGCCGCCGGTGAGCTGGTCGGTGCCGAAGGCGGTGCCCAGGTAGAGGATGTTCTCCGTGAACGCGAAGCCGGTGGCCGTGACGCCGGCCGCGACCACTCCGTCGAGGATGCCGGTGAAGTCGCGGCGGCGGAAGAGGAAGACCAGGAGGACGGCCGCCGCCTTGGCGATCTCCTCGACCACCGGCGCTATCACGGTCGCGCCGAGCGTGTCCGCGCTGGACGGGTCCGCCGTCGCCGTCGCTATCCATCTCGTCGCGAAGCTGTTGGCGACGATCGCTATGAGCGCCGCCGCGCAGGCGCCCCAGGCGAAGCAGAACAGCAGGTTGCGCCAGGGGCCCGGTTCGACCCGGTCCAGCCAGCGGAACGCGGCTATGAGCAGGGGCACCGGGAGCGTGGCCAGCCCCAGCCCGACCAGGAACCCTTCCGTGCCGGTCTCCTCGCGGACCAGGGCGAGGATGACGAGCCCGGATATCGCGAGCAGCGTGGTCGGCGCGCCGTAGCGCACCCAGGTGCGCTGCCACCAGTGGGCGTGCCGCAGGGGGCCGGCGGCGGGTGCGCCGCCGGCGGGACCACGGGGACAGGGATGTGGGGGGCAGGTGGCCACGGCATTGACCCTAACGACGGATGGGCGCTGACCGCAGGCGGGGAGGGATATGGGTGCGGTGCGAGTGCGGTCAGGCGCCGGCGGGGGGTTGGTCCACGTGCTGTACGCGACGGAAGAGGAGGTCGTTCACGACATGTCCCTTGTCCAGTCCCTGGCCCTCGAAACGGGTCAGGGGACGGAAGTCGGGACGGGGCGCGAAACCGCCGTCCGCCTGGGTGTTCTCGAAGTCGGGATGTGCCGTGAGTACGTCGAGCATCTGTTCGGCGTACGGTTCCCAGTCGGTGGCGCAGTGCACGATCGCGCCGGGCCTGAGGCGGGTGGCGGCGAGGGTCAGGAAGTCGGGCTGGATGAGCCTGCGCTTGTGGTGCCGCTTCTTGGGCCAGGGGTCGGGGAAGTAGACGCGCAGGCCGTCGAGGGAGTCCTGGGTGAGCATCTCGCGCAGAAGGATGATCGCGTCGCCGTTGCCGACCCGGATGTTGGACAGGCCGTTGTGGTCGGCGAGGTTGAGCAGGTTGCCCTGGCCGGGGGTGTGGACGTCGACGGCGAGGATGTTGGTGGTGGGGTCGGCGGCGGCCATCCGGGCGGTGGCCTCGCCCATGCCGAAGCCGATCTCCAGGACGACGGGGTTGTCGTTGCCGAACAGGTCGGCCAGGTCGAGGGTCCTGCTGCCGTCGATGTCGAGGCCCCACTTGGGCCACAGGCGCTGGAGCGCGTCCGCTTGACCGGCGGTGACGCGGCTGCGGCGGGGCTGGAAACTCCGGATCCGCCGCTCGAAGTGCGACCCGGCGGGGTCGGCCTTCGGCCCGTCGGGGAAGCGCGGCTCACCTTTGACCCGGCTGTGCCGGATGGAGGCACCGGGGGCGGGCGGCTGGGGGCTTTCGGGGGTATTCACGGAGTCAGACACAGTGAGACCGATTTTACGGCCGCGCTGGGGTGGCTGGGTGGCCGCCTACGCGGGTGGGGTGGGTGCCTGCGGCGGCCTGCGCGGGTGTGGGGGGGCGCGTCGCGCCTGACGCCGAGTGGTGGGTCGGGGCCACGCCGGGGGGTGTCCGTCCTCGGAACGGCGCGATGGGGTCGGACACCAATTAACCGTCCGTTGACGCGCCAACCGCTGCGGGCGGACACCCCCCGACACGTCCCCTTCTCGCCGTGGGCGGGTGCGGGTGCGTCGTGGTTGCCCCGGCTGCGGGCAGTCGTGCCTCTGCCCGTGCCTTAAGGGCCTGGGGGGTGCCCCCAGGGCGGCTTGGGTGGGCGCAGCGGCACCCTGCTCCGCTGGGCTGCGGACCCACTCGGCCTCAGTGAGAACCCCGAGTAGCTCGCATCCCTCTGGCCGGTCACAGTGCGCTCAACGCTCTGCGGGCCACCTCCCTGCCGATCGGCAGGGATGCCGTAGCCGCGGGGGACGGTGCGTTCAGTACATGGACCGTGCGCGCGCCCTCGCGGATCAGGAAGTCGTCCACCAGCGTGCCGTCCCGCAGGACCGCCTGGGCCCGGACCCCCGCCGCCGTCGGCACCAGGTCGTCCTCGGACACCCCGGGCAACAACCTCCGCACCGCCTCCGTGAACGCCCCCTTGGACAGCGACCGCCGCAGCTCCCCCGCCCCGTACCGCCAGTGCCGCCGGGCGATCCGCCAGGAGCCCGGCCAGGCCAGCGTCGACCCCAGCTCCCGCGCCCGGACCGTCCCCCATCCGTACCCCTCGCGGGCCAGCGCCGGGACCGCGTTGGGCCCGATGTGGACGCCCCCGTCGATCCCGCGCGTGAGATGCACCCCGAGGAAGGGGAACGCCGGGTCGGGGACCGGATAGACCAGGCCCCGCACCAGCTCCGGCCGGGCCAGCTCGTAGTACTCGCCCCTGAACGGCACGATCCGGACGTCCGGGTCGTCCCCGGTCAGCCGGGCGATCTCGTCGCTGTGGAGGCCGGCGCAGTTCACCAGCACCCGCCCGCGCACGATGTCCCCGGTGGACGTGAGCACGGCGACTCCGCGCTCGGAGCGGCGGTCGACGCGCACGACCCGCGTGCCGTAGCGGATCTCCGCGCCCGAGCCGTGGGCCAGCTGGCGGGCGACCGCGACGAAGTCGCAGATACCGGTCGTACCGACGTGTATCGCGGCGAGGCCCCGCACCTCCGGCTCGTACTCCGCGATCTGGGGCCCGCCCAGTTCACGGACCGGGATGCCGTTCTCCCGGCCGCGCTGCACGAGTGCGTGCAGGCGGGGGAGCTCCGCGCGGTCGGTCGCGACGATCAGCTTGCCGGTGACCGCGTGCGGGATGCCGTACTCGGCGCAGAACTTGACCATCTCCGCCGCGCCCCCCACCGCGTAGCGCGCCTTGAGGGAGCCGGGGCGGTAGTAGATGCCGCTGTGGATGACGCCGCTGTTGCGGCCCGTCTGGTGCCGGGCCGGGCCCGGTTCCTTCTCCAGGACCGTGACACGTGTGCCCGGTGCGGCGCGTGTGATCGCGTACGCCGTCGACAGACCGACGATCCCCCCGCCGATCACCAGCACGTCACAGTCGTACGCGATCTCCGGCACTCGCGTCACCCGCACCACCTCCCGCTTCGATAGTGCACTGCGCCACTGACAATGCCTTCAAACGCGGGGACGGCAGCATCCCTGCCCGGTTACGCCGGAGCCATCAGCAGCGGCCGTGCGCGTTCACGCAGCTCGACCACCCGTGGCTCGTCACCGTACGGCTCCAGCCGGTGCAGGAGGTCCTTGACGTACTCGGTGGTACGGGCCGAGGAGATGCGTCCGGCGACCTCCACCGCTCGCACGCCCTGCTCGCACGCCGCGTCCAGGTTCCCCGACTCCAGTTCGGCCACCGCCGAGACGACCAGGCGCAGGCCGTGGGAGCGGACGAACTCCTCGGTGGGCTTCGACAGGGCCTGTTCCGTGAAGCGGCGGACCTGGCGGGGCGCCTTGAGGTCGCGGTAGCACTCGGCCGCGTCGGCGGCGAAGCGGTCGTAGGAGTAGAAGCCGAGCCAGCTCGGGTCGTGGTCGCCGGGGCGGGCGCGCTCCAGCCAGCTCTCGGCCGCCTTCAGGGCGCCGCCGGCCGCCTGGGCGTCACCGGCACGCGCGTGTGCCCGGGCCTCGACGAGGCGGAAGAAGCTCATGGTGCGTGCCGTGGCCAGGCCGCGGTTGCGTTCGAGGGCGGCCTGGGCGAGGTCCACGCCCTCGTCGCCGAAGCCGCGGTAGGTGGCCTGGAGGGACATGGAGGCCAGGACGTAGCCCCCCAGGGGGACGTCCGCCGCGGCCCGGGCCAGGCGCAGGGCCTGGATGTAGTAGCGCTGGGCCGCTTCCTGCTGGCCCGTGTCGAAGGCCATCCAGCCCGCGAGCCGCGTGAGTTCGGCGGAGGCGCCGAAGAGGGCCCGGCCCACCTCGTCGGAGTAGGAGCCGAGCAGCAGCGGTGCCGCCTCGACCCTTAAGCATTCCGGGACCATCGACGAACGCCAGTCGCCGCCGCCGTACTTGGAGTCCCAGCGCCGCGCGTCCTCGGCGGCCTCCCGCAGCTTCTGCACATCGCTGTGGCCGACTTTGAGCGGTGCGCCGGAGCCCTCGCCGGGACCCACGTCACGCGCGACCGAACTGTCGGCCGGGGTTATCAGCCATCGTGAGGCGGGCGTCGCGTACGCGCTCACCGCGAACGATCCGGCCAGCGACTGCCAGATGCCGCCCCCGGCGCGGCGGCCCGCGAGGTCGAGACGGTACAGCTCCGTCGCGGACTTCACCGCCTGTCCGACGTCTCGCGGGAAGGCGAGGCCGACTTCGGGGGCGGGGTCCGCGTCCGCCAGGCCGATCTCGTGGAGCGGCACCGGGCGGCCGAGCTTCTGGCCGATGGCGGCGGCGATCAGGTGGGGCGCCGCACCCTGCGGCACCATGCCCTTCGACACCCAGCGCGCCACCGACGTCTTGTCATAGCGAAGCGTCAGTCCTCGCTGAGCGCCAAGGTCGTTGACGCGCCGCGCGAGGCCTGCGTTGCTGATTCCCGCGAGGGCGAGAACGGCGCCGAGTTTTTCGTTCGGCCCGCGTTGCTCCCTGGACATGCGCCACCCCTCGACACAGACGGCTGCCGACGTTGGCATAACCACGCGGCATTCGTAAACCCAGCGTAGTTCGCCGCATCCCAAGCGTTAAGGGGCATTGTTCCGGTTGGCGGGATTGTGGTCCGCACTGAAGTGCGGTTCGGATACGGGCTGTTGCGATGTGCTCCCAGTGTGTGGCCGTGCGCCTGTCCGTGCGCTCTTCTCCGGCCACCGCGGGAGCGGTTCCATGGTCGTTGCGTGGGTCGGCCCGCTGTACTGGATCCAGTGGGCTGGGGGATACCGCCGCCTACATCCCCGCGGGCGGCGGAACGGTCCGGGAGGCGTGCTCCGTCTCCCGGACTGCGCGACCGCGCGGTGGTCCGCAGGGTCTGTACGGAGAGTGTTCGACGCTGCGTGCGAGATGGGGAATTGGCCGAAAATCGACCCCGTCGATGGTGGGGTATCAGGCCTCCTACCACGGTAGTTGAGGGCGCGTCGGGCGTATTCGGGGCGCGTATCGGGGGCGCATTCGCGCCGCAGTCGTACTGGTGACATGTCGCTGACGTGTCTTGCCTCCTGGCCGTCCCTTCTGTTCTCGCCGCCTCCGAGGGCGTCTTCGTCTCCGTTCCCGGGGTGTTCGCGGCGGCGTGGGAGGCTCCGCCGGGGCGCGTTCGGCGGAGCGCAAGCGGCGCGGGCGCACTCTGGAACGCCTCCTTCATGGCAGCATGGTGAACCGGTTCGTACGGTGCACTGGTTGTCCACAGCCTGTGGAGGCGGCGATGCGGTGGTTGGTGGGATGGAGCAGCACCGCCGCGGGAGCCGTCGCTGCCGGCTCGGCGGGGGCCACGGGACCCGACGGCGAGACCCTGCACCCGGTGGGTTCCCAACTCCTGTGGGGCGACCCCGATCCGCTGTGGGCGGTCGGTGACTGGCGCCCCGACGAGGTGCGGGTCGTGAAGGCCGACGACCGGACGCGCATCGCGGTCCTCGGCATCTGCGGCGCCACCGACGAGCAGCTGCGCGTCGCGCTGTTCGCCGCGCGCGGCGGGGCACTTCGGCATCTGACCGCCTGGCCGGGGAGCTACACCGCGATCGTGCAGGTCGGCCGGAGGGTCACCGTCTGCGGTGACCTCGCGGGCGCGCGGCCGGTGTTCTACACCCCCTGGGCCGGCGGTACGGCGTATGCGACGGCCGCGCTGCCGCTGGCCGACCTCATCGAGGCCAACCTCGACTTCGGGCACCTCGCCGCGCTGCTGGCCGCCCCCGACGTGCCCGCCGCGCTGCACGACTCCACGCCGTACGACGGCGTGAAGCGCATTCCGCCGGGGCACGCGCTGATCCTGCGCGCGGGGGCGCGTGAGATCGCGGGGTACGAGCCGGTCGCCTCGCTGGCGGTGGCGGCGCCCTCGGCCGACCCCGACAGCGCGGTCGACGCCGTGCGCGACGCGCTCGTGGAGGCCGTACGGACCCGGCTGTCCGCGCCCCGGCACGTCCCCGGGGCGGACATCGACCCCGGGCCCGTGCCCGGCATGGGGCCCGCCGAGCGGCGTGCCGCGCGCGGGATGCCGGTGCCGGGGATCGGGGCGGACCTGTCCGGCGGGCCGGCCTCGGGGACGCTGGCGCTGCTGGCCGCGGGGCTGCCCGGGAGGCCGGGCACCGTGCTGGGGCACGGCACGGGCGCGGGGGAGCGGCTGCTGGCGGTCACGTTCAACGACCTGGCCGTCGGAGGGCGGGAGGCCGAACTGGAGCGGGCGGGCGCGCTGGCCGCGAACCCGCGGCTGCACCACGTCGTCGTGGCCGGGGGCGAGGAGACCCTGCCGTACGCCGATCTGGAGGGCCCTCTCACCGACGAGCCGGGCGCGTTCCTGGTGACGGCGGCCCGGCACCGGGCGCGGCTCGCGGCCGGCAGCGCGGACCACTTCACGGGCTACGGCGCGCGGCAGGTCCTGGACGCCCATCCCGCGCGGCTCGCCGACCTGCTGATGGACCGCAAGCGGCGCCACCTGGTGCGGCCCGTCGCCGCGCTGGCCAAGACGGACGGCTCGGTGCTGGTCCCCGCGCGCGTGTACGCGGCGGCGCGGCGGCTGTCCCGTACGCCGTACCGGGCGGGGCTCGAATCCCTGGCCGAGCGTCTGCTGGACCACCGCACGGACGACGGCCCGGACGTGGCCGGGGGCGCGGTGGAGGCCTCGCTCGCCGCGCTGACCTGGGGGAGACCCGGCCCGGCGGCGCGTTGGCTGACCGGTGAGGCGCTCGCTGAAGTATCGGTTCGCCTTCAGGCGGCGACGCACCGGTCGGAGCTGGTGGGCCCGGGGCAGCGGCCGGGTGACTTCCGCGCGCGTGCGGCGCTGGCGCGGTATGCGGCGGACCTGCGGGTGCTGGAGCAGGCCGCGGAGATCCGCTTCCAGCGGCTGCACGCGCCGTTCCTCGACAACCAGGTCGTGCGCGCGGCCCGGGCACTGCCCGAGGCGTTGCGGGTGCGGCCGGGGGCGCGTGCGGCGATCCTGCGGACGGTGCTGGAGGGGGCCGGGGTGCGGGACCTGCCGTCCGGGTGGGGCGCCCCGACCCAGGCGACGGCGGCGGCCGCGGCGCGTACGGGGCTGAGGGTGGCGGCGGACTCCCTGGTCGCCCTGTTCGACACGCCGCTGCTGGCGGAGGCGGGGCTGGTGGAGGCCCGGGTGGTCCGCAAGGCCCTGCGCTCGGCGGCGGCCGGTGAGCCCCTTCCCTTGGACGGCCTCGCCGACCTCGTCTCCCTGGAACTGTGGCTCCGCCGCCTGCTGTCCCGCCGTGGCACCTGCTGGACGGGCACACCGGCCCGCCAGCGGGCTGTACCGGCGGGAATCGCGCCGCAGCGGGGGGCGTTGGGGGCGGGGGCCGCCGGGGCTCGGCGGGTGTAGCGCCTACGCCTGATGCCGGGTGTGGCGCCTTCGCCTGATGCCGGGTGTGGCGCCTTCGCCTGATGCCGGGTGGTGGGTCGGGGCCGCGCCGGGGGGTGTCCGTCCTCGGAACGGCGCGATGGGGGCACACACAACCACCTGTTCGTTGACGCGCCAACCGCTGCGGGCGGACACCCCCCGACACGGCCCCTTCGCGCCGTGCGCGGGTGCGGGCGCGTCTCGGCTGAGCTGCCGCAGGCCGCCCTGGCTGCGGGTCGCCGTGGCCGCCCTGGCTGCGAGGCCGACGCTCTCTGTTGGCTGTGGCGGCCTGGCTGGGGGCCGTCGGTCTCGCTGAGCTGCGGGCAGTGGTGCCTCCCCCAGTGCCCGTTGTGCGACACCAGACGCAGCCCCTCCCAGAAACACCCGGCCCCCGAAAACCCCACGGCCCTCACGCCCACTCGGGCGACAATGACCCGGTGCGGTACAGAATCCTGGGCGTCACCACGGCAGTGGACGAGCACGGCACAGCCGTACCCCTCGGCGGCCCCCGCCTCCGGGCCCTGCTCACCGCCCTGGCCCTGCGCCCCTCCCACGTCACCACCCCCCAGACGCTGATCGACGAGGTGTGGGCGGACGACCCGCCCCAGGACGCCCCCGCCGCGCTCCAGGCCCTCGTCGCCCGCCTCCGCCGCGCGATCGGCAAGGACGCCGTGACCTCGGACACCGGCGGCTACCGCCTCACGGCCACGCCGGACGACATCGACCTCTTCGTCTTCGAACGGCTCGTCCGCCAGGGCACCGACGCGCTCGCCGCCGACGCCCCCGCACTGGCGGAACGCCATCTCGACGACGCCTTGGCCCTCTGGCGCGGCCCCGCCCTCGCCGACCTGCCCGACCGCACCGCCGCCAGCCGCCCGGAGGCCGCGCGCCTGGAGGCGACCCGGGCCCGGGCCGAGGCCCGCATACGGCTCGGCCGCGCCCCGGACGTCGTACCGGAACTGCGGGAACTGACCGCCGTACACCCGTACGACGAACAGCTGCACGCCCTCCTCATTCGCGCCCTGCGCGACACCGGCCGCGAGGCCGACGCACTCGCCGCCTACGAGTCCGCCCGCCGCGCCCTCGCGGAGGGCCTCGGCACCGACCCCGGCCCGCAACTGCGCGCCCTCCACGCCGACCTGCTCGCCGCGGCCGCGGGGAGCGGGAAACCGGCGCCCGCTCCGCCCGAGCGCACCGGGAACATCCGCCCCCGCCTGACCTCCTTCGTCGGCCGGGAACCCGAGATCGACGCCATCCGTTCAGACGTGCACAGGGCCCGCCTCGTCACCCTCACCGGACCGGGCGGCTCCGGAAAGACCCGTCTCGCCGAGGAAGCCGCCGCCGGGCTCCCGCAGGCGTGGCTGGCCGAGCTCGCCCCGCTCGACCGGCCGGAGGCGGTGCCGGGAGCGGTGGTCAGTGCGCTCGGTCTGCGCGAGACCGTGCTGCTGACCAGCGAGCTGACGGCCTTGCAGGACGACCCCGTCTCCCTGCTCGTGGAGTACTGCGCGCCGCGCAGCCAACTGCTGATCCTTGACAACTGCGAGCATGTCATCGGTGCCGCCGCCCACCTCGCCGAGACGCTGCTGACCCGCTGCCCGGGGCTCACGATCCTCGCCACCAGCCGTGAACCCCTGGGCGTGCCCGGTGAACTGGTGCGTCCGGTCGAGCCCCTGCCGCCGGACCACGCCCGCCGGCTGTTCGCGGAGCGCGCCGCCGCCGTCCGCCCCGACGCGGACGCCGTGCTCCGTGACGAGCGGGCGGTGGCGGAGATCTGCCGCCGCCTGGACGGGCTGCCGCTCGCCATCGAACTGGCCGCGGCGCGCCTGAGGCTGCTCACGCCCCGGCAGATCGCCGACCGGCTGGACGACCGCTTCCGCCTCCTCACCTCCGGCAGCCGTACGGTCCTGCCCCGCCAGCAGACCCTGCGGGCCGTCGTCGACTGGTCCTGGGACCTGCTCGACGAGGCCGAGCGGACGGTGCTGTGCGAGGCGTCCGTGTTCGCGGGCGGCTGGGACCTGGCGGCGGCGGAGGCCGTGTGCACGGGGCCCGCCGCCGAGCTGCTCGGGGCGCTCGTCGACAAGTCCCTCGTCGTGGCGGCACCCTGCGACCCGGACGGTGCGGGTGGCATGCGGTACCGATTGCTGGAGACCATCCACGAGTACGCCGTCGAGCGCGCCGCCGAAGACCCGCGGCTGCGTGCCGCGGCCGAGCGGCGGCACCGGGCGTGGGTGCGCGCACTCGTCGAGCGGGCCGAGCCGCTGCTGCGCTCCGCCGGGCAACTGCCGTGGGTCTCCCGCCTGGAGACCGAGCTCGACAACATCCGCGCGGCCCTCGACCGGACCCTGACCGCCGGCGACGAGCAGGAGGCCGGCGCTCTGGTCCTGGCCATGGGCTGGTTCTGGTGGCTGCGCAACTACCGGCAGGAGGGCCTGGAATGGCTCGACCGGATCCTGCGGCTGGGCGTGGAGAGGGACGCCGCCGCCGGGCTCGTGACGTCCGGCGGCGAGCCGGGGCTGCCCGATCCCGTCGACCACTTCCTCGCCGCGCCGGACGGGGAGACGGGGCATCCGCTGCACGCCCTGCGGATGGATCTGCGCATGCTGCATGTGTTCTTCATGACCGAGGCCGGGGGCATGCAGGAGTTCCTCGACGAGCGGCGGCCGTATGTGGAGCGGGTGTGGGCCTACTTCCAGGAAGGGGGCCCACGGGCGGCCCGGATCCCGGGGATCGTTTGCCTGGTCTTCTCCGCCTACCTGGGCGACCGCGGCGACCTCCGGTCCGTCATGGACTTCGCCGTCGCCAACTGCCGTATGTACGGCGGGGACTGGGAGACCGCGGTCGCCCTGATGTTCCGTACGCACATGGTCGTCGACGCACCCGGCGACCTGGCCGGCGTCGACGACGACCTCGCCGACCTGCGCGTCCTCAGCCGCCGCACCGGTGACCGCTGGCTGCGGGCCCAGGTGTGCAGCGCGGCCGGCGAGGCCGCCATGGCGCGCAGCCGCTTCGAGGAGGCCAAGGGGGAGTACGAGGAGGCGCTGCGGCTCGCCTACGAGGTGGGCGCGTACGCCGAGTCGCCGTTCCTCATCGCCCGGCTGGCCGAGATCGCCTACCGTGCGGGAGACCGCCCGGCCGCGCTGGCGGGGCTGGACGAGGCGAGCGCCGCCGCCGAGCGGTACGGCGTGGCGGACTCCAGGGCGTTCGTCCTGCTGCTGCGGGCTCAGATGGCGGCTGACGAGGGGCACATCGCCCGGGCGCGCGAGTTCTGCGAGGCGGCGCGTGCGGACGCCGCGCGCGGCACACCGCCGCCCCAGTTCATGGTGATGCTGGATCTCATGGACGCCATGGTCACGGCGAGCGAGTCCGGCCCGGAGCCCGCCCTGGCCAAGCTGACCGGTGCCCTGCGCGACGCCGTGGACAAGCGCTGCTCCGACCTGATCCGGGCCACCGTCGTGGACAGCGCCGCCGGACTGCTGGCCGACCTCGGCGAATTCCCGCGCGCGGCACGGCTGCTGGGCGCCGGGGACCGCTGGTGGGCCGGCCGTCCCCGCCCCATGCCGGAGCACGCCCGGGCGGAACGGACCGGGGCAGCCGCCCGCGCCGCCCTGGGCCCTGACCGGTGCGAGTCGGAGCGCGCCCGGGGCGCGGCCCTCACGGCGGAGGACGTCCTGCGCGAGCTGGAACAGCCGCGCAGCGCTCACGCCGCCGGGCAGAGAGCCGCTAACCGCACGTGAACCTGGACTCCGCCCAGTCCGCCAGGGCCAGGTTGTCGAGGGCGCCGTGCGGTTCCACCACCATCCGTACGGTGCTGCGCCCGGTGAGGTTCACCCGCACGGGAACCGCCGGGTCACCGCCCTCCACCAGCCCGGACCGCCACAGCCGCACCCCGTCGGCGTAGACGGAGAAGTACACCTTGCCCAGCTTCAGCGCCATGTCGTCCACTCCGACGAGCGCCTCGTACGAGGAGCAGGAGCGGTTGAGGTCGATGGTGACGGAGGAGCGGCCGTGCACGGTGACACCGTGCGTGTACCGCCGGTCGCCGGCCGACAGGCCGTCCCGCTGCCAGACCCAGCTGCTCGCGCCGATCCGCATCTCGGGCGCGGTGCCGTCGCCGCTGATGTCGTACGACAGTTCGCTCCACTGGTAGACGGCCGGGGCGGGCGGTCTCCCGGTCGGTGTGGGCCTGGGCGTGGGTGTGGGCGCAGGGGGCGGTTCCGGCCTCGGGGACGCGGGCGGCGGGGTGGGCGTCGGTGCCGTGGCCGGGGGTGGTGTGGACGACGGGCTGGTCCTGGGGGTCGGTGTCGGCGCCGGCGTCTCGGCCCGCGCGGGCACGATCGCCGGTGGCCGCGGTCCGGGTTCCCGCCGCGAAGGAGAGGGCGTGGGTTCGGCGGGCCGGTCCACCGGCGACGTCGGGGTGGGAGCCGGCCTCGCCTCGTCCTGCGGCTCCTCGCTGCCGGTCAGCGCCAGCACCACCGCGGCCACGACGCCCACGGCGACCACACCGGCCGCGATACCGGCCTTCAGCGGCGCGCCCACCCCTTCGGAGGCCGCCGCGCCACCTCCCGCCCCACCGGACGAGCCGCCCCCTGGAGCCCCGCTCGCCTCGCCGGCCGAACCGTCACCCGCGGCCGTCCCGCCCGACGAGCCCCCGCCCGACGAGCCCCCGCTCGCCGCGGCGGCCGGGACCGCGGCTCCGGCCGCTCCCGCTCCCGCTCCCGCGCCACCGGCGACGAGCCCGGCCGCCTTGGCGTACCCGGCGGCGCCGAACCAGCCGATGACCGCGAGCGGCACCACCGCGGGGACACCGCCGGCGACCTCCTCGATCTGCGTCGCGGCCAGCCGGCACTTCGCGCACTCCTCCAGGTGCTTGCGCAGACCCCGCTCGGCACGCGTGCGCAGCCGGCCGCGGGCGTACCTGCCGAGCTGGTCGGCGTAGCGCGCGCATTCCTCGTCGGCGGTGAGCGTGGCGCTGACGTGGGCCCGGAGGCAGGCCTGCTTGAGGCCCTCGCGGGCCCGGCCGGCGAGCACGCGCGTGCCGTTGGCGTCCAGCCCGAAGAGCGTGGCGACCTCGCTGGGCGACTCGTCCTCGACCTCGGTGTGCCACAGCACGGCCTGCCATCGCTCCGGCAGCGACCGGAAGGCCCGCATGGCCATGGACCGCTCGGCGTCGTGCATCGCCCGCACGTCCGCGCGCACGTCGAGCGTGTCGTCGTCGGACACGGCGGAGCCGCGTGCGGACTGGGCGGCGAACGCCGCGAAGTCGTCGACGAGCTGCTCCCGCCGCGCCGACCGCGTCCAGGAGGCGGCGACACGCCGGACGGAGGTGAGCAGGTAGGCGCGCACGGCGTGCTCGGGTCCGGAGCCGCCGCGTACCGCCTGGAGCATGCGGGCGAAGACCTCGGCGGTCAGGTCGTCGGCGGTGTGGGCGTCACGGCAGCAGGTCCGGGCGTACCGGCGCACGGCCTGCGCGTGGCGCCGGAACAGCTCCTCGTACGCCGTGTCGTCGCCCGAGCGCATCCGGTCGATGAGATCGGCGTCGGAGGGCGGCAGCTCGCGCGACGGCGGCAGGACGCTGTCCTCACGCCACGCGCGCTGTGGCGGGACCGGGCCGCCGGCTGTGGCGTCCCCGTTCCCGTTCCCGCTCGACTCGTCCCGCCGCCCGTCAACGCTCATCGCGGAAAGCCCCCGCCAGCCGCCCAACACGTCCAGACCACCAGGGTCAGAGTGCCATAGGTGCCTTTGCTCAGAACCCAGGAGTGCCGGACCATCACTTTTCCGCGATCGAGCGGCCTGACGGAGAGGCCTGACGGACCAACCCAGGCGACCAGCCGAACCCGATCAGTCCAGCCGCTCGGCAGCCGACAGCACCAGCCGATCGCTCGGCCGTTGCGTCAGCCCCTCCGGCTGCCCGTTCCGCAGCCCTCCGGCTGCCCCTTCCGTCAGTCGCCCCTCCCGGCGTCCACCCGCCTCACGCCGGTCGTGACCGCAGCCCCTCCAGCAGGATGTCCAGCAGCCGGGCCGACGCGGCCGCCTGCTGTGCCGCGTCCGGCAGTGAGGGCGCGGCCGTCGCGATCACCAGCAGCACGTCCGACACCGACACGTCCGACCGCAGCTCACCCGCCGCCCGCGCCCGCTCCACGAGCTGGCCCACGACCTCCAGCAGCGCCGACGCCCCGGCGTCGTCCTCCGCCACGACCGCCGATGCCGGCACCGAGGCGACCGCCACCGGCTCCTCCGGCACCAGCCGCAGCTCCGCCGGGCCCGGCTGCGTCCGCTGCTGCGGCACCCGCGACTGATCGGCACGGTCCTCCTCGACCGAGACCCTCAGCACCTGCGGCGGCAGCAGCCGCCCGGCGCCGGAGGCCACCGACGTACGCAGGAAGCGCGACAGCGCCGACCACGGCTCGTCCTCCTGCCCGAGCGCCGCGCGCGCCTGGTCGGTCAGCCGGGAGGTCTCCTCCTCGGCTATCCGCCGCACCAGGACGTCCTTGCTCGGGAACCGCCGGTACACCGTGCCCACGCCGACCCGCGCGCGTCGCGCCACGTCCTCCATCGGCGCGCCGTACCCCAGCTCGCCGAACACCTCACGCGCCGCCCGCAGCACGTGCTCCAGATTGCGCTGTGCGTCCACGCGCAGCGGCGTCGTCCGCGATCCGTTCCCGCGTCCGTTGCCCGCCGTCGCGCTCATCGCCACGCCGCCCGCCGCGACAGCGGACGCGGACGACCAATGAGAGTCCTGAACATGCATATGTATTCCCCCGGTAATGACGTCTCCCCCCGGAGACACTCCCCGCCATTCGATGCCGGGACGGAGGAACAGGCTCCTGGTCTGCAGGCCCGCCGGTCGCGGACCCACTGAGCGCATCCCCCTACACCCCGTCGACAGACGAACATAGTTGAGAGAGAGTCAATTCAGAAGGGGCATGTTCCGCACAGAGCGCCCACCGATCGGAGTACGGGTCGCATACGTCCCGAATGTACCCCCGGCCATCCCCAGCACCACCCCTGCTGACCTGTGGGTATTCGCCGCAGCTCGTCTTTCCGGCCAACTCCGCGCGCTCTCCCGCTCCGGTCACACAATTCGTCGAGGCTGTGGACAAACGCAAGCGACGGGTGCGTCATGGGATGGTGAAGGAACGTGCGCGCATTCTCGTTGTCGGTGGTGGCTACGTCGGGATGTACACAGCCCTGCGCCTCCAACGCAGACTGAAACGGGAACTGGAGCGGGGCGAGGTGGAGATCACGGTCGTCACCCCCGACCCGTACATGACCTACCAGCCGTTCCTTCCCGAGGCCGCCGCGGGCGCCATCTCCCCCCGCCACGTCGTCGTACCCCTGCGCCGCGTCCTCGACCGATGCCGCGTCGTCATCGGCGAGGCCACCGCCATCGACCACGCCAAGCGCACCGCCACCATCAGCACCCTCGCCACCGAGGAGGAGGGCACCGGCGGGCAGCTGCTGACGTACGACGAACTCGTCCTCGCCCCCGGCTCCGTCTCACGCACCCTGCCGATTCCCGGCCTCGCCGACCACGGCATCGGCTTCAAGACCGTCGAAGAGGCCATCGGCCTGCGCAACCACGTCATCGAGCAGATGGACATCGCCTCCTCCACCCGCGATCCCGCGATCCGCGACGCGGCCCTCACCTTCGTCTTCGTCGGCGGCGGCTTCGCCGGCGTGGAGGCGCTCGGCGAACTGGAGGACATGGCCCGCTACGCCGCGCGCTACTACCACAACGTCCAGCCCGAGGACATGAAGTGGATCCTCGTCGAGGCCTCGGACCGCATCCTGCCCGAGGTCGGCGAGGAGATGGGCCGCTACACCGTCACCGAACTGCGCCGCCGCAACATCGACGTACGCCTTCAGACCCGCCTGGAGTCCTGCGCGGACCGGGTCGCGGTGCTCAGCGACGGCGCCCGCTTCCCCACCCGTACGGTCGTCTGGACGGCCGGCGTCAAACCCCACCCGGTGCTCGCCGCCACCGACCTGCCCCGCAACGACCGCGGACGCCTCACGTGCACGGCGGAACTGGCGATCGAGGGCACCACGCACGCGTGGGCCGCGGGAGACGCCGCCGCCGTCCCCGACGTGACCGCGGACGAGCCGGGCCGCGAGTGCGCCCCCAACGCCCAGCACGCCCTGCGCCAGGCCAAGGTCCTCGCCGACAACATCGTGCACACCCTGCGCGGCGAACCCCTGCAGACGTACGAACACGCCTACGCCGGATCGGTCGCCTCCCTGGGCCTCCACAAGGGCGTCGCCCACGTCTACGGACGCAAGCTCAAGGGCTACCCCGCCTGGTTCATGCACCGCGCCTACCACCTCAGCCGCGTGCCCACCTTCAACCGCAAGGCGCGCGTGCTCGCCGAATGGACCCTGGCCGGGCTCTTCAAACGCGAGATCGTCTCCCTGGGTTCACTCGAACACCCCCGGGCCGAGTTCGAACTCGCGGCCGGTGGAAAGCCTTCCCAAGACCCCCCGGTGAACCCGAAGGGGTCGTCCTGACCGGACCCAGGAACTCCCACGGCCGGCCCGGCGTCTGACGGATGCCGGTCCGGTCCGCTCACTGCCAGACTGGTCCACCACCACGGGCGTGCCCCACGCGCCCCGGTGCGGGCCCCCGGGGCCCCGGCCGGTTCCGGTGCCGGCCGCCGACGACTACACGAGGCAAGGATTCGTGAACTTCACGCGCTGGAGCGCCCGGCTCCCCGGAACGCAGCGCCGCGCCGCAGCGCGGACCGAGCAGACGGCCTCCCCGGACCGGCGGGGGGAAGGTTCCGTACCCGCCGCCCGAGCCGAACAACTGACCGACGAGCCACCGCCCGTACCCGCCGTCGACGAACTGCGGGTGCGCGAGGTCCTCGACCGCGTCCCGTCCCTCGTCGCCCTGGTCCACGGCCCCGACCACCGCATCGCCTACGTCAACGACGCGTACACGACCGCCTTCGGCGTACGCCCCCTGGGCGAACGCGCCCGCGAGGCCCTCCCCGAACTGGACGCCCTCGGTCTGTTCCCCCTCCTGGACCAGGTCCAGCGCAGCGGCAAGCCGCGCACGGTCAAGTCCCGCAAGGCCCCCGACGGCCGCTCCTACACCTTCACCTGCACCCCGGTCGCCCAAGGCGACGGCAAAGGCGGCAGCGACGCCCGCGGAGTCCTCGTCTTCGCCACGGACGTCACCGACCACGCCGAAGCGGCCGAACGCCTGCGCGCCAGCGAACGCCGCCAGCGCGAAACGGCGGTGACACTCCAGAGATCACTGCTCCCCCAGGAGCTCGAAGAACCCGACGACCTGCGCGTCGCCGCCACATACCACCCCGGCGGCACCGAGGCCGCGGTCGGCGGCGACTGGTACGACGTCATCACGCTCGGCGGCGGCCGCACGGCCCTCGTCATCGGCGACGTCATGGGCCGCGGCGTCCGCGCGGCAGCGGTCATGGGCCAGCTCCGCACAGCGGTCCGCGCCTACGCCCGCCTCGACCTGCCCCCGCACGAGGTCCTCCAGCTCCTCGACGGCCTGGCCGCCGAGATCGACGCCAACCAGATCGCCACCTGCGCGTACGCGGTCCACGACCCGAACGAGGGCAAGCTGGTCTACGCCTCGGCGGGCCACCTCCCCATCCTCGTCCGCGACGAGAACGGCGCGGTCCTGCGCGCCGACGAACCCACCGGCCCGCCGCTGGGCACCGGCGGCTGGATGCACGCCTCGGGCTCGATCCCCCTCGGCCCCGGCTCCACGGCCGTCCTCTACACGGACGGCCTGGTGGAACGCCGGGACGCCGACCTGGACGAGGGCATCGCCGCCTTGGCGAACGCCCTGGCCGGCGCCACCGGCACACCCCAGGTCGTCTGCGACCGCCTGGTCCGCTCGGCGGGCGTGACCCCCGACCACGACGACGACGTCGCCGTCCTCGTCCTCCAGCACCCGGCCCGGACAGGCCCGGAGAGCGAGCTCTTCCGCAACGCCGCCCTGGAACTCCTGGGCGGCGTGGAAGCGGCCCCACGCGCGCGTGCCTTCGCCTCCGGCGTCCTGACCAGCTGGCGCTTCCCCGCCGATCTGCACGACCTGGGCGTCCTGGCGACCAGCGAACTGGTCGCCAACTCCCTCCAGCACGGCACCCCGCCGATGCGCCTGCGCCTGCGCCGCACCGACCGCCGCCTGATCATCGAGGTCACCGACGGCGACGACCACCTCCCCAGGCGCCGCCGCGCCGAACCGGCCGACGAATCGGGCCGCGGCATCGCCATCGTCGCCACGATCGCGTCCAACTGGGGCTGCCGCCGGACCCCGGGCGGCGGCAAGGCGGTGTGGTGCGAGTTCGCACTGCCGCGCCCGCAGACGACGTAGGGCGACAGAAGCGGGGACCGTAAGGACAGAGAGGCAAGGGGAGGGGATCAGACGTCCGCGGAAACGGGCGCCCCACCCCGCGCCACAACCCGGCTCTTCGCGAGCCACGGCTGATCCTGCACCGCCGTGAGCTGCCGCCCCAGCCGCACCGCCAGGAAGCTGATACCCAGCGAGAACAGCAGGAACGCCACGATGTACGGCGCGTGCAGCGAGGCCCCCAGCGGCCCGCCCACCGCCGGCCCGACGGCCAGCGCGAGCTGCTTGACCAGGGCGAACGCGGAGTTGTACTGCCCGGCCATCCCCTCCGGCGCCAGATCGGCGACCAGCGGGGCGACCGTCGGCGACAGCATCGCCTCACCCAGCCCGAACAGGGCATACGTCGCCACGAACGCGGCCGTCGCCATCTCCTGGCTCCCATGCCCGAGCCCCGCATACCCGGCGACAGCCCAGGCCACGGCCCAGATCAGCCCGACAGCGGCGATCACCCGCGACCGCCTGCGCCGCTCCACGAACCGCAGCACGGCGAACTGCGCCACGACGATCACCAGCGTGTTCGCCGCCAGCGCGGTCCCCAGTGCCGACGTCGATATCCCGGCGGCCTCGACCCCGTACGCGCTCAGCCCCGACTCGAACTGCCCGTAGCAGGCGAAGAACAGCACGAAGCCCAGCACACACAGCTGCACCATGGCCCGGTTGCCCAGCAACTGCTTCCAGCTGCCCCGCCCCGACGCCACGGGCGCCGCCTCGATCCGCGGCGCGTGCGGCACCCGAACCGTCGCCATCACCACGACCAGCAGCAGGAACATCGCCGCCTCGATCGCGAAGAGCAGCGTGAAGGAGGCCGCACTAGAGGTGTCGACGAGATGCCCACCGATGAGTCCGCCCACCCCGAGCCCCAGGTTCTGGAGGAAGAACTGCATGGCGAAGGCCCGCGAGCGCGTGTCCGCGGTCGAGCTGTCCACGATCATCGTCGCCAGCGCCGGCTGCGTCACGGCCTGCCCGGCCCCCAGCACGGCAGCCCCCGACAGCACCGTCGCGGCACCGCCCGCCAGCCCCAGGCCCAGTGCACCGACGGCGGCGGCGACCAAGGCGGCGAGCAGCACCGGCAGCGGGCCGCACCGGACGATGGCCCGCCCGGCGAACGGCAGCACGACCAGCGCCGCCACAGCGAAGACGGCGAGTACGAGACCCGCCGTCATGGCTCCCAGCCCCCGCACCTGCGCCACATAGACGTACAGATAGGGGACGGTGAAGCCGAGCCCGAACGCGCTGAGTGCGTTGCCCACGTGGATCCGGCGCATCGCTGCGCCCATCGCCCTGGTCACGTTCACCTCTCTCACAAGTAGTTAGGAGTGAAGACTTCGAAACTAAAGTTCGAAGCTAAAGAGTACATATCCAAGGACTTCAAGGCAAAGAACGAGCGTGCGATACTCCCCCCATGGGCGACACCCCCGGCCCCAGCGAGCCGACCCTCGAAGAGCAGATCGCGGCGTACCAGCGCGAGTTCCAGGACCTCGACCCCCAGGTGGAGCAGATCGTCTCGGCCCTGTCCCGCCTGAACCGCCGCATGAACGTCGCCTACGGCCGTCAGACCGCGGCCCTCGGCATCAGCAACGCCGAGTGGGAGGTCCTCAAGGCCCTCGTCCTCTCGGGCGCCCCCTACCGCTTGGGCCCGAGCGACCTCGCCAAGCGCCTCGGCCTGACTCCGGCCGCCATGACCCACCGGATCGACCGCATGGTCGGCGAAGGACTGGTCACCCGGGAGCGGGACGAGACCAACCGGGTCCGCGTCATCGTGGAACTCACCAGCGGAGGTCGTGAGAAGTGGCTGGAGGCGATGCGCCTGGCGACGGTCTTCGAGGAGGACCTGCTCCAGGACCTGTCCCCGCAGGAGCGCACCGCGCTCGGCGAGGTCCTCACCCGGCTCCTGCGCCGGGTGGAAGACGCCCAGCCGGACGCCGGCGGCCGTCTCTCCGACCTGGACTGACGCCCGCACAAAGCTCTTGACAGGGGCCGCTTGACAGCCCCCTCCCTGATCCGTAAAGTTCTTCGGGTTGCCGCGGAGCCGTAACGGTTCTGCGACAGCACTTCCGCCGCATGAGCGGCACCCAACCACTAGCAAGATCGATCCCAACGGGATTGATTTCGGCGTGCCCGAATTCAATTCGAATGGGGACTCGACGACCTGATCGACTCCGGACTGGCTTCGATTTTGGAATCGCCGAGAGAACGCGCTAAGGTTGGACACGTCGGAACGGCCCAGCGGCCGGGAAGACGAACCCCGCTGACTGGGGGTCAGATCGAGAAAAGGATCTGATAGAGTCGGAAACGCAAGACCGAAGGGAAGTGCCCGGAGGAAAGCCCGAGAGGGTGAGTACAAAGGAAGCGACCGTTCCTTGAGAACTCAACAGCGTGCCAAAAGTCAACGCCAGATATGTTGATA